>PCAK01000045.1 GCA_002730525.1 Acidobacteriota bacterium | reverse complement strand
TGATTGGCTCCGGCGTGTAGCGTTGTCTCGGCACTTCCAGCTCCCTCTCGACCCAAAATCCTCTCCCTAGTTTTGGACCGGTTTGAGGGGGCACGGGCACCACCGAGAAAAGTCCTTCCCCACGTCCGTCGGCTCATGCGCTGCATCGACACTTCCTCCGTACCTCTGACGACTTGTGGACCCTCGGGTAGTTTGGACCCGCGATTATAGCGTGTGCGGGCTTGGGCGCCGACCCATCCTCGGCCTACAATTTCCGGATACGCCATGGCCGAAACGACGAACCCTCTCCTCGACGACAGTCCGCTGCCCCACTTCGACGCCATCCGGCCGGAAGACATCGAACCGGGGATACAGGAACTCCTCGCGAAGCTCGGCACGCAGTTGCTCGAGCTGGAGCGCGCCGCCACACCGACGTGGGCCGGCCTCATCGAACCGCTCGAGCGGATCGATGACGAACTCTCTGACCGGTGGCGCGTCGTCTCGCACCTGACCGGCGTGGCGAACAGCGAGGCGCTGCGCGCCGCCTACGCGGCCGTGGAACCGAAGCTCGTCAAGTTCGCCGTTCGCTTCGGCCAGAGCCGGCCGGTCTACGACGCGCTGTGCGCGCTGCGCGACGGCGACTCGTGGCAGCACCTCGACAGCGCCCAGCAGCGGATCGTGACTCTCCTGATCCGCGACGCCCAGCTGGCCGGCGTCGGCCTCGACGGCGCGGCGCGCGAACGCTTCAATGCGATTCAGACCGAGCTGGCCGATCTGTCGACGCGCTTCTCGAACAACGTCCTCGATGCGACGAAGGCGTTCGCGACGACGCTGACGACACGCGAGGAGGTCGCCGGCCTCCCCGAGAGCGCGCTGCAGCTGGCGGCGCAGTCGGCGCGCGAGGCCGGTGACGCCGGTGACGCCGGCGCGACGCCGGCCGACGGCCCGTGGCGGATCACGCTCGACCAGCCGAGTTTCGAAGCCTTCATGCACCACAGCCGGCGGCGCGACCTCCGCGAGCAGCTGTACCGGGCCTACATCACCCGCGCCTCCGACGGCGACCTGGACAACGCGCCGCTCATCACGCAGATCCTGAAACTCAGACGCGAGGCGGCCGCTCTGCTGGGCTTCGGCGACTACGCCGACCTGAGCCTCGCCACCAAGATGGCGCCCGGCGTCGAGGCCGTCGAGAGGCTGCTCGAAGAACTGCGGGTCGCCTCGTTCGACGCCGCCCACCGCGACCTCGCCGACATGACGGCGTTCGCCGCGGCGCACCCCGAACTGCAGATGAACGGACCGGGGCCGAGCCCGCTGGCGCACTGGGACCTCCACTTCTGGGCGGAACGTCTGCGCGAGGCGCGCTACGACTTCTCCGAGGAAGAACTGCGGAAGTACTTCCCGCTGCCGCGCGTCCTCGACGGAATGTTCGGGCTGGCCAAGCGGCTGTTCGGTGTCGACATCCGCGAAGCCGACGGCGAGGTACCAGTCTGGCACGCCGACGTCAGGTTCTTCAAGGTCTTCGGCGAGGACGGCGAGCCGCTCGCGGCGTTCTATCTCGACCCCTACGCCCGGCCGGCCCAGAAGCGGGGCGGGGCATGGATGAACGAGTGCACCGGCCGCAGCCGGCTCTTCACGAACCCGCGCGGCGGCCCCCGACTGCCGATCGCCTACCTGGTCTGCAACCAGAGCCCGCCCGTCGACGGGCAGCCGTCGCTCATGCGGTTCCGCGAGGTCGAGACCCTGTTCCACGAGTTCGGCCACGGCCTGCAACATATGCTGACGCAGATCGACTACGGGTTTGCCGCGGGCATCCACTATGTCGAGCGCGACGCGATCGAACTGCCCAGTCAGTTCATGGAGAACTGGTGCTATCACCGCGAGACGCTGCTCGGCCTGAGCGGCCACGTTGAGACCGGCGCCAAGTTGCCCGACGCCCTCTACGAGAAGCTGTGCGCGGCGCGCACGTACCGCGCCGGCAGCTTCATGCTGCGACAGCTCTACTTCGGGCTCATCGACCTGGCGCTGCACCACGGGTTCGATCCCGACGGTGACCGCAGCGCGTTCGATGTCCAGCGCCAGATCGCCGAGAAGGCCAGCCCGTTGCCGCCGGTCGCCGAAGATCGCTTCCTCTGCAGCTTCGCGCACATCTTCGCCGGCGGGTACGCGGCCGGGTACTTCTCGTACAAGTGGGCCGAGGTGCTCAGTGCCGATGCGTTCGCGGCGTTCGAGGAAGCCGGTCTCGAAGACGAGACCGCAGTAGCGACGGTCGGCCGGCGCTTCCGCGATACCGTGCTCGGCCTCGGCGGCAGCCGGCCGGCGATGGACATCTTCACGGCGTTTCGCGGTCGCGAGCCTGACACCGCCGCGCTCCTGCGCCACAATGGGCTGAAGACTGCGTAGGCAGGGCTTGAGCCCTGCCAGGGCAAGCCGAAGGCACGCCCGACCTGCTTCTCGAGGAGACGACAATGACACTCCGGTCACTAGTCGGCGCAGTGCTGGCAGCCGCGTTCCTTCACCTCGCGCTTGCCGCCCCCCTCACCGCCCAGGTCCAGATGGTCGTCCCCGAGGGCGAGGCCCAGCAGTACTGGTCGCGCTGGCGCGGCCCGTCGGGCCAGGGGTTGGTCAACGGCAGCGGCTATCCCGACACCTGGTCCGACACCGAGAACGTTCTCTGGAAAGCCGACATCCCGGGGGAGGGCGCGTCGTCGCCGATCGTCTGGGCCGACCGGATCTTCATCACCACCGCCGAGGGTGGCAACAGCGCATCGATCCTCAGCTACCGCCGCTCCGACGGCGAACGGCTCTGGCAGACCGAGATTCCCGACACGACGCGCGAACGGCTCCACCCGAAGAACACGAACGCGTCGGCAACGGTCAGCACCGACGGACAACTGGTCTACGCGTCGTTCGGCAGCAAGGGACTCGTGGCGGTCGACTTCGACGGCAACGTCGCCTGGCACCGGTCGCTGGGAACGATCAACAACTACCATGGCACCGCCGGCTCGCCGCTGCTCTACAAGGACACGATCATCATCTATCAGGACCACGACGGTGGATCGCAGGGTGGCGCGTTCGTCGCGGCGTTCGACAAGACGACCGGCGAACCGGTCTGGCGCACCTCTCGGCGTGCGAGCGTCGGCTGGGGTTCACCGATTGCCCTGAACACGGGCGAGCGTGACGAGTTGATCGTCAGCAGCCAGCGGCGCGTCCAGGCCTACGACCCCGCGACCGGCATCGAACTCTGGACCTGCGATGGCAACCTCTTCGAGGTCATCCCGACGCCGGTCGTCGGCCACGGCATGGTCTTCTGCTCGTCGGGTCGCGCCGGCCCGACGCTGGCGATCCGGCCCGGCGGCAGCGGCAACGTCACCGACACTCACGTCGTCTGGTCGAGCCCCAAGGGGTCGCCGTTCGTTCCGTCGCCGCTGCTCTCCGGCGATCGGCTCTATCTCGTCAACGACATGGCGAGTATCGTCACCTGCTACAACGCGCGCACCGGTGAGGTGCTCTGGCAGGGTCGGCTCGGCCGAGCGGTCCGTGAAGGCATGTCGGCCTCCCCGGTCGTGGTCGACGGCAAGGTGTTCTTCATGAACGATTCCGGCCAGACCTTCGTTGTGAGGGATGGACCGGAGTTCGAATTACTGCACGTGAACGAGCTAAACGCGACGACTCTGGCGTCGCCCGCGCTCGTCGACGGGATGTGGTACTTCCGGACGAATCGGGAATTGATCGCGATCGGAAACTGAGTCGGCACCAGGATTTCTCGGTGGCGCGCCCCTTTAGGGGCGCGGTGGGGCGGTCCGAAGGATCGCCCTCGCCATGCTATATTCGCCCGACGGCATCCGCGCCGTCCGCCCCAAGACAAGTCGAAATCGAGGAAGCCCAGTGCCCAAGCAGATCGACCGCCTCGGTGACCCCGTGCGTCGGATCAGCCGCCGGGCCATGCTCGCCGGCAGCGCTGGTGCGTTTGGCACTGCGACGCTTCCATTCGGCAAGGCACATGCTCGGCAGCAGGACCGGCCGAACGTGCCCGACGACCCGACCAAGGTCCAGGGGCGCGACGCGAGCGAGCTAGGCACCCGTTCGCAGTTCGAGCAGGTGAGGCGATCAGCCGGCCGAAGTTCGTCGCAAACGCCGCACCAGGATCTCGACGGCATCATCACGCCGTCCGATCTGCACTACGAGCGGCACCACGGCGGCATCCCCGAGATCGATCCCGACCGGCATTCGCTGCTCATCCACGGTATGGTCGAGCGCGACACGATGTTCACGGTCGCCGATCTGAAGCGGTTCCCGTCGCGGTCTGTGATTCATTTCATGGAGTGCTCCGGCAACGGCGGACGCTCCTATCGCAACCGGAGGACCGAGGACGTCACGCCGCAGCAGGTGGACGGCCTGACGAGCACCAGCGAGTGGACCGGCGTGCCACTGGCGACGCTCATGCGCGAGGTCGGCGTCGACCCCGAGGCCTCGTGGATCCTCGCCGAGGGCGGCGACGCTGCGGTCATGACGCGCAGCATCCCGATGGGCAAGGTGATGGACGACGCGTTGATCGCCTACGGCCAGAACGGCGAAGCGCTGCGGCCGGAGCAGGGCTACCCGATCCGCCTCTTCCTGCCTGGCTGGGAAGGCAGCGCCAGCGTTAAGTGGATCCGCCGCATCGAGGTGGGCGACGAGGCGTTCATGACGCGCGAGGAAACGTCGAAGTACACCGACCCGCTACCCGACGGCACGGCGCGGCAGTTCAGCTTCACCATGGACACCAAGTCGATCATCACGTTCCCGGCCTATCCCGACACGCTGCCCGAGCGCGGCTGGTGGGAGATGTCCGGGTTGGCGTGGAGCGGCCGCGGCCGGATTTCGCGGGTCGAGATCTCGACCGATGGCGGCCAGAGCTGGAGCGACGCCGAGCTGCAAGGCCCGGTGCTGCCGATCTGTCACACGCGGTTCCGCGCGGCGTTCAACTGGCAGGGCGACGAAACGGTCGTGCTGAGCCGCGCGACCGACGAAACCGGCTACGTCCAGCCGACACTCGACGAACTGATCGCCGTCCGCGGCATCGGCACGCGGTATCACCACAACCATATCCGCGGCTGCCGGATCCGACCGAATGGGTCGACGGTCTTCACGGTGGACGCGTGATGCGGGTGGCCACGCCGCGATCGGCCGGCGTCTGGACGGCGGTGGCGGTCGTCATCGTCGCGTCCGCTGCGATCGCCGCCCAGCAGGATCAACCCGAGCGGTTCGGCTTCGGCCGGCCGGCGACCGAGGCCGAGATCGCGGCCTGGGACATCGACGTCACGCCCGACGGCACGGGGCTTCCGCCCGGCGGCGGCACCGCGGTCGAGGGCCGGTCGATCTACGTCGAGAAGTGCGAGATCTGCCACGGCGCGCACGGCGAGGGCCGGCCCTTCAGTCAACTCGTCGGACGCGAGCCGCGTCAGGGGTTTCCGTTTGGCAACCAACCGTCGCTGGTCCGCACGATCGGCAACTACTGGCCGTTCGCGCCGACGCTCTATGACTACACCTTCCGCACGATGCCGTTCGACGAGCCCGGCACGCTCGAGCCCGACGAGGTCTACGCCCTCACGGCGTTTCTGCTCTACCTGAACGACATCGTCGCGGAAGACGACGTGATCGACGCGAACACGCTGCCCCGAGTCCAGATGCCCGCCCGGGACAAGTTCGTCGGGGACAACCGCCGCGGCGGAAGAGAGCTGCGGTAGCGGACGGGCACCCGTCCCAATATTTGCGCATGCACAACGACGAGTCGGCTCCCGCGGCGCCACCCCGGGCCACTGACCTTGCCGAGATCCGGCAGAAACTCAGCGCCTCGGTCGCGCGCGTCTGCCCCCGCTGGTCGGCCGACCAGCGCGAGGAGCGCGAGGAGATCGTGCAGGGCGCGCTCGTGCGTCTCGCCGAACGGCTGGAGCAAGATGAGGAGACTGAAGGATTCGGCGCGTCCTATCCATGGAGGGTCGCGTTCACCGCGACCATCGACGAGGTGCGCCGACGGCAGCGCCGGCGGGAAGTCCCACTCGACGAGACCAGCGCGGTCACGCTGGTCTCGTCGAAACCGCGGTCAAAAGAAGCGAACGGGCGACCCGTCCGGGCCGCCCGCTGCAAGGTGGGCTGACTAGTGGCGAGTACGGCACTTGCCGTTCGGTTCGGGCCGGCCGGCGGCCTGCCCTGACGTGAGACTCAACGCTTCGTTCGATGTACTCCTGCTACGCCTTCGCTTCATCCGCGACGCTGTACTTGTGGTACCACGTCGATTCGGCCCCGCCACCCACGCGGCTGACGGCCACATCCAACACGTAGGGCTGTCCGCCCCGCGTCACTGCGAGGCCACGCTGCAGCGCGGCAGACAGGTCGGCCGGCGAGGTCACCTGCTCGCCCTTGACGCCCTGCGCCTCGGCCAGCTTCGCGAAGTTGATATCGGGGTCGCCCAGGTAGACACCGTGATACTGCTGGGTGTCGACCATTCGGCCCTGGTACCGGTGGTAGGCGTTGCGCACCGTCTGGTAGTTCTTGTTGTTCCAGACGACCGTCAGCAACGGCACATCGTAGCGCGCCATCGTCCAGAACCCGGACGACGAATACATCACCGCGCCGTCGCCGATGTTCAGGATGACCTCGCGGTCGGGTGCGCCGATCTTCGCGCCGATTCCGGCGCCGACCCCCCACCCGAGCGAGCCGGCCTTGGTGAGCAGCGTCTTCTCGTCGTCGCGGTGGCCGAATTTCTGGAAGTTCTGCCGGCCGGTGAAGGACTCCTCCACGATGATCGCGTGCGGATCGGCTGCCTGGGCCAACTCGTAGTCGAGACGATCGGGATGGATCGGAGCCTGTGCGAAGTTCTGCCGCGCACCGCGCCGAACGTTCTCGAGGCGCTGCGCTGCTGCTGGCTCGACGACCGCCAGTCGATCCGCACGGATCGTGTTCAGCCGCGCCGCGGTCGCCATCGACTTCACGGAATCGATGACCGCACGAAGCGTCTCGCCCGCGTCGGCCACAATCGCCAGATCCATCGGCTGGGTCCGCCCTAGCGCGTTCGCGTCCATCCCGACCGCCACGAACCGACCCTGTCCGCCCATGAGCGGCTCCTCGGGGATCGAGCCGCCGCCCGGGTCACGCGAGCCGAACTGCACGACCACATCCGCCTGGCCGCTCGGGTGCGACCGCCGGCTCGTGAACCGTCCGGTGTTCTGGGAATGCTCGGTTGGGAAGTTGTTGAACGCCCGGTTCCCGGCAGCCACCGCCACGCCGAGCAGCTCGGCCAGTTCCACGGCCTCGGCTGCCGCGCCCGACTTTGTGATCTCGTCGCCGTAGACGAGCGTCGGGGCCTGGGCTTCGATCAGCCACTTGGCCAACGTCTCCACCTTGTCGGCCGCCGGCCGCGGCCGCGCGTCCATCAGGAACTTCTCGCCCGGCCAGACTCGGCCGGAGACCTTCTCGCGCAGCCCGTTGCTGGCATAGGCGATGTAGACCGGCCCGCCCGGTGCCGTCGTCGCCACCTTGTAGGCACGGCGGATGGCCAGGGCCGTCGAAGCGCCATTCCGGATCTCCCAGGAGATCTTCGTGAACTGCTTCGGGATGTCAGCCTGCGTGAAGCCCGGGCGCGGCGCCAGGGCTGCGTTGTCGGTGTTGATCTGGGTGTCACTCATGCCGGCGGTGACGACCAGTGGCGTGCCGTGCAGGTGCGAGTTGTAGAGCTGGCCGCCCGCCTGCGCCGTTCCGACCGCCGCGTGGATGTTCACGAACGCCGGCTTCTGCGTCACCTTCGCGTAGCCGTCGGCCATCGAGATGACGATGCCTTCGTGCAGGGCGTTGATGAGCTGCAGGTCGGATCGGTCGGTCAGGGCGTCGAAGAACGGCGTCTCCATCGACCCTGGATTCGTGAAGACGAACTTAGTGCCGGCTGCGCGAATCTGCTCCATGAGCAGTTCGCCGCCGGTTCCTTCGTACGTGTAGAACGCCTCATCGGTGTCCGGCGCATTGTTCATCTGGGCGGCGTCGACCATCCGCTCGGCTGCGGCGGCGGTCAGCCCCGTCGCGACCAGGCGCTGGAAGAAGCTCCGTCGAGACAGATGGCCATCAAAATATTCATTCAGCAGGTCGCGCATCAATTCCCCCCAGAGAAACCTCGGCCGTACCGTATATCCGGGGCTGGGCCCCGAGAAGTCCAATGGCCATAGGAGAACACAGGGGGCTGGCCCCCCGTATGACGGCCGTCATACGGTCGGGAAGACTTCGGGCCGGGTCTCGCCCTCCCGGCCAGGGCCCTCGGCACCGCCCTTCTTTGGGATAAAATGACGGTTTCGCCGGTTTCGAATCCGATGTCCCTACTCGACAAGCTCCGCCTCGTGCTCTCCCTCGGCCAGGGCATCAAGGGCCTCACGAAGGGCCTCGCCGAGGCCGAAGCCGGGACCGATCCGATCGAACTGTTCAATGCCTGGTTCGACCGTGCCAAGGGATCTGGTGTGGCGCTGCCCGAGGCGATGACGCTGGCCACGGCGTCGAAGGACGGTGCCCCGTCGGCCCGGATGGTCCTGCTGAAGGGCGTCGACGAACGTGGCTTCATCTTCTACACGAACTACGACTCGCGGAAGTGTCGCGACCTCGACGAGAACCCGCGCGCCGCACTCGTCTGCCACTGGACGGTCCTGCAGCGTCAGGTCCGGATCGAGGGGACCGTCGAACGCACCGGCGCCGAGGAATCCGCGGTGTACTTCCACACCCGCGGCCGCGGCAGTCAGATCGGTGCCTGGGCCTCGGCGCAGAGCGCTGCGCTCGAGAGCTACGACCAGCTCGTGCGGAAGGCGAAGGACGCGGAAGAGAAGTTCCGGGGGCAGGAAGTCCCGCTCCCCCCGTTCTGGGGCGGCTATGTCGTCAGACCCACACGGATCGAATTCTGGCAGGGCCGCGCCAACCGGTTGCACGACCGGTTGGTCTACGAGCGCGACGGCGACGAGTGGAAGCTGACGTGGAAGGTGACGCGGTTGAACCCCTAAGGCTGCGCCCCAGCCGCGGTCGTCTCGCTCTCG
Organism: Acidobacteriota bacterium; assembly: GCA_002730525.1. Taxonomy (GTDB): domain Bacteria; phylum Acidobacteriota; class Vicinamibacteria; order Vicinamibacterales; family UBA823; genus UBA2161. Next base: position 6,502 of record PCAK01000045.1, on the reverse strand, counting down.
CCCTTGCTGAACTGCTCGAACCAATCAAGGATGTACCGCTGCCGGCGGATCGAATTCGACGGTAACGACCCGGTCCCGTGGTACTCCCCGTTGAACCGGAGCAACGTCGTCGGCACCTCCAACGCCCTGAGCGCCTAGTAGTACTCCTCAGTCTGGCTCATCGGCGTCCTGAGATCCAGCTCACCGGTCATGAGCAGTGTCGGCGTCGTCACGTTGCCGACATACATGAGTGGTGAGTGTTCGAGGTACTTCTCGGGGTTGTCCCACGGGTACCCCTCGCACCGGTAGTAGCCCCAGACGGTGATGTCGGTCGTCCCGGCGAAGCTCATCCAGTTGATCACCGGACACCGGACGGCCGCCGCCGCGAACCGATCGGTCTGGCCGATCATCCAGCTCGAGAGCACGCCGCTGCATCCGGTGACGTACATCCGGTTCGCATCGACGTAGCCGCGCTCGAGCAGCGTGTCGACGCCGGCCATCAGATCGTCGTGGTCGACGCTCGGGTAGCCGTTGTCGATCGCGTTACCGAAATCGGTGCCGTAGCCGGTGCTGCCGCGCGGGTTCGTGTGGTCCCAGAGGGCAGGAGGGAGCGTGCCCGAACACCAGCCGGTGGGCTAGCGCAATGGGACGACGACGGGGATGGTCGGATCACCTGCGCCGAAGCGCGTCGGCACGGTATTGCCCCCGGTGCTACGCAGCCATGCAGCGTACCGCTACATGAACGACAGGGACAATGACGACGTACAGCCCTCCCCACTCGAAGGTATACTTGGCTTCTACAGGATCGGCACATGGGAGAGAGGCGCACATGCAGATAATGGTGCTGAGGAATTGGGCGATGGCTGGGCGTGGCGTTCAGTGGGCCGTCGCCAGGGGTCTACTCCTGGGTTCTTGTCTGTGTTGGCCCGCATACGCTGAACTGAGCGAACACACCGCACGCGACGAGCTAAGCAGGAGTCAAGTCCAGCGTCAGGATGCTGCTCAGACTGTTCGCCGCGTGGCTGAGCAAGGGGACGCCCTGGCCCAGTCAGGCCCAAAGACTGCAAAGGGCCACTGGGCACTAGTCAGCGTAGCGGTACGGTCCAAGAAAAAACGCTTGGGCAATGTGGCCGACCCCAGCCTAGTGCAGATGGCTGCTGGCACTATCCGCCTTTACTTTAAGAACGGCAACGAGACTCAAGCTGGTATCAGCGGCCACGACAACTTGATCCACTCGGCGGTAAGTAAGAACAATGGCAGGACTTGGAAGGTGGAGTCCGGTGCAAGAAACAGCCAGTGGGAATCGCCGATTGAGGTGCTGTCAGTGGGCACCGGCTTCCGCGCCTTCGGTTGGACCCTTTCTGGCAGCGGGGATCAGTTGACTACCAGCACTTCGGCCGATGGATCAAATTTTCCCGCGCCTGGTAAAACCGTGGGGTTCAAGGTCTCGGCCTGCAAGACTCCCAAGGGCAGGGCCAAGATACTGGGCGATCCTGCGATTGCGAAACTGCCCACCGGGCGATGGGTGGCGGTGGTACAAGTGTCGGCGACAACCACCAACGACGGTGGCGGTAGCCATCTTGGCTATGGATGCACCTATTTGTCGTCCAGCGCAACTTCCTGGTCAGCTGCTAAAGTGAAAGTTTTTGGAGCTAGCTCTTACGGAGAAAAGAACCAAGAAGTGGTCACCAATCCAACGGTTTACCGCAGCGGCAGGGTTGTAGAGCGCTGGACGCCTGCGATGGACACGGTGCTGTTCGAAACTTCGAGAAACGGCAAGAAGTGGCGAGGTTCCACTCACTACCTCCGCGCTTCCGACCCCGATCGCCTGGATCTCAAGAATGGCACCAAGTTGCTTGCCTTCGGCAACTTCGACGGCCGTTACGGCGGTGCGATAATCGTTGCCAAGAAAGTTTCTTCTGAGTACGAGTTCACGCGCCAGAATTCCGAAGATACTTTAACCATTCAGATCACAGGCACGGAGATACCCGGAGACGTGAAAGTCTGGAACCTTTGCGCCAATAAGCCAGCCCGCCGGATTGCCACTGCGACGGTGGAGACTGCCACGACCTCCGGCGGTCTGACGGTCACTATCCGCGACTCCGGCGAACCCGAGGGCCAAGTTCTCGGTTGTTACTACGCCCTGGTCGGCCCTTTAAAGGTGCTCGGTTAACCGAGCCTACATCTCCCACTTCGCTGACCTTGCCCCCTTAAACCGGTCCAAATCTAGAGAGAGGATGTTGGGCCGAGAGGGGGCAGGAGCTGTCGAAGAAACGCTGCACGTGGGAGGGGAATCCTGACCCGATCTCTCTCATAATAAGTGGACCACTATTGGGGGCAGGTCAGGACGGACCTCCGGCCGCGATTGTTCCCGCGCGAGTCCAAGATTGTGTAGCGCGGCCTTATCGCCGCCCGAGCCGGGCCGCCACCTCCTCGACCTCCTGCATCACCCTGAGCGTGTTCGCGCCGAGCACCTTCCGCACGGTCTCGTCGTCGTAGCCGCGTTTCAAGAGCTCGTAGGTCACGTTGCCCAGCTGGGAGATGTCTTCCAGGTCGTCGGGGGCGGGTGCGTCGTAGCCGTAGTCGAGGCCGATGCCGACATGGTCGGGACCGGCCACCTCGATGGCGTGCGCGATATGGTCGATGAAGACGGAGATCGGCGTCCGGTCGCGCTCGACCGGATCGATGTACTTGATGACGGCGTTGATCTGGATGACGCCGCCGTTCTCGGCCAGCGCGCGCAGCATCGCGTCCGACATGTTGCGCGCGTGGTCCATGACACCGTCGACCGACGAATGCGACGCAATGACCGGCGCCTCGGTCACCGCCAGCGCGTCGAAGAAGGTCGAGTCGGCCACGTGGGAGATGTCGATCATCATCCCCAGCCGGTTCATCTCTTTGACCACCTCGACGCCGAACGGGCTCAACCCTTCGTGCCTGACCGGTACCGGCCGTCCGGTGCCCGACGAATCGGCCCAGTGGGTGTTGAACGAATGGGTCAGGCTCATGTAGCGGGCGCCGAGCGCGTGGAACATCCGGAGGACGCGCAGATCGTCCTCGATCATGTAGCCGCCCTCGATGCCGATGAGCGCGGCGAGCCGGCCCGAACCGGCGATCGCCCGCACGTCGTCGGCACTGGTCGCCAGGGCGACCTCGTCCGGATATTTCTCGGCCAACGCGTGGATCGATTCGATCTGCGCCAGGGCGCGGGTCACCGCCATCCCCGGCCGCGGCTCACGTTCCATGTAGATGGCGAAGAACTCGGCGTCGAGACCGCCCTCGCGTATCCGTGGCAGATCCATGTAGCCGTCGGTGTGCCGCTCGGTGAAACGCCACGGCCCGGCTGGGAACCCGCTCATCCAGTTGCTGCGGATCGGCTGGTGCCGCGGATCGTCGGCCGGGACGTAGGTCGGCCCGGCCATCCCCGGGTCGGTGATCCGGACCGGCTGGGTGTCCTTCTGGATGAACGGCGTCAGATCGGCGTGCGTGTCGAGGACGATCGCCTCCCGGTGCAGCCGTTCGGCGCGGGCGCGCAGCGCGGCTTCGGCATCCGCCGCCGCCGGCTGCTGCGGCGCGGCGGCGAGCACGACGCCCGAGACGGCGGCGCTCAGGACCGCGGTCTGTATCAGTCTCATGGCCTGGCGATCCTAGCAGGTTCCCCGCACCGCTTGCGCTTCGCCGGCCGGCGGTCTACTGTGGGCGAACATCACCACCGAACGGAGCTGCCTCATGACGCACCCGACGATGAAACCCGCGAGCATCGCTCTCGGCATCCTCTGTCTGACCTGGTTGCTCGGCGCCTGTGGATCGCCACCCGGCGCGCCGGAAGCCGACCAGGCCGACGCCGCCGTGCGCGAGATCGATCTCCTCGCACTCGAAGACAAGATCCGTGGCGGCTGGGCCGGGCAGATGATCGGCGTCACCTTCGGCGCACCGACCGAGTTCCGCTATCTCGAGAGGATCATCCCGACCGACGAGCTGCCCGAGTGGGAGCCCGACATGGTCCGCAACGCGCTCGACCAGGACGACCTCTACGTCGACATGACCTTCGCGCAGGTGCTCGACGAACAGGGGCTCGACGCGACGACCGACGATTTCGGGGCGATGTTCCGGGACGCCGACTATCGGCTCTGGCACGCGAACCTCGCGGCGCGGCGCGCGCTGAGGCGGGGCGTGCCGGCGACACTCTCCGGGACGCCCGCGTACAACGCGCACGCCAACGACATCGACTTTCAGATCGAGTCTGACTTCGTCGGCCTGATGACGCCCGGCCTGCCGCAGGCGGCCAACGAACTCTGCTACCGCGCCGGCCGGGTAATGAACCACGGCGACGGCATCTACGGCGGCATGTTCGTCAGCGGGATGTATGCCGCGGCGTTCTTTGACAGCGACGTCCGGCGGATCGTCGAGGCCGGCCTGGCCACGCTGCCGGCCGAGAGCCCGTACGCCCAGGTCATTTCCGACGTCGTCGCCTGGTCGGACGAACACCCCGACGACTGGACGGCGGTCTGGCAACTGGTCGAAGCGAAGTGGAACGCACGGGAGCCGTGCCCGAACGGCGCGCTCGACCCGTTCAACATCGACGCCAAGATCAACGGCGCCTATATCGCTCTCGGTCTGCTGTACGGCGGGGGTGATTTCCGCGACACGCTCGTCATCGCGACGCGCGCCGGGCAGGACTCCGACTGCAATCCGTCGAGCGCGCTCGGCATCCTCGGTGTCGTGCTCGGCTACGAGGGCATCCCCGAGGTGTACACGCGCGGCATCGACGCCATGGCCGATGAACAGTTCAGCTACACCGACCACTCATTCCGGACGATCGTCGACAGCACGAGAGATCGCGCCATCGCGATGGTCGAGCGGCACGGTGGGCGGCTGGAGGGCGACAGGCTCATCGTCGCCACGCAGTCGCCCGAGCCGGCCGAGCTTGACGTCTGGGACGACTACGGCTCGCCCGTCGAGCGGATCATGTTCGACGATGCGCGGTGGTCGTGGACCGGGGCCTGGAACGACGAGAACGTGAGCTTCCGCCGAGCCTATCCGACCAACCTGAGCCGGACCGCGGGAGCCGAGGCGGCGATCAGGTTCGACGGCACCGGGGCTATCGTCACGGGCTGGTATCTCCCCTCGGGCGGCGTGGCCGATGTCTACCTCGACGGCGAGCTGCACAAGACCGTGGACGCCTATTCGGACGAGGCCGGTCGGAAGATTCAGGAATCGGTCTGGCACGCCTTCGGGCTCGCGCCCGGCGAGCACGACGTCCGGCTCGTCGTGCGCGGTGAGCCCTACGGTGAGTCGACCGGCGCCGACGTCTCCGTCACCAGCCTCGTCGTCTTCCGGTGACGGGCTACTGATACCAGAACGCCACGCTCCGGTAGGCCGAATCCATCCGGTGATTGTTGTGGCCCCGTTCGATCGACATCTTGAACGATCTCTCGAACGGAATCGGGTCGCGAACATGGAACCGGTAGACCAAGAATTTCCCGGCCTGCCAGTCCGGCCGCTCGTCCACCTTTTCGAGAACGCTCAGGCCGTGGAACGGCCGAGTGTATTCCTGGCGGAACCCCCAGGCGCCGCCGAAGTAGTCCTCGGTGCCGGTGCCATAGATCGACGGCTCGGCCTCACCGTCGACCCAGATCATCTCGTCGCCCTCCCACCATCCGCGCCCGGACGCGTCGACTTCCAGGACGACGCCGATGAACTGCCCCGCGCCCGAAGCCTCGAGGACGAGATGATTCTCGGCGCCGTCGGCGTTCGTCGCCGTCGGCCGGCCGCGCGCCGGCCCGGGATAGGGCTCGGGCGGCGTCTCGGTGAGCGCCGCGTGGAAGCGTAGCGGACTCGGCGCCTCATCCCATTCCTGGTAGTCGATCTGGTAGTAGAGCGATCGGATCTCCTGATCGGATCGGTTCTCGACGACCAGCCGCGCGCCGCGGCCGAACGGCATCGGGAAGTAGCTGTTGAACCCGGCGACATTCTTGTTCGAGAGGTTGAAATTCAGCTCGGGCCGGGCCACCACCGTCACCAGCGCCGAATCGACCGGCCGGACCAGGCCGTGCCCCACGGCGTGGAACAACCCGAACGGCACGTCGACCGCCGGCACCTCCGCGCCGTCCCAGTAGAGCAGGAGGCGTGTCGTTTCGAGGTAGTCGGGGTCGTCGCTCGCTATCGTGAACCAGGTGTGGACGATCCGTCCCGCGCCCATCGCCTCCAGGACCGTGTGGCGCCCCCCGGGCTCGACAACCACCGCGTCGCGGTTGCCGCCGTCCCGCCGGTAGCTCGACGCCCGTCGCGCCGCGTAGGGCTGCGGCTGGTCGATGCTCGGCGGCGTCAACTGGTCCACCGGCCCCTGAGCCTCGGCCGAACCGACCACGCACGCGGTGCCGACAAGCACCAAGATCATTCTCATCCTTACCATCACTGACTCCCCGCGCTTCTGGGTCCCTACTCTAGCGCAGGGACGGCCGGGGCAAGGCCGAAGGCCCAGACCTTCGTCGCCTGCCGTATACCCCCCCCCCCCCCCCCC
>PCAK01000044.1 GCA_002730525.1 Acidobacteriota bacterium | reverse complement strand
GGACGGTCAGCGCCGATCAGGCGCTGGCGCTCGTGGTGGTGAAGGAGACGGCCGACCGGGCTGGCTCATGGGAGGGGAAATCTGACCCGATCTCTCTCATAATCAATGGACCACCAATGGGGGCAGGGCAGTCGGGCAATAATGTGCAAGGGGCGTCCCGCGCCTGTCGAGATGGTGTCTTGCCCCGATAATTCTTCGCAGTTCCTGAGCCTCCGAAAGCAGATCTGCCGCGAGGGAGATTACAGAATTTGGATCCGATGCTTTCTGATCGAACAGAGCCGACCGATCGGACCGAGACGAGAGACGAGCCTCTTGGCCCCGCCTACGACATCCCCGTCGAAATCGCCGAGGCGCGGAAATTTCGCGCACGGAACAAGGGCTACTACCGCGTGCTGCACTGGCCAATCTGGATCTGGGTCTTCTTCATCGCGCCCGGACCGATCACGTTCGAGTTGTTCGAGACCGGCTTCGACGGTCGGATGGGGCTCTGGCTTGGCGCGGTGCTCGTGGGCACAGGAGTGGCTGGACTGCGCGGGCGGCTTCCCGGCGTCGAGCCGAAACCCTACATCCTGAGGTTCACCGAAGATCGTCCGAATCCGTTGTATCGCCGCGTCTGCTACACGTTCGCCTGGAGTGCGGTAGTGACCTTCGCCCTCCTCAATCTGACCGGGCTGGCCGTCGCGTTGCTGACCGAGCAGTGGTACCTCCGCCAGATCTACGATGTCGGGTACTACCCGCTGGCGGTGACCGTGTGGATATTGGGCGCGCTTGGCATGCTGCCCCGTGTCAAGAGGTCGACGCAAGGCGAGGGGCACGAGCGGCGGTACTTCTACGGGTCGGTCTGGGCGGTGTGCATCGCGCAGCCGCTGCTCTGGGCGATGTGGACCTACCTGCCAGCCGGGCGCGGTTTCGACCTGTTCAAACTGCTCGCCTTTGTCGGCGTGTTGGCCCTCGTCGGCAATCTCGCCCGACTCGGACGGCTACCACGCACGCGGCCGATCGTCCCCGGCACCTGGGCGATCGCTGATTGAGGTCGAGTGCTGTGATACGACCCCGATCACTCCCCACGTTGCCCGGCGAGGCTGCATGGCCCTGACGCTCAGCGATTCCGTTGAAGTCGTGCCCGATGTCGTCTTTCGGGAACTCGACGGCGAGGCGGTGATCCTCAACCTCGATTCCGGCACCTACTTCGGGCTGGACGAGATCGGAACCCGCATCTGGACGCTGATTCGCGAACACGGTGCGCTCCAGCCGGTATTTGACACGCTCCAGCGAGAGTTCGATGTCGATCCGGCCACCCTCGAAGAGGATCTTCTGGCGCTCGTCAGCGACCTCTGCTTAAAGGGCCTGAGCCGGGTCGGGGGGGAACCCGCATGACGGCTCGCCATCTCCAGCGAGTGCCTCGCCTGACCGTTGACGACTGGCGGGCGCTGTTCGAGGCGCTGGTGTTGCTCGTGCTGGTGGCGGGAACGCTGAGAGTCTCGTCGTTCAAGAGAGCCCTGGCATGGATCCAGCGGGCGGAGGCGACGCCGAGTCGTTCCGCTGCGGTCGAGTTGGACGGTGCCGTCCCGGAGGCGCAGCGACTGGCGCGACAGGCTGCGGCTCGTGCTCGAGCACCTCCTGCCGCCAGCCGACTACATGCTCCGGAAGTACCCCGCCCACGGCCGGGCCTGGCTACCCTGGCTCTACGTCCGGCGGGCGACGGGTGGCGGGTGGGGACTGCTCTGGCAGGGGGCGCGGCTCGCGCGGGGCGTCGACCCTACGGACGAAGCAGCACCTTCAGGCTCTGGCGAGCCAGATCGAATGCCGCCTGATGGTCGTCGAGACTGAACGTCGCTGCGATCAGCGGTTCCACACGCACACGGCCTGACGCCAGCATGTCGATCGCCGGCGCGAACGGTCCGCAGCGGGACCCGAGGATGCGCACTTCGTCGACGACAATGGCCGTTGGCGACAGCTTCGCCTCTCCGTGGAAGGTCGACTTCACGACTACTGTTCCACGCGGCTTGACGATGCGCACCGCATGCGCGAGTCCGGCGGGGTGGCCGGTGGCGTCGACGACATAGTCGTCGGCGCGTTCGCCGACGTCGTCGGCGAACACCGATCGCAGCCCGAGATCCCGCGCGACCGCCAACTTGTCCGCGTGCTTCCCGACGATGGTGACCTGAGCGCCGGTCGTCGCCAGCACCTGCCCGACGATGAGTCCCATGCGGCCGTCGCCGAGGACCACGATGTCGTCGGACGCCGTCGGCGACACCTGCGACAGGACCCGGCAGGCGGCGGCGGTGGGCTCGACGAACACCGCCGTGCGGTCTCCGAGCTGGTCGGGCACCCGATGGAGGTTCGCTGCGGGCAGGCTCACCGACTCCGCGAATGCGCCGGGCCGCCCCCTGATCCCGAGCGCCGTTCGGGCGGGGCAGTGTTCCTTGACTCCCCGAAGACACCAGGCGCAGGCGCCGCAACCGACGTTGATTTCGCCGACGATGCGCTGACCAATCCAGGACGGGTCGACGCTCGGCGGGACCTCCTCGACGACACCGACGAACTCGTGGCCCGGGACTCCCCCGAATCCGGCGTCGCGCGCGTAGCCGTCCAGCAGCTGCAGGTCGGTCCCGCAGATCCCCGCGAGCGTGACGCGGATGCGGCACTCCTCGGCCCGTACCGAGAACGGCACGTCGCGTAGCGTGATCGAGTGATCGATCCACAGGGCTCTCACGAGAACGCTATGATACGGCGTTGTCTGCATCCCGGAGTTCAAGATCGGCGAGCTGCGCGCCCGAGGGATGGCACGGATGGGACGACTATGCGCCGTTCTACGATTGGGAGAACGCCCAGACCGTACAGCGCCGCGACGTCGGATTCTGGCAGCGCCTGGCGACCCGCACCGGGGGGCCGGTCCTCGAGTTGGGCTGCGGGACGGGCCGGGTGTCGTTGCCGCTGGCCCGCGCGGCCGAGATGATTGTCGGGGTGGATCGGTCGGGAGAGATGCTCGCCCGGGCGCGCCGCCGACTGCGCCGTTCGCGATACGGTTCGCGCGTGCAGCTCGTGAGGGGCGACATCCGGGCGCTGCCCTTCAGGGATCCCGCGCCGTTTCGTCTCGCCCTGGCGCCGTACGGCATTCTGCAATCCCTCCTCCGCGACCGCGACCTGAAGGCGACGCTGCAGTCGGTGGCTTCGGTGCTGGAGCCGGGCGGCACGTTCGGCATCGATCTCGTGCCCGAGCTGCCGGACTGGGGGGAGTACCGGCGTCGTGTCAGCCTCAGCGGACGGCGGGGTCGCCGCGGGCCGCGACTCACGCTCATCGAGTCGGTCCGGCAGGACCGCGCTCGCCGCATCACGACGTTCGATCAGGAGTTCGTCGAGCACGACGGCGCCGCTCGATCGCGGCGCCGGTTTTCGATCGCGTTCAGGACACTCTCGCTGCGTCAAATGCGCAACCGTTTGGAGCGATCCGGCTTCGAGATCGAGGCGGTGCTCGGAGATTACCGGGGACGCCCCTGGGATGCGCGTGCCGAAGCCTGGATCCTGCTCGCGCGGCGGCGGTGACCGACCAGATCGCCGTGGGCGGACGCGCGCGCCGGCCCCACGGCAGTGCCGGTGGCCCTGGGTCGCGGGCGTCGGCGGTATGCTAAACTTTCAGTGATTCTCTCCTCGATCTGCAAAGGATTCCTGCCATGTCTGGCCATTCCAAGTGGCACTCGATCAAGCACAAGAAGGGCGCGGCCGACGCGAAGCGCGGCAAGATCTTCACCAAGATCATCAAGGAGCTGACTGTCGCCGCGCGGGCAGGCGGGGGCGACCCCGACAGCAACCCGCGGCTCCGCACCGTCGTCGCCGAGGCGAAGTCGGTCAATATGCCGGCCGACAACATCAAGCGCGCGGTCCGTCGCGGCACCGGCGAGGAACCGGGGGTCTCCTACGATGAGGTCACCTACGAGGGATACGGGCCGGGCGGTGTGGCGCTGATGGTCGATGTGCTCACCGACAACAAGAACCGGACCGTCAGCGAGGTGCGCCACGTGCTCTCCAAGCATGGCGGCAATCTCGGCGAATCGAACAGCGTGGCCTGGATGTTCACGAAGCGTGGATGCATCGTCGTGCCCAAGGCAGCGGCCGACGAGGAGGCGCTGATGAGTGCCGCGATCGACGCGGGCGCCGACGATCTCGGTGACGACGGGAGCCACTGGGAGGTCGTCAGCTCACCCGACGCGTTCGACGCCGTGCTCGACGCGGTCAAGGGGCTGGGGGTCGAGCCGGCCTCCGCCGAAGTCGCGATGATGCCGCAGAACTACGTGAAGCTCGAGGGCAAGGTCGCACAGCAGATGCTTAGACTGATGGAAGCGCTCGAGGACAACGACGACGTCCGAAACGTCTGGTCGAACTTCAACATCGAGGAAAAGGAGATCGAGGCCTCGCTCGCGTGAGGATCTTCGGAATCGACCCCGGCTCCGAGAGAACCGGGTACGGCTGCATCGAGCCGGCCGGCAGCCGGCACCGGCTCGTGACCTGCGGCGCGATCGCCGCCCCGCCCCGCGCATCCTTTCCCGAGAAACTTCGGGTCATTCACGGCGAACTGGTGTCGCTCATGGCGGAGTGCCGGCCCGAGTGCGTGGCGGTGGAAAGCGTGTTCCACGCACGCAACGTCCGCAGCGCGCTGAAGCTCGGCCACGCGCGCGGCGTGGCGATTCTGGCGGCGACCCAGGCCGGCCTTTCGGTCGTCGAATACGCGCCGACCGAGGTCAAGCGTGCCGTCGTTGGGTACGGCCGGGCCGAGAAGCATCAGGTGCAGCAGATGATCAAGCTGCTGCTCGGACTGGATGACGTGCCGACACCGCACGATGCGGCCGATGCGCTGGCGGTGGCGTTGTGCCATGCGCACAACCAGCTGCCGGCCGGCACCGGTGACGCGAAGGCCGAGGCCGGATCACCGCCGCCCCGCAGTTGGCGGCAGTTCAAGCCGGAGTCGCTGCACCCGCGGAGGCCGTCGTGATTGCCGCACTGGCGGGACGCCTGACCGAGAAGGCGCCCAGCCGTGTCGTCGTGGACGTGCAGGGCGTCGGCTACGAGGTACACGTGCCGCTGTCGACGTTCTACGAACTGGGCGATCCCGGAACCGAAGTGGCACTGCGGATTCACACGCACGTCCGCGAGGATGCGCTGGCGTTGTTCGGCTTCGCGTCGGCGATCGAACTGCAGTTGTTCGAGCATCTGATCAGTGTGAGCGGCATCGGGCCACGTCTGGCGCTGACCGCCCTGTCGGGAATCGAACCTCCTGAGCTCGTCCGGGCGGTGCGTCAAGCGGACGTGGCCCGACTCACCGGGATCCCGGGCGTTGGGAAGAAGACCGCCGAGCGGATGGTCCTCGAGTTGAAGGATCGGCTGCCGGCCGCCGAGGGCGCCGACCACTCCTCCGAGTCCGCCGAGGTCGCCGAGTCCGAAGATCTGCACGGTGACGTGCTGTCGGCGCTCCTGAACCTGGGATATCATCGGCCGCTCGCCGAGAGAGCCATCGACGCGGCGCTGCGGGCGTCGGCCGATCGTGGCTTTGAGCAAGTGCTGCGCCAGGCGCTGCGCGAACTGGCCCGCTGAGGCAAGGCGCGCAGCCCCGAGTGAGAAATCGAGCGGGGCTGCTGAGCTGATCACTCGCGACGACACCGCGCACAGCGCGGTGGCGAGGCCCCGGCGCGGGGCGTGGGTCCCCGCTAGGGGCCGAGCGGGGGCTTGGGGCGCAAGGCGCTCCATCTAAGATGACCGATCCGAGAATCTTGAGTTCGGTGCGGGCTGACGACGACGCCCAGTACGAGGCCGGGCTCCGGCCCAGGACGCTCGACGATTACATCGGCCAGGACCGGTTGCGCGAGAACCTGCAGGTGTCGATCGAGGCGGCGCGGAATCGCGAAGAGGCCGTCGACCACGTGCTGCTCTACGGTCCGCCGGGCCTCGGAAAAACGACGTTGGCCTATGTGATCGGTAACGAATTGGGCGTCTCGGTCCGCGCGACGGCCGGCCCGGTGCTCGAGAAGCCGGGTGACCTCGCGGCGATTCTCACCAACCTCCAGCCGCGCGAGGTGCTGTTCATCGACGAGATCCACCGCATGAGTCCGATCATCGAGGAGATTCTCTATCCCGCGATGGAGGATTACGAACTGGACATCGTCATCGGCCAGGGGCCGGGGGCACGGTCGGTGAAGGTGCCTGTGCAGAAATTCACGCTGATTGGCGCGACCACGCGTGCCGGTCTGCTGACCGCACCGCTCAGAGCCCGTTTCGGGATCGTCCATCGTCTCGACTTCTACAACGAGGCCGACCTGCTTGAAATCGTTCGCCGGTCCGCGAAGATCTTGAACGTGCCGATGCACGCCGCGGCCGCCGAGGAGATCGCGAAACGGTCGCGCGGCACACCCCGCGTCGCCAACCGGTTGTTACGACGGGTGCGCGACTACGCCGAGGTCAGAGCCGATGGGACGATTTCGAAGCCCGTCGCGAAGGACGCGCTGGAGTTGCTCGAGGTCGACGAGCATGGGTTCGATGAGGCCGATCGCCGGCTCCTGCTCGCGATCATCGAGAAGTTTGGCGGCGGGCCCGTGGGGCTGAACAGCCTTTCGGCCGCCATCGCCGAAGAGAAGGACGCCATCGAGGACATCTACGAGCCGTTTCTGATTCAGATAGGCTTCCTCGATCGGACGCCCCGCGGGCGAGTCGCGACGGCGCGCGCGTACGACTATTTCGGGCTGGAGACGCCAGGGAAGGATTCAAAGCTGTGGTAGCGGGCGACGACAACACGCCGGGGGGGAGGCGGCGCCACGCGCGTCGCGTGAAGATTGCGTCACTGGCCACGCACGTGCCGCCGCGCGTGATGACCAATGCAGATCTCGAGAAGCTGGTGGACACGACCGATGAGTGGATCCGCCAGCGGACCGGCATCGTCGAGCGCCACGTCGTCGACCCGGGCGTCGGCACGTCGGACCTCATTGCGCCGGCGGCGAGGGAAGCGATTGCCAAGGCGGGTCTGACGCCCGATGATATCGGCGTGATCGTGGTGGGCACGACGACGCCCGACACGGTGTTTCCGAGCACCGCCTGCCTGGTGCAGCACAAGATCGGCGCGTCCCGTGCCTGGGGCTTCGACCTGGGTGCGGCCTGCTCGGGTTTCACGTATGCGTTGACGACGGCGGCTGAGCTAGTGGCGACCGGGTCGCACAGGCACGCGCTGGCAGTCGGCGCCGATGTCATGTCGAGCATTCTCGACTACCAGGACCGCGCGACCTGCGTCTTGTTCGGTGATGGCGCTGGCGTGGCCGTGGTCTCTCCGGCGGCCGAGGACGAGCCCGCCATCATCGACTTCTCGCACGAGATCGACGGGAGCGGGGGGCCGGCGCTCAGGTTGCCGGCCGGCGGGTCACTACGTCCGGCGTCGCACGAAACCGTCGATCAGCGGATGCACTACGTCCATCAGGATGGGCACGCGGTGTTCAGATTCGCCGTGCGGAAGACCGAGGAGATTTGCCGCTGCATTCTCGCCAGGAATGCGATCGACGCCGACCAACTGGATCTCTTCGTGAGCCACCAGGCGAACAAGCGGATCATCATGTCGGCTGCCGAACGACTCGGCCTCGACGCCGCGAAGGTCGTGATCAACATCGAGCGCTACGGCAACACGACGGGTGCGACCATCCCGCTCGCGCTTGGCGACGCGCTCGCCGACGGACGGTTGAAGAAAGGCGATCTCGTTCTCCTGGCGTCTGTCGGCGCGGGGTTCACCGTCGGATCGGTCCTCCTGCGCTGGGCGTTCTAGATCCCGGCCAGCGGCTCGGCATGGACGTTGCCGACTTCGATTTCGCCCTGCCCCCGGAGCTGATCGCGCAGCAGCCATGCGCCGCGCGAGACGATGCCCGCCTCCTCGTCCTGGATCGGGCGGGCGGCGTGCTGGCCCATTCGACGGTCGCATCACTCCCGGGCTGGCTGCAACCGGGCGATGTCCTGGCGGTCAATGACACGAGAGTGTTTCCAGCCCGCCTGCTGGGACATCGAGTTCCCAGCGGCGGTGCGGTCGAATGTCTGCTGCTCGAGCGTCTGGACCGAGGGCGCTGGGATGCGCTGGTCCACCCGGGGCAGAAGCTGCGTGTCGGCGAGCGAGTCCGGTTCGAGGCCGGCGGTCGGGCGATCGATGGGGAGATTCTCGAACGCCGGAACTTCGGCCGGCGCACCGTCCATCTGAACTGCGAAGACTCTGATGCAGCAGGCGACATCGATGCCTACATCGACGCCATCGGGCATGTGCCGCTGCCGCCCTACATCCGTCGCCCGGATGCCGACGCCGACCGCGAGCGCTATCAGACGGTGTACGCGCGGGTCCGGGGCTCGGTCGCCGCGCCCACGGCCGGCCTCCATCTGACCGAGCCACTGCTCGGAGCGCTTGCCACGAAAGGCGTCGACCGCGTGGAGGTGACGCTGCACGTCGGGTACGGTACGTTCAAGCCGGTGCGCGGCGAGCACGTGGAGGACCATGCGGTCGATCCGGAGTGCTACACGATTCCAGCCGCCGCCGCCGTAGCCCTCAATGCCGCGCGCGACGCGGGACGGCGCGTGGTGGCGGTCGGAACCACGACGACCCGAGCGCTCGAGAGCGCAGGGCGCCACGGGACCCTGGCAGCGGGGGAGGCGGTGAGCGATCTGTTCATCCGGCCCGGACACCGGTTCACGGTCGTTGGGGGGTTGCTCACGAACTTCCATCTGCCTCGATCCTCGCTGTTGATGCTGGTGTGCGCGTTCGCCGGCCGTGAGCGTGTGCTGGCGGCGTACGCCGAGGCGGTTCGCCTCGGCTATCGTTTCTACAGCTACGGCGACGCGATGCTCGTGCTTTGAGCCGATAGAGAGAGCGAATGAAGTTTCCCTACGAAGAGTTCGGGTTCGACGACGTCCGCACCTACCCGTTGGAATCCCGCCGGAGCAAGGCTCGGCTGGATGACTTCGCGAGCCCCTTTCGGCGCGGTTCCGGCGTCACGGGGCTCGTCGACTCGCTACCGAAGATCCTCGCCGGCAGTGACCTCCGGCGCGTCGTCGATGCGCTGGCGCGGGCCCACCGCGAGGACGGTGGGATCGTCTGGGGGCTCGGGGCGCATGTCGTCAAGACCGGGCTTTCGCCGGTCGTCATCGATCTGATGGAGCGGGGCTTCGTCTCGGCCGTTGCGACGAACGGTGCCGGCATGATCCACGACTTCGAGGTCGCGCTGGCCGGCGCGACCTCCGAAGACGTCGACGAGGCGTTGGGGCCCGGCCGGTTCGGGATGGCCGAGGAAACCGGCACGTTGTTGAACCGGGCGATCAACGAGGGCGTCGATGCGGGACTGGGCGTCGGTCAGGCTGTCGGGAAGTTCCTGCACGATCGTGCTCCGAACCACGTGGAGGCGAGCATCTTCGCGACGGCGCACCGCCTCGAGATCCCGGTGACGGTGCACGTCGCAGTGGGGACCGACATCATCCATATGCATCCCCAGGCGTCGGGCGCCTCGCTCGGAGCTGGCAGCCTGCGCGACTTCCGCTACTTCGTCTCGAGCGTTGCGCGGCTTGAACGCGGCGTCTACCTCAATTGCGGGTCGGCCGTCCTTCTGCCCGAGGTGTTCCTGAAGGCGGTGGCGCTCGCGCGCAACCGCGGCGTGGCGCTCGGGGAGTTGACGACCGTCAATCTCGATTTCATTCGCCACTACCGGCCGGAGACCAACGTCGTCCGTCGTCCGACGGGCGGCACCGATCGGGGTATTTCGCTGATCGGTCACCACGAGCTGCTGATTCCGCTGCTGGCCGCGGCGCTCATCGAGCGAACGTCGGAAGCTTGATATAATCGGGTGTTGCTCCGTTCGAGGTGGACGCGGCCATGGTGCTGAGGCCTGCGGCCGATTGGAGCGTCTGTCCCTACTGCGTCTTGCCGGTGTAGCTCAGTTGGTTAGAGCACGCGGCTCATATCCGCGTTGTCCGGGGTTCAAGTCCCTGCACCGGCACCATCTCCCCGCGAGCCGCGACGGCTCGTGGCCCGCTGCTGGCCCGGCCGACCGGAGTCGGAAGGCGCGCACGGCGCGCCTCGCGCGGGTCGGCGTGGGGCGAGCGGGGTCCCCGCAGAGACCCGCGCGGGGGTTCGGGGCGAAGCCCCGAATCAGAGACGAGAGATGCCCTCCCTCATCGACCGGATGCGTCGGACGATCCGGCGCTACGCGCTCGTGCCGCCCGATGGCCGCGTGCTGGTGGCGGTTTCCGGCGGGTCAGATTCGGTCGCGCTCGCGCATCTCCTGCACAGACTGGAGGCCACGGAGCCCTTCGAGGTGGTGGGCGTCGTCCATCTCCACCATGGGTTCAGAGGCGCGGCGGCCGACGACGACGCCGAAGCGGTCAAGTCGCTAGCGGGCGACCTGAAGCTGCGGTGCCATCTCGAGCGCGTGGACATCCGCGCCAGAGCCAGCGAGCGAGGGCAGTCGATCGAAGAGGCCGGCCGCGCCGCGAGACTCGAGTTCTTCGAACGCGTGGCCGGCGACACCGGCGCGGATCGCGTCGCCGTCGGGCACACGGCGGACGATCAGGCCGAGACCTTCCTGCTGCGCATCCTCAGAGGCGCGGGCACGCGCGGACTCTCCGCGGTCTACCCCCGCCACGGCGTCGTGATCCGGCCGCTGCTCGACCTGTCGCGGCACGCGCTCCGAGAGTTCTTGCTTGCCGAAAGGATCACGTTCCGCGACGACGAAACGAACGACGATCTTTCCATTCCCCGGAACCGGATCCGTCACGAACTGCTCCCACTCCTGCGCGACCGGTTCGCGCCGGGCATCGACGCGGTCCTGGCCCGGGAGGCCCGCCTGGCGCGGGAGGACGCGGACTGGCTCGAGGAGGCGGCGAACCAGGCGGGGGCCAGCCTCGTCGAAGTACAGGAGGGCGTCATCGTGCTCGATCCGGTCGAGTTGCTGGCGTTGCCGCCGGCCTTGGTGTCCCGGGTCGTCCGGCGCGCGCTCGGAACCCTGGCGCCGGGCCGGTTCATTGGACTGGATCACGTCGAGGCGGTGATCGAGCTGGCTCAGGGTGATCGCACGGCGGTGTCGCTGCCGGGCCAGCACGCCGAACGCGCGGGCGACTCGATCCGCCTGACGTCGACCGATGCGGCTGCCGCGTCGTCAACGTCGACGCTCTCGCCGATGCAGACGGAGTTCTCCTACGAGTTCAGTGTGCCTGGAGAGATCGTGGTGCCCGAAGCTGGGCGGCGGCTCACGGCGGAGGTGGCCGAGGTGCCCGACCGGTCGAGTCTGACGAGTGGTGGCGACGAGGTGGTGTTGGATGCCGGTGATCTGGCCGGGCCGTTGAGAGTTCGGGGGCGGCGTGCTGGAGATCGGTTCCAGCCACTGGGCGCGCCCGGACGCCGCTCGGTGCAGGATCTGTTCGTCGACCGAAAGATCGCGCGCGGCGATCGCGATGCCGTGCCGATCGTTACCGATTCCGCCGGGCGCATCGTCTGGGTGGTCGGTGTGACCATCGCGCACCAGTTTCGGGTCACGGAGCGTACGCGGTCCGTGGTAGTCTTAAAGGCTAGGTAACTAGGGGGAAATACGTTGAACCCGACGCTCAGAAGCCTACTGTTCTGGATGGTGCTCGTGGTCGTGGGCGTGTCCATCTGGAGCTTCTCGAACCGCTTCCAGACCGGCGAGACAGACGAGACCTTCAGCAGGTTCGTCGAGCGGGTCGAGGCGGGCGAGATCGAGAGCGTCACGATCGCCGGGAACGAGATTACCGGCGTCGACCGCAGCAACAATCTGTTCAAGACCTTCGTCCCGCCGCAGTATGAAGGCTTGGCCAACTTGCTGCTCGAACGCGGTGTCAACATCACCGCCAAGGCGGCTGCCGGCAGCCCCTGGACGACGCTGCTGTATTCCTGGGCGCCGGTGCTGCTCATTATCGGCTTCTGGATCTTCTTCATGCGGCAGATGCAGAGCGGCGGCAACAAGGCGCTGTCGTTCGGCAAGAGCCGCGCCAAGCTCTCGTCGAGTTCGCAGAAGAAGGTAACGTTCAAGGATGTCGCCGGCGTCGACGAGGCCAAGGAGGAGCTCCAGGAGATCATCGAATTCCTCAGGGAACCGCAGAAATTCCAGAAACTGGGCGGCCGCATTCCCAAGGGCGTCTTGCTCATGGGCGCGCCCGGGACCGGCAAGACGCTGCTCGCGCGCGCGGTCGCCGGTGAGGCGAACGTGCCGTTCTTCTCGATCAGCGGTTCTGATTTCGTCGAGATGTTCGTCGGCGTCGGCGCCTCCCGAGTTCGCGACCTGTTCGAGCAGGGCAAGAAGAACGCGCCGTGCATCGTCTTCATCGACGAGATCGATGCCGTCGGCCGGCATCGCGGCGCGGGACTCGGCGGCGGCCACGACGAGCGTGAACAGACGCTGAATCAGCTCCTCGTCGAGATGGACGGGTTCGAGTCGAACGAAGGCGTGATTCTGGTCGCGGCGACGAACCGGCCGGACGTCCTCGACCCGGCGCTGCTCAGGCCCGGCCGCTTCGACCGGCGGATCATGGTGAATCGTCCAGACGTGAAAGGTCGCGAGGGCGTGCTCGCGGTGCACACCAAGAAGATTCCGCTTTCGGACGACGTCGACATCAGCGTAGTCGCGCGCAGTTCGGCCGGGTTCTCGGGAGCGGATCTCGCAAACCTGGTGAACGAGGCGGCACTCAACGCCGCGCGGTACAACCAGAAGACGGTGCGGATGGCCGACTTCGAGTTTGCCAAGGACAAGGTGCTGATGGGCTCGGAGCGTCGTTCGATGATCATCAGCGACGACGAGAAGAAGGTGACGGCGATCCACGAAGCGGGCCACGCTTTGCTGGCCGTACTGCTGCCCAATGCCGACCCGATTCACAAGGTCACGATCATTCCGCGTGGCATGGCACTCGGCGTGACGCAGCAGTTGCCGGTCGATGACAAGCACAACTATTCGCGGGATTACTTGAACGACCAGATCGCCATTCTGCTCGGCGGCCGAATCGCCGAGGAGATCACGAACGACGACGTGACCACCGGCGCCGGCAACGACCTCGAACGCGTGACCGAGATGGCTCGCCGCATGGTGTGCGAGTGGGGGATGAGCGACACGCTGGGGCCGCTGACGTTCGGCAAGAAGGAAGAGCAGATCTTCCTGGGCCGCGAGATCGCGCAGCATCAGGACTACAGCGAAGAGACCGCCATCCGGATCGATCAGGAGATCAAGCGGGTCGTCACCAGCAACTACACGCGATCGCGCGCGGTCCTCGAGGAGCACAGCGCCGTGCTGGTGCAGATGGCGGAGGAGTTGCTCGTGCGTGAGGTGCTCGATGGCGATCAGGTTCGGCGCATGGCGGCCGGGCTTCCGCTGGACGACCTGGACAAAGCATCGGGACCGTCGGACACGTCCTCCGCCGACGAGGACGCGGCGGAGCGGCCGACCGTCGTGCCGCCGCTACCGCTCAACAAGCCGTTACCGCAGGAGTGACGTCACGACGCGGTGTCGCGGATCGAGACGCCGCGCCTGATTGCCCGCCGGTGGCGAGTGCCGCCGGCCGCCTTCCGGCTCGAGACGCGCCGGTGAGACCCCGAACAACCTACGACGTGCCGCTCGCGAGCGGGGCCATGCTGCATCTGGGCGCCCGTACGCTAGTCATGGGCGTTGTGAACGTGACGCCCGATTCGTTCTCGGGCGACGGCCGCGTCGAGACCGACGCAGCGGTCGCCGAGGGGCTGGCCCAGGTCGACGCCGGCGCCGACCTGCTCGATGTGGGCGGTGAGTCGACCCGGCCCGGTGCGGCGCCCACCGACGCGGAAACCGAGCGTCGTCGCATCCAGCCTGTCGTCGAGGCACTGGCGCACCGGATCGATGTGCCGATTGCGGTCGACACCTACAAGACCGTGGTCGCGCGCGCAGCGCTCGAACACGGGGCGTCGCTCGTCAACGACGTCAGCGGACTAAGGTATGATCCTGCCCTGGCGGCCGAGACGGCCGCGCAGCGCGCCGCGCTGATCGTGTCGCACACCCGTGGCCGATCGCGCGACATGTACGAACGCGCCGAATACCACGCGGTGGCCGACGAGATCGTGTCGGAGTTGGAGTGGAGCCTCGCATCGGCCGGGGCCGCGGGGGTGCCGCGGGATCAGGTCATCGTCGATCCCGGACTGGGCTTTGCTAAGCGCGCCGAGCACAGTTTGGCGGTGCTCGGCCAGCTCGAGCGGTTCCAGGTACTGGATCGCCCGATTCTCGTCGGGCCTTCGCGGAAGTCGTTCTTGAACGCCGCGCTCGGTGACGTCGAGCCGAACGCGCGCGAATGGGGCACAGCCGGCGCGGTGGCGGCCAGCGTGTTCTTGGGGGCTCATGTCGTGCGGGTGCACGGCGTGCGTGCAATGCTCGATGTCGTGCGGGTCGTCGATGCGATCCGGGCACACCGGGGGCGGTTCGTCAGCGACGTGGGCGACGGATCGCGAACCGTGCCTGCCTCGTGAGGATGTTAATAGATGTTCGAGTCTCTGTCGGCGCTGGTCGGCCGCGTGCCGGGGGGACTCTGGGACGTCATCGACATCGCGATCGTCGCGTTCCTCATCTATGAGTTCCTGAAGCTGATCCGGGGCACGCGCGCATCGCAGATGGCGCTGGGTGTCACCCTGATCGTCGCACTGTTCTACTTCTCCCGCCTGGCGCCCCTGCAGACCGTCAACTGGCTCATCCGCAACATGGTGGGCTACGTCGTCTTCGCCAGCATCGTCCTGTTTCAGTCAGACATCCGCCGCGCGCTGGCGCACTTCGGCCGCGGGCCGTTCTTCAGGTTCTTCGAGCGCCGAGGTGGCGACGATGAAACGATCGAGGAGATCGTCGTTGCCGCATCCCACTTGTCCGCGCAGCGCGTTGGGGCGCTCATCGTGATGGAGCGCGCGATCGGCCTACGGGGCCATGTAGAGAGCGGGATCCGGCTCGATGCGACGCTGACCTACGACTTGCTCATCAGCATTTTTCAGTCGACTTCACCGCTGCACGACGGCGCGGTTATTGTCCAGGAAGACCGGGTCGCCGCCGCGGCCTGCTTCCTGCCGCTCACGGTCAATCCACGGCTGGGCCGAGATCTGGGCACGCGACATCGAGCGGCCATTGGCGTATCGGAAGAGAGTGACGCCGTCGCGGTCGTCGTCTCGGAGGAAACCGGCCAGATGGCGCTGGCGCTCGAGGGCCGGATCGAGCGGCACCTCGGGTCCGACGAGCTGCGGACCCGGCTTCGAACGCTGGTGGCGCTCCCCGAGACCGCCCCGGATCCGGTCGGGGCCGGGCGATGACCGTCAAGCCGTTCAGCCATTTGGGCCTGAAGCTGCTGTCGCTGGGGCTGGCCATCCTGCTGTGGTTCACCGTAGCCGGCGAGCCGCTAGTCGAGCGCGGTCTGCAGGCGGCGCTCCAGTTCCAGAACGTGCCTGAGGGGTTTGCGCTGGTGGGGCCGGTGCCGAGTACCGTCGAGGTTCGCGTGCGCGGTTCGTCGACGCTGCTTGGGGGGCTCGGATCGGGCGACGTGGTCGCGGTGGTGGATCTCGGGACCGCTCGGTCGGGGCGGCGCTTGTTCACCCTGTCCCCGACGGAAGTCCGCGCGCCTTTTGGCGTCGATGTGGCGCAGGTGTTGCCTTCGACGATTCCGCTCGTGCTCGAGCGGGCGGGGCGACGGTTCGTGCCGATCGTGCCCGTGATCGAGGGGCAGCCCGCACCGGGCTTCGTGGTCGGCGAGGTCACCGCAGTGCCCATGAGCGTAGAGGTCGTCGGACCGATCAGCCGGCTGTCGGAACTGCAGGAGGTCATCACCGAGCCCGTGGCGATCACCGATGCGACCGAGACCATCGAAACGAGTGTCGGTGTCGGCGTCTCGGACGAAGCGCTGCGACTGCCTGAGGCGACCACGGCCACGGTGACGGTCACCATCGAATCGGCGGATCCGCAGCAAGTCAGCCGCCGCGTGACGGTGCGGTTCAAGAACCTGGCGCCGACGCTCGGCGCCAGCCCGGAGGCGCCGATGGTCACCGTGCGCGCGCGGGGACCACGGCCCGCACTCGATGGCTTCCGTTCAGACCTGATTGATGCCTGGATCGATCTTGCGGGCCTCGGAGCGGGTCGGTACAGTGTGCCCGTACAGGTCGAACTCGGTCCGGAACTCGTCGTGGACGGCATCGAACCCGCCGCCATCGAGATCGATATCCGCTGACCGGCACCCGGGGCCGGTTCCCGCAACGTACCGTTCTCATGACCCAACGGCTGTTCGGCACCGATGGCATTCGCGGCGCCGCCGGGGTGCCTCCACTCGATCCCCCGACCGTCACCCGCATCGGCGCTGCGCTCGTGCGCGCCTCTGAGCGAGCCGGTCGGCCGACCCGTATCGTGATCGGACGCGATACGCGTGAGTCGGGCGAGTGGATCGAAGCCTCGCTGACGGCCGGTGCCGCGGCAGCCGGCGCGCGGGTCACCCAAGTCGGTGTGGCTCCGACGCCGGCCGTAGCGTTCCTGGCGGCGTCGTCCGGGTTCGATGCGGGCGTCGTGATCTCGGCGTCGCACAATCCGTACGCCGACAACGGCATCAAGGTGTTCGGGGCCGACGGGAGAAAGTTCGATGAGGCAGGCGAGGCCGCGCTCGAGGAGGTCGTGCTCGACGGCGGCTGGACGATGCCGTCTCCGGCGGCGACATCGGCAGAGCGGCCCCCGTCCGAACCTGCATCCGACCTACTCGACCAGTATCGGAGGCACGTTCGGTCGGTTCTTCCGGAACCGGCCGCGCTCGGGCCGATGCGCCTCGCCATCGATTGCGCCAACGGCGCCATGGCGGCCGTGGCGCCTCGGCTGTTTGATGAGCTCGGGTTCGATCTCGTCAGGCTCGGGTGCGAACCCAACGGGCGCAACATCAATGATGGATGCGGCTCGACCCACCCCGAACCGCTGGCCCAGTTCGTCGCTGCACACGGGTGCCGCCTCGGGGTCGCGTTCGATGGCGACGGTGACCGCGCCATTCTTGTCGACCATCGGGGGCGCGTCATTGACGGCGACGCCGTCCTGTTCATCTGCGCGAAGCACCTGCAGCGCGCAGGTCGACTCCCCGACAATGCCATCGTCGCGACCGTCATGAGCAATATCGGGCTGGAGAAGGGGCTCGAAGCGCTCGGCATCGCGTTGATCCGCTGCGCCGTCGGCGACAAGTACGTAATGGAGACTCTTGTCGAGCGGCGGCTGGCGCTCGGCGGGGAGCAGTCGGGCCACGTCATCTTCAGCGAGATCCTCACGGCCGGCGATGGACTGATCACGACGTTGATGGTGCTCCAAGCGATGGCCGCGAGCGGTCGCGAGCTCGACGCGCTGGCCGGGGAGCTGACGGTCTATCCGCAGGTGCTCGTCAACGTGAAGGTGCGCGAGAAGGTGAGCCTCGACGAGGTGCCGGAGGTCGCTCGCGTGATCGACGAGGTCGAGGCGCGCCTAGCGGGGCGGGGGCGCCTGCTCGTCCGGTATTCCGGCACTGAGCCGCTGCTCAGGATCATGCTGGAGGGGCCCGAGCAGCCCACGATCGAACGGATGGCCGAGGAGGTCGCCGACAGCGTGCGGCGCCATCTGGGCTGAGGTTCCGGTGCCGCTCTGCAGTATGATCAATCCAGGTGTGCCGTCCCGGGTGGACCGGCGCCCGCACTCACGATGAAGCGTGAAGCGCTTGTCTTCCTCGCCTCGGGGACCCTGTTCGGGTTGATCGTCGGCTGGATGCTCGGTACCCAGCAACCGGCCGGCTCGGCGCCCGCCGCGGCGGCTGTCGCCTCGGCGAAGACCGCCGCTAGCGCGGGTGCCACGCCGCCGCCGCTCGATGAGGCGCGCGTCCAGGACCTCATGGCCTCGGCGAGCCAGGATCCCACGGACCCCGCCGCGCGGATGGCCCTGGGCAACCTCTACTTCGACGCCGAGCGCTTTGCGGAGGCGATCACCTGGTACGAAGCGTCGTTGGCGATCGACCCGCAGAACGTCGATGTCAGCACCCATCTTGGCGTCAGCTACTACTACACGAACCAGCCCGAGCGGGCGATCGAGCAGTTTGCATATTCGCTCGAGGTCGATGCCGGGCACGTCAAAACGATGCTGAATCTCGGAATCGTGCTGGCGTTTGGGCTACAGGATCTCGCGGGCGCCGCCGAGGCCTGGGAGCGCGTCATTGCGATTGCGCCCGAGAGTCCGGAGGGACGGGCGGCACAGCAGGCGCTCGAGAGTCTTCGCTCGGCGCACAGCGCCGAGGTGGACACGCCGCAGCCGTAGGTTTCGGCGTGCGCCATCCGTGCTCAGATGTGGATCGCCTGGCTGCTCCGGATTCTGTTGATCGCCGTTGCCGTTCGGGCGGCCTGGCGGTTTCTTGGCGGTCTGCTCGAGGGCGCGCGCGGCCGGCCGGCGGAGGCCGCGGAGAGCGTGCCGCTCGTTCGTGACCCCGTCTGCGGCACCTACGTGGTGCGGGCGCGGGCCATCGTGCTGAAGCAGGGTGGTCGAATCGAGCATTTCTGTTCCGAGCAGTGCCGCAGTCGGTTTGAAGCGTAGCAGGTCGTCGGTCCGAGATGCCGTCGCCAGCGAGATCAGATGAAGAGCCAACCCGAAGAGCAGATTCGAGCTGAGATCGTCGAGGTCGGTCGCCGTCTCCACGAGCGGGGCTACGTCGCGTCGAACGACGGCAACATCAGCGTCAGGCTCGAAGGCGATCGGGTCCTCACGACACCCACGGGCGTTTCGAAGGGGTTCATGACGCCCGACATGATGGTGACGACCGACATGAAGGGCACTCGGCTGGCCGGGGATCGCAAGGCCTCGTCCGAGCTGTTGATGCACCTGGCGGTGTACGAGCACCGCCCCGAGATCAAGGCGGTGGTCCACGCCCATCCGCCGGCGGCAACCGGTTTCGCGGTCGCCGGGATCCCTCTCGACCGCGCCGTCCTGGCCGAGGTTATCGTGACGCTCGGCAGCGTTCCGATCGCCGAGTACGGCACGCCGTCGACCTCCGAACTCGCCGACGCGGTCGCTCGGTACATCTCGGCCCACGACGGACTGTTGCTGGCGAACCACGGTGCGCTGACGATCGCACCAGAACTGTTCGCCGCGTACTATCGGATGGAGACGATCGAGCACTTCGCGCGGATTAGCATCATGGCTCGATTGCTGGGCCGCGAACGCGTCCTGTCACGCGAGGAAGTAGATCGTCTGCAGGACCTGCGCGGGAGCTTTGGCATCGGCGCGACGGCGCCGATCTGTGCCGATGACGAAGCGCCGAGCGACGACATCACGTGCCAGACCGTTCAGGCACCGTCGTCGCCCGACGAGCGGCTCGTGGACGATCGCCGGACGTTGGGTTTGACCGACGAAGTAGGCAAGGACGCGGAAATTCGATTAACATACCGCGAGTTGACGGCGCTCATCGAGGATGCGGTCAAAGCCTTGAAGTAGAGTTGTTCGCCGAGCGCTCCTGTGCCTCGAGTCGAGGCGTGCGCCGGCGCGTGGGAGGAGAGCATGGGCGAAGCACTGGGGATGGTCGAGACCAAAGGGCTCGTGGCCATGATCGAGGCTGCAGACGCGATGGTGAAAGCCGCGAAGGTGACCCTGGTTGGCTGGGAGAAGATCGGTGCCGGTTACGTCACGGCGATCGTCCGTGGCGACGTCGCCGCCGTCAAGGCCGCGACCGATGCCGGCGCCGCGGCCGCACGCCGGGTTGGCGAACTCGTGTCGGTCCACGTCATTCCGCGACCGCATTCGAATCTCGAAGATTCCTTGCCCATCGGCAAATCGGGCGGCAAGTGATCGCTGACGCGGGCTGTTGGGTGCAGGCGTTCGCGAGGGTGCAGGCGGACGCCCCATGATTCTTGCCAAGATCGTTGGCACCGTCGTCGCCACGCGCAAGGACGAGCGGCTGGTGAGCAGCAAGTTGCTCCTGGCCCGCCCGATCGATCCCAGTGGCAAGCTGCAGGGCGGCTACCTCGTGGCGATCGACACGGTCGATGCGGGTGAGGGCGAGACTGTCCTGATCGTCAGCGGCAGTTCGGCACGGATGGCCGAGGGGTTGAAAGATGCCCCCGTTGACGCCGCGATCGTCGGCATCGTCGACGTCGTTGAAGTCAAGACCTAGCCGATGCAGCTTGCAAGAGTGATCGGCGACGTCATCGCCACCTGCAAGGATCCCAATCTCGTCGGTCAGAAGTTGCTGCTGGTTCAACCGCTCGATCCCGACCACAAGCCGGTCGGGCGGGTGCTGGTGGCGGTGGATTCCGTCGGTGCCGGTGCGGGCGAGGAGGTGTTCGTGGTCCGTGGCAGGGAAGCGTCGTTCCCGTTTCTGCCGGCGGAGGTGCCGACCGACCTCAACATCGTCGGCATCGTCGACCACTGGGCGACCGAGGGCGATGATCGCTCATGATTCGAACCGCCAGGAAGAACGTGTCATGCAGTTGGCGAGGGTAGTGGGTACCGTCGTCTCGACGCAGAAGCACGAGACGCTGACCGGGGCCAAGTTGTTGCTGGTGCAACCCGTGTCGGTCGACGGCGAGCCGACCGGGCTGTCCACGCTCGCTGTGGATTCGGTGGGTGCCGGTGTCGGCGAACGCGTGCTGGTCGTGCTCGAGGGTCGCGCTGCGGGCCAGGCGCTCCGGAGGCGGTTAGCGCCAGTCGATGCGGCCATCGTGGGCATCGTCGAC
Organism: Acidobacteriota bacterium; assembly: GCA_002730525.1. Taxonomy (GTDB): domain Bacteria; phylum Acidobacteriota; class Vicinamibacteria; order Vicinamibacterales; family UBA823; genus UBA2161. The sequence goes on along the minus strand of PCAK01000044.1, from coordinate 211,525 downwards.
ACGATCAATCGGTCCTAGCCCAGAGCTCACTTGGGTTGGCGTCCTCTGGCACCGGGCTGGGCGGCGAGGGCAAGGCACGACGAGGGAGTTTGGTGGGCCCAAGTGACCGAGGCGTAACGCCGCCCTCGGCGTCCGGAACACGCCAGACGCGTCAAGCCAAGTGAGTTCTGGGGTTAGGTGCTCGACGTCGGTGGAGTCCAGGTGATGACGCGTGACGAGATCCGCGACCAGGTCCGGCGTGCGGTCGAGCGCCGTCTTGGCATCCAGCCGCCCGGGGGATACCTGGAGCCGGCGATGGCGCATTCGAGCCATCAGCGTTTCCCGATCGCAGCCGACGAGGGTCCAACGCGGACCTGCGTGATCGAGCACGCGGCCCGCTGTGTCGGCTGCGGCTATTGTCGGTCGTACGGGCACTAGCCAACGGTTCAGGGACGCCGGCCGCCGATGCCACCTCCCATCCTCGTCACCAGCCGCGTGCCGTCCTCGGTCCTGACGCGTCTCGAGGCCGTCGGCGAGGTCGATCTCGCGGCTGACGGACTGACACCGGAGGCGCTGCGCCAACGCGTGGCAGGCAAACGCGCGCTGGTGTGCATCGTCACCGACAGGGTCGATGCGGCGGTCCTGGAGGCCGGAGGCGACCTCGAGGTCGTGGCGAACATCGCGGTCGGCTACGACAACATCGACGTGCCAGCGGCGACGAGCCGCGGCACTATCGTCACGAACACGCCGGGCGTGCTGACCGAGGCGACGGCGGAACTGACCTGGGCGCTGATCCTCTCGGTCACCCGGCGCGTGGCCGAAGGCGACCGTCTGATCCGACAGCACGGCTGGAAGGGCTGGGCGCTCGACTTCATGCTGGGGATGGAACTTGGAGGGAAGCAACTGGGTATCGTCGGTGCCGGCCGGATCGGTCGAGCCGTGGCCGCGCGTGCTCCGGCGTTCGGCATGGACGTGGCCTTCGCGAGCCGCGCCGGGCGACAGGCACCGTCGGATGATGAGACCCGAATGCCCCTCGACCAGCTCCTGGTCACGTCCGACGTCGTGTCACTGCACGTGCCAATGACGCCGGATACCCACCATCTGGTCGACCGGCGCGCCCTGGCGCGGATGAAGCGCTCTGCCTATCTGGTCAATACGGCCCGCGGCCCGGTCGTAGACGAGGCCGCGCTCGACTGGGCGCTGGAAGAGCGCCTGATCGCCGGTGCGGCGCTCGACGTCTACGAACGAGAGCCCGAGGTGCACCCAGGCTTGCTGGGGCGGGCCAACGTCGTGCTGGCGCCGCACCTCGGGAGCGGCACGCGTGAAACCCGCACGGCCATGGCCGATCTCGCCGCCCGGAACGTCGAAGCGGTCCTCGGAGGCAAGCCGCCCCTGACACCAGTGATACCAGTGCCGCCCCTGGGCGAGTCGTCGTGAGCCCCGGCCGCTCCCGAGCCCGGTCTGCGGCTCGGCCTGGGCCGACGATCGCGGCCGTGCTGCGCCGTCTGGGGCGGGCGATCGAGCGGCTGGAGATCCCGGCGATGGAGAAGATCGCCGACGGCCACGCGGCCGACCCATTCCGGGTGCTGATCGGCACGATGCTGTCGGCCCAGACCAAGGACGCCGTCACGCTGGCGGCCTCCACCCGATTGTTCGAGGTTGCGCCGACGCCGAAGGTGCTCGCGGGACTCACCGCCCGGCGGATCGAGCGGCTCATCTATCCGGTCAGCTTCTACCGACACAAGGCGAAGCACGTGAAGACGACCAGCCGCTTGCTGCTGTCGCGGCACGCTGGTGCGGTGCCGACGACGATGGCCGAGCTACTCGAACTTCCCGGGGTCGGGCGAAAGACGGCCAACCTCGTGCTGATCCTGGCTCACCGCAGCCTGAGCAATATCTGCGTCGACACCCACGTGCACCGGATCTCCAATCGCCTCGGCTGGGTGCGCACGAAGACGCCCGACCAGACTGAGCAGGCCCTGTATGAGGTCGTGCCCCGCCGATGGTGGCCGGACATTAATCGATTCCTGGTGACGTGGGGTCAGAACGTCTGCAAGCCGGTCTATCCCGTCTGCCGGCGCTGTGCGATCGAGGATGCCTGTCCACGCATTGGCGTCACCCGCGTCGGCAAGTGAATCTGGGACCGATCAGGCTGTGCCGGGGAGGGGCGGTGCTTCGACGCGGACGATCTCGGCCAGTTCGGGGTACCGCGTGACCAGAGCCGCCGGATACGCCTCGGTGACCGGCAGCTCCAGCTCGTGCTTCAAGATCGTCGCGTTGGCCACGGCCTTCGCGGCGAAGTGGTTGTTGAGGTAGAGGTAGCGCTTCTTCATCCGCCCTCCCGAGCCGCGCGCGGTGGCCGCGAACGGAGCCAGCTCGGCGCGCGAGTAGAGATAGTCATAGCGGTCCTCGGCCGCCGGCGGACGCCACCAGGCCTCGGCGTTGCGTCCGTGGAAACGCGTGTACCCGAAGTCGCTTCCGTCGGCGTCCAGCGGCCGCTGGATCAACGAGGCGAACTGCGGCTCGTCGATCTCCACCCACGCGGCGCCGTGGGCCTGCAGCAGAGCCGAGGTGGTGGCGTGGTGGTCGCTCCAGCTCCGGTGCCGAAGTTCGACGGCGATCGGGAGGTCCTCGAGCGTCTGGAGGAGCGAGCCGAGATGATCGACCGCAGCCGCGTCATGCTGATAGCCCGCCGGAAACTGCGCCAGGATCGGCCCCAGCTTGCCAGCCTCGGCCAAGGGGGCGACGCTCGCGCGGAACTGCGCGACCTCGTCGGGATCGATCGTGGGCGCAGTCGCCGGCAGCCGAGGCCCCGACCGTTGACCGTGCGTGAAGGCCTGATACAGCTTGATGGCGAAGACGAAGCCGGACGGCGTCCGTCGCGCCCAGGAGGCGGTGACCTCTGGACGCTGCTGCCGGTAGAACGTCGAGTTGACCTCGACGGTGTCGAAGAAGTCAGCGTAGTAGGCCAGCTCGTCGAGCTTGCGGCCACCCGCGCCCTTGCGAGGATAGAAGACCCCGTTCCACGTGCCGCGTCCGGTCGGATAGCTCCAGCCCGACGTGCCGATGCGGATCTCCATGCGGATGCCTTGGGGAGCTAGACGGCGGCGGTCACGAGTTCCGTGAGACGAGCCTTATCGAGCCCGAAGACGACGCGTCGTCCCGCGATGACCACAGGCAGGCGAATCAGTTTCGGGTTCTCGGTCATCAGCGCGATCGCTCTAGCCTTCGACGTGGGAAGCGGGCGGCGTCGGAACACGGGGCTCCGCTGGCTCACGAAGTCGAGAAAGCCGTCACGTGGAAGGTGACGCTCGAGGAATGCCCGCGACGGCGGTGTTCGCTCGATATCGCGGGCGTCGACGGTGACGCCGAGTTGTTCCAGAAAACTTCTGGCGTTCCGGCAGGTCGTTCATCCGGGCTTCCAGTACATCGTGACGCGAGGTGCCGCTGTCATGACGTCCATTGTACGAACCCGGCCCTGGGTTTCAACTTACAATGGCCGAACGTGCCAGACCGGCACCGGGCGCGGTGTCCGGCGAGGTGCGGCAGACCGTGCTGATCGTCAACGAGATCTTTCACTCGATCCAAGGGGAGTCGACCCATGCCGGTCGGCCCTGCGTCTTCGTGCGCCTGACGGGCTGCGACCTGCGTTGCACCTGGTGTGACACAGCATACGCGTTCGACGAAGGGCGAAGGATGTCGATCGATGAGGTGGCGGCCGCCGTCGAGTCCTACCCGTGCCGCCTCGTGGAACTGACCGGCGGTGAGCCGCTGCTTCAGGACGACGTCTACCCGCTGATCGATCGGCTCATGGGCGCCGGGTGGGACGTGCTCGTCGAGACCGGCGGCCACCTGCCGCTCGATCGCCTGCCCACGGCTGTCACCAAGATCGTGGACGTGAAGTGTCCCGGCAGCGGCGAGGCGGCACGGCACGACTGGAACAATCTGCAAGGGTTGACCGCACGGGACGAGGTGAAGTTCGTCGTGCGCGACCGAGCGGACTACGACTTCGCCCGCGACGCGATCGGCGCTCACCGCCTCGGCGCGCGGTGCGGCGCCGTGCTGCTGTCGCCTGCCCACGGGACACTGGCGCCGGAGGTGCTCGCGGCCTGGGCGCTCGAGGACGGCCTCGACGCGCGGGTTCAGTTGCAGGTCCACAAGTACATCTGGGGTGTCGATGCACGCGGAGTCTGACCGCGCGAGGCCGGCCGTCGTGTTGCTGAGTGGCGGCCTGGATTCCTACACCGCCGCGGCGATCGGGCGGCAGCAGGGCTTTGCACTGCACGCGCTGACCGTACGATACGGGCAGCAGCATGCGCGCGAACTGGAGGCCGCTCATGAGGTTGCCCGCGCGCTGGGCGTCGCCGAACACCGCGAGTTGGCCGTCGATCTCGCGGCCTTCGGGGGATCGTCGCTCATCGGCGACGGCCAGATTCCCAAGTCGGGCGATGCGACGTCGGCCACCGCCCGCCATGGTGTGACCATTCCGTCGACCTACGTTCCCGCCCGGAACACGGTCTTCCTGGCCCTGGCGTTGGCCTGGGCCGAGGCGCTGGGCGCGAGGGATCTCATCGTCGGCGTCAACGCCGTCGACTACTCCGGATACCCCGACTGCCGGCCGGCGTTCATCACGGCCTTCGAGCGGCTGGCCGCCGTCGCGACCAAGGCCGGCGTCGAGGGTGATCGCTTCACCGTGCACGCGCCGCTGAACGAGTTGTCGAAAGCCGACATCATCCGGCGGGGCGCTGCGCTCGACCTCGACTATGGCCTGACGCACAGCTGCTACGACCCCACCCCCGAGGGGCGGCCGTGCGAGAGGTGCGACAGCTGCCTCCTGCGGGCCCGAGGATTCCGGGAGGCCGGGCTACGGGATCCCGCCCTGGCCGCCTGACGCGTCAATGACCGAGCGGCTCTACTACACCGAACCGGCCCAGACCGAGTTCGAGGCGCGCGTCGTCGCCGTCGATGACGGCCCGTCGGGTACGGTCGTCGAACTCAATCGCACGGCGTTCTACCCGACCTCGGGCGGACAGTCCCACGATACGGGAGTCCTGGGGGGCGTCCGGGTCGTCGATGTGCGCGAACTGGATGCGACGCGGGTCGGCCACGTCGTCGATGGCATGCTGGCGGTCGGCCAGGAGGTCGGCGGCGCGATCGATTGGCCGCGGCGGTTCGACCATATGCAGCAGCACTCGGGTCAACACGTCCTTTCGGCGGCGTTCGAGCGATGCCACGCGGCCGGCACGATCGGGTTTCACCTGGGTCAGGCGGAGTCGACGATCGACCTGGACCGCGACCTGTCGGCGGCAGCGGTTGCGGGCGCCGAGGGCGAAGCCAACGAGACGGTCTGGCGGAACCACCCGATCGCGATCAAGTTTGCGACCGCGGACGAGGTTGCCTCGCTGGCGCTGCGCAAGGCGCCGGCGCGATCCGGCACGCTGAGGCTCATCGAGATTCCGAACGTCGATCTCTCCGCGTGCGGCGGTACGCATGTCGATCGCACCGGGACGATAGGGCTGATTGGGGTGACGGCGACCGAGCGCTTCAAGGGTGGGCTGCGCGTGTCGTTCGTCTGTGGCGGGCGGGCGCTGGTCGGCTTCCGAGTCCGGCGGGCGACCTTGACAGCCAGCGCGCAGCTGTTCTCCGTCGGCGAGTCGGAATTACCGGACCAGATCGCCAGGCTCCAGCGCGACGCGAAGGCGAAACAGCGTGAGCTGCGGGCGGCGCACGATCGGTTGAGCGAGCACGAGGCCGGTGCGTTGGCGGCGGAGGCCGAGATGCTGGGCGGCCGAGCGTCGATCATCACGAGCGTCGCGACCAGCGATGCGTCCGTCCTGAAACGGCTGGCGACGACGCTCATCGCGGAGCCGGGACGACAGGTCGTGCTGTTCTCGTCCGGCAGACCGGTGCTGGTCGTGGCGGGTCGCTCGGCGGATCTGACGCTCGACGCTCGCGAGGTGCTGCGCGGCCTGACCGAGCGGTTTGGCGGACGCGGCGGAGGGCAGCCCGACCTCGCGCAGGGGGGTGGGCTCGACGCAGATCCTGGGGACCTCCGCGAGACGGCGCGCCGGCTTCTCGCCGCGGGTTGATCTGGTCTTGGTGGCTACGGAACGGCCGCCTCGGCTCCGGTCAGGGCCGCGACGAGGGCCAGGGCGGCCTCGAAGGGGGCGGCATTGAGTACGGCCGCTCCCGCGTCCTCATCGGTCACGGCATACACCGTATCGCCGTCGCGGCTGAAGGCGACCCGCTCCTCGCGCTCACCGTCCGAGGTGGTGATGACGGCCTCCGGCGTGTCGAGTCCAGCCGCATCCGCATCCCCGACAAACCGATCGGCGCGCAGCCCGATGAGGGCGGTCAGCAGGTCGGTGACCGTCGGCTGGTCGACCTCACCCGGCGCGGGCTCGAGCCGCTGCCAGACGGCCGGTTCGTCCGCGGACTTGGCCAGCACGAGCCGCGAATCGCCTCGAGCGATTTCGATCCGGCGGGAGGTGAGCGGCCCGAGCGTGAGCAACTCGGTGCGACGGTAGGCTTCAGGCGGGCGCAGCAGATCGTCCGCGAGCGAGGCGTCGACGGTGAACACGAGCGGCCGTGAAAGGTCGCGCGCATAGACACTGCCGCCCTCCGCCTCTGCCCCGATGAGCAGCGACGCGGTCGTCGACCCGGCGCCGATCTCGATGGTGGCTCTCGGCTCGGTCAGACCGTAGCTTTCGAGCGCCGCGTCCTCGGACTCGACGAGTGCGAGCATCCGCGCGGTATCGAGTCGTGTCAGCAGCGAGTCGACCGTTCCGGTGTCGCTCCGAGCCTCCCACGGTGCCTCGAAGCGCCAGTCATCGTCGGTGCGTGACAGCGAGGCGGTGGCGGTGGGTGTCGACAGGTCGAGGCGATCGACGTCATCGCGCACGAAGTGCAGGATCGACTTGTCGCGCAGGTCGAACGTCGAACGATCGAAGCTGTCGAGCAGGTACGCCGCAATGAGATAGACGCGCGGGTCGCCCGCACGGCTGGCGTACAGGTCGCCGCCGGTCGGCGTCTCGTCGCCCAGGCGGAGCCGGGTGAGGGTCGCGTCACCTTCGGCCTTGAATGCGATCTCGACTCTCGGGTCCGCGAGGCCGAACGGCTCCAGATCCTCCGCGGCTTCCGCGACGACACGCTCGATTTCCAGCGACCCCACGCCGGTCGTGATGCCCGACACCTCGACCTGATCGGCACCCGTCTGGATCGGCTCGACGAGGTTCCAGGCGCCGTCGGTCTTGTGGAGGATCGTTCGGTCGCCGCCCGCGCGCACCTCCAGTTCGACGAGATCCAGGGAGTCCACGTCGAAGAGGCTGTCCTTGGCGGCTTCGGCATCCGCGCGGGTCGGCCGATCCGATTCGACCAAGTAGGCGTAGGCGCCGAGGGCCATCGCCGCCGCCAGGAGCAGTAGGGTCGAGCGCATCGTCTAATCGCTCAGGCCCGACGCTGCCACCAGGTGTAGATGCCGGTGCCCAGCACGGCCCCCGGCAGGAACAGCAGCGACAGCCAGAAGATCCGCTGCTGCTGACCAGCCGTCAACGTGATCCGGCGGTCCTCGGGCTCGCGCGCGCGGATCGCGACCAGGTTCTCCTGCTGGGCCAGCCAGTTCATCGTGTTGAGAAAGAGATCGCTATTGCCCTGAATTCCGAGCGCGAAGTTGGCAACGAAATCGGCATCGCCGATCACCGCCACCCGCGTCTCAGGCGGCAGCGCATCGGCCGCCGGGGTGGCCACATCCGCCGCCGTTTCGGCGTCGGCAGGCTCGGTCTCGGCCGGCGCCGCCACGGCCAGCCCGATCACGATCGGGCCCGGCCGGTCACCCTCGGCCTCGTCCAGTTCGACCTCGCCCGCGGTCGTCAGCCGGTCGATATCGGCTTCGGCCCAGCTGCGGGCACCGGTCTCGACGAACGCCTCGGCGATCCGACCGTCGACGCCGCCCGGGGTCGCGGCGACCGACCGCGCCAGCGGGAACGCCGTCAGGTAGTTGAATCGCTCCGTGATCGCGTGATCCGGGTAGCTGGCCGCGACGGGAACAGAGGCATCGGTCCCGAGTACCCGGCCCATCTCGCCGGCGTCGACCACCACGTCGCTGGCCAGTTCGATCGCCCATTCCGCGAGCAGCCCCTCGAGGTTGACCAACGCCGGCGCGTCCGAGGACGCTGGCGGGTCGACGAGGAAGAGCGTCTTCCCCCCGCGGTCCAGGTAGCGCTTCAGCGCGTCGACTTCGCCCGGGAGGAGATCGATGGTCGGGCCGGCGACGACGACGACCGAGGCGTCGTCGGGCACGTCGTCGAGCTGGGCCAGCACCAGGGTGTCGACGGTGAAGTTGTCGCCTTCTAGCGCGCTGACGACCGCGTTGTAGCCGTCGCGCTCGGCGCTCACGACGCTCCGTTCGCCGTGTCCTTCGAGGAAGTAGACCGTTCGCGATTCACCTTCGACCGCGCGGATCATCGCGTTGGTCAACTCCTGCTCGGTATCGGCGATGACCCGCTCGACCCGGTCGCCGTACTCGAAGACGACGGTGCCATACGACTGAATCTGGTAGCGATTCGCCTCGAGCGGCTCCTTGTCGATGTCGATGTAACGGACCGACACTCGGTCGCTGATGTCCTCGTACTCGACAAGCCGGCTGCGGAATCGGAGAAAGTCGTCGTCGCGGCCAAACACGAGGATCGACATCGGCGAGTCGAGGGCCTGGAGAATCTGGGTCGTCTGGTCCGAGAGCGTGAACTGGCGGGCGGCCGTGAGATCCCAGCGCCTATTCTGGCGCGCCGCGATGTAGTTGATCGAGATCAGGATGGCGAGGATCGCCAGCGTGCTGGCCGCCGCCATCGATCCGTACTTCGCCCGGCGATGCGAGAACACTCGGATCGCCTCGCGCCACGACGCCAGCAGGTACAGCGCGACGCAGACGAGACCGGCGACCGCGCACCAGTACCAGACATCCAGCCATTCCGCTCGGAGGAATCGGCCGGCCACTGCGAGAACGACCAGTCCCGCCCCCGCCCAGCCGAGTCCGCCGATGATTGTGTGCAACATCTCTGTGATCCCAGGCCGCGTCGCGGCTAGCCTCGCCAGCGCTCGCTGTCCACCGACTTCGCCGTCAGGAACAGCCCGAACATGATGAAGCTCAGGTAGTACACGATGTGCTTCGTGTCGAGGACGCCGCGCGAGAAGTCGTCGAAGTGCTCGGTGATCGACAGGTAGTTCAGTACGCCCTGCGTCACCGGGCCGGCCGTGTCGGCCATCCAGTTGATGACCCACAGCATCAGGAACACCGCGAACGTCGCCATGCCCGACACCGCCTGATTCTTCGTCATGCTCGAGATCAGGAGGCCCACCGAGACGAAGCATCCGCCGAGGAGCAAGAGGCCGAGATAGCCGGTGGCGACGGGCAGCCACTCGGGCTCGCCGTACATGAAGAGCATGCCAACGTGTACCAGCGTGGTCGCCAGCATGACGCAGTACAGCGCCATCGCGCCGAGGAACTTGCCCAGAATGATCTGCAGATCGCTCAGCGGAGATGTCAGGAGGAGTTCGATCGTGCCCGACCGCTTCTCTTCCGAGTAGCTGCGCATCGTCACCATCGGCAGGACGAACAGCAAAATGACCGTCGCGTTGATCATCAATGGGCGGATCAGATCCTGATTGACGTTGATCGTCGTCGGCCCGCCGAATCCGAACTGACCGACCTGCAAGCTCTGTCGGAGAAAGAAGGTCAGGATCGCGCTGTAGAAGTAGCCGAACAGCAGTGCGAAGAACCCGATGAGCACGTAGGCGATCGGCGACGCGAAGTACGACGCGATCTCCTTCTGCGCGATGGCCAGCGCGTTACGCATCTTCGTTCTCCGCTGCGGACGCCGTCGCCGTGGCGAGGTCGGCTCCGCCCTCGTCTTCGTCGGTCTCTTCGGTCGTCAGGTGCAGGAAGATCTCCTCGAGGCTCATCCGCATCGAGCGAAGTTCCAGGAGCCCCCAGCCATTGGTCACGACGGTGCGCGCCAGATCGCGGCGCAGGTCCCGGCCCTGCACCGTTTCGACTTCGGTTCTGCTCAGGCCCGCCGCGCCGGGGGTCACCGTGACGCGGGTGACGCCGTCGACCGCCGACAGGGCCGGCGTGGGGTCGGCGCCGTTCGTGTCCATTTCCAGCGATACCGTCTCGGCGCCGCGGAGGCGCGCGGTGAGGTTGTCCGGTGTGTCCTCTGCGACGACCCGCCCTCGGTTGATGATGACGACCCGCTGGCAGGTCTGCGACACTTCGGGCAGGATGTGTGTGCTCAGGATGATGGTGTGGTCGCCGGCCAAGCCTTTGATCAGTTCACGCGTTTCGATGATCTGCTTCGGGTCGAGGCCGGCCGTGGGCTCGTCGAGGATCAAGACGTCTGGATTGTGAAGGATCGCCTGAGCCAGGCCGACTCGTTGCCGGTAGCCCTTCGAGAGCTTCCCGCAGTGCCGGTCGGCCATGTCGTCAATCCGCGTCCGCTCCATCGATGAGGTCACTCGCTGCTCGCGCTCGCCCCCCGGTACACCCTTGATCCGCGCGACGAAGCTCAGATATTCATGAACCGTCATTTCGGGATAGAGCGGGGGGGTCTCGGGGAGGTAGCCGGTGCGGCGCTTGGCTTCGATCGGCTGCTCGAAGACGTCGAATCCGGCGACGAGGGCGCGGCCCTCGGTGGCCGGCATGTAGCCGGTCAGCACCCGCATCGTCGTCGTCTTGCCGGCGCCGTTCGGGCCGAGGAATCCGAGAATCTCGCCTGCCTCGACCCGAAAGCTGATGTCGTCGACGGCGGTGACCGATCCGTACGACTTCGTGAGATGTGAAACCTCGATCATCTGTTCGTCTCTGTGCCGACCCGCCGAGCCACGGTCGACCCAGGGTGGCCGTGTCCGTTCGCTCGACTATGGCCGCGGGAATTCGTTGACGCGGTCGGATGAAGCTCGAAACCCTGATCGTACGCCTATCGAAAAAGAAGTGTCAACCTTAGCCAGTCTCAGGTCGCGGACGGGCTCGACGGATCGAGGTGCTGGTCGACGAAATCGTCGACCGCGGCCTGGTCGGTCGCGTCGATCCGTTCGAATTGCAGGCCCATGCCGACGCGCGCGTCGGTCCAGGTGACGCGGGCCGCGGCTTCGATCTCCCGCTTGACGCCAGGCAGGCGGAAGCGCACCTCGACCTGCGAGAACAGGTCCAGCGGCGTCATCGTGCGGATCGCCACGCCGCCCTTGCTCAGCCCGAGCGTCGTGGCCGAGTTGAGCGAATCGCCGACGCGGTAGGCGATCGGAATGGCGAGCGTCACGCGCGCGCTGCTGCGGCGGTTGAAGCTGTCCGGAAACAGATGCGGCGCCAGGGCCGGGAGGATCTGCTGGGCTGCGCAGTGTTCGTTGACATAGCCCGCGATTCCAAGGGTCGACAGTCGTCGAACCTCGTCGGTCGACGTGACGCTGCCGCTGAACACGAGAATCGGTAGTCGAGCCTGCTCGGCGGTGACGGCGAGAATCCTCTCGACCAATGCGAGTCCCCGGGGCTCGAGTTGCAGGTCGAGAATCAAGAGATCGATCGAGTTACTCTCGTCGCCGAGCCGTGTCACCAGTGACTCGGTCGACGCGAGTGTCACTGGACGATGCTCGGCCGAGAGCAGGGCAGCCGCGAATCGCTCGGCGACCTCTGATTGGCCCGCGGCGACGGCAACGGTCTTGACGGTCATCGTGGTCGTTCGGACATCATCGTTCCGAAGCATTGTATCCAGCCTGGCGCGTGCTTCGTCCTGCTGCGCTCACCGTTGCCGGAGAGCCGAGATTGTCGCTATAATCCGCGTCACCGCCGGGTACGGCGGCCCGGCCCGAGCTCAGACATGGCCACCTGTCCCGAATGCGAAGCCGATGTCGACGTCGACGACTTCGACGTGGACCGTGGCGACACGCTCAGCTGCCAGGACTGCGGCCGGATGCTCGAGGTGACCAGCCTCTCGCCGATCGAGCTGGACTTCGTGTCGGCGGAGGACGGCGAGGGCGAGGGCGACGGGGTCCGCCGGACGTCGGGTCATGCGGACGGCGACGAGGAGGACGGAGAAGATGACGACGAGGCCCGGGACGGGTGACCCTGCCGCCCCGCGTGAAGATGTGTCGTTTTCCAGGCGAAATTGCGCGATCGGGCGGTTGCAATACTGTGAATTGACAGATTTCGGCTGAAGTTTGTAAGCTCCTGCTACCGCTCCCCTTAAAGGACCGGTCCGCGGGAGTATAGGGACTCCCTCGGCGTCCGATAAGGGTACCGAGCATCGGAAACAGGAGAAGTTCCACCATGAATCGTAGTCATCGCGCCGTTCTTGCCGCGTGCCTCTGCCTTGTGCTGGGTGTCGGGGCGTTTGCCTGTGGACCGCAGCCGCCGCCGCCCGAGCCGGCACCACCGCCGGCAGAGCCGCCGCCACCGCCTCCGCCGCCTCCACCGCCACCACCACCACCACCACCACCGCCGCCGCCGCCGCCGACGGAAGAGGAACTGTTCGAGCGGATGAGCCTGTCGGAGTTGAACGCGCAGGCGCCGTTGAGCAACATCTTCTTCGACTACGACCAGGCGGAGTTGCTCGGACCGGCACGTGCGACGCTCCAGCAGAACGCGGAATGGCTGCAGCGCTGGTCGAGTACGCGCATCATAGTCGAGGGGCACTGCGACGAGCGTGGCACCAACGAGTACAACCTCGGACTCGGTGAGCGCCGGGCGCAGGCCGTCCGCGAGTACCTGACGAGCCTGGGCATCGCCGAGGGTCGGGTCGCGATGGTGAGCAAGGGCGAGGAAGAGCCTGTGTGCACCGACGAGACCGAAACGTGCTGGACGAGGAACCGCCGCGGTAACTTCATCATCACCGCGAAGTAGTTCGAACTCTGCGGGCGCGGCGGGTCTTTCGAACCGTCGCGCCCGTCGTGTATCTGGGCCGATCTCCTTCGGTCTTTCTTAGCGATCTTCCAGGATCCGTACCAACTCGGCGTCTTCGATCTTTCCCACGGCCGCCTTGCGGCCGTCTACGAACAGCACGGGGACCTCGAGTCGGAAATCTTCCTCCAGGCTGGCATCGGTCGTGATGTCGACGATCTTGACGTCCAAGGCCACCCGCGCGTCGAGGCTGTCGAGTTGAGCCTTCAGGATGTCGCAGAGGGGGCAGTCGGGCTTCGAGTAGACCACGAGGCGGCGCGTCACGCGGAGATCTCCTCGGCCAGCTGCTGTGCCGCGCCGACGGGATCGGGTGCTGCGATGATCGGGCGGCCGATGACGAGATAGTTCGCGCCTCGAGCAATGGCGCTCGCGGCCGTTGCCGTGCGCGCCTGGTCGTCGGCGCCGGCGGCCGCCGACGCCGGTCTGATGCCTGGGGTGACGATCGTGAAATCCGGGCCGCAGGCGGCGCGGATCGGTTCTATTTCCCGAGGCGACGCCACGACGCCGTCGATGCCGGCGCGCCGGGCGGTTTCAGCGAGCGCCACGACATGATCGACCAGCGGCCGTGTCACGCCCAGCCTGGCGAGCGACGCGTCGTCCAGGCTCGTCAAGACGGTCACCGCGACGATCCGCGGCCCCTCCTCACCACTCGCCTCGTGCGCGGCGCGTAGCATCGCTTCGCCCCCAGACGCGTGCACGGTCAGCATCCAGACGCCGACCTCGGCGGCGGACCGCACGGCGCCCGCGACGGTATTCGGAATGTCGTGGAACTTCAGATCGAGAAAGACGCGTTCGCCTCGGCCCGCGAGCGATCGCACGACGTCAGGTCCGGCGGCCGTGTAGAGCTGGCTGCCGACTTTGAAGCCGCCGACGTGGCCATGCAGTGCGTCGGCCAGGGCCAGGGCCCGGTCGGCCGAGTTCACGTCGAGCGCGACTAGGAGTTGCTCCATCCCTTGTGTTCCGTCAGCTCGAGTGTGCCGATCACGTCGCGCACTCGCGCCACTTCGTGCCGGCCGAGATACTCCTCGAGGCTAGCGAGCAGTTTGGGCCAGATGGTCGGGTCGATGAAATTGGCCGTGCCGACCTGCACGGCGGTCGCGCCGGCGATCATGAATTCGAGCACGTCGGTTGCCGTCATGATGCCACCCATTCCGACGATAGGGATCTGCACGGCCTGCCGGCATTCATGAACCATCCGGACGGCGATCGGTCGGATCGCCGGACCGCTGAGGCCCCCGACGCCGTTCGATAGTTTCGGGCGTCGCGTTTCCACGTCGATGGCCATGGCCAGGAAGGTGTTCACGAGCGACACAGCGTCGGCTCCGGCCTCCTCCGCGGCGACCGCGATACCGGCGACATCGGTGACATTCGGCGTCAGCTTCGGGATGAGCGGCAGAGTCGTCACTCGCCGTACGGCCTGCACGACGTCGCGCGTGCCCGTGGCACTGCAGCCGAAGGTCATGCCGCCGGCCTTAATGTTTGGACACGAGATGTTCAGTTCGATGGCGCCCACGCCCTCCGCGTCGCTGAGGACGCGCGAGACCTCCACGTACTCGTCGATCGTGCTGCCGCAGACGTTGACGATGACAGTGGCGTTTCGTGCGCGCAGTTCCGGAAGCTTCTCGTCGACGAAACGGTGGACGCCGATGCCCTGCAGCCCGATGGCGTTGAGCATCCCGGCCGGCGTCTCGACGATGCGCGGTGGGTCGTGGCCCTCACGCTCGGCGAGGAACAATCCCTTGACGGCGATGCCGCCGAGGGTCGCCAGATCAACCATGTCGGCGTACTCCACGCCGTAGCCGAAGCAGCCACTCGCTGCAATCAGCGGGTTCCTCAAGCGGAGCGAACCGATTTCAACACTTAGATCCATCACTGCGTATGTCTTGGCGGCGCGCAACCGCTAGGCCACCGGCGCCAACCGATCCCAGACGACTCGTTGCGCGTCGAACACCGGGCCGTCGATGCACCCGCGGACTAGGTGCACGGCGGCGTCAGGAGTGGCCCGGGTCGGGACGACACAGCTGTAGCACCCGCCCATGCCACAACCCATGACGGGCTCCAGCGACACCTGGCATGGTCGATCGTGGGTTGCCGCCAGAGCGGCCACGGCGCGCATCATCGGTGTCGGACCACAGGCGTAGACTGTCGGTCGCGTCGCCTCGGCGCGTTCGAGTTCGCGCGCGAGCGGTGTCGTTACGAGCCCCGCTTCACCCTGGCTTCCGTCCTCGGTTGTCAGGACGAGCCGCACGTCGAGCCGCGTAAAGGCGTCGAGATAGAACAGGTCGCCGGCGCTGCGACTCCCGTAGAAGAGCCGCGCCGGCGTGCCGCGCCGCTTCAGTTCGGATGCCAGGGTCAGGAACGGCGCGAGTCCGACGCCGCCGGCGACCATCCACGCGGTCTCGGGCGGGTCGACCGCCGCGAAACCCGCGCCCAACGGGCCGAGGCATCCGATGCGCTGATCGATCTCGACCCTGTACAGCAGCTCGGTCCCGACGCCAATCCGCTTGTTGAGCAGCGAGAATCCGGTCGGGGTCCCGCCAGCGTCGGTGAGTAGTTCAAAGATCGAGAACGGGCGTCGCAGAAGCGGCCGGAGTCCGAAGGTGGGCTTGACCATGACGAACTGGCCAGGCTCGGCGTCGGCCGCGAGCGACGGCGCCTCGAGATGCACGACGTTGTAGTCGGCTGACAGGCGGACGTTAGACACGACGCGCGCATCCAGATCGACCGGCATGATCGCAGTATACCTTGAAGGTTGAAGCCGTTCGTGTCGCGCGCGGGTGCATCGATCGGGCAACCTTGGCATAATCGGTAGACCACGTCGGCGAGAAGAGCAGGAGAGGGTCACGACGCGATGCGCTATCTGCGCATGTTGAGCAACTCGGTGGTCGGCGGCACGCTGGTCGCGGCGTACGTGACCATTCTGATCCTGCAGCTCAACCCTCACCTGGCGCTGCATCCCGCCGACCTCGCGCCGCTGGCTGCCACGGTCTGGCTGTTCTATGGCGTCAATCTCACGGTGTTGTTCTACGCGCTCATCGTGATCAGGCAACTCGTCGCTCGGAGTCCGATGTCGCCGGGATGGCTCAGTCTGCGTCTTCTGGCCTGGCTGAGTGCGGCTGCGGCGATGGGGGCGTCGGGCCTGATGTGGCTCAACCTGCGTGGGTTGCAGCCGGCGCTGGAGGCCGAGGCGGCGCGGCGGATGACCGTCGGCGCGGTGGCCACGAGCCTCTGCGCGCTGTCCCTATTGACGATCGCGGTCGTTCACTATTCGTTCGGACGGCGGGGGAGCCGCGTCGGGGGCGCGCTCCTGGCGCTGGCCGTCGCAGCGTCGGTTGGCCTGCCACTGGTGGCACGCGGGGTCGGTATCGACCGCCCGCTGGAGTCGAGCCGCCTGGATGTCGGCAGCTGGATGCCGACGAGTGACGCATCGCCGCACGTCATGGTGGTCTTGCTCGACGGTGCGTCACTCGAGTTCATTTCGCCCGCGGCCGCGGACGGCAGCCTCCCGAATTTCGGGAGGCTGCTCGATACCGGCGCGTCGTTCCATCTGGCGACGCTTCGTCCGACTCAGCCCGGTCCGGTGTGGGCCGCCGTCGCCACCGGGAAGTATCCACCGCAGCACGGGATTCAATCGACGTCGACCTATCGACCGCTGGCCGGTCAGGCCGTGATCGAGCTCCTGCCGCAGCGTAGCTTTGCGCAGGGGCTCGTCAGGCTCGGCTTCCTGACCGAAGTACCGAACACCTCCGGCGCGCTCCGCGCCAGACCCCTCTGGAACATTCTCAGCGGAGTCGGCGTCTCCGTCGGGGTCGTCGGCATGCCGCTGACGCATCCGGCGCAGCCGGTCCACGGCTATCTCGTCAGCGATCAACTGCATCTGCTGACCGACTCACCGATCGATACCGTGGCGGCCGACGTGGCCTACCCGGCCGACGTGCTCCCGCTCGTGCGGCGCGCGGCGCTGCAGGCTGCGGAGGCGATCGGCGTGGAACCGGTGACCGCGTCGTCCTCGGTCGCGCGCGATGAGCTGTACGATGATGTGACCGCGATGCTCCAGGGGCGTCTGGACGCTCAGGTCGTCGCGGTGCGGTTCCAGGGGCTTGACCCGATCGGCCATCGCTTCCTGCGGTACGCGATGCCGCGCGCGTTCGGCGATGTGTCGGAGGACGAGGAGCGGCAGTTCGGCCAGGTGCTCGAAGACTCCTACCGCTCCATCGACGACCGAATCGGCGTCCTGATGGCATCACAGGGGCCGGAAGATTTGCTCCTGATCGTGTCGGGGTTCGGCATGGAGCCGGTCGCCCTCGGCTCCCGCCTCCTGGCGCGGGCGTTCGGGGATCCCGACCTCTCCGGGACACATGAGCGCGCACCCGACGGGTTCATGCTGGCGTACGGTGCCAACGTCCAGGCCGGTCGCCTGGCGCGCGGCTCGATCGTCGACGTGGTGCCCACGGTGCTGTACGTGCTCGGCTTGCCGGTCGGGCGCGACCTCGACGGGGTGCCGCGCACCGACATGTTTTCGGACACGTTCACGGCCGCGCGCCCGATCACGTTCATCCCGACCTACGAACGCTGACGGCCGCACCGACGCGTTGACACGTCTCGTGGCTGGGGTAAAATGGTTAGGCTCTTTAAGAGCGGCCCTGTGAGGTCGCGAAGAGGTCTGCCGTGACAGTTGAATCCCTTCCGTTTCGCCTCCACCCGTCGAATCTTTCGGTCGTGCTCGATCGCCGGTACGCCGACCGGGTTTCCAATCGGTCAGCCGGCTCCGGAGGGTCCCCATGCCCGTCTTGATGGACGCGGACCGCATGGGCCGCACCCTGACGCGGATCGCGCACGAGGTGCTCGAGCGGAATCGCGGCGATGACGAGCTGGCGCTCGTCGGCATCCGCACTCGCGGGGCGGTCATCGCCCGACGCCTCGCCGACAAGCTTCACGACATCCTCGGCGCGGAGGTGCCGACCGGCGCCCTCGATATCACGTTGTATCGTGACGACCTGATGCGCCAGCCGGTCGGGCCGCAGCCACTGGTGCGGCGCACCGAGATTCCGTTTTCCATCGACGACAAGCGAATCGTCCTCGTTGACGATGTCCTGTACACCGGCCGGACGATTCGGGCGGCGCTGGACGCCTTGATCGATTTCGGTCGGCCGAAGTCCATCCAGCTCATCGTGCTCGTCGATCGCGGCCACCGCGAGTTGCCGATCAAAGCCGACTACGTGGGCAAGAACCTGCCGACCTCGACCGCCCAGAGCGTGCAGGTGCGGATGGAGGAGACCGACGGGCGCGATGAGGTCGTGATTCAAGACGACGGTGATGTCGGGGGTGACGAGTAGTGGCTTCGACCGACGCGCGCGCCACGGCCTCCGTCGATGACGTCGCCGCTCAGGGGCCGGCCCAGCGGACGACGCTAAGGTCGCGCCATCTCATCAGCATCGGCGACCTGGATCCGGAGGAGATCACGCTCATCCTCGACACGGCCGAGGCAATGAAGGAGATCGAGTCGCGGCCGATCAAGAAGGTTCCCGCCCTGCGTGGCAAGACCATCGTCAATCTGTTCTACGAGCCAAGTACCCGCACCCGCACCTCGTTCGAGATTGCCGAGAAGCGGCTGAGCGCCGACTCGCTCAACGTCGCGGCCACCGGCTCCAGCGTGGCGAAGGGGGAGACGCTGCTCGACACGGCCCGGAACCTCGAGGCGATGGCACCCGACATGATCGTGTTGCGCCATGCCGCGTCGGGTGCGCCGCATCAACTCGCGCGCGCGAGCCGTGCGGCGGTCATCAACGCGGGTGACGGGACCCACGAACATCCGACGCAGGCGCTGCTGGACGGATTCACGATCCGCGCGCGCAAGGGGCACATCGCCGGGCTCAAGGTCGCGATTATCGGCGACCTGCTCCACAGTCGCGTCCTTCGGTCGAACCTCCTGCTGCTACGGGCGCTCGGTGCGGAGATCTGGGTGTGCGGCCCGCCGACGCTGATGCTGCCGGGCATCGAGCAGTTCGGCGTGCGTGCGACGACGCGCATCGACGAGGCGGCAGAGGGCGCCGACGTCCTCATGATGCTCCGCATCCAGCGTGAGCGGATGCGAGGGCATTTCGTGCCGTCACTCCGCGAGTACTTCAACGTCTACGGCCTGACGGCCGAGCGCGTCGAGCGCGCGAAGTCGGATGTCATCATCATGCACCCCGGACCGATGAACCGCGGGGTGGAGATAGCCTCGGAAGTCGCCGATGGCCCGTACTCGGTCATGCTGGACCAGGTGGCGAATGGCGTGGCAGTGCGCATGGCGGTGTTGTATCTGCTCGCCGGGAATCCCGATGAAATGTGACCGGCGAAGGACAGGTGTGACCGACCGATGCAGATCTTGTTGAAGGGCGGGCGGGTCGTCGACCCCGCGGCGGGTCAAGACGGCGTTGCGGACGTCTTGATCGAAGATGAGGTCGTGGCGCAGGTCGGCACCGACCTGCCGGCCGACGGCGCCCGGGTGATTTACGTGCCGGCCGACTGCGTGGTCTGCCCCGGCTTCATCGACATGCACGTGCACCTGCGTGAGCCGGGTCAGGAGCACAAGGAAACGATTGCGACGGGCGCGACGGCGGCGGTGGCGGGCGGCTTCACCGGCGTGGCCTGCATGCCGAACACCGATCCCGTCAACGATCAGGCCGGGATCACCGAGTCCATTCTGGCCAAGGCTCGCGCCGCGGGCCAGGCGCGGGTGTATCCTATTGGCGCAGTCTCGCGCGGATCGAAGGGGGAGCAACTCGCCGATCTTGCCGAGTTGAAGGCCGCCGGCTGCGTTGCGGTCTCCGACGATGGGTATCCGGTCGCCGATGCACTGCTGATGCGACGAGCGCTCGAGTATGCCGCGTCGTTCGGCCTGCTCGTGATCGACCACTGCGAGGATCCGTCGCTCGTCGGTGGCGTGGCCCACGAGGGATATCACGCGACGGCGCTCGGGCTGCGTGGGCTGCCTGCCGTGGCCGAGGAATTGATTGTCGAGCGCGACGTCACGCTGAGCGGTCTCACCGGGGCCCCGGTGCACGTCGCGCACATGAGTGCCCGAGGTTCGCTCCGGGCGGTGCGATCGGGCAAGGCGCGGGCGATCAAGGTCACCTGCGAGGTGACGCCGCACCACTTCATCCTCACCGACGAGGCGCTCCAAGGTTACGACACCAACGTCAAGATGAATCCTCCGCTCCGGGAAGCCGCCGACCGGGATGCGATGCTGGAGGGGTTGGCTGACGGCTCCATCGACGTCATCGCTACCGACCACGCGCCGCATCACTACGACGAGAAGGCGGTGGAGTTCGACCAGGCGCCGTTCGGGATCACCGGGCTCGAAACAGCGGTGTCGCTGTCGCTCGATCGCCTGGTGCACCGCGAGGTCATCTCGCTCAACCGGCTCGTCGAGCTGTACTCGACCAATCCGGCGCGGATTCTCGGCGTCGCCGGTGGGACGCTCGCGCCCGGTGGGGCGGCCGACGTGACGATTCTGGCGCCCGAAGCGCCGACGACCGTCGACGTGGCCCGCATGCGCTCGAAAGGCAAGAACACCCCGTTTGGAGGCTGGGAGCTACGGGGCTGCGTCGCCGCGACCATCGTCGGCGGCCAGATGTTGTACGTCAGCGACGCCGTGCCCGAGGCGGCGGTCTTCACGGCGGGCGGCGGATGATGGCTCGGCAAGACGACGTCAGTGGCAAGGCGCTGAAGGATCTGCAACGGCTCGAGATCCTCATGGTCGATGGGCACTTCGACTACGGGAACGGCTATCACGGTCGGGCCTACCTGAATGCCCATCAGCTGTTCCGTCAACCGTCGACGATCTGGCGGTTCGCCCAGGACCTCATTGACGTCCTGCCGTTCGAGCTGTCGTCGGCCACTGAGGTCGTGGCCGGGCCGGTGACGGGCGGCGCGCTCCTGGCGCATACAATCGCTGGCCTGCTGGACGGACGCCGCAGCCTGACCCATCCACCCTGCCTGTTCGCCCCGTTCAACGTCGGCCCCGACCGCCGCCACAGGCTCAGGGACTTCTATGCCCGGCAGATCTCGGGCAAGCGGGTCCTGCTGGCCGACGACGTGCGCAACACGGGTGAGACCTTCCGGAGATGCGCGGAACTGGTCGCCGAGGCCGGGGGCACCACGATCGGCTCCATCGAGATTTACGATCGGCTCGAGGTCGTCAAGACGCTCGACGTGCCGAACGTGGCGCTTGCCGAGTACCGCGCGCCCGACAATTATGCCGCCGGCGACTGCCCCCTGTGTGCGGCGGGGCAGCCGATCACTTCTTTTTGACGAATTCTCCTGTGGCGCGTCGCACGGTCTCGGCTCGCACCCGGCTCAAGGCCGGGCTCGACCGTCTCTACACCGAGTACAACCGGGCCGATGCCGCGGCCGATCCGATCCAGATCGTGCGTCGCTACGAAACGACTGCGGATCGCGAGGTCGTCGCATTCTGTGCGGCCGCGCTGGCGTTTGGCCGTGTGCAGAGCGTCCTCGCGTCGGTCGAGGCGCTAGTCGCCTTGATGGGCCCATCGCCGGCGCGGTTCGTCTCGGCGTTCGATCCGGTGGCCGGGCGGCGCCGCCTGAAGGGGCTCGGCCATCGGTGGACCCGCGACGTCGACATCGTGGCGCTGCTGTGGCTGCTCCGCCAGATGATCGACCAGTGCGGATCGATCGAGCGCTTCTTTCTCCAGGGGATCGACGACCCGGCCGCCCCGATCGCCGAAGGTCTCGAGTCGTTCTGTGCGCGGGCGATGGCCCTCGATCTCCGCAGCGCCTACGGGCGGGTGCCGCAGAAGCCCGGCGTTCGGTACTTTTTTCCCCGCCCGTCGACCGGCAGCGCGTGCAAGCGGCTGAACCTCTTCCTTCGCTGGATGGTGCGCCGTGACGCGCTCGACCCGGGCGGTTGGTCGGCGCTCGCGCCGTCGGCGCTCGTCATTCCGCTCGATGTGCACGTCATCCGCGTCGGCCGATGCCTCGGCCTGACCTCGTACCGATCACCGGGCTGGCGCATGGCCGCGTCGATCACCGACGCGCTTCGCGAGGTCGAACCGACCGACCCTGTCCGGTACGACTTCGCGATCTGTCATCTGGGGATGGGCGGTGCCTGCGGATCCGGACGGCCGGCGCAGGACACACGGTGCCCGCTGCGCGGGCTTTGCCGCCCCGCTGAGGTCGACTGAACACCAAGGCGCGCACAGCGCGCCTCGCGTGGGTCGGAGTGGGGCGCTCGGGGTCCCGGCGGAGACCCGCGCGGGGGTTCGGGGCTGGCCCACTCGACTCCGCTCGGGGGCCTAGTGATCGACGGGTTCTGCAGGTGTAGGCAAGCCCCGATCTAGTGCTGTCTTTCCCAGAGCTTCGCGAACTTCAGGAAGACGTAGTAGGCGTTCATCACCGAGACGATGAATCCGGCCGATCCATCGCGGATGCCACCGCGGAGCAGGTAGTTCCGCAGGAAGGCCAGCGGCGGGTGGACGGCCAGGCGCAGCAATCCCACCGTCCGGCCCGCGGCCGCCATGTCGTCGGCGGCCAGTGTGCTGTAGCGATCGATTGTCTGGAGCTGATGGGATAGGTCGCGATAGCTGCGGTGCTCGAGTTCGTGCTGGAGGCGTCCAGCCTCCCCCGGCACCTTGACCGATTCGTGCACCCGGGGTGTGCTCCAGCATGCGACCCGCCGGTCGTACAGACGGAGCTGCAGGTTGGGATACCAATCGGTCGATCGGATCCAGCGTCCCAGGTGGAAGGTGACGCGTGGCATCCGGTAACCGCGCAGGGTCGGCTCACTCGCCAGGAGTTCCTGGATCTCCAGCGCGAGCGATGGCGAGACGCGTTCGTCGGCGTCGATCGAGAGGATCCAATCGTGGCTGGCGAGCCCAGCCGCGTGATTCTTCTGGTCGCCGTATCCGGCCCAGGGCCGGACCGTTACGCGGTCGGTGAAGCGCCGCGCGACGTCGGTGGTGCCGTCCTCGCTACCGGAGTCGACGATGACGATCTCGTCGGCCCAGGCAACCGAGGCCAGCGCATCCGGAAGATTGTGCGCCTCGTCCTTGGTGATGACCGTGACCGAGAGCTTCGGCACGGGGCGAGTGTAGCATCACCCCCCCCGCCGCTTCGAGTCGCCCTCGACCACCATGTGTGGGGCTAGAACCCGCCGCCACCTCCGCCAGCGCCGACGCCCACGGCCTGACCACCTACGTTGCCGGCTCCTGTCGCCAGTGTGAACGATCCACCGCCGCCGGTCAGCGACGTCTCCTGCACCGCCTCGAAGTCGACCTGCGACCGGTTGTAGTCGAGAATCGCGCGCAGTTCGCCGTTCCGTGCCTGGGCGAGATCGCGCTGGGCCTGAAAGACCAGGAAGCTGGTCGACATGCCGACGGCGAACTTCTTCTGTTCGGCCTCGAGCCGTTCCTCGGCGAGCTGACGCGCCGCCCGCGTCGCGTCGACGCGCTTCAGGTTCGTGTTGACCTCCCGACCAACGCGACGCACTTCCGTGGCGGCCTGCAACTCGGTGCTGCGGATTCTTGCCTGGGTCTGGCTCCGCTCCAGCCGCGACCGAGCCAGGTTTGCGTCGGCGCTGCTCGTCCCGATCGGATAGCTGATGTTGAGGCTCACCGTCCAGGTGGGGAAGTCGCTGCCGAACACGTCGCTGAGTACCGAGCCGAAGCCGACGTCGACCGTGTCGATCACGTCACCGCCAAATGCTTGATTTCGGATCAACCGGCTTCCGCCCGCGCCCGTCGCCAGGTAGTTGACCTGGAGGTTGACGTCGGGCAGTCGCTGATTGGAGTAGAACTCGATGTTCGTGTCGGTGTTGTCCAGGCTGCGTCGGATCTGGGCCAGATCCGTTCGGCCTCCCAGGGCGTTGCCGACGGCCGCATCGATGTCGATCTCTTGCGTCTGCAGCAGCGGCGTATCGGTCGGTTCCAGGCGCAGCGCCCAGAAGTTCGGCGTGGCCGGGTCCATGATCAGCGCGCGCAGCGCGTCCTCAGCCTCGTCAATGGCGGCTTCCGCCACAATGACCGTTTCCTCGTTCCGGGCGACCTCGGCCTCGGCTTCGACGATGTCGATCGGCGCCATCGTGCCGACCTCGACGCGCGTCCGGTTATTCCTGAGCGATTCCTCCGCCAGTTCGAGGGACTGCTGCTGGACGGCCAGCGCCGAGATCGCATACGACAGTTCCCAATAGGCGTTCTTGACGTTGCGCACCGTCGAGACGATCGTGTCGCGGAGTTGAATGTCCGAGATGTCCCGGTTGGTTCGCGAGACCCGCAGGCGTTGCCGCGTGTTGTCGATCCGGAAGTTCCGCAGGAGCGGCTGCACGTAGACGGCCTGGAAGTTCGAACGCAGCGCCGGATCGAAGCTCGAGAAGAAGTTGGTCGTGGTCTGGCGCGAACTGTTCCAGCTCGTTTGGTACGAGGCACCCCAGGGCAGTAACTGGCTGATCCCGACGTTGTTCGAGAACGTCTCGGTCGTGATCTTGTCCAGGCCGCCTGCCAACTGGTTGGTCGCCGGCGAGTCCTGTGTGTTGTTCTGAACCGAGGTGTCCAGACTCGGCGTCCAGGCGGACCGCACGTCCGCGATCGCCAGGTCCTGAATCTGCGGGTTGAGGCGCTCCACCCGAATGTTCAGGTTCTGCTCGAGTGCCAGTTCGACGGCTTCGTCCATCGTCAGCCTGCGCGCCGGGCGGCTGCCGGCTGCCGTCTGGAGGCCCACCGGCAGACGCAGGCCTTCGGTTGCGGCAGCCCTGGCCAAGATCGACGGTCGTCCGGAATCGGACAGCGCCTGGCCGGAGGCGGGCACGACCCAGACACAAGACGCCGCGATGACGGCGAACACGCGGCACCCTCGAATTGTTTTCCCAATCATAACAACCTCTTTCTGCTGCGACCTGGCCCTTTGCGACGGTGTTCTGGCGTTCATCGAAACTGAGTGCTGGAGAGGGCAAGAAACGCGCCGAATGCGTTTAAAACGCACCGGAAGAGTGCGTTGCCCCTGCCTTAAGTAGACGAACCAGACCGACCGCAAGTTTCACTCAATTATACTAACGCTAGGAGTCACTTGGGTTGGCGTGCCCTGGCGTTGGGCCCGCGATGTCCTCTAGAAGTCGCAGATGACCTCAGATCAGGTGCTCACGTTGTTCCGGGAGGCCGGCGCTCTCCTGGAAGGCCATTTTAGCCTCTCGTCCGGATTGCACAGCCCGGGGTATCTCCAGTGCGCCCGCGTGCTGCAGCATCCGCGGCACGCGCAGGCGCTCGGCGAGGCGATCGCGGTCAGAGCGCGCGAGTGGCGCCCGGCCACGGTCCTGTCTCCCGCCCTCGGCGGCGTCGTCATTGGCCATGAGGTCGCGCGCGGGCTTGAGACGCGTGGCATCTTTGCCGAGCGTGCGGCCGGCGAATTGACCCTGCGCCGCGGCTTCACCGTCGATGCGGGCGAACGTGTCGTTATCGTCGAGGACGTCGTCACGACGGGCAAGTCGACGCGCGAGACGATCGACGTGGCGCGGGCGGCTGGCGCAGAGGTCGTTGGGGCCGCGTCGGTGATCGACCGCAGCGCCGGCGCCGACCTGGGTGTGCCGTTCTTCGCCCTGGCCGGCGTGGTGCTGCCGACCTACGAGCCGGCTGAGTGCCCGCTGTGTGCGTCGGGGACGCCGATCGTCAAGCCCGGCTCCCGACCCGGTCTGTCGCCGCGATAGTGTCCCCCCCATCTCCGAGCGCGGCGCGACCCGCGGTGCCCAGGATCATCAAGCTCACCGTCGCCTATGAGGGTGCCGACTACTGCGGCTGGCAACGCCAGCCGAACGGCGTATCGATCCAGGCCGCACTGGAAGCGGCGCTGAGCCGGATCGAGGGTTCGGCCGTCGCGGTTGTCGGTGCCGGACGGACCGACGCGGGCGTCCACGCGCTCGGGCAGGTCGCCAGCGTGCGGCTCGAGCATCCCATCGATGTCGGTGATCTGACACGTGCGCTCAACGCCACGCTGCCGGTGGACATCCGCGTGCTGGCGGCCGTCGAGATGCCAGACCGATTCGATGCGCGCGGCAGCGCGATTGGAAAGCTCTACCGCTACCAGATTCTCACCGGTCCGATCGTCAGCCCGTTCGACCGGCGCTACGTCTGGCATCTGCCGTGCCCGCTCGACGGAGCCGCGATGTGCGCCGGCGCGGAAGTGTTGATCGGCGAGCACGACTTCACCGCGTTCCGAGCGGCCGGCAGCGACGTCAAGACCTCGGTTCGGCAGATCGATCGATTGCAGATCGACGAGACACGCCGTGAGCCTGCAGACCGGGGAGGCCAGCGGCTCACGATCGAGGTCGGCGGAAGCGGCTTCCTCCGCCACATGGTGCGAAACATCGTCGGTACGCTGGTGGAGGTGGGCGCGGCGCGGCGAGCCCCGGCCGACGTCGCGCGAGTCCTGGCGTCGCGGGACCGTGGCGAGGCCGGACCGACCGCGCCGGCCGAGGGCCTGTTCCTGGTTCGGGTCGACTACTAGCAGCCCGTGGTGAAAGTGCCGCTGCATTCGACTGCCGATGCATCCCGCCCCGCAGCGTTGCTCATCGGTCGAATACTCTCGGTATTCTCGCTCTTCGCGCCTTGCGGGCGGGCGCCTCGGCACTCTCCGTGCACGCGGCACTTTCACCACGGACTGCTAGCCGGCGAACGGCGTGCGGTCCTTGAACCCCACAGGGCCAGCCTGTATCATCATCAATTCACAGGAGTTTCGGGCGGCTCCGCGCTCGAACGCGCCGGCTGCCTGGCGAACGCATGAGCCTGGAAGACGTCCTGACCTGGGTCGAACGAGGGTCGGCCGAAGCCGAGTTGGCTCGCCAGATCGACTTCGATCGCCTGCCTGCACACGTCGCCATCATCATGGACGGAAACGGTCGATGGGCCGCTCAGCGCGGCCTGCCGCGCGTGCAGGGGCATCGCGCCGGCATCGACTCGGTCCGTGACGTGGTCGAGGCGTCGGCTCGGCTCGGCGTGCAGGTGCTGACGCTCTACGCGTTCTCGGTCGAGAACTGGAAGCGTCCGCCGACCGAGGTTGCCACGCTCATGGCGCTGCTCAAGCGGTACCTGCGCTCGGAGCTACGGATGCTGCTGGACAACAACATTCGGTTCAAGGTCGTCGGTCGAGAGCATGAGTTGGCGCCAGACATCCGGGACGAACTGACGTTCGCCGCGCGGAAAACCGAAGTGAACACCGGCATGCAGTTCAACATCGCCTTGAACTACGGGGGGCGGGCGGAGATCGTCGACGCCGCGCGACATGCCATCGAGGCCGGAGTGCACGGGGACGAACTGGACGAGGAGCGGTTCGCCGGTTTTCTGTACACCGCGGGTCAGCCCGATCCGGATCTGCTCATCCGGACGAGTGGCGAGATGCGCGTCAGCAACTTCCTCCTCTGGCAGATTGCCTACGCGGAGATCTGGGTGACCGAGACCCTCTGGCCAGATTTTCGGCGCCAGCACCTGTTCGACGCGGTGCTCGCGTACCAGAAACGCGAGCGTCGGTACGGCGGCATCGCTCGCCCGGTCGTCGCCGGGTGAGACGCGGGTGCCCGCCCGGGTGGCCCGGTCCCCACGAGGTTCCTGAACACGGATGACGCGAGTCCTCAGCGCCGTCGCCATGCTGGCGATCGTCGTCGGAACGCTCTGGTGGTTGCCCGCCTGGGCCACCCTCGGATTGGCCGAGCTCGTCGTGCTGCTGGCGCTCGTCGAGTACGCCGACTTGGCCGAGCGTGCCGGTGCGCCGGCGCCCAAGGGTCTCGTCGTCGTCGCCGGCCTGGCGATCTGTGCGGCCGTGGCGCGCGATGCGGCTGTCGTGCCGGTCTTGATGGCCGCAACGGTTGCGATCGGCGCCGCAGCAGTCGGGAAGACACGGGGCCGGGCGTCCGGCGGCTGGACGTACGTCGCCGGGGTGTTCGGTCCGCTCTATGTCGGCCTGCCGCTTGGCACGCTTGTCGCGCTCCACGCGGCGCGGGGCAGCGAGGTGGTGCTGTTGCTGTTGGCGGTGATCGTGGCGAGTGACGCCGCGCAGTTCTACGGCGGCCGCGCACTCGGCCGCCGGCCGTTGGCGCCGGCGACGAGCCCGAAGAAGACGATCGAAGGCGCGTTCAGCGGAGTCCTCGCGGGCGCCGCCGTCATGGCGATCGCCGGCGGCTGGGGCGGTGTGGCCATTCATCCCGCGTTCGGCGCGGCGTTCGGCGCGGCGCTGGCGGGCATCGGCATCGTCGGTGACCTCTTCGAGTCGAAGCTGAAACGCGGGGCCGGCGTGAAGGACGTCTCCGGATTGATTCCGGGTCATGGTGGCGTCCTGGATCGTCTCGATAGCTGGCTCTTTGCGATTCCATTGTTCGATGCGGTGCTCCGAGGGCTGTCCGCGTGAAACGCATTGCGATACTCGGGTCGACTGGTTCCATCGGGACCAGCGCACTCGCCGTCGTGGCCGCCCATCCCGACGAACTGCGCGTCGTCGGCCTGGCCGCCGGCGAGAACTCGGCGCGCCTGGCGGAACAGGTGGCGCAGTTCACGCCGGCCGTCATCGCGATGGCCACGCCCGAGGCGATGGACGGTGTTCGCCAGGCGCTGGGCGCCGACCTCGCTTCGAGCCTGTCCAGCGTCACCGGCCCGGACGGCCTCGCCGCTGTCGCGACGCATCCCGAAGTCGACATCGTCGTGTGCGCCTCGGCGGGCACGGCCGCGCTTGAGGCCGTGCTGGCGGCGATCGAGGCCGGCAAGACGATCGCCTTGGCGAACAAGGAAGTGCTCGTGATGGCCGGTGGTCTCGTCATGGCGGCTGCCGATCGCTACGACGTCGCCGTGCTGCCGGTCGACAGCGAGCACAGCGCCATCCATCAGTGCCTGCACGGTCGCTCGTCTGACGACGTCCGCCGGCTGATCCTGACCGCGTCAGGCGGGCCGTTTCGCGACTGGCCGGTCGAGCGGCTGCAGGGGGTCCGGCCCGACGACGCCCTCCGGCATCCGACCTGGAACATGGGCGACAAGATCACGATTGACTCGGCGACCTTGATGAACAAGGGACTCGAGGTGATCGAAGCGCGCTGGCTGTTCGGCGTTGCCGCTGACGAGGTCGATGTGCTCGTGCACCCGCAGTCGATCGTGCATTCGATGGTCGAGTTGACGGATGGGTCGGTGATCGCCCAGCTGGGCGTCACCGACATGCAACTGCCGATTCAGTACGCGTTGTCCTATCCCGATCGATGGAGCGCGCCGCTCCCGGTTCTCGATCTGGCGGCGTCCGCGGCGTTGGAGTTCCACCGACCCGACGTGGCCCGATTCCCATGCCTGGCCCTGGCCTACCGCGCGCTGCGAGCAGGGGGAGTCTCGCCCGTTGTCTTGAACGCGGCCAACGAAGTGGCGGTCGCCGCGTTTCTGGCCGGCACTCTGCCGTTTCTCGGTATTCCGTCGGTCATCGAGCGCGCGATGGATGCCCGGGATGCCATGCACGACGGTCCGGTCGAGACCCTTGACGGCGTCCGTGCCGTGGACCGCTGGTCGCGTGAGTTTTCACGGGATCTGCTTCCGGAGATACAATCGGTCTAGCAGTCCGTGGTGAAAGTGCCGCTGCATTCGACCGCCGATGCATCCCGCCCTGCTGCGTTGCTCAGTGGTCGAATGCACCCGGCATGCTCCCGCCTCGCGCCTTGCAGGGCGGACGCCTCGGCGGTCTCGGTGCTACTCGGTACTTTCACCACGGACTGCCAGATGCGCTG
Source organism: Acidobacteriota bacterium (assembly GCA_002730525.1). GTDB lineage: Bacteria > Acidobacteriota > Vicinamibacteria > Vicinamibacterales > UBA823 > UBA2161. The sequence continues at coordinate 181,868 of PCAK01000044.1, read as the reverse complement.
CTGGCGAGTGAACCGGCTCCGCGGAGGCGGCATAGTGAGAAGAAGAGGGTAGGCGTGCTGACGAGCTTGGCGGCGTTCGTATTCGTGCTCGGCGTGCTGGTGTTCGTGCACGAGCTGGGGCATTTCTTGATGGCGCGGCGCATCGGCGTGCGCGTCCTGACGTTCTCGCTCGGCTTCGGCGCGAAGTTGCTGAGCTTCAAGCGCGGCGACACCGAATACTGCGTCAGCGTGATTCCACTCGGTGGCTACGTGAAGATGGCCGGCGAGAATCCCGAGGAATCGCGCTCGGGACGCGACGACGAGTTCCTCTCGAAATCGAAGTGGCAGCGGTTCCAGGTGCTGGTCATGGGACCGACCATGAACATCGTCCTCGCCGTCGTCGTCATGGCGTTCGTTCTCTATCAGGGCGCCGAAGTGCCCGCCTACGAGGAGCAGCCACCCGTCATTGGCTCCGTCGTCGAGGATTCGCCGGCTGCAGGCGCGGGCATCCAGCCCGGCGATCTGATCGTGTCGGTCGCTGGCGATCCGGTGCCAACGTGGCAGGCGCTGTTCATCGCCGTCATGCCCCGTGCGGAGCGCGAGGTCGACGTCGTCGTCAGCCGCGACGGGAGGTCGATGACGCTGCCGGTGACGCCGGCCGCGCAGACGCAGTTCGAGATGGGCGATCTCGGGGTGTTGCCCCAGATGCATCCGCAGATTCGTGAGGTCTCCGCCGGTGAGCCAGCCAACCGGGCGGGCATCCTGTCGGGCGACGTCATTCTGGCGATCGACGGCGACCCGGTCGGCCGTGACAGCCTGATCGAACGGATCAACGCCAGCCCAGACCAGGAGTTGACGTTGACCATTCGACGCGACGGCGCGGAGCGTGACCTCGACGTCACGCCGGCGCTGAGCGGTGACGTCGGGCTGATCGGGGTCAGCCTGAGCCCCTACGAGCTGCGCACGATCGAGCCCGGCCCGCTGCAGGCCGTGCAGATGAGTTTCGAACGGAACTACGAATGGTCGGGGCTCATCTTCCGGACGCTCTGGGGCCTGCTGACCCGCGAGACGTCGCCGCGCCAGCTCATGGGGCCGGTCGGCATCGCGCAGCTGTCGGGCGGCGCCGCCGAGGTCGGGTTCGTCGCGCTGTTCACCCTGATGGCGATGATCAGCTTGAATCTCGGAATCCTGAACCTGCTGCCGATCCCGGTGCTCGACGGCGGCCACATCTTCATCATGGCGCTCGAGGGCGCCGCGCGCCGCGACTTCAGCGTGCGCGTGAAGGAGAAGATGCTGCTGACCGGGTTCGTGGTCTTGATGATGTTGATGGTCACCGTGATCTACAACGATCTGACGCGCGTCGCGTGGATCGAAGCGCTGATGCCGTGGAGATGAGGGGGAAGATGTCCAAATTCAAGAGTGCTCTGAGCGCGGTCCTGCTGATGGTCGTCCTGTCCGCCGGCCTGATGGCTCAGGAGCCGGTCGACGACGCGGTGAACTGGCGGATTCGGCAGGAGGCCACGACGAATTCCCAGATTCTCGACACGCTGCACTACCTGACCGACGTTTACGGGCCGCGGCTGACCGGTTCGCCCAACCTCGAGGCTGCCGCTCAGTGGGCCATCGACAGGATGGAATCGTGGGGGATGGCCAACGGCCAGCTCGAACCGTGGGACTTCGGGCATCCCGGGTGGGCGAACGAGCGGATGACCGCGCACCTCGTCTCCCCGGTGAAGGATCCGCTGGTGGCCGAGGTGCTGGCGTGGACGCCGAGCACCGACGGTGTGGTGACCGCCGAGGTCTACCAGCTGGTTCCGCCGGAGCGCCCGACCGAGGCCGAGCTGACGGGGTATCTCGACAGCATCGCCGCCGACGTGGCGGGCAAGGTCGTCTTGGTCGGCGAGCCGCGCTTCGTGCCGGTGACGATCGATGGGCCGGTCCGCCGGCGTAGCGAAGCCGAGCTGCGCGCTCAGCTCGACCCGAACCTCCCGCCGGCGCCGCCCGCACGCGGCGGAGGCGGGCCGCGGCAGGGTGGTGGCGACGATCCCGACCGGCCGCTGTCGGGCCGTGAGGTGGCCGGGCGCATCGCGGCCTTCCTCGCGGACAGTGGGGCTGCCGTCCAGGTGAACGACGGCGGCCGGGACCACGGCCAGATTCGCGCGTTCAGCAACCGGACATACGACCTCGAACAGGCGGCACCGACGCTCGTCATGCGGAACGAGGACTTCGGGCGGATCGCGCGGCTCCTGCCGCACGGCCCGGTGGAGCTCGAAGTCGAGGTCGTCAACCAGAGCTATCCCGACGGCGCCACGAGCTACAACGCAACCGCCGAGATTCGCGGGACCGACAAGGCCGACGAGGTGATCATGCTCGGCGGTCACCTCGACTCGTGGCACGCCGCGACCGGCGCCACCGACAACGGGATCGGCGTGACCGTGATGATGGAGGCCGCGCGGATCCTGGCGGCGATCGGCGTAGAGCCCCGGCGGACGATCCGCGTGGCGCTTTGGAGCGGCGAGGAGCAAGGACTGCTGGGTTCGCAGGCCTACGTCGCTCAGCACTTCGGCTCGTTCGAGGACCAGCTGCCGGAGTACTCGAAGTTCGGCGGCTACTTCAACATCGATGGGGGCACCGGACAGGCGCGCAGCGCGAGCGTGTTCGGCCCGCGAGAGGCTGCCGACGTGCTCCGGTCGGCGCTCGCGCCGTTCGAGGATATCGGCGTCCTTGGCGCCGGTGCGACGATGAGCCGTCGGCGTGGCGGGTCGGACCACACGTCCTTCAACGAGGCGGGCTTGCCGGGCATCGGCATGCGGCAGGATCCGATCCAGTACGGGACCTACACCTGGCACACCAACCTCGACACCTACGAGCGGGTCATCGAGGGTGATGCGATCAAGTCGGCCATCACCATCGCCGCGGCGGTCTACCACCTGGCGATGCGCGACGAGTTGCTGTCGAGGCTAGACGAAGAGATGCCGTCGCTGCCTGGCTCGCCGTAGTGGAGTGTCGGTGGCCTAGCTGCCGATCCGGCTGACGTCGGCCTCCGCGGCGACGGTGCCGAACGCGGCCCACTGGGTGTCCGTCGCGACCTGGTGGAGCAGCGTCATCCCGACCTCCGGCCGGCCGTTGTACAGGTGCCAGTTCGCCACGCCGTAGGCTGACGTCGGAAACTGGACTCCGCCGTCGGCCGCCGCGCGCTCAAGGATCAGTTCGGGCGGGATGAGGCCCTTGTACATCAGCAGCAGTCGGTAGTAGGCGCCGTTCTCGATGATGTCCATCCCGTCCACGATCGGTTCCAGCACGTCCGCCGCCGCGTCGTCCTGACCCAGCCGCCGCAGCGTCATGTAGAGCCAGTGGCTCGTCGCCACGAGCATGTCGGGGTTCTTCGAGAACGCCAGGCACTGCCGGTAGGCGTCGAGCGCCGGCTCGAGGTCGCCGGTGAGATAGTAGGCGAGCCCGAGGTGGTACCAGATGTTCGTGTGTGATGTGCTCGTCGGAATGCCGCGTTCGTTCGGGGCACCGTCGGGTTCGACTTCGTCGGGTACGTCCTCGATCAGCTCGGCCGCACGCGCCAGGTCGGCGATCGCCAGATCGAATTGCCGCGTCGAGATGTAGCGGTGGCCGCGGTGCCGGTAGAGCTTGGCGTAGTCGGGGTGCTCGGCGATCGCGTCGCTGAAGAACTCGATGGCCTCCTGATAGCGGCCGAGGTAGCCGAGGCGGCGGCCGACCCAGATCGCTGCGTCGGGATCGTTCGGCGCGCGCTCGACCCCGGCGCGCGCCTCGGCGAGGTTGGCTTCGAGTCGGGCCTGCACGTCGGCCGTCATCGGCCCCGGGTACAACGGCTCGCCGTCGAGCGAGAAGGCTTCGGCGCCGGGCGGCAGCTGTTGCGCCACGGTGTCAGGGGGCGCTGCGCCGAGTATGACGCTGGCTGTGCCGCCGGCAAGGCAGAGCGCGACGAGTGTGATTCGCATGAGTGACCGTCCTTCATTCGGTATGTCCGCCCGAGAGTCGGGGCTGCGATGATACAGCGTTTGTCCGGCCTGCGGCGAGAGGTGCGGCCGATGCTCGCGCTGGCGGTCCCGGTCGTGGTGGCCGAGATGGGCTGGGTCGCCATGGGCACTGTCGACATCCTGATGGTCGGCTCACTCGGCCCCGAGGCGATCGGCGCGGTGGGTGTCGGCTCGATGCTGTTCATCGCGCTCGCGGTGTTCGGCGTAGGAGTCCTACTGGCGCTCGACACGTTCATCGCCCAAGCGTTCGGCGCGGACCAGCTCGACGAGTGCCATCGCTGGCTGGTCCACGGCGTCGTGATGAGCCTGATGCTCGCAGTGCCTTTGACCGGTGTCGCGCTCATCGGCATCTCGAATCTCGACCTGTGGGGGTTCGATCCCACCGTCCTCAGGCTGACCGCGCCCTACTTGCGGTTGATCACCTGGAGCGCCTGGCCGCTGCTGCTCTATGTCGCTCTCCGGCGCTACCTGCAGGCGATGGGTGTCGTGACGCCGATCATGGTGACGCTGCTGACCGCGAACCTGATCAACATCGCGGCGAACTGGGTCCTGATCCACGGCAACCTTGGCGCGCCGGCGCTCGGCGTGAACGGCGCCGGCTGGGCGACGTGCATCTCACGCATCTACATGGCGATGCTGCTGCTGGGCGCCGTGGCACGTCACGACGCTCGGACCGGACACGGCCCCCGCCGGGCCTCGTGGGCGATCGAGCGCGCACGGCTGGCCCGGTTGTTCTGGCTCGGCCTGCCGGCAGCCTGTCAGGTGACGCTCGAAGTCGGTGTGTTCTCGGCCGCCACCGCGCTCGCCGCCCGCCTCGCGCCGGTGGCCCTCGCGGCCCACCAGATCACGCTGAACATGGCCAGCTTCACCTTCATGGTGCCGCTTGGCATGGCCTCAGCCGCGGCAGTCCGCGTCGGCCACGCCGTCGGGCGTCGCGATGCGGACGATGCCGGCCGGGCCGGGTGGACTGCCGTCGTCCTCGGCGTGCTCTTCATGGCCGTCTCGGCCACGGCGTTCCTGCTGCTCCCACGGATCCTGATGGGGCTCTTCACGACGGACCCCACCGTCATTGCCACCGGCGTCACGCTGTTGGCGGTGGCGGCGGCGTTTCAGCTGTTCGACGGCTTGCAGGGCGTGCTGACCGGCGCACTCCGCGGTTTGGGCGACACGCGCACCCCGATGCTCTGGAACCTGGTCGGCCATTGGGCGTTCGGTCTGCCGCTCGGCTACACGATCTGCTTCGTCTGGGCGAGGGGCGTGGTCGGGTTGTGGATCGGTCTGTCGGCCGGTCTCATCGTCGTGTCGCTCGTCCTGCTCACCGTTTGGCGGAAGCGGGTTGCACGCCTCCGTGCCGATCTGGCGTGATCCGATCGATCGCTCTTGGGTGTTGGGTAGGGCCCGAGGGTCGCCTGCCCTGCCGTCAGGGCGCAGGTCGACCGGCCTCGCCCAACACGAACCTTTCAATCGCCTGGGCGATGCCTCCCGCGTCGTTTGTGGCGGTCTCCGGCCATCCCAGCGCCTTCAATTCAGGCGACGCGTTCCCCATGACGACCGCGACGCCGGCGAACTCCAGCATCGTCCGGTCGTTCAGGTTGTCACCGACTGCCATCACGTCGTCGGCTTCGATCCCACGGCTGGCCGCAAGCTCGGCGAGCGTTCGACCCTTCGACCGCCCGGGCCCAAGCACGTCGAGCAGTGAGAAGTCTCGTTCCGGATACTCGGTCAATGTGTGTGAAAATTCGCCGGCCCTCGGCAGCGAGTCCAGCGACGCGGCCAGCTCTCGCATGGCGCGGACCCCGCCGGTGAACCCGATCTGCAGCGGGTCCAGTCCGAGCTCGGCGATCGCGTCGCCGAGCGAACCCGTCTCGGTGATCGATTCCCGGTGAAGCAGGTAGTAGCGCTGCCGATGCGGGTGGGTCCAGTCGACCCGTTCGCAGACGAACTGGTGTGCGTCGCTGCGGTCGAAGATTGCCGCGGCACCCTCGCGGACCTCGCGCGTGGTCTCCACGAGATAGCGCGCGGTGTCGGCCGGCAGCCCGTGGTGGGCCAAGGTGGTTCCCGTCCGGTTCTTGACCAATGCGCCGTTGTTGAGGATCAGCACCGTCCCGTCCGGCATCCGCGCGGCCAGATCCTTCGTGTGATGGAAGCTCCGGCCGGTGGCCACGGCGATCTGGAGCCCGCGGGCGGCTGCCTTCTCGAGTGCGTCTCGGTTGGGGTCGGACAACGTTCCATCGCTGTCCAGGAGCGTCCCGTCGAGGTCGACGGCGATCAGCGTGACGGGCATCGAGAATCGGTGCTCGGGCGAGCAAGGTGGCCGAAGGCAGTCAGACCGGCTCAGCTTCCGTAGCGGTCTTGCGCGGATAGTGTTCGACGACGTAGTCGTCCACCAACGAGCGGAACGCCTCGGCCAGCTCGGTGTAGCTGCCCTTGAGCGTCGTCGTGTGCCGGCCATCGATGTACACCGGACAGTGCGGCGCCTCGCCGGTTCCGGGCAGGCTGATGCCGATGTTGGCAGCCTTCGATTCGCCGGGGCCGTTGACCACGCAGCCCATGACTGCCAGGCGCATCGCCTCGACGCCGTCGTACTCCTTTCTCCACTCGGGCATCATCTCTCGGACGTAGGCCTGGATCCGCTCGGCCAACTCCTGAAACGTCGAGCTCGTGGTCCGCCCGCACCCGGGGCACGCTGTGACGCTCGGTGCGAACGAGCGGAGTCCCAGCGCCTGCAGCAACTCGCACGCCGCGACGACCTCGTCGGTCCGGTCGCCGCCGGGACGGGGCGTCAGCGATACGCGAATCGTGTCGCCGATTCCCTGATGAAGCAGGATCCCCATGGCCGTCGACGACCACACCATCCCCTTGATCCCCATCCCAGCCTCGGTGAGGCCGAGATGGAGCGGCTGCTCGGTCTGCCGGGCCAACTCCGTATAGATGGCGATCAAGTCGCGGGGCTGCGACACCTTGCACGAAATGACGATCTGATCCTGCTCGAGCCCTGCCGCGAGGGCGAGCTCGATCGACTGCAGCGCCGAGAGGACGATGCAGTCGTTGATGATCTCTTCTGACGTGCGCCCGCGGTCCTGGTCGGTGTTCTCTCGCATTTTCACCAGGACCAGGTCCTGGTCGAGCGAGCCGCCGTTCACGCCGATTCGGATCGGCGTTCCGTGGTCGCGGGCGATCTGGCAGATCGTCGTGAACTGTTCGTCCCGACGATTGCCGGTGCCGACGTTGCCGGGGTTGATCCGAAACTTGGCGAGTGTCCGCGCGCAGCCCGGATACCGCGCCAGCAACTGATGTCCGTTGTAGTGAAAGTCACCGACGAGCGGCACGTCGCAGCCCTCGTCGTCGAGACGCAGGCGGATCTCCGGGACCGCGGCGGCGGCCTCGGGCACATTCACCGTGATGCGCACCAACTCCGATCCCGCGCGCGCAAGCTCCGCGCACTGCGCCGCCGTCGCCGCCGCGTCGGCCGTGTCGGTCATCGTCATCGACTGCACGACGACCGGTGCGCCGCCGCCGATCTGCACGTCACCGACCCGGACGCCGACGGTACGGTGGAGCTTTGCGTCACCGCGTGGCACGAAATCGATGATATCACCGGGTCGCGAGTGTCCTTGCCGCCAGGGCCTGACCCAACGCTTCGGGTGCGTCGCGACCCCCGAGGGCCTGGAACCGCGGGGCGCGGCCGCCATCCAGCGTGCTCACGACCGCGTCCATCCGCAGCTCATCGCCTGCCACGACGGCGAAAGCCCCGATCGGCAGATGAAGACGCCCATCGAGCGCTCGTTGCTCGTGGTTTCGGTGTAGAGATAGGCAATCGACGACAGCCAGACGAAGATCGACAGGGCACCCGTCGTGCCGACGACGGGGAGGTGCCCGACCTCGGTCGTCTGCATGCCGATGATGAACGTGTGCACCAACGCGGCCGCGGCGAGCATCGTCGTCGCCGCGCGTCCGGCCCGGATGCTGCGTCTCCCAAAATGCCAGGCGTAGCCGACGGCTGCGGCGGCGTAGAGCAGCAGGGGTGCGATGTTCACGAAATCACTCCACTTCCCACTCTTCAGATGGCCGTGGGGTGTTCGAGCCGCCAGGGCGCGGCCGGCCTACTGCGACGCGGGCGCGTAGTAGCCTTGCTTCGTTCGGGCGGTCAGATTGTCTCTGGCCGTCTGCACGATCACACGGCGCCACTGGCCGTCGTGCAGTGGGTTCTTCGAGGTGTAGCCGATCGTGTACTGACTCGAGAGCTCGTCGGCGATCTGGCCGTAGATGCCGGTGAGTTCGTCGATCGAGTCGGGAAAGAATGCCCGCCCGCCCGTTTTCCGGGACAGTTGTCGGAGCACGAACTCCGCCTTCTGAAACCCTCGACTGCCGCGGTGTTCCCCCGTGCGCAGTCCGATCGCATAGATCGCCGTCTCGGACCGCTTGGCCAGTTCGAGGACCTCGTTGAATCCCACCAAGCTGGAGGTATCCTCGCCGTCGGAGAGCACGACGATCGACTGTCTCCGAATCTCGTCGGGTGTCCTCGCGCGGATCTTGCTCAGCTCCTTGAGCGAGATGTAGATGGCGTTGTGCAGCGACGTCGAACCGCCGGCCGCGGTCCGACGGATTGCTCGCTCGAGCCGGTCGCCCTCGTTGGTGAAGCCCTCGAGGATGTTGACGCGGCTATCGAAGTCGATGACCGACGCGAGATCTTGGGGCCGGAGCCTGTGGGCGAACCCGATCGCGGCTTCCTGGGCTGTCTGCATCCGACGCTCCATGCTGGCGCTCGTGTCGATGAGGAGCGCGAGCGCGATGGGGAGCTGGGAGCGCGTAAAGAAGCTGGGTTCTTGCTGAACCCCGTCCTCGAAGACGGCGAACTCGTCCAGGTCGAGATCGGTGATGTAACGACCGGTCGGGTCGGTGACCGTGACGTTCACCGACACGACGTCCACGCCGGATCTGAACGACGGGACCTGGCGCTGCGGCGCCTGGGTCTGGGCCCCGGTGGGGACGAGCCCGACCACGACACCAGCGGCAATGAGGAAGATGAGGCAGGCGCGCGTCGCCGCGCCCGAACCGGTTCGACGCGGCGAGGTCGCCGGTATCACGGCGCGACCCCCGCGGATCGGCCTCGCGCCGTCCAGTCAGGGCGCGTCGTCGACACGACGATCTCGTCAGGAGGCACGAGCATTTCCGGGCGCGCGTACACCAGCAGGTACTGCGAGAGCAGTTCGTCCGCGAGCCGCTCCATCGCTTCTCGGAACATCTGGCCGCGCAGCAGATCGATGCGGCGCCCGCCGGTTTCGCTGGTGCCGCGGTCGAGCACGATGTCGCGGTATCGCGACTCCGTACCCATCGAGGGGCTGCTCGAGGTCATTGCGACCGCGTGGAACGTCGCGCCGACCTCCTGGATGATCCGCAGTACCGGCTGGTAGGCCCGGTTGCTGTACTCGACGCCCATCGTCGTCACCGCCACCATGACCGGCCGCGCCACCTCGCGCCGCTGCAGCCCTTCGCCGGCGTTGTAGATCGCATCCAACAGGAGGGCACCGCTGCCCGGGCGTGGGAAGACCTTGCCGATCGCCTGCTGCAGTTCGATGACGCTCCGCGTGTAGTCTTCGACGATCGTCGGCCGGTCCCCGAACGTGATGACCGCAACCTCGTGGTCGCCTCCGATCCGTTGGGTAAACTCGCCCAGGCCGTCGCGCATGTCGCGCAGATACTGCGCGGACGCAGCACTGTTGTCGACGAGCAGGGCCACGTGCATCGGTTCGGTCGCCGGCTGCACGCGCAGCACCTCGCGCAGCACGCCGTCCTCTCGCAGGACGAAGTCATCGACTGTGAGACCGGTCACCGGGCGGTCATCGTCGTCGAGCACACTGACGTACATCTGCAGTTCTTGCGCCTGCGCCGCGACGGTGGGCGCAGCGCCAACGATGCCGAACATCACGAATAAGCTGAGCGCGACGAGCCGGTAGGCGTCGGCGAAACGGCAGGTGATGAGGCTTCTCATGAGCGGTCTCGAGTCACTTCGACAGCGCGATCCACTTGGGGCTATCCAGGCAGTATAGGCCCCGAGGTTTCGGCAGGTCAAGGTCGAGGAACGCGCGAAACTCATTGGAAATGAAGAAGTTGTCGCGATCGCTCGGGCGCGTCTGGCCTCCGGCCGTTTCTTGACACCCCCTGGGGTGCATGCTATAAAAAGCGGGTTTTGCTCGGCGTGGCATTCGCGTTCTAGTCAGGCCAACCTAAACCGCGTTCGAGTTCCCAGTGTGCCAGCGGGTCGCGTGGAACTCCATAGTTCATACGATGGTTGACGCTCGGTCGACTGGGGTCGACTGAGAGGCGTCGCGGTCAGACGTCGGTGTCGGCATCGTCATCGGCACTGTTCAGGGCAGCATGCTCGAAGCCTACGTCCCAATTCTCATCTTCGTGTTCGTCGCGACCGGGTTCGCGATCTTCACGCTCATCATGTCCGGCCTGTTGCACCCCGAGCGGTACAACAAGGTCAAGCTCGAGCCCTACGAGTGCGGCATCGAGCCGGAGACCGATGCGCGCGATCGCTACAGCATCCGCTACTACCTGGTGGCGATGCTGTTCGTGATTTTCGACGTGGAGACGGTCTTCATGTTCCCGTGGGCCGTGATCATGGATGAGTTGGCTCTGTTCGGGCTGATCGAGATGATCGTGTTCCTCTTCATCCTGGTCGTCGGCTACGTCTATGCCTGGCGCAAGGGCGCGCTCGAGTGGGCGTAGTGGCCGGGATGACAGACGCGCCATGACCGACGACCCGAAGCCCGGCGCGCCGGACCAGCCACCCTCGAAGCCTGAGGAGGCGGCCCCCGCAGCGGAGCCCAACGAGGCCGCGGCGAAGCCCGCCGAAGTCGCTCCGGCCCAGCCAGACACGCCCGCGCCTCCAGCTCCGGCGCCCGCGCCCCCGGCCGCTGCTGCGGCTCCGGCAAAGCCGAAGCCAGCGCCCAAGGCGCCTCCGGAAGCCCCGAAGGGGCCCAGCGATCCATCGCCACCAGACGACGTTGCCGAGCCCGCGTTCCTGGCGAGTCTCCGGGCGGCGCACGGTGACGCCATCCGTCAGGTGAGCTACTGGGTGGGTGACTGGACCGTCATCATCGAGGCCTCGGCGCTGCTGGATGTCGCCCGAACGCTGCGCGACGCGCCCGACGCGGCGTTCGACTACTGCTCCGATGTCACGGCCACCGACTGGCCGCCGCGGGCAAAGCGCTTCGACGTTATCTACTGTCTCTATTCCACCCGGCTGCGGCATCGGATCAGGGTCAAGGTGCAGGCTGACTCGACCGAGGCAGTGCCGTCGGTGACCGGCCTATGGCCAGCGGCGAACTGGCTGGAGCGCGAGGTGTACGACATGTTCGGCGTGAACATCGTCGGCCATCCGGATCGCCGCCGCCTGTTGATGCCGGACGAATGGCAGGGCTATCCCCAGCGGAAGGACTATCCGCTCGAGGGCCCCGGGGAACTCCTGATGGAGAACCCGGAGGAGTGGCTGCGCTTGCGGAACCTCCGCGATGAGGCGGAGATCGAATAGAGCGGCGGATGATGTCTGGCAACGAGACCACCACGATGAAGGTCGAGACGCCGAGTCCGATGTTCGACACGACCGAAATGGTGTTGAACATGGGGCCGCAGCATCCCAGCACGCACGGCGTGCTCCGGATCGTGCTCAAGCTCGATGGCGAGCGGGTGCTCGATGCCGACGTCGTCGTCGGCTACCTGCACCGAGGGATCGAGAAGCTCTCCGAGAATCGGGACTGGACGCAGATCATCCTACTGACCGATCGGATGGACTACGTGGCCGCGGCCTCGACGAATCTCGGCTACTGCGAAACCGTCGAGAAGTTGATGTCGGTCGAGGTGCCGCGGCGTGCCCGCTACATCAGGACGATCCTGAACGAGCTACAGCGGATTGGCAGCCACTGCCTCTGGCTGGGCACGCACGCCATGGACATCGGGGCCATGACGGTTTTCCTGTACGCCTTCCGCGAGCGCGAGCTGATTCTCGACCTGTTCGAGGAGTACTGTGGCGCGCGGCTGACCTACAACTCGATGAGGGTCGGTGGACTTCCGCTCGACATCCCGCCCGGGTGGGACAAGAAGGTCAATGAGTTCTGCGACATCATGGACTCGAAGCTCACCGAGTACGAGACCCTGCTGACGCACAACCGGATCTGGCTTGAGCGCACGAAGGATATCGGCGTCATCGATGGACCGGAGGCGATCGCCCTCGGCCTGTGCGGCCCGACGCTGCGCGGCTCTGGGGTCGCCAGGGACGTTCGCAAGGACGAGCCCTACGCCGCATATGACGAGTTCGACTTCGATGTGCCGATCGGAACTCGCGGCGACACCTACGATCGCTACCTCGTGCGCATCGAGGAGTTCCGGCAGTCGCTGCGGATCATCCGTCAGGCCGTGGACGGCATCCCCGAGGGGCCGATCGTCGGCAAGGTGCCACGGCTGATCAAGCCGCCGGCAGGGGAGACCTATCACGCGGTCGAGTCGCCCAAAGGCGAGATCGGGTTCTTCATCGCCAGCGACGGCCGGTCGACGAATCCCTATCGATTCCGGGTTCGGCCGCCGTCGTTTTGCAATCTCCAAGGGCTGCCGCGCCTCGTCCGCGGCCACATGGTCGCTGACGTCGTGGCCTTGATCGGGTCGATCGACATCGTCCTGGGAGAGGTGGACCGCTAGCCCATGGTCGACGCGATCGTCATTCCGCTGCTCAAGATTGTCATCCTGCTGAACGCGGTACTGGTGGCCGTCAGCTACCTGGTGCTGCTCGAGCGCAAGGTGATCGCGTTCGTCCAGTCGCGCCTGGGCCCGATGCGAGTCGGTCCGCACGGCATCTTGCAGCCGATCGCCGACGCCGTGAAGCTGATGACCAAAGAGGACATCACGCCCGCGCGCGCCGATCGTTGGGTCTTCACGGCGGCGCCGATCATGGTGATGGTGCCCGCGTTGATCGTGTTCGCGGTCATTCCGTTCGGCCCCGAGGTCGAGCTGTTCGGCCGCTCGGTGCCCCTCTACATCACCGACATCAACATCGGGCTGCTCTACATCGTGTCGGTCGCCTCGCTCGGCGTGTACGGCATCATCCTGGGCGGGTGGGCTTCGAATTCTAAGTATCCGCTGCTGTCCAGCCTGCGCGCGTCCGCTCAGCTCATCAGCTACGAAGTCGCCGTGACGATGACGCTGGTCAGCATGATTCTGATGGCCGGCACGCTGAGCATGGTCGGGATCGTCGAATCGCAGCGCGATGCCAGCCTCTGGTTCATCTTCGCCCAGCCGGTCGCCTTCGCCATCTTCTTCATCGGCGGGCTTGCCGAAACGAATCGCGCGCCGTTCGACATGCCGGAGGCCGAGCAGGAGCTGACCGGCGGCTTCCACACGGAGTACAGCGGCATGCGATTCGCGCTGTTCTTCCTGGCCGAGTACGCCAACATGATCGTCATCTCGTCGGTGGCGACGACGTTGTTTCTCGGCGGCTACCTCCGACCGTTTCCAGGAGTCGAAGGGCTAGCATTCCTTGACCTTATTCCGGCCTGGAGCTGGTTCGTCCTCAAGACGTTCGTCTTTCTCTACGTCTTCCTCTGGATCCGGGCGACGCTCCCGCGCTACCGCTACGACCAGCTGATGCGGTTGGGCTGGAAGGTGTTGATCCCGATCGCGATCGGCAACGTGGTCGTGACCGGCGTGGCGAAGGTGCTGCTCTAGGCGGGCGACGATATGGCTGAAGCAATCGTCTTCTACGGCCTGGCCGCGCTGATTCTCGGGTTTGCGGTGCTGGTCATCAGCACTCGCAACACCGTGCACAGCGCGCTGTACCTGGTCGTGAATTTCCTGCTGGTGGCGATGCTGTACGTGATGCTCGGCGCGGAGTTTCTTGCGGCGATTCAGGTCCTGGTCTATGCCGGCGGCATCGTCGTCCTGTATCTGTTCGTGGTCATGCTCGTGAACCTCAAGCGTCCACCCGAGACGCATCAGGATCCGCGCCGCCAGACTCGATTGGGCCTGGCGCTCGCCAGTGCCCTGCTCGCCGAACTGGCGGCCATCATCGTGTACAGCGCGACGGGTGAGTCGGCGCCCGCCGCGACGGCTGCGGCCGCCGCCGGGGCGGACATAGCCGGAGGCAACGTCGAGCAGATCGGCATGCTGCTCTATACCAACTATCTGATTCCGTTCGAGGTCGCGTCGATGCTGCTACTCGTCGCGATGATCGGCGCCATCGTGCTGGCGAAGCGGGAGTTGTAGAGGAACACGACGCCGTGCTCGAGATCACCCCCACGCACTACCTGGTCCTGTCGGCGGGGCTGTTCATGATCGGCGTCATCGGCGTGATGGTGCGTCGGAATATCATCATCATCTTCATGTCGATCGAGCTGATGTTGAACGCCGTCAACGTGAACCTGGCGGCTTTCTCGCAGCAGTGGCAACACGTGACGGGGCAAGTGTTCGCCGTCTTCGTGATCGCCGTGGCCGCTGCGGAGGCGGCGGTCGGGCTGGGAATCATTCTGGCCTTCTATCGCAACAAGGAGACGGTGAACATCGACGAGATGAACGTGATGCGCTGGTAGCGCCACGTCACCCCGACGATTCGACTGCTATGGACGTCATCTGGCTCATCCCCTTGCTGCCCGGCATCGGTGCCGCGGTGAACGGCCTGCTCGGGATCCGATTCTTCTCGAAGGTCCAGACCGCGGTCGTCGGGTGCGGATCGATGGGGCTGGCCGCACTGCTGTCGGTGTACGCGTTCGTGCAGTTGCTCGGTTCGGAGAGCCGCGTGCACGACGTCGTGGTGGCCACGTGGATTCCGCCGATCGCGCTGGAGACGGTCGACGGGATCGGTGCGTTCGCCGCGGACTGGGCGTTCCGGCTGGATCCCCTGTCGGGGATGATGATCCTCGTCGTGAGCGGCATCGGCCTGCTGATCCACATCTACTCGACGTCGTACATGCTCAGCGAGTCTGACGCGGGATATGCGCGGTTCTTCTGCTACCTCAACCTGTTCTGCTTCTTCATGCTGACGTTGGTGCTGGGCGCGAACCTGCTCGTCATGTTCGTCGGATGGGAGGGCGTCGGTCTCTGCTCGTATCTGTTGATCGGGTTCTGGTACGAGAAACAGAGCGCGTCCGATGCCGGCAAGAAGGCCTTCCTTGTCAACCGGATCGGCGACTGGGGCTTCGTGCTCGGCATCTTCCTGATCTTCTTCACCTTCGGGTCGCTCGATTTCCGGGAGGTGGCGGCCGGCGCGGCGGCGATGCCGATCGAAGCCGCCGAGTTCGGCGTGATCTCGCTCATCTGCCTGTTCCTGTTCGTGGGCGCGGTCGGCAAGAGCGCGCAGATTCCACTGTATGTCTGGTTGCCCGATGCGATGGAAGGGCCGACGCCGGTGTCGGCGCTCATCCACGCGGCAACGATGGTGACCGCTGGCGTCTACATGGTCTGCCGCAACGCCGTCCTGTTCACGCATGCCCCGATGGTGATGACCATCGTGGCGGTCATCGGGGGGCTGACCGCGCTGATGGCGGCCTCGATCGGCCTGACGCAGACCGATATCAAGCGGGTGCTCGCGTACTCGACGGTCTCGCAGCTCGGCTACATGTTCCTGGCCACCGGCGTCGGCGCGTTCGGGGCGGGCGCCTTCCACCTGATGACCCATGCGTTCTTCAAGGCGCTGCTGTTCCTTGGGAGCGGTTCGGTCATTCACGCCATGAACGAAGAGCAGGACATGCGACGGATGGGCGGTCTGAAGACTTTCATGCCCGTGACGTTCGTCACCATGCTGGTCGGCACGCTCGCCATTGCCGGGATTCCGCCGTTGGCGGGCTTCTTCAGCAAGGACGAGATTCTCTTCCGGACCTTCCTGCACAACCGGGCGTTGTGGATTCTGGCCGTGGCGACTGCCGGCATGACCGCGTTCTACATGTTCCGGCTGATGGCCATGACCTTCTACGGCGACTATCGCGGCCCCGCCTGGGAGAACGCGGAAGGCGACGACCACGGCGGGCATGACGAGAATGGTGGGCATGGCGCCTGGCACGGCCCGCATGAATCACCGCCGCCGATGACCGGCCCGCTGATGGCCCTGGCGGTCGGCGCGATCGTGGCGGGGTTCGTCGGCATCCCGGCCGCGCTCGGCGGGAGCAACGCGATCGAGCATTTCCTCGAGCCGAGCTTCGTGGCCGAAGCTCACGTCGAGGGTGGGGAAGTCGCCGCAGGCGAAGCCGCGGAGGAGGTCCACGAGATCTCGCATGCCGCGGAGCTGGGTCTCATGGCGTTGTCGATTCTTGTGGCGCTCGGCGGCATCGGGCTGGCGTATCGGCTCTACATTGCGCGCCCCGAGTTGGCCGAAGCATGGCGCGCGCGGTGGGCAGGTGTGCACCGGGTGCTGCTCAACAAGTACTACGTGGACGAGTTGTACCAGAGCACGGTCGTGCGGGGCACGATGTCGGGCGGCCGCGGGCTCTGGCGCTTCGATGGCCGGGTCGTGGATGGGGCGGTGAACGGCGCTGGCTGGCTGACGATCGTGTCGTCCTGGTGCTCGCAGTTGTTCGACCGCTATGCGGTCGATGGCGCGGTGAATCTAATCGGCTGGTCGGCGTCGGAGTCCAGCTTCAGCCTGCGGCGAATTCAGACGGGGCTGATTCAGAACTACGCGCTCGTCATGCTGCTCGGTGTGTTCGTGTTCGTGAGTATCTATCTGTTGGTTCAATGACAGGGGCGCGAGCTGGCTGGCTTGACGCGAGCCGGCGCCTCCACGTGGTCGCTTTATGAGTAACGTTGCTGATTTTCCTCTGCTGTCACTGATTCTGTTCACGCCGCTGGCCGGTGCCGTCCTTCTGCTCTTCGTGAACCGCCGGAGCGAGGATGCCATCCGGTGGATCGCGAATGTCGTGGCAGGCATCGGCTTCCTCGTCTCGCTGCCGCTCTGGTTCTGGTTCGAGCCTCAGGGTGCGCAGTGGCAGTTCGTGGAGCGTCTCGAGTGGATTCCGTCGGTCGGGGCGGAGTATTCGCTCGGTGTGGACGGCTTCAGCGCGCTGCTCGTGCTGCTCACGACGATGATGGGGTCGATCGCGATCTTGTCGTCGTGGACGGCCATCACGGAGCGCGTGAAGGAGTACTACATCTTCCTTCTGGTGCTTCAGGCCGGCATGATCGGCGCCTTCGTGGCGCTCGACTTCCTGCTGTTCTTCCTCTTCTGGGAGGTCATGCTGGTGCCGATGTACTTCCTCATCGGGATCTGGGGAAGCGACCGTCGGCTGTACAGCGCGATCAAGTTCTTTCTGTATACCCTGGTCGGCAGCGTCGTGATGCTGCTCGGGATTCTCGCGATCTACTTCGAGCATCACGCGATGACGGGGATCTACAGCTTCGACGTCACGCGTTTTCACGAGTTGAGCCTGCCGGTCGGCCTCCAGTGGTGGGTGTTCCTCGCCTTCTTCCTGGGCTTCGCCATCAAGGTGCCGATGTTCCCGTTCCACACCTGGCTGCCCGATGCGCACACCGACGCGCCCACAGCCGGGTCGGTCATTCTGGCGGCCGTGCTCTTGAAGATGGGCACTTACGGCTTCATCCGGTTCAGCCTGCCGATTCTGCCCGAGGCGACGATCGAATTCGTCCCGATGATGATCTGGCTGTCGATCATCGGCGTCATCTACGGCGCGCTGGTGGCGCTGGCGCAGCGCGACTGGAAGCGGCTGGTCGCCTACTCGTCGGTGAGCCACATGGCGATGTTGATGCTGGGGATGTTCTCGCTCAACCCGGTCGGCATCATGGGTAGCATCGTCCAGCAGATCAACCACGGGATCTCGACGGGCGGGCTGTTCTTGGTTGTCGGCATCGTCTACGAGCGGCGGCATACCCGCGAGATCTCCGAGTACGGCGGCCTGTCGAAGATCATGCCGGTGTACGCGGTGGTCTTCCTGATCATGATGATGTCGTCGATCGGTCTGCCGACGTTGAACGGCTTCATCGGCGAGATTCTGATTCTGCAGGGCGTGTTCGTCGTGAACAAGATGTGGGCAGCCGTGGCCGCTAGCGGTATCGTGCTGGGTGCGGCCTACATGCTCTGGCTGTACCAGCGCACTATGTTCGGCAACGTCGACAATCCGAAGAACGAGTCATTGCCCGACTTGAACATGCGCGAACTGGCGACCTTCGTGCCGCTGATCGTGCTCGCGGTCTGGATCGGGCTCTACCCGTCGCCGGTCCTGCGCCGGCTCGATTCATCGGTCATGCACGTCGTCTCGCGCGTCAACGCGGCCTACGCGCCACTGAATGCTGATGGTGGCGCCGGTGCCAGCGCAGCGGCCGACGAGGACGAGATCGTCGCGGGAGGGCAGTAGTCGATGCCAGCTGGGTTTTCGGCGGCGGACTTCTACAACATCCTGCCCGAGTTGGTCCTGACGGGCGGCGCGCTGCTCGTCTTGATCGTCGACGTCCTGACGGCGCGACAGCAGCGGGGGCTACTGGCCTGGGTGACGCTGGGCGTCCTCGTGGCGACGCTCCTGGCACTCTTGCCGTTCAGCGATGTCAACACCGTCGCGTCGCGGGGACTCCTGGCGATCGACGGGTTCGCGTTCTTCTTCAAGCTCGTCTTCCTTCTGACGGCGCTGGTCACGGTGCTGATGTCGTCCTCGTACATCGAAGTCGAGGGGCTGCGAGCGGGTGAGTATTACTTTCTGATTCTGTGCGCGACGCTCGGCATGATGTTCATGGCGAGCGGCATCGACCTCATCACGATTTTCATCGGCCTCGAGACGATGGCCGTCGCGTTCTACATCCTCGCCGGGTTCCTCAAGCCGAATCGCCGGTCCAACGAAGCCGCCGTCAAGTACTTCCTGCTGGGGGCGTTCTCGCTGGGCCTCCTGCTGTACGGCATGTCGATCCTGTACGGTCTGTCGGGCACGACGAACGTGCGGGAGCTGGCCACCGTGCTGGCGAGCCAGGAGCGCAACGCCCTGCTCATCGTCGGGCTGGTGATGGTCGTGGCCGGCATCGGCTTCAAGATCGCGGCAGTGCCGTTCCACATGTGGGCGCCGGACGTCTACGAGGGTGCGCCGACTCCGGTCACGGCGTTCCTCTCGGTCGGGTCGAAGGCGGCATCGTTCGCGATGTTGCTGCGGCTCTTCATGGAAGGGCTGCCGTTTCTCGCCGACATGTGGCAGCCGATGTTCTGGGTGCTCGCCGTCATGAGCATGACGGTCGGCAACCTGGCCGCGCTGACGCAGAGCAACATCAAGCGGATGCTGGCGTACTCGTCGATCGCCCATGCTGGCTACCTCCTCATCGGGGTCGTGGCCAATTCGTCGCGGGGCGTTACGGCGATGATGATCTACCTGCTGTTGTACGTGTTCATGCAGCTCGGTGCGTTCGCCGTGGTGGTCATGCTCAGGCGCCAGGACGTCGCGGGTGACGAGCTGAAGGACCTGAGCGGGCTGTACTTCCGCTACCCGACGGCTGCCGTCGCGATGCTGTTCTTCATGCTGTCGCTGGGCGGACTCCCGCCGACGGCCGGCTTCATGGGCAAGTTCTGGCTGTTCAGCGCGGCGATCGAGTCCGGGTTCATCTGGCTGGCCGTGATCGGCGTGCTCAACAGCGCCGTGTCGCTCTACTACTACATCCGCGTCGTCGTCTTCATGTGGATGAAGGAGGAGGCCCTGGGATCGCCGATCGTCGCCAGCCCGTCCATGGCCGTGGCGCTGACGGTCGCGCTGGCTGGTGCGGTGGTGTTCGGCGTGTATCCGCGCCCGCTGTTCGAGTTGGCTCAAGAGTCCGCGCAATCGATCGGTGGCGTCGCGGCCGCCGTGAGCGCGCTCTCCTTCTGACGGATCCTGGCGGTCGCGACCGTCGTTACTCGGGTTCCAGTGCATGTGGCGCCTCGGAGCATCCCGCGGGCGAACGTTCCGGACGATCGGCGCGTTGAGCGCCGTGGGGATAGCGTTTGTCCTGGCGGTGGTCATGGGCGCCGGCGCCGGCTATCTGCTGGACCGCTGGCTCGGGTCATCCCCTTGGGCCTTCATCCTGTTCTTCTTCATCGGCGTGACCGCCGGGATCCTCAACGTGGTCAGGGCCTCTGCCGCGTATCTGCGCGATGACCAGGGAATCCGATCCGGCGCTGCGAAGGATTGAGCGCAATTCCGCCATCGCCTGCTGTGTGCTCGTCGTCGTGGCGTGGAGCGCGTCAGGCCGGGTGGCGCCTGCGGTCGGCGTGTTGGCTGGAGGTGGTCTGGCCGCGCTGAGCTACTGGGTCATCAAGACGGGGGCCGACCGGTTCGCTGCGCCGACCGGGGCCCCGCGTGCGCCCATGGCCTGGAGCGTGCTCAAGATCGTCGTCCGGTACGCTTTACTCGCCGGAATTGCGTACGTTATGATTGCTCGTTTGCGCCTGCACCCACTGGGCCTAGTGGCGGGGGTGTCGGCCGTCGTGGTCGGTGTGGCCGCCGAGGGCCTGCGGGCGGTGTTCGAGCGCCCTGGCGGATCGTAGCCGCTCTCACCGAGACTCCGGGCCCCTGAAGTTCGTCGAATGGAACAACTCGAACATCCCCTGTGGATCGTCGACACCGTCAACGAGGTGTTTGGGCCGCCCGTTGCCGGGCTGCTCGGCCTGCTGGGCTTCGACCTCAGTCACGCCGAACACGTCATTCCGAACTATCTGGTCATTGCGACGCTGATCGTGCTCGCCGTGACGGTGGGTTGCGCGCTCATGCGGTCGCGGCTGAGCGTCGAGGACCCCGGACCGGTACAGCTCGTGCTCGAGGATGGCCTGACCGGGCTGTACGGACTGCTCGAAGACACGATCGGGCCCAAGGGGCGGCGGTATGCGACGCTGATTGGCTCGGTCGGCGTCTTCATTCTTCTGTGTAATCTGGCCGGGCTCGTGCCCGGCCTCATGGCGCCGACGAGCAACATCAACGTGACGCTCGGGTGCGCGATCACCGTCTGGGTGTACTACCACTTCCAAGGCTTCAAGGAGCAGGGCGTCGTGGCGTACATCAAGCACTTCGCGGCGCCGCCCGGCGCGCCGATCTGGATTGCGCCCATCTATTTTCCAATCGAGATCATCAGCCACTTTTCCCGGGTGCTGTCGCTCTCGGTGCGTCTGTTCGGCAACGTGTTCGGCGAAGAGTTGGTGATCCTGATCTTGTTCAGTATCGTGCCGTTCCTGGTGCCCTTGCCCATGATGATGCTCGGCATCATCACGGGAAGCCTGCAGGCGTTCATCTTCGTCATGCTGACGATGATCTACCTGCAGGGCGCCGTGACCGTCGACCATGACCATGACGAGGCTCATGACCATGACGACGGTTATGGGCATCATGAAGCGGGGCACGATAGGCAGGCGGCAGCCGTGGCAGTGTGAGCACGCGGGCCAGCGGACAAGGTTTGAGCGACGGTCGATGTCATTATTTCGATGTCAGGAGGCAGTGGTCGTGAGTAGACGTGCAGTGTGGATGGTGATGATTGGGGTGGTAGTTCTCGGGTTCGCTTCGCCGTTGTACGCGCAGGAGGCGGCGGGTGGGGCCGACGGCCAGCTCGTGAAGTGGTCCATTATCGTCGCGGGTTTCTCGCTGGCGTTCGCGGCAGCGTTCGGCGCGATCGCGCAGGGGATGGGCCTCAGCGCGGCGGCGAACGGGATCGCGCGCAACCCGTCGGCGGCAGCCGATATCCGGTTCTCGCTGATCTTGGGCCTCGTGTTGATCGAGTCGCTGGTCATTTACGTGCTGCTCATCGCGCTGATTCTGTTCTTCGTGCAGCCGTTCGGCGCATAGCTTCCGAGGCGCCGGGCAGGTTGCGCGACCAACCTGTCCGGCGCACCAATGCCGCTGAAGATCGCTCCAATCGAAGGGCTGCTCCTGCTCGTAGCCCTGCTCTGGGGCAGTAACTTCAGCGTCATCAAGGCCGCGCTCGACGAGTTTCCGCCCTATCCTTTCAACGCGCTTCGGCTCGCGCTGGCGTGCGCGATTTTCCTGACGCTCCTCGGAACATCATCGGCGTCGGTCCCGCCTCGCCGCGATTGGCCGGCCCTCGCCGGGCTTGGCGTCATCGGGCATTTCCTCTACCAGGTGTGCTTCATGGAGGGCGTGTCCCGCACGAGCGCCGCCAACAGTTCGATCATTCTTGGGGCGACCCCCATCGTGGTGGCCCTGGTGATCTGGGGTGCCGATCGGCGGCCACCGTCGCTGGCGCATTGGCTGGGGATCGGCCTGTCACTGTTCGGCGTCTACCTGGTCGTCGGCCGTGGAGCCAGGGTGGGCGCGGCGTCGATGACCGGCGACCTCCTGATGATGGGCGCGGCGACTTGCTGGGGTGCCTATACCGTCGCGGCCCGGTCGGTGCTACGACGGCATTCGCCGCTTGCGGTGACCTCCTGGACGATGGCGGTGGGCACCGCACTCTTCATTCCGTTCGGTGTTCCTGGCCTCCTGGCGCTCGAGTGGCGAGTCATCAGCCTCGGCGCCTGGGTCGGGCTCGTGTACTCG
This sequence comes from Acidobacteriota bacterium, assembly GCA_002730525.1. Taxonomy (GTDB): domain Bacteria; phylum Acidobacteriota; class Vicinamibacteria; order Vicinamibacterales; family UBA823; genus UBA2161. The sequence continues at coordinate 159,388 of PCAK01000044.1, read as the reverse complement.
GCGATCTTCGCCCTGTGCGTCGCCTATCTCATCTGGTACACCGCCGTGCAACGGATCGGAAGTGCCCGCACATCCGTCTATTCGAATATGGTGCCTGTGACAGCCATGATTGTGGCGTTCCTCTGGTTGGGCGAGCCGATTAGCGGAGCCCAGATCGCCGGCGCTGTCAGCATTCTGGGTGGCGTGACGCTCACGCGGATGAAGCGGTCCGGTATCGAGCCGGAGATTAACGCTGGCGCGTGAGGCCTGCCCGGGCCGGTGTCGCGCCCCGGGGTGACGGCTCGGCTGAGGTAGAGTGGGCGGGGGGCGGTCGCATCGCCCGCACTCGGTAGACATGTTGAAACGGATACTCGACGACCGACAGGAGGCCCTCCTCAAGGAGCAGCGCGCCTGCCTGAGTGATCTGCGCGTCGCGCTCGCCCGCTTCGACGCGAAGGCGGATCACCAGTCGACGCTCGACCGGTCCATCCGGCAGCTCGACGAGTTCTTCTTGCTGGTCGTCATCGGCGAGTTCAACGCGGGCAAGAGCGCCTTCATCAATGCGCTGCTGGGCGAGTCGATCCTGCGTGAGGGAGTGACCCCGACGACGGCGCAGGTCAACGTGCTGCGTTACGGGGACGCCGCCGGGCGCGAGGTCGTGGAGGAGCAGCTGGAGGTGCTGACCGCGCCGATCGATCTGCTCCGCGACATTCACATCGTCGACACGCCGGGCACCAACGCCATCAACCGCGAGCACGAACGGATTACCGCCGACTTCGTGCCGCGGTCGGACCTGGTGTTGTTTATCACGTCGGTCGACCGTCCGTTTACCGAGAGCGAGCGAGCGTTTCTGGAACGCACGCGCGATTGGGGCAAGAAGATCGTCGTCGTGCTCAACAAGGTCGACATTCTCGACGCCGGGCAGGAAGTCGAAGAGGTCCGTGAGTTCGTCGCCAAGAGCGCGCAGCAACTCCTCGGGCTGACGCCGGAGATCTTCCCGGTGAGCGCGCGGCTGGCCATGAAAGCCAAGCAAGGCGACAGCTCGCTCTGGGAGGCGAGTGGGTTCGCGGCGCTCGAGCGGTACGTGCAGGATACGCTCGACGAAGGTGGCCGCGTCCGGCTGAAGCTGCTCAACCCACTCGGCGTCGGGCTGCATCTGTGCGGCGTGTACCTGGCCGAGACGCGCACCCAGATCGACGTCCTGAAACAGGACTTCGGCATGTTGGAGGACGTCGACCGCCAACTCGCGCTCTACGAGGAGGACATGGAGCGTGAGTTCCGCCTGCGGCTGGCGGACCTCGGAAAGATTCTGGTGGAAATGGAGCGGCGTGGGCATCACTACTTCGACGACCTGATGCGCCTGTCGCGGGTCGTGGAGCTGCTGAACACGTCACTGATTCAACGGGGGTTCGAACGGCACGTCGTGGCCGACGTGCCGCAGCAGATCGAGCGGCGGGTCAGCCAGCTCATCGACTGGCTGGTGGAGAGCGATTTCCGCCAATGGCAGGCCGTGCGAAGCCATCTGTCACATCGGCAGCAGGAGTATCGCGATCGGATCGTGGGCGACGACGAGACGAGTGGCTTCCGCTACGACCGAGAGCAACTGGTCGAAACGGTCGGTCGAGATGTCCAGCGGGTCGTGGAAACCTACGATCGCACGCGGGAAGCGAAGCAGATCGCCAACGGGGCACGTGGTGCCGTGGCGGCGGTGGCCGCCGTGGAGGCCGGGGCGCTGGGCCTCGGCACGCTCGTGGCGTTGCTGACCACGTCGCTCGCGGTCGATCTGTCTGGCATCGCCGTGGCCGGCGCGCTGGCCGTGGTGGGACTCTTCATCGTGCCGGCGCGTCGCCGGCGAGCGAAGCGCGAAATGGCCGAGAAGGTGGTCGAGATGCGCGATTCACTGGAGACTGCGCTCAGGAGCCAGTTCGAGTCGGAGTTGGCCCGCAGTGTCTCGCGGATTCGGGAGGGGATCGCCCCCTACGGACGATTCGTGCGGGCTGAGCGCGCCAAGCTCGATGGGTCGCAGACAGACTTCGAACGGCTCCACCTGGAGCTGGAGCGACTGAAGTCGAAGGTCGATCAACTGTAGCACCCAGCAGGAGAGGCCGGCCTGGCTCGAATAGTTGGGAGGAACGGCACCGGCGGGCGCCAACTCGGTCGGCGCCGCCCTCCCGGTCATCCTGCAACCTCAGATGGGCTGAGACAGTAACAGAATGACGCTGGTTCGTAGGACGCGGCTCTTCGAACCGCGGTGCGTTCGATTCGGCCGAACGGTGATCTGCTTCACTCCCGCCGCCGCGGTTCAGCGGATGCCGCTCAGGCCGTCGCGATCCTTGACCCGGATCCTGCGCCGGTCCGTCTCGATCAGCTGCTGCTGGCGGAAGTCCTTCAGGACGAAGTTGACCGTTTCCCGCGTCAGGCCGACGAGATTTGCGATATCGCGCTGGCTGAGACGAAGTGGAATGACCACTCCCTGTGCGTCGCTGATGCTGTGCTGTTCGGCCAGGTCGAGCAGCGTATGGGCGACCCGCGCGTGGGCGCTCTTGTACAGCAGTTCCTCGACCCGGTTGCGGAAGGTGCGGAGTCGAAATCCCATGAGCTTCGTGACCTGGTAGCCCAGCTCCGGGCACTCGCGCATTATGCGCAGGAACAGCGCGCGATCGATAGCGCAGACCACCGCGTCCTCGTACGCTTCCGCCAGATGATCACGCGGGTGGTCGTCGACCACGGCCAACTCCCCGAAGACGTCACCCGGATAGAGGAAAGCCAGAATAATCTCGCGCCCGTCCGGGCCGACCGCTGCGATCTTCACGCACCGGCTTTCAGCAGATACAACCGATCGCTGGGGTCGCCGGGGAGGTAGATGCGCTCCCGACGCCTGATCTCCGACATCTGTGACGCGTGCTCGAGCGTCGCCTTCTGGGCGCCGTTGAGGACGTCCAGAAGCCGCAATCGCTGCAGATACCAGAGCTTGAAATGGTTGGCCATGGTCGAATCCCGCCAGCGGGATCTCAAGAGGTTGGACGCTGGCTGGCCCCGGCGGGATTCTTACTGCGTGGGACAGGGCGCGCACTGCGCGCCTCGCGGCGTGCGGAGTGGGGCTCTCGGGGTCCCCGCGGCGTTCAGTAGCGGGCGACGTCTTGGATGGCGTGCAGGATGTCGGCTGTCTGTGGCAGGGTGGCTTCTTCGAGGACCGGGTGGTAGCCGACGGGGCAGTCGAGCGCGCCTACGCGCTTCACCGGGGCATCGAGCTGACCGAACAACTCGTCGGCGATGCGTGCCGCCAGTTCCGCCCCGAAGCCGCAGGTGAGCTGATCTTCGTGCGCGACGATCACGCGGTTGGTCCGCGCCACGGCGGCCACGATACCTTCCCAGTCGTACGGCGCGATCGTGCGGAGGTCGAGTATAGAGGTCTCGATGCCGGCCTTCGCAGCCTGCTGTGCCGCGACTAGCGACCGCTGCACCAGCGCGCCCCACGTGATGATCACGACGTCGTCGCCAGGACGACGGAGCGAGGAGCGCCCGAACGGGACCATGTGGTCGGTACCGGGGTAGGCGCCCTTGTTGTACGTCTGGCGGTAGAGGTGCTTGTGCTCGAGAAAGAGCACTGGATCGTCGCAGCGGATCGCTGTGCGCAGCAGGCCCGATGCATCCGCGGCGTTGGACGGATAGGCGATCCGTAGGCCGGGAAAATGAGCGAAGATGCCCTCGCCCGATTGGCTGTGATAGATGGCGCCACCGCGCAGATACCCGCCGATCGGGACCCGGACCACCATTGGGCAGGAGTAGGTATTGTTCGAGCGGTAGCGCAGCATCGAAATCTCACTCCGGAGCTGCATGACCGCCGGCCAGATGTAGTCGAAGAACTGGATCTCCACCACCGGCTTCAGGCCTCGGATGGCCATGCCGAGCGCCCGTCCCACGATGTTGGCTTCGGCCAGCGGCGAGTTGAAGACGCGATCCACGCCAAACGTCCGCTGCAGTCCGTGCGTGACCTTGAAGACGCCGCCCTTGCCATCCACCTCCGCGAGCGATGCGGCGTGGCTGGCATCGGCCACGTCCTCGCCGAAGATGACGATTCTAGAGTTGCGCGTCATCTCGTTCCGGAGGGTCCGATTGATGGACGCGACCATCGTCTGGAGCGCGCCCGAGGGCTGCGGCGCGACGTCGAACGCTTCCGACGTCGGATCGACGTCAGGCGAGTACACGTAGCGGGCGACCGTCTCGGCGAGAGGCGGCGGCGCCGCGAGCGCGAGATCGACGGCCTCGTTGATCTCGGCGTCGATCTCGGCTTCCAGGGTGGTCAGTTCACTCTCGGTCGCGATGCCCTCCGCGAGGTATTGCGACCGCAGACGCGCCACCGGGTCGCGGCGCGCGTCCTCGTCGCGCTCGGCCTGTGGCCGATAGGCGCGGTCGTCGTCCGATAGCGAGTGCGAATACAGCCGTACCGTGCGCGCGTGCACCAGCGCCGGGCCGCGGCGTGCGCGGACGTATCCCACCGCATCCTGCATCGCGCTCCAGCTGTCCGAGAGGTCGGTTCCATCGGCGCGCGCGAGTCGCAGCGCCGGGAACGATTCGACGAGTTTCGAAATGTCGCCGCCGGGCGTTTGCGCATCGACCGGCACCGAGATGGCATAGCCGTTGTCCTGAATCAGAAAGACGACCGGGAGCCGTCGCGTGCACGCGCTGTTCAGCGACTCCCAGAACTCGCCTTCGCTCGTCGCGCCGTCGCCCAGCGACACCAGGACGACTTCGTCGCCGTGAGCCGAAGGCTCACGCCCGCCCTTGGCGGCGATCGCTCGATCGAGGACTCCACCTTCGGCGCACCCGACACCGTGCAGGCACTGCGTGCCCGTGGCGCTGGACGGCGACACGATATGCAACCGCCGGTCGCTCCAGTGCGACGGCATCTGTCGGCCGCCCGAAGACGGATCATCAGCCGAGCCGACGCTGCCGAGCAGCATCTCCGCCGGCGTGACGCCTACGGTCAAGCAGAGCGCGCGGTCGCGGTAGTAGGGGAACACCCAGTCGTGCCCGGCCCGCAGCGACAAGCCGGCGGCCACCTGGATGGCTTCGTGGCCGGCGCCGCTAATCTGGAAGTAGGCGGCGCTCTGATTCTTGAGCTGGATTTCCTTGTCGTCGAGGCGTCTCGACAGCTGCATCGTGCGGTACGCACGCAGCAACTCTGTTCGAGAGAGCCCCGTCACCGGGCGGCGGCTTGAGGTGGTGGTGGAGCCGGTCGAGCGGGATGTGGCTGACTCTTTGACGCTCATCGACTGGTGACTCGCTGAGGCCGCGGCGGGGAATTGCTGACCGCCGACGTCGACCCTCCTCGAGTTGAACCGCGCCATTATAGCATCGGATTTCCGCCGTCAAATCAGGAGATTAAGAGACGTAAATCACTTAAACTACAGCAGTTATGGTTCTGTTCATGGGCAGGGTCTCGCCGTGACGAACGGGCGTGTTCACCGCTGGGACGACATCGTTCCCGAGAAGGTCACGGAGATGATGTCTCGCAAGATCGTCGCCGGATCGCGGGCGCTGATCGCCCAGGTGTACCTCAAGCAGGGTGCGCTCGTGCCGCTGCATGCGCACGACAGCGAACAGTTGACGTACGTGCTTCAGGGCAGTCTGCGGCTGGTCGTGGATGGCGAGGAAGCGATCGTCCGGGCCGGCGAAGTCGTGCAGATCCCGTCGGGAGTCGCCCACCAGGCCGAGGCGTTGACCGACACACTCGAACTCGACGTGTTCAGTCCGGTGCGGAAAGACTGGTTGGTCGATCGACCGGACGGGGGGTGATCGACCTCGGCCGGCACGCGGCGGTGATCAGAGACTAGTGGATCCGGTCGTTCCAGTCGTCGCGCCGCCCGCCGGGATGGACGCCGAACCTGCGCCGCAGCCGATTCATCTTCCACTTGATGTACTGATACTTGAGTTCGCTGATCAGGCCGCCCGTCCCTCCCTTGAGGTACAGGTAGCCGGCGACCAGTCCGCCCAAGTGCGCCGAGTGCGAGACTCCGCCACCCGCACCGCTCACCGATGACATGAAGACGAAGGCGCCGATGATCATGACGAAGTACTTCGCCGGCACCGGAAAGAGGAGATACATGTAGATCGGTCGGTCGGGATAGTACAAGGCAAAGGCCAGCAGGACGCCGTAGATGGCGCCGGACGCGCCGATGGTGGGGATGGCGTACATCTGATCGGCGCCGGACATTGGCAGGAGCGCCCAGATCAGAACGGTCGCGGCGGCGCCCAGCCCGGTCACGAAGTAGTACTTGAGAAATGCCTCGGTGCCCCAGAGCCGTTCGAGCTCCACGCCGAACATCCAGAGCGCGAGCATGTTGAAGAGAATGTGAGAAAACCCTCCGTGCAGAAAGAGGTAGGTCACCGGTTGCCAGAGCCAGAAGCGCTCGAAGACGGCGGCGGGTGTCAGGCCGAAAAAGATGACCAGCCCCGGCGCCAGCCGCTGCATGACGAACACGCCGACGTTCGCCCAGATGATCATCTTGATGGCCGGAGAGATCCCACCAGGGCCGAACGATTGAACGCTGGAGGCGTAGCGGTAGCGGCGCATCATCGAGTCCGGTTCGAGTTGGCCGTGACCGGTCGATCACGGATCTCGAGCCATCGTACCATAGCCACCTACGGTGAACGCCTCGCCGCAGGCAACACTCAGACGGCGGAGCGTGGTGTCGACAGCCGCGCCGTCAGCCGGCGGACCGCTTCGTCGAACTCCTCGATCCGCAGCACCCGCGCGGCGCCGGCGAGCACGACGACGCCCACGCCAATCGCCGAACCGACACCGATCGCCCGCTGCCATGTGCTGGGATCGATCCAGAACGTGGCGAGCCAACGCTCGGTCGCCAGTGCGGCCCAGCCCATCGCCGCCGCGGCGACGCTGATCTTGAAGAAGGCGACCGTGATTCGCTGGGCCTCCAATCCTTCGAACCGACGCTGCAGCAGAACGAGCAGGGCACCCGCGTTCAGCAGGGCGGCGATCGAAGTGCCCAGAGCCAGGCCGCGGAAGCCCATGAACCGAACCAGCACCAGGTTCAGTGCGACGTTCAGGCCGACGGACGCGATACTGACGAGTGCGGGCGTCCGGCTGTCCTTGAGGGCGTAGAAGGTCGGCACGGCGATCTTGACCGCCGAATAGCCGAGCAGCCCCGGCGCGTAGAAGGTCAGGGCCGCGGCGGTAGCTGCGGTATCGGCCGCGGTGAAGTTGCCGCGCTCGAAGATGAGGGCAACGATCGGTGCGGCGAGCGCTACGAGACCGACGGTCGCCGGGACGTTCAGCATGAGCATCAGCCGCAACCCGCTCGAGACCGTCCGCCGCATCTCGTCCGGCGCCTGGCGGGCCGCCTGGCGCGCGAGGGTCGGCAGCGCCGCGGTCGCAATCGAGACGCCGAACAGGCCGATCGGCAGGTACATCAGCCGAAACGCGTAGCTGAGCCACGATACGGCGCCGGTGCCCTCGCCGGTGGCGAGCACGGTGTTGACCAGCAGGTTGATCTGCACGGCTGCAAGGCCCAGCGTGCCGGGTCCCATCAGGCGGAGAACCTCGCGCAGACCCGGGTCGCGCGGGTCGAGCGTCGGGCGATAGCGGAAGCCGGCGCGGTGCAGGGCGGGCCACTGGAGCAGCACCTGTCCGACGCCGCCGACCAGCGCGCCGAGGCCCATGCCCGTGATTGGGGGCAGTCCCAGGCTCGGCATGACAGGAACCAGCGCGAATCCGCTCGCGATCATGGCGAGGTTGAACATGGCTGGCGAGAGCGCGGGCGTGAAGAACTGCTGCAGCGAATTCAACATGCCCATCAGCACCGCGGCGATCGCCACCAGGCTGAGAAACGGCAGCATGATGCGCGTGAGCTGCGTCGTGAGCTCCAGCTTGCCCTCGACGTCGCCGAAGTCCCCAGCGAGCAGCGTCACGAGTGGCCGCGCGAAGACGATCCCAACGACAACGATCAGCCCGGTGGCTAGCAGCAGGGCGTTGATCAACTGGTTGCCGAGATGCCACGCCTGAGCGCGGCCCTGTGTGGTCAGCCGCCGGGTGAAGGTCGGCACGAACGCCGCACTCATCGCGCCCTCAGCGAACAGGTCGCGCATCATATTCGGAATGCGGAATCCGATATAGAAGGCGTCCATGGCGTTGCCCGCGCCGAACAGGTAGGCCAGCACCTGGTCACGGACGAGGCCGAGGAGGCGGCTTGTCATCGTCGCGGCGCCGACGACGCTGGCCGATCGGACGAGCTGACCTGAGGGTGAAGGTGGGGGTTCGGGCGTCGACCCGCGGACAGACGGGGCGGGCGGTGCGGCGGTCATCGGCTGTGCCAGCCTAACATAGGGCTTTGGGACGTCGGCTCCGCCTGGTTCGACGCTACAGCGTGGTTCCGCCGTCTTACACAACGAGCCTGATCTGGGGTTGTAATCCAGCAGTGAGAGGCACGACGACATTCGGCGATCTCATCGACGCGCATCAGGCCGAGTTGTTGCGTTACCTCGTACGGCTGACCGGCAACCGGGCGGACGCCGACGACCTGTTCCAGGAGACGTTCCTCTGCGCGTTCAAGGCCTTTCGCCGGCTGCGAGCGGGATCGAATCATCGCGCGTGGCTGTATCGGATTGCCACCAATGCGTTTCTGAATCATCGGCACACCGCGCACTGCCGACGTGAGACGTCGCTCGGCCAGGATTTCGAAGCGTGGTTCGGATCGACCGCGCAGCCCGACGCGGCGGCCACGCTCGCGCTCCGGCGCGTCGTCCAGACGCTGTCGCGACGTCAGCGGTCGGCGTTTCTGCAACGGAATCTGCAGGGCCGGTCGTACGCCGACATCGGCGCGTCACTCGGGTGCACCGCCACTGCAGCCAGAGCCCATGTCTATCAGGCCGCCAAGCGCGTCAGACGCGCGCTGACGCCGAGGGGAGAACAACCATGACCACGAGGCTGACCACAGCCTGCGCAACGTTCGCGACCGCCGTCGAGGCGGCATTGGTTGGCGACGCCGACCGTCGGACGCGAGGTCTCGCGGCTCGCCATGCGCGCAGCTGTGGACGCTGTGCCGGCGTCTGGCCCGAGGTGGAGCGGGCGGTCGAGGCGCTCGACGAGGTCGGCACGCGGACCGAAGCACTGGTCACACAGGCTGACCTCGCCGCGGCCCGCCAGCGCCTGCGCATCGGGTTCGAGCGGATCGGTCAGCCGCCGGTCCACTTCAGTTCGTGGCGATCACCCGTAGGCCAGATCTTCTTCGGGATGTCCGATCGGGGTCTGTGTGACGTCGCGTTCGGTGTCCGACGGGACAGCGACTACCGGCGGCGTCTTGCCCAGCGCGCGCCGGAGGTCTGGCGTGACGACACGGCGTTGAACGAGGTCCGCAGCGAGTTCACGGCCTACTTCGCCGGTCGAACCCGGACGTTCTCCGTGCCGACCGACCTCAGAGGTCTGACACCGTTCACCGGCCGGGTGCTGCGGCTGGCCCACGCGGTTCCGTTCGGCCTGGCGATCAGCTACGGGTCGCTGGCTCGACGGCTCGGTCGGCCGGGTGCCGGGCGGGCTGTGGGGACCGCGCTGGGGAGGAATCCGGTGCCGATCGTCATCCCCTGCCATCGCGTCGTTCGCGCCGGCGGCCAGCTGGGCGGATATGTGGGCGGAGCTGCGGTAAAACAGGCGTTGCTCGATCTCGAGGGCTACCGAGCGAGTTGAACCGGAACGTTCGCGGCCTTCTTACTTTGTCAGCTTCTGCTTCACGAGCACGCTGACGGCGGCGCCGTCGACGGTCCGCCCGGCGAGCTGTGCCATCACCTGTTTCATGACCCGCCCGATGTCTCGGGGCGACGTCGCGCCGATTTCGGCGATCGCCGCCTCCACCGCGCGCATCACCTCGGCCTCGTCCATAGGCGGAGGCAGGTAGGATTCCAGCAGCGCCAGTTCGGCCTGTTCCTGCGCGACGAGTTCGGTTCGGCCGGCCTTCTCGAACTGTTCGATGGAGTCCCGCCGTTGCTTGGCCAGCGTCGCGGCGACCTTCTGGGCTTCAGCCTCGGAGGGCTCCCGGCCTAGCTCGACGCGACGGTTGACCAGGGCGGTCTTCAGCATCCGCAACGGGCCGAGCGTCGCCTGATCGCGCTGCCGCATCGCGTTCGTCATCGCTTCGTTGACGCGTGCCAGGAGGTCCATGTCGGAGGTGGAGCCGAAACCGCCCTACTCGGGTCGATTGGGTGGCGGCGTCTGCGGCGGCACGAGTTGAGGTATTTGTACCCCCGGCGGGCCCCCGGCGGGCTGGCCCCCTGGAGGTCGGATCGCGCTGGTCGACGGCACCTGCCGCGTGATCGGCGATGGATTCGGCGTCGGTGGCGCGCTGGCTCCTGCAGGCGCGGGCTCCGAGACGAAGATCAGGATCCGATCGAATCGTGAGGCGCCGTCAGCACCCGCGCGGCGCGGCGCGGCCACATAGCCGGTTGCGGCGCGCAGCAGCGTTTCCAGTGCTCGCGCCTCGGGGACCTGCTCCAGGGTCAAGGTGATCCGCTCGTTCGCGAGCTTGTCGGCGTTGAGGACGAGCGTATCGCCCAGCCGGGCCCATTCCGCCAGCACCTCTCCGACCGACGCGTCGCGAGCGACGAGCGAGACTCGGCCCTCGTCGAGGCTGAGCGCGATTTCCTGCGCGCCGGCGCTGACCGTCGGCAGGACGGCGAGGGCCAGGGTGAGAATCACTGGTGCCTGGGCACGAACGGTCCGCATCTGAATCGTCTTGCCAGCAGTATACGACGGCCTCATCCCGCCAGCAACGCGCGTCATTTCTAGTTCGGGGCTTCACCCCGAACCCCCGCTGTGCGCGAAGAGGTCTACTGTTTCTGGAAGTGATCGATCACGCGAGTGAGGATCTCGGGCAGCTGAACCTTCGGCTCGTACCCCGTCAGCGTCTGGAGCTTCGTGATGTCGGGCACGCGTCGCGGCATGTCCTCGAACCCGGCTTCGTACGCCTGGTCGTACGGGATCTTCACGATGTTGGACGGGCTCCGTGTCATCGCTTTGATCTGCTCGGCCAGCGCGAGAATGGAAATCTCCTCGCCGTTGCCGATATTGAACACTTCGCCCACCGCCTTCGGCTCTGCGGTCAGCCGCATCAGCGCGTCCACGACGTCGCCAACGTAGGTGAAGCTGCGGGACTGTGACCCGTCGCCGAACACCGTGATCGGCTGTCCGGCGAGGGCCTGCCGAACGAAGGTCGGTAACACCATGCCGTACTGGCCGGTCTGCCGCGGCCCGACGGTATTGAACAGCCGGACGACGATGACCGGAAGTTTCTTCTCCTTCCAGTACGCCAACGCGAGGAACTCGTCGATCGCCTTGCTGCAGGCGTAGGCCCAGCGGTGCTTCCAGGTGGCTCCCAGCCTGAGGTCGGCATCTTCCTTGAAGGGAATCTCGGTCGACTTGCCGTACACCTCCGATGTCGAGGCGACGACCACGAGCTTCTTCTTCTTGTTGGCCAGCGTCAGCACGACTTCCGTGCCATGCACGTTGGTTTCGATCGTGTGAACCGGCGCTTCGACGATCAGCTTGACTCCGACCGCGGCCGCCAGATGGAAGACGACGTCACACCGGTCGATCTGTTCGGCGAGCAGTGGCTCGTTCGTGACCGAGTCGATCGTGTACTGAAACTGGTCTCGACCTTTGAGGTGTTCGATGTTGTCGATCGATCCGGTGGAGAGGTTGTCGATGACTTCGACGCCATGGCCTGCGTCGAGCAGCGCTTCCGCGAGGTGCGATCCGATGAATCCCGCTCCGCCCGTGATCAGCGCGCGCACCACGCGATGCTATCACGTCGCGAAGCGGTAGGTGATGATGTCGCCGTCGCGCACGACGTAGTCCTTGCCTTCGAGGCGCATGCGACCGTGTTCTCGGCACGCCGCCAGTGAGCCGTGTTCGATGAAGTCGGTGAAGGGCACAACCTCGGCGCGGATGAAGCCTCGGGAGAGGTCGGTGTGGATCTCGCCGGCCGCGTCCTGCGCCACGGTGCCGCGTGGCACGGTCCACGCGCGACATTCCTGTTCCCCGACCGTGAAGAACGAGATGTAGCCCAGCAGTTCGTAGCTGGCCCGGATGATGCGGTCGAGGCCAGATTCGGCGAGGCCGAGGTCGGCAGAAAAGGCCGACGCCGCCTCTTCGTCCAGTTGCGCGATCTCCAGTTCGATCTTCGCGCAGACGCCCACGGCCTGGGCCCCGGCGTCCGCCAGGACCGTCTCGAGCGCGGATGCCGCACCGGCGAGGCCGTCGGGCAGGTCGTCTTCGTCAAGATTGTTCACGACGAGCAGGGGCTTCGCCGAGAGGAACTGAAAGCCGAGGAGACGCTTGGCCGCCGGGGCGTCGAGGCTGAGCCGGCGTAGGGGAGTACCGGCTTCGAGCGCTGCCTGGCACTCCGTGAGGACGGCCTGTTCGGCGCGGAGGCCGTCGTCGGGTCGTTTCTTCAGATCCTGGTCGAGTCGCTCGAGCCGGCGTTCGGCCACCCCGAGATCGGCCAGGATCAGCTCCTCCTCCATCGTGCGCGCGTCGCGCTCCGAGTCGACATTGCCGGATGCGTGCGGCACCCGTTCGTCACGGAACCACCGCACTACGTGGAGGAGTGCGTCGGCGTCCCGGAACGCGGCGATGTCCAGGAGCGATCGGGTTCCGCCGTGGCCGGCCATCTCGGCCAACTCCACCGTCGCCGGCACCCGCTTCTTCGGCTGGACGAGTTCAACGAGCCGGTCGAGCCTGGGCTCGGGCACCCGCGCGACGCCCACGTGCGCTTCGGTCCGCCACGACCCATCGCGCACGTCGGCCGAGCTCGTCATCAACTGGAAGAGCGTCGTCTTGCCGACCGAGGGGAAGCCGATAAGGGCCGCGCGCAGCATTCGAGAGTCGGGGCGGGAGGTCCCGCGTGGGCCGATGTCGGGCGCAATTCCTGGCGTCGGATAAGGCCCGACGAGGTGGCCGATGGTAACACGGCGCCCTGGATTGGCCGAATTTTCGCCTCGAGCGCCATCATAGGCGAATATTTATCGTAAGTCGTTGAGCTATCAGATTTTAGGTGTTGACAGTTTCCGGCGCGTTTCCTACGATTGCGGTGGATTTCTGTGGAGTTCTGTGGAGTTACTGGGTGCTTAGAGGAAATTTCTCGGCGAAGATAGATGACAAAGGCAGACTCAAGATCCCGTCTGCCTTTCGGGTCTGGATGGAGAAGCGCCACGGCGCCGATCTGTTCCTGACCAGCGTCTCGGGCGAATCTGTCCGTATCTATCCGCTGCCGGTGTGGGAGGCGATCGAGGCCAAGCTGGCCCAGGTGCCGTCCACCCATCCGTCCCGGGTCAGGTTTTTCGACCGCGTCAACTACTTCGGACAGCCCGCCGAGTTCGACCGGCAGGGACGGGTGTCGATCCATCCCCGGCTTCGCGACTCCGCGTCGATGACCGGCGAGGTCGACGTCTTCGGGCAGTACGACTACCTCGAGATCTGGAATCACGACCGCTTCGTCGCGAAGCTGCAGCGCGAGCCCTTCTCCGACGACGATGCGCGCGCCCTTGCGGAGTTCGGAATCTGATGGCCGAGGTGCCGCACGTTCCAGTGTTGAGCGCGGAGGCGATGAGCTACATGGCGCCGGAGCGGGGAGGTCTGTTCGTCGACTGCACGGTTGGTGCGGGTGGGCATGCGCGAGCGCTCATGGCTGGTGGCGCGACGCGTCTCGTGGGGCTCGACCGCGACCGGCACGCACTGGCGTGCGCGGCCGAGTCGTTGGCCGAGTGGCGGGGCCGGGTCGATCTCGTTCACGCCAACTTCCACCAGCTCGACGCGGTGCTCGATGCTCGAGGCATCGCGAGCATCGACGGGGCCATCGCCGATCTCGGCGTGTCGTCGATGCAATTGGGCGGTGACGGGCGGGGGTTCAGCTTCAAGCGGGACGAGCCGCTCGACATGCGGATGGACCAGTCGGCGGGTGCCACGGCGGCGGAATTGATTCGCGAGACATCGGAAACCGAGCTCGCCGACGCGATCTTCCGCTATGGCGAGGAGCGCCACTCGCGCCGGATCGCCCGCGCGATCGTTGCGACCCGGCGCGATTCGCCCGTTGAGACGACCGGCCAACTGGCCGCCATCGTCCGACGCGCGATGCCCAACCGCGGGTGGCGTCGGATCGATCCAGCGACTCGCACATTCCAGGCGATCCGCATCTGGGTGAATCAGGAACTGGACGGCCTGGCGGCGGCCCTCGAGATGATCTGCCGGCGCTTGGCCGCCAATGCGCGCGTGGTCGTGGTGTCGTTCCACTCACTGGAGGACCGGATCGTCAAACAGACGTTCCGCGCGCTCGGAGGTGGCCACGAGGCCACCATCCGCATTCTGACCAAGCGCCCGCTCGTGGCGAGTGACGACGAGCGCGAACGGAATCCCAGAGCCCGGAGCGCCAAGCTTCGAGCGGCGGAGCGCATCGCATGAGCCCTCGGCGAACCGACTACGCGGTCAAGAAGGGTGTGAGCAATCGGTCGATCGTCCGTGAGGTCGACGAGACGCGGCAGCGTGAACTGTGGCGGTCGCTCGGCGTGAGTGGGCTGCTGGTTGCGGTTCTGCTGTTCTCCGCGTGGCAGCACTTCGAGTTGCTCCGCCACGGCTACCGGGTCGAGCAGATGCAGCAAGAGCGCGCCGAGGAGGAGGAGATCAACCGGCATCTGCGGCTGGAGATCGAAACGCTGCGGTCGCCCAAGCGGATCGAGCAGATCGCGACGGAGAGGCTGAACCTGGTGGCTCCCAGCCAGGAGGAAGCAGTGATCATCGAGCGCGTCACGCCGGCTTCGCCGGCGGGGCGCGGGGTCGTGGCAGCGCGTTAACCGGGGAGCTTATTGGCCGAACGGGGACCACGCAAGAACCGAAAGCGCCGGGCGGCGCGTGCGTCCGGCGGCCTGTTCGCGCACCTCGACGCGGCCGAGGGTCGGCGCGTGGCGGCGGGCCTCGCCTGGCGTCAGACGATGCGGCGCCGCGTCCTGGTGGTGGCGGTGGGCCTGGCGCTCTGGACCGCCGGCATCGAGACCCGCCTGCTCTTCCTGCAGGTCTGGCAGCACGACGACATGGTGGCGCGCGCGGAGCGGCAGCAACTGCGCACGATTGCGACGCCAGCCAAGCGCGGAGAGGTCCTTGACCGCCACGGTAGCGTCCTGGCCGTCAGTGTCGACGCCGATTCGATCTACGCCGTGCCGGCGGAGATCAGCGAGCCAGAGCGGATCGGCCGCCTGTTGTGCGAGGCGTTGGAGGAATGCTCCGAGGCGTTTCGTGACCGGCTGATCGAGCGCCTGCGCGGCGACCGGGCCTTCGCCTACGTGCGCCGCCAGGTGTCGCCTCGCGAGGCGGCGCGGGTCGCCGAGCTCGGCCTCGATGGCGTCGGCTTCCTGAAAGAGCATCGTCGGTTCTACCCGAACCGCGAACTGGCCGCCCACGTGCTCGGCTACGTCGGCATCGACAATCAGGGGCTGCACGGTATCGAATCGACCTACGACGAGCAGATTCGAGGCCGGCCCGGCCAGATCCTGATTCAGACTGACGCGCGCCGGCGCGCGTTCAGCCGGCTGGATCGCCCGCCCACCCGCGGCGCCACGCTCGAACTGACGATCGACGGGTACCTCCAGCACATCGTCGAGCGCGAATTGCGCGCCGCGGTGGAGCTGCACGACGCCGACGGCGGCACGATCATCATTCTCGACCCGTTCACCGGCGAGATGCTGGCGCTCGCCAACGAGCCGACGTTCAATCCGAACGACTTCGTGGCCTCGACGGCGGACACCCGACGGAATCGTGCCATTCAGGAGGTCTACGAGCCGGGGTCGACCTTCAAGATCGTGACGGCCTCGGCGGCGCTGCAGGAGCGTGTCGTCGAGCCTGACGATCCGATCGACGTAAGCGCCGGGATGATCCGCTTCGGGTCACGCCGAATCGACGACTTTGTTCGCTACGACACGCTGTCGTTTGCCGACGTGATCGTCAAGTCGAGCAACGTCGGCGCGATCAAGGTGGCGCTGCAGGTCGGCCCCGGGCTCATGGGCGATTACGTCGAGCGGTTCGGGTTCGGCAGGACGCTGTCGCCTGACTTTCGCGGCGAGAGCGCCGGCATCGTGTGGGATCCAGCGAGCCTGAACGACAGCGCCCTGGCGTCCGTGGCAATGGGCTATCAGGTCGCCGTGACGCCGCTCCAGATGGTGGCCGCCGCCAGCGTGATCGCCAACGGCGGCGAGTTGATCGAGCCGCGGATCGTGCGGGCGCTGCGTCAGGACGGCCAGCGCATCGCCGTGACGCCGCGCTTGATCGGCCGAGCCGTGACGGCGGAGACGGCGGCGACCATCACGACCTTCATGGAAGACGTCGTCAAGCGCGGGACGGCGCGGCGCGTTGCGATTCCTGGCTATTCCGTCGCCGGCAAGACCGGCACATCGGGAAAGGTGGTCGATGGCGCGTATTCGAAGAGCGAGTACAACGCGTCGTTCGTCGGCTTCGTGCCGTCGCGCGCCCCGGTCTTCACCGTGCTGGTCGTGATCAACGCGCCGCACGGCGAGGAGTACACCGGCGGCGCGGTCGCGGGGCCGGTGTTCAAGCGGGTGGCCGAGAGTGCCTTGCGGCATCGCGGCGTGCCCCCGTCGATTCGGTCAACTTCGCCGATTCTCGTGCGCCGCCGAGGCGATCCGCTTCCGTCCGTCGTGGCGCCGGCCGCGAGGACGATCCTCACGTCACTTACTAGTGTCGACCAGGGGCCGTCGACGATGCCCGACCTCAGCGGCCTCAGCGCCCGGCAGGCGTTGCGTGCTCTGGCGCCCCTGAACATGGTCGCCAGGCTGCACGGCAACGGGGTCGTCGTGGCGCAGCAGCCGGGAGCGGGTGATGCCATCGAATCAGGGATGACGAGCGTCCTGCAGTTGTCGCGGCGGCCGGCTCTGACGAAGGACGGCGAGCTCGATCCATGACGCTCAGCGAACTGCTCGCGCGCACGCACGCATCGCTGGGCGAAGCCCTGAGCGCTGACCGCGGCGACGACGCGGCCCTGGCGGCGCCCGTGACATCCATCGCGTACGACTCGACCCGGGCCGCACCGGGTGCCGTCTTCGTCGGGCTTCGCGGCGAGCGGGTCGACGGCTCGACGTTCGCTGGCGACGCCGAGCGTGCGGGGGCGGTCTGCATCGTGTCCGAGTCTGCGACCGACCAGGGCACCCGCCTGCCCTGGGTGCAGGTGCGCGACGCGCGGCGCGCGTTGGCGGCGCTCTCGGTCGAATTCTTCGAGCACCCGAGCCACCACCTGCCCGTGATCGCGGTCACCGGCACGAACGGCAAGACGACCACGGCGTACCTGATTCAGAGCATCTTCGAGTCCGCCGGCGTACGGTGCGGACGCATTGGCACCATCGGCCACCAGATCGGGTCGAGCCATCAGCCGGCGTCGCTGACCACACCCGAGGCGAGCGACATCCAGTCGATGCTTCGCGCGATGGTCGACGGAGGTGCCGGCGCGTGCGTCATGGAGGCGTCCTCACACGCGCTCGCGCTGCACCGGGTGGACCAAACGCGGTTCGCGACGGCGGTCTTCACGAACCTGACGCGCGACCACCTGGATTTTCACGGCGACATGAACCGCTACTTCGAGGCGAAGCAGCGGCTGTTCGAGATGCTGCCCAAGGGCCGGCCGGCGATCGTCAACGTCGACGACCCACGCGGGGCGACCCTGGCGCGGACAGTGGAGCGGCCAGTCACCTACGCCTGCCGGGCCGACGCCGACGTGACCCCGGGCGAGATCGAGGCGTCGTTGACCGGTCAGCGATTCGACGTGCGCACGCCGCGCGGTGGGTTGCAGGTGCGGTCGGAGCTGATCGGGGAAGGCAACACCTTCAATATTCTCGCGGCGGTCGCCGCAGGCGTCGCACTCGATGTGCCCTTCAGCGCCATCGAGGCCGGCGTCGCCGCCGTCGAGGCCGTGCCCGGGCGTTTCGAGACGGTGTCGGGCGAGGCGGACGACGTCACGGTCGTCGTCGATTTCGCGCACACGGACGACGCGCTGCGCATGCTGCTCGATGCGGCCCGGCCGCTGGCCCTTGGCCGGCTCATCACCGTTTTCGGATGTGGGGGCGACCGCGACCGCTCCAAGCGGCCGCTCATGGGCGCCGTGGCGGCGCGTTTGAGCGACCTCGTCGTCGTGACCTCCGACAACCCGCGTTCGGAGGGTCCGCAGGCCATCATCGACGAGATCGTCGGAGGGATCGAGCCCCGGCGCGACGAGTCCGGCGGAGTGCTGGCGCCTGTCCGCCCGACCGGTGAGCCGACGCCGTATCTGACGTTCGTCGACCGTGGTGAAGCGATCGACCATGCGGTGCGGGAGGCCCGGGGCGGCGACGTGGTGATCGTTGCGGGCAGGGGCCACGAACGATCTCAGGTGATGGCGAACGGAACGGTGGAGTTCGACGACGCCGAGGTGGCGCGGGCCGCGTTGGCGCGGCGGCGTAGCAGTTCGCCGGTGTCGTGAAGGGAGTCGTGGCGAACCAGCCGCAGTGGCGGTTGACCGCCGAGGAAATAGCCGGCGCGCTCGACGGGGCGCTGGTTGCCGGGCAGGGAGCCGAGCCGCTGGGGCCGGTGTCGATCGATACACGGACGTTGGATGAAGGAGATCTGTTCTTCGCGGTTCGGGGTGAGCGCTTCGATGGGCATGATTTTGTGGACCGAGCGGTCGAGCGCGGGGCTCGGGGGGTCGTGGTGAGCGACCGCGCGAGAATTCCGGCGGTGACCCCTGACCGGACGGTCGTCCTCGTCGTGCACGACACCGTGAACGCCCTGCAGGCCCTGGCCCGGCACGTCCGCCGCGCCTCGGGCGCCCGGGTCGTGGCGATCACCGGCAGCGCGGGCAAGACGTCGACCAAGGAGATCGTGGCGGCCCTGTTGGCGGCGCAGTTCCGCGTGGTCCGGAACCGAGGCAACCTGAACAACCACATCGGGCTGCCGCTCTCGCTGATGGCGCTCCTGGAGCGCCCCGATGTCGCGGTCATGGAACTCGGGATGAACCACGCGGGTGAGATCGCGCGGCTCGTCAGCGTTGCCGAGCCCGATGTCCGGATGTGGATCAACGTGGGTGATGCGCACCTCGGGTTCTTCGGGACGGTCGATCAGGTGGCCGACGCCAAGGCCGAGATCATGCACGGCGCCACGTCGGACGGCGTGTTGATCGCAAATGCCGACGACGCCCGCGTCATGGCGCGCGCCAGGCGGTTCCCCGGGCGCATCGTCACGTTCGGGATCCGCCAGCCCGCCGACGTTCGGGCCACGGAGGTGCGTGACCGTGGCCTGGACGGGACCGCCGCCACGCTGTCCACCAGTCACGGGCCGGCGGCACTGCGGGTGCCGCTGATCGGACAGGCGCAGCTGGCCAATGTGCTGGCCGCGGTGGCGGTGGCGCTCGAGTTTCAGATTCCCCTGGAGACCGTGCGCGCTCTGGCCGCGAGCCTGGTGCCGGTCGCCCACCGTGGCGAGGTGGTCCGGCTGCGCGACAACATTGTCGTCGTCGACGACTCGTACAACTCGAGCCCGTCGGCGTTGGCCGCGGCGCTGGAACTACTTCGAACCGAGCGCCACTGCCGGCGACGGGTCGCGGTCCTGGGCGAGATGCTCGAGTTGGGCCCCCGCAGCCGCGCGCTGCATCGGGAGTGTGGGCGCCTGGCCGCTGGCTGCGGCGTCGATCTCCTCATCTCGGTCGGCGGCGAGAACGCCCAGGGGCTGTGCGACGGCGCGGTCGAGGCCGGGCTCGACTCGGGCGCCGCGTGGCACGTCGAGACCAGCGCCGAGGCCGGTCCCGTCGTGGCGTCGCGCCTGGAAGGCGGCGACCTCGTGCTGGTCAAGGGATCGCGGGGTGTCGAGACCGATCGGGTCGTCGAGCACCTGAGATCGGAGCTGGCGTGATGCTGTATCACGTGCTGTATCCGTTCCATACACAGCTCTCGGTGCTGAACGTGACCCGATACATCACATTCCGCACGGCCGCGGCGAGCCTGACCGCGCTGGCCATCAGCCTCATTCTCGGCCCTTGGATGATCCGGAAGCTGCGCGAAGCCCAGATCGGTCAGATCATCCGCGCCGAGGGGCCGGCGGCGCATCGTCCCAAGGCGGGCACGCCGACGATGGGGGGGCTCCTGATCCTGACCGCCGCCCTCGCCCCGACGCTGCTTTGGGCGGACCTCACGAACGCGTATATCTGGACCGCGGTGCTGTCGACCGTCGCGTTCGGCTCGATCGGATTCGTCGACGACTATCTGAAGCTGGTGAGGAAGACCCACCATGGGTTGCGGCCGCGCTACAAGCTGGCCGCGCAGGTCGGTGTGGCGGTGGGAGTCGGCGTCACGCTGCTGATGCTGGCCGACCAGAACCTCTACAACACGCGCCTGATCTTTCCGTTCTTCAAGGGCGTGATCCCCGATCTCGGCTGGCTGTACGTGCCGTTCGCCGTGCTGGTCCTGGTGGGCGCGTCGAACGCCGTCAACCTGACCGATGGCCTGGACGGCCTGGCGATCGGAACGTTCACCGTGGCCGCCGTGGCGTTTACCGGCCTGGCGTACGTCACCGGGCACCGGGTGCTCGCGGAGCACCTGCTGTTGGTCAGGTTCTCCCCGGCGGCCGAGCTGACGATCTTCTGCGGATCGCTGGTCGGCGCGAGCCTCGGGTTCCTTTGGTACAACTCCTATCCGGCCGACATCTTCATGGGCGACGTTGGGTCGCTCGGGTTGGGCGGTGCCCTGGGCACCGTCGCCGTGTTGATCAAGCAGGAACTCCTCCTTCCGCTGGTCGGCGGTGTGTTCGTCATCGAGGCGCTCTCCGTGATCATTCAGGTCGCCTCATTCCGCCTCACCGGACGGCGGGTCTTCAAGATGGCGCCGCTCCATCACCACTTCGAACTCAGCGGGTGGAGCGAGCCGAAGATCATCAGCCGTTTCCTGATCGTGTCGGTGGTGTTCGCGCTCTTCAGTCTGGCGACATTGAAACTGCGATAGACGGCATGCAGATGGGAGACAGGGTGGCGTCCGGCGCCAACGCGGAGTTCACGGTCGACGGACGGCGAGTGGTCGTCGTCGGCGCAGGACGCAGCGGACTGGCGGCGGCCGACCTGCTCGCGGGGCGCGGCGCGGAGGTCGTGGTCACAGACGTGCGCGCGACCGCGATGCCCTCGCCGGCGTCCTCTCGCGTGAGCTACGAGTTCGGCGAGCACCGACCGGAGACGTTCGTCAGCGCAGACCTGATCGTCCTCAGCCCCGGCGTCTCCCCGGAGCAGTCGGCGGTGCGGGCGGCCCGTGAGGCGGGCGTCCCGGTGATCGGCGAGTTGGAGCTAGCGTCGCGCTGGCTGCGTGGGCGTGTCGTGGCCGTGACGGGCACGAAAGGCAAGTCGACGACGAGTGTTCTGGTCGGCCGACTCCTCGATGCGTCGGGGTTCTCGACCCTTGTCGGCGGCAACCTCGGTCCGGCGTTGAGTGCCCAGGTCGATGCGTCGACACCCGAGGTGATCCACGTCGTGGAGGCGAGCAGTTTTCAACTCGAGTTGACGGAGCGGTTTCATCCGTGGATTGCCGTGCTCCTCAACCTCTCACCCGATCACCTCGACCGGCACGAGACGGTCGAGCGATATGCCACCGCCAAGGCGCGCATCCTGGCGAACCAGGAGGCCACTGATTGGGTCGTCGTCAATGCCGACGACCCGCAGGTCCTGGCCATGGCGCGCGCGAGCCAGGCGCGCCGCCTGTCGTTCGCGCTCGAGGCGCCGATTTCCGACGGCATCACGCTCGTCGACGACGTCATCACGCGCCGGACGCCGTCGTCGTCGGCGCCGCTCGTGCCGCGGTCCGCGGTCCGGGTGCCGGGCCGGCATCTGCTTCAGGACGTCCTGGCCGCGGTCGCGGTGGGCGTGATCGCCGGTGTGATGCCCGACTCGATGACGCGCGCGGTGTCGACGTTCGAGGGGCTGGAGCACGTGCTCGAACCGGTCTGTCGCGTCGGCGGCGTGCAGTTCGTCAACGACTCCAAGGCGACCAATCTCGACGCGGCCCGCTACGCCATCGAAAGTTTCGATGCTGGCGTCGTGCCGATCGTCGGCGGCCGATTCAAGGGTGGGGACTGGCGAAGCTTGCGGACGGCGCTGGCCGGTCGCGCCAACGCGGTGGTCGCGATCGGCGAATCACGACCGCAGATCGTCGAGGCGCTCGGCGGTACCGTGCCGGTACACGAGGCCGACTCGATGGCCACCGCCGTGCGGATCGGGTTCACGTTGGCGGCCCCGCACGGCACGGTGTTGCTGGCGCCGGCCTGCGCGAGCTTCGACATGTTCCACGACTACGCGGAGCGGGGCCGGCGGTTCAAGGAGGAAGTCGAACGCTTGGCGGGAAGTGTCACGGAGGTGCGTGAGCAGTGAGTAGTCATCAGTCGGACTGCGGCGGTGGAGAGCTGGCTGCTGGGAACGCAGGCTGCCCCGGTCTGCGAAGTCGGTGTCTCTGCCCCCGGTCTGACTGATGACTATTGACTGCTCACGAACGGTCGCAGCCCATTTTTCGGGCTGAACCGACCAAAGCTTTAGGCTTCGGCCGGTGAGCGGGAAGCGGAAGTATGGCGCGAAAGCTGAAGTCGGACAAGCTTCTTTTCCTGGCCACGCTGCTCCTCGTGGGAGCCAGCGTCGTCATGGTCTACAGTGCCTCGGCCGTGCTCGCCATGGAGCGCTACGAGCAGCCGTACTTCTTCCTCTTCAAGCAGGTGACCTGGGCGATCGCCGGGGTGTTCGGACTCGCGGTGATGATGCGGCTCGACTACCGTATCTACCGCCAGCCGACCGTGATCTGGACCGCGATCCTCGTCGCCGTCGTGCTCCTCATCGCGGTGCTGTTCTCCCCACCCATCAATGGCACGCGACGATGGTTCTCACTTGGCGGCATCGGCGTGCAGCCCTCCGAACTGGCAAAACTTGCCGTGATCTTGTTCTGCGCCGCGATCCTGGAACGGCGCATGGACCGGATCAACGAGATCGGCTACGCGATCACGCCCATCGCCATCGTGGTTACCGTTGTCTGCGGCTTGATTCTGCTCGAGCCCGACTTTGGCACCGCGCTCGCTGTGGGCCTCATCGTCGGAGTCATGGTCTTCGCGGCTGGCCTCACGTATCGCTACCTGCTCGGCGGGGCGCTCGTCATGCTCCCGGTGCTGTACACGGTCGTGATCAGTGCCGATTACCGTCGGCGCCGTCTGCTCACGTTCATGAACCCGTGGGAGGATCCGCTGGGCGACGGATTCCAAGTGATCCAGTCGTTGATCGCCGTCGGTACGGGCGGCGTGACCGGCCGCGGGCTCATGGGCGGCGTGCAGAAGCTGTTCTTCCTGCCGGAGCCCCACACCGACTTCATCTATGCCGTCATCGCGGAGGAAACCGGACTGCTCGGAGCAACAGCCGTGCTGCTGTGCTTCTGCGTGATCGCGTGGCGCGGCCTGCGCGTCTCGCTGCGCGCGCCGGACCGCTTCGGCGCCTTCATGGCCTTGGGTCTGACCACGATGTTGACGCTGCAGGCCTTCGTCAACATCAGCGTCGTGCTCGGCTTGTTGCCGACCAAGGGCATTCCGCTGCCGTTCGTGAGTGCCGGAGGCTCGTCGCTCTTGAGCAGCCTGGTGGGGATGGGGATTTTGCTGAACGTGTCGCAGCATGCGTCGGCGGAGGCGTGAGGCATGAGGAGGCCGGATCGACCGGCCGGGCGAGGGGATGTCCACAACGGGCGACCTCAGCGTGTTGATCGGCGGCGGAGGCACGGGCGGGCACGTGTTCCCTGGCATCGCAGTAGCCCGGGAGTTGGTGCGACAGTGCCCCGGTGTGTCGATCGTGTTCGTCGGAACGTCAAGGGGATTGGAGGCGCAGGCGGTGCCGCGCGCAGGCTTCGAAGTCGAGTTCATCCGCAGTGCGGGTCTTAAGGGGCGGTCCTGGGCGGCGACCGTGCGGGCCGCGGCGCTGCTGCCGCTGAGCGCCTGGGACGCGTGGCGGGTCATCTCGCGGCGACGGCCGGATCTCGTCGTGGGCGTCGGGGGCTACAGTTCGGGTCCGCTCGTCCTGCTGGCCGCACTGCGGCGTATTCCCACCATGGTCCTGGAGCAGAACGCGGTCCCCGGCTTGACGAACCGCCTGCTCGCGCCGTTCGTGCGCGCGGCCGCCGTGTCGTTCGATGCGGCGCTGGCATCCTTCGGGAGCAAGGGGTTCGTCGCTGGCAACCCGGTGCGCCCGGAGTTTCTGGAGGCGGCGACGGTGGAGGACACTCCGCCGGAAATCTGCCGTCTGCTCGTGCTCGGCGGCTCGCAGGGTGCGCGCTCGGTCAACGACGCGATGCGAGGCGCCGCGTCGATGCTGGCGGCGATCCGCCCGCGGCTGGTCATCACGCATCAGGCCGGACCCGCCGATGCCGACGCCGTCCGGCAGGCCTACGCGGCGGCTGGTGTCGAAGCACGCGTCGAGGCCTTCCTGGACCCGGTCGCGCCCGAGATGCGAGCCGCGCAGATCGTGCTGTGTCGTGCCGGGGCGACGACGATTGCCGAGTTGGCCGCGGTGGGTCGAGCGAGCGTGCTGGTGCCACTCGCGACCTCCACCGACGACCACCAGCGCCGAAATGCGGAGTTGATCGCGGGCGCGGAGGCGACGGAGTTGCTGGCGCAGCGCGACCTTCAGGCCGACGTGGCCGAGCGGCTTGGAGCGCTCGCGCGCGATCCGGCGCGGCGAACGCGGATGGCCGGTGCGATCAAGCAGTTTGCGCATCCCGAGGCGGCGCGCACGATCGTCGACCGTGCGCTTCGCCTGGTGCGAGCGTGAGTGATCGAGGACCGACGCGCGGCGATCTGAGCGGAGCGATCTAGTCGATGTTGGGCCGAACCAGGCGGATTCATTTCGTGGGCATCGGCGGTTCCGGCATGTGCGGAATCGCGGAGTTGCTGGTGAATCTCGGCTACGCCGTCAGCGGGTCTGATCTGAAGCGTTCGCCCGCCACCGATCGACTGACCACCCTCGGAGTGGCGATGCACGTCGGCCACGACGCGCAGCTCGTGGCCGATGCCGACGTGGTCGTCGCCTCGTCGGCGGTCACCGAAGCCAACCCCGAGGTCGTAGAGGCACGACGCCGTCACATCTCGGTCATTCCACGCGCCGAGATGCTGGCCGAGCTGATGCGGTTGCGCTACGGCATCGCGGTAGCTGGCTCGCATGGCAAGACGTCGACGACGTCGATGATCGCGCTCGTGCTCGAGCGCGGCGACCTCGATCCGACCGCCGTGATCGGTGGGCGGCTGAGTGCGTTCGGCAGCAACGCCCGGCTGGGCCGTGGGAACTACATGGTGGCTGAAGCCGACGAAAGCGACCGGTCGTTTCTCCGCCTGTCGCCTTCGATCGCCGTGATCACGAACGTCGACCACGAGCATCTCGAGCAGTACGGCACCTTCGATGGCCTCTGCGAGGCGTTCGTGGACTTCGCCAATGCCGTGCCCTTCTACGGTGCGATCGTGGCGTGCGCTGATGACGAGCATCTGCGCACCTTGCTCCCCCGGATGACGCGGCGTGTGCTCGCGTACGGTCTTGACGACGGCCGGGCCGTCGACGTGGCCGGCCGCGACGTGCAGTTGCGGCCCTTCGGATCCTCCTGCGAGGTCCACGCCGCGGCTGCCGGGGGGCCGCGGTCGTCGCTCCTGGGAACGCTGCACTTGCAGGTGCCCGGCCACCACAACCTGCGCAACGCCCTGGCGGCGGTCGCGGTCGGGTTGGAGGCCGGGGTCGGATTCGACCGGATCGCCGACGCGCTGTCGGATTTCCGCGGCGTGGAGCGCCGGTTTCAACTCAGGGGCGAGGTCGACGACGTCATGATCGTCGACGACTACGGCCATCACCCGACCGAGATCCGGGCGGTCCTGTCGGCCGCGCGGGCTGGT
Organism: Acidobacteriota bacterium; assembly: GCA_002730525.1. Lineage (GTDB taxonomy): Bacteria > Acidobacteriota > Vicinamibacteria > Vicinamibacterales > UBA823 > UBA2161. Next base: position 133,443 of record PCAK01000044.1, on the reverse strand, counting down.
CTCGACCGGCGAGTGGTCATCGTCTTCCAGCCGCACCGATACACCCGCACCCACCAGTTGCTCGAGGAGTTCGGGCGGGCCCTCGCGGGTGCCGACGAGGTCATCCTGACGGAGGTCTACGGAGCGGGCGAGCCCCCGATCTCCGGGGCGACCGCCGAAGCGATTGCCGAGGCCGTGCGCCGCTCCGGCCAGGACGCCGTGCACCTGGTCGAGTCGCTCGATGATGTCGCCGGCGCCGTGGTCCGGCTCGTGCGGCCGGGCGATCTCGTGGTGACGCTCGGCGCGGGCTCCATCGGCGACGTCGCCGGAGGGATTCTGCGACAGCTGGAAGCGCGGCGTGCCACGCAAGGCGACGTCCAGCGTGGAGCAGGGGGCTAATGGGCGTTCGAGCACCCGCGGACAAGCGCTTCCGGCGCTCTCACGTCAAGCCGTTGAAGCGACGCCGGACGACGCGCGCCGGGCTCCTGCGCGTCGGGCGCACTGTGGTGGTGTTCCTGCTCGTGGCCTACGCGCTCTACCGGGCGACCGACCTCGTGCTGAACGCGTCGGCGCTGGCCATCGATCGGATCGAGGTGCGCGGGCACACGCGGCTGTCGACCGGCGAAGTGCTCGCGCTGGTCGACGACCTACGCGGCGAGAACATTCTGACGGCGCGGCTCGAGACCTGGCGCGACCGGTTGATCACCTCACCCTGGGTGAAGAACGCGTCGCTCCGCAAGGTGATGCCATCGACGATCGACATCGTGGTGACCGAGCGGCTGCCGATCGCGTTCGGCCGAGTCGACGAGCAGCTCTATCTCGTCGATGCGCGCGGCGCTGTCATCGACGAGTACGGACCACAGTATGCCGACTTCGATCTCCCGATCATCGATGGCTTGATCGAGCGCGTCGAGACCGGGCCGTCCGTCATCGATCCGGTGCGGGCGCGTCTGGCGCTCCGGTTCATGGAGGACCTCGAGTCCAGGCCAGACCTGGCGCGCCGTGTGTCGCAGTTCGATGTGGCCGATGCCTCGGACGTCGTTGTGCTGCTCGACGGTGACGGTGCGCTGCTACGCCTGGGTAATGTTGGATTCTCCGATCGGATTCACGCGTATCTCGAGATGGCCGAGGCCCTGCGCGAGCGCGTTCCCGAGATCGACTACGTCGACTTGCGATTCGGAGAGCGAGTGTATGTCCGGCCGGTGGGATCGGATGACCCGATTCCGGCCGTGCCCTGACGACCTCGATCACACGGTACGGAGGATGTGTGGCACGCAAAGAACGATATCTCGTCGGCCTTGACGTCGGCACGTCGAAGATCACCGCCATCGTCGGCGAGATGATGGACGACGGCAGCCTCGACATCATCGGGATCGGCGTGGCCGAGGCCCACGGTATCCGGCGCGGGGTAGTCGTGAACCTGGAAGCCGCGGTCGAATCGGTGAAGAAAGCGATCGAGGAAACCGAGTTGACGGCGGGTGTCGAGATCGACTCGGTGCACCTGGGGTTGTCGGGTGCGCACGTCAAGGGCTTCAACAGCCGGGGCGTCGTCGCGGTGGCTGGCAAGCATCGGGAAATCTCGCGGGAGGACGTACAGCGCGCCATCGACGCGGCCAAGGCGGTGGCCCTGCCGAGTGGGCGCGAGATTCTGCACGTCCTGCCACAGGACTTCGTCGTGGATGAGCAGGACGGCATCGGCGCCCCCGTCGGCATAACGGGCGCCCGCCTCGAGGTTAACGTTCACATCATCACCGGTAGCGCGTCGTCCACGCAGAACATCGTGGCGTGCGTCAATCGCGCGGGCGTGGCGGTGTTGGACACGGTGCTCGAGCAACTCGCGGCGAGTGAATCGGTCCTGACGAACGACGAGAAGGAGCTGGGCGTGGCCCTGGTCGACATCGGCGGGGGCACGACCGACTTCGCCATTTTCGAGCGCGGCAGCCTCTGGCACACCGGTGTGGTGGCGATCGGCGGTGATCACTTCACGAACGACATCGCCGTCGGCCTGCGCACGCCGATTCCTGACGCAGAAAAGATCAAGCGTCGGTGTGGCTGCGCCTTGTCGGCGATGGTCGACGAGGACGAGACGATGGAAGTGGTCAGCGTCGGCGGACGGCAGCCCCGGGTCATGGCGCGCCGCATCCTGTCCGAGATCCTCCAACCACGCGCCGAGGAGATCTTCCACCTGCTCTGGGATGAAATCCGCCGCGCCGGCTACGAGAAGTCGCTGAACTCTGGCATCGTGCTGACAGGCGGTGGCGCGGCCCTTGACGGCACGGCTGAGATCGCGGAGCAGATCTTCGACCTGCCGATCCGACGGGGGTGCCCTGGCGAGATCGGGGGACTCGCCGACCACGTCCACAGCCCGGCGTTCGCGACCGCCGTCGGGCTCGTGATGTACGCCCATCGAAACCATGTGAGCGAACCGACACGGCTGGTGGGCAGCGGTGCGCTCGGCCGCGTCGCGGGCCGGTTGTTTGGCCTGTTCAAGGAGTTCTTCTAGATTCTCGAGTCCATGTGGCGGCGTGTCCGTCCTTCGCGAGGTGGAGGCCTGAAGATGACCGACGTGAACATTCCTCAGACAGGTACTGACCGGATTACTGGTGACCCGTCATTGCGTCTCACGCTCGACGAAGCGGCCCGGGCTGGTGCCCGTATCTCCGTGGTCGGGGTCGGGGGCGGCGGTGGCAATGCCGTGAACCGGATGGTGCAGTCAGGCCTGCAGGGCGTCGACTTCATCGTCGCCAACACCGATATTCAGGCGCTGAAGGGGAACGCCGCGCCCAGCAAGATTCAACTGGGCGCCAGGATCACCAAGGGGCTTGGCGCCGGCGCCGACCCGAACCTCGGCCGGCAGTCGGCGTTGGAGGATACGGACAAGTTGCTGCAGGCCCTCGACGGTGCCGACATGGTGTTCGTCACGACGGGGTTGGGCGGCGGCACGGGCACCGGCGCGGCGCCGGTCATTGCCAGCCTGGCCAGCGAGTTGGGTGCGCTGACCATCGCCGTGGTCACGAAGCCGTTCGCGTTCGAAGGGAAGAAGCGCGCCACGAGAGCGGAGCAGGGACTCGAGGAGCTTCGCGAGTGTGTCGATTCGGTCATCACCATACCCAACGAGCGGCTGCTGTCGACGATCGAGCGCCAGACGTCGTTGGTGGATGCGTTCGCGACGGCCGACGACGTGCTGCGCCAGGCCATCCAGGGCATCTCCGATCTGATCCTCGTGCCCGGCTTGATCAATCTCGACTTTGCCGACGTCACGACGATCATGTCCGGCATGGGCATGGCCATCATGGGGACCGGTATCGGCGAAGGCGCGTCGCGCGCCAGCGACGCCGCGAACCTGGCGATCTCGAGCCCGTTGCTCGAGGACGCGTCGGTCAAGGGCGCGCGCGGCGTGATCATCAACATCACGGGCGGCGGCGATCTGTCGCTGATCGAAGTCAGTGAAGCCTCGTCGATCATTCACGAGGCGGCGCACGACGAGGCGAACATCATCTTCGGCGCCGTCGTCGATCCGACCATGCAGGGGCAGGTCAAGATCACGGTCATCGCGACCGGATTCGACCGGCAGGCGCACACGCCGGCGGAGCAGAGCTCGACCCCGGTCGACCTGCAGCACTACTCGACGTGGACCCAGGAGAACGCGGAGCCCTCCGCCGCGGCGCCGCGGCTCTCGCTGGCGCGCCAGCCCGCGGTCGACTTCCCGCTGGCCACGGCTCCGGCTGCGGGGGACAGCGCGCTCGCTGACGTCGAGCTAGATCTGGACGACACCGTACCGGTCGACGTGCCGGCGTTCCTGCGTCGCCAGTCGGAGGCGTAGGCCGCATCGTCCGGGCCGGGCGACCGAGCGACATGTCCTTCTGGCAGCAGCGCGAAGCTGCGCAGCGCCAGCTCGATCTCGAGCGAGGAGGTGGTCGACCGTCGGTCGGCGACCGGCTCCGGGTCGTCCTGGCCTTTCCCAACACCTATCACGTCGGGATGTCCAATCTCGGCGTACAGACGGTGCACCACCTGTTCAATTGCGAGCCGGGTGTCGCCTGCGAGCGGGTGTTCCTGCCCCCCAAGCAGGAATTGCGTGCCCTGCAGACGTCGCGTGCGCCGCTCCTGTCGCTCGACACCCAGATGCCGGTCTCCGACTTCGACGTCGTGGCCTTCACGGTGTCGTTCGAATGGGACTACGTGAACATCCTGACGATGCTGAGGCTCGCGGGCATGCCGATCTATGCGAGCGAGCGGACCGATCGGCATCCGCTGGTCGTCTTGGGCGGCGCCGTGACGTTCTTGAATCCCGAGCCGCTCGCGCCGTTCGTCGACGTCGTGTCGGTGGGCGAGGGCGAAGCCCTGGTCGCGCCCCTGGTCTCGGCGGTGGCGGCAATGGACCGTCGGGATGCGCTGCGGCAGCTGGCGACCCAGCCTGGTTTCTACGTGCCGTCGCTCTATGGGGTGCGCTATCGCGACGACGGCGTGGCCGAACCGCACGAGGCGCTGGAGCCGGCCGTGCAGCCGTTCGTCCCGAAGGCCGCGGTCAAGACGATCGACGAGATCGACCCACCCTGCACGCGGATCTTCACACCGCACACCGAGTTCGGGTCTCGGTTCCTGGTCGAGATCGTGCGGGGCTGCGCGAAGCTCTGCCGGTTCTGCTGGGCCGGCTACAACTACCTGCCCGTGCGCGCGTTCGCCACCGAGCGGATTCTCTCGCTGGCCGAGCAGGCCAAGCCCTACGCGGGCCGAGCCGGGCTCGTGTCGATCGCGGCGTGCGACCATCCCGACATCGAGGAGATTCTCGAGCGCCTGCTGGCGCTCGGCTACACGGTCAGTCTTGCGTCACTGCGTCTCGACGACCTGACGCCGCAGATCGTCGAGTTGCTGTACCGGAGCGGCGAGCGGACGGTCACGATTGCCCCGGAAGCCGGATCCGATCGTCTGCGCCAGGTGGTGAACAAGGTTATCTCGAACGAGCAGATTCTCGAGAAAGCCGAGTTGATCTTCTCGACCGGTGTCGAGAACCTGAAGCTCTACTTCATGGTCGGCCTGCCGACCGAGACCGATGCGGATCTGGTGGCCATCCGAGACCTGGTGGTCCGGTTGCGAGACGCGATGCTCACCCACGCCCGCCGCCGAGGTCGCCCGGGCCGGATTATTGCCAGCGTGAATCCGCTCGTGCCGAAGCCCGGCACGAGCTATCAATGGATGCCGATGACGGCGCCGGCCATCGTGGCGGCTCGGACCAAGCGACTGCGAGAACTGCTGGCCGGACTCGACCACGTGCACGCGTCGATCAAGTCGGAGCGCCACGCCTTCTATCAGGCGCTGCTGTCGCTGGGTGACCGACGGGTCGCCCCGGTCATCGATGCGGCATCCCTGAACGGGGGTGACTGGCGGCGCGCCGCCGAGACAGCCGATGTCGACCCCGAGTTCTGGGTGTTCCGGGATCGCAGCCTCGACCCGGCGCTGCCGTGGGACATCATCGACGGCGGCGCGAAGGACGCCTTCTTCCGATCGGAATTCGACAAGAGCTTGCGCGGCGAACCGACACTGCCGCCCGCGCGTGGCGGCACGCCGCCGCCGCTGGTCCGCGGCTAGCCGCCCAGGAGCAGGACGTGTGCGAGGGCCAGCGCATCCGCGTGCGTGATGGTCAGCACGCTCGAGGCGGCACCGAGTTCCCCGAACCGCCTGGCCGCGCCGCCGTGAAACTTCAGTTGCGGCGGTCCACCGTGCCGCACGACCTCGATGTCACGCCAGAGCACGCCCCTCGAGTGCCCGGTGCCGAGCGCCTTCATGGCGGCCTCCTTCGCGGCGAACCGCCCGGCGAGGTGCGGCGCGGGGTTCCGTCGCTTCTGACAGTAGGCGATCTCACCCGGCGTGAAGATGCGCGTCAAGAACCTCTCACCGTAGCGCTCCAGGACCCGCTCGATCCGGGGAATGTCGGTGGCGTCGAGGCCGGTCCCGATGATCGTCACTGGGGTCAGGCCTCGGCCTCGGCTTCATCCATGGCCAGGTTGGCGAGCCGGTCGGCCTCGGTGTTCGAGGCGCGCGGGACGTGCTCGAAGCGGGTCCCTTCGAGCTGCTGCACCAGCGCGCTGGCCTCCTGGTGCAGTGGCTGCAGCCCCGGGTGCCGGACGCGGTACTTGCCCTGCATCTGGCGGACCAGCAGCTGGGAATCCGACCTGACAAGCACCTGTCGCTGCCCGGTGTCGACGAGGAAGGTGAGCGCGGCGATGAGGCCGCGGTACTCGGCGACGTTGTTGGTCGCGGTGCCCAGCGCGCCCCTCAGCTCGGCGTGAACCGCGCCGTCCGGCTCCTCGATTCTGACACCGTAGCCGGCCGGTCCGGGATTACCCCGGGACCCGCCGTCGATGTAGGCCACGAGCATGGGTGACGGTCTGCGAGCGTGGGCGGCCGATCAGGCGTCCGCGGCCGGCTGGGCACCAGCGGCGGCGTCGAAGTGGAGGATACGGCCGCAGTGTTCGCACTGAATCAGGCGATCGTTGCGGCGTACGTCGTTGAGTACCTGCGGGCGGAGGTGCACGTGGCACGAGCTGCAGAGGCCATCCCTGGCCTCGACGACCGCGACACCGTTCCGCTTCTCGACGATCTGGTCGAACAGCCCAAGGATCTTCCCTGCAATCTCGCCCGCCAGGACTTCCCGGGCGTCGAGCGCCTTTTTGGCGGCGGCCTCGCAGGTACCGCGCTCCTGTTCGATCGTCTTCCGCTCGGCCTCGATGTCGGCTTCGGCCGCCGCCAGGGAGGCCTCGGCGTCCTTCACGGCGGCGGCCAGCGTATCGCTCTCGAGCATCGCTTCGAGAATCCGCTCCTCGAACGACTGCACCTCGTGCTCCGCGGTGGCGATCTCCTTCTGCATCGCCTGGTATTCCTTGTTGGTCTTCACGCTCATCAGCTGTTCCTTGAACTTGCTGAGGCGACTCTGTACGGCGGCCACTTCCTTCTCGAGTTCGCGGCGGCTGCCCTGATTGGTCTCGAGCTGCTGCTTGGCCGTGTCGAGTGCTGAGCGCTGTTCGTCCAGTCGGGCGTCGAGCGCGTCGATTTGCGCGGGGATCGTGGCGATGCGGCGCCGAGCGTCGTCGGCGGTGGTGTGCAAACTCTGCAGCCGGATCAAGCGTTCGAGATCGGGCAGCATCGGTTGGCGTCGGCACGGTTCCACCCGGACAGGGTGCGGGGCGTGCCGTGGATCGTGGCTCTCATCATCGTAAGCGTCGGTTGGCGTCGGCCGGCGGGTGCGCGCCAGCCTCTCGTATTGTGTCAGGTTCGCGACGTCGAAGTCGACCGCGCGTTGAACCTCTTGGCAATGGTGGGCCCACCAGGATTCGAACCTGGGACGGACCGGTTATGAGCCGGCGGCTCTACCGCTGAGCTATGGGCCCTCGTATCAGCTGGCATCCGGGTCACGTGCGCCCTTCGAGGAACGCTCGAAGCTTGCGACTGCGCGACGGATGCCGCAGTTTTCTCAGCGCCTTGGCCTCGATCTGGCGGATTCGCTCGCGGGTGACGGCGAAGCTCTGGCCGACTTCCTCCAGCGTATGCTCGCTGCCGTCGCCGACGCCGAAGCGCATCTTGATGACCCGTTCCTCGCGCGGCGTGAGCGTACGCAAGACCGACTCCGTCTGCTCCTTGAGGTTCAGGTTGATCACGGCCTCGGCGGGAGAGACGACCTGTCGGTCCTCGATGAAATCGCCCAGATGGCTATCTTCTTCCTCGCCGATCGGGGTCTCGAGGGAGATCGGTTCCTGGGCGATCTTCAGGACCTTCCGCACCTTGGACACCGGAATGTCCATCCGCTTGGCGATCTCTTCCGACGTCGGCTCGCGGCCCAGTTCCTGGACGAGCGCGCGGGAGGTGCGAATGAGCTTGTTGATCGTCTCGATCATGTGGACCGGGATGCGAATGGTCCGCGCCTGATCGGCGATGGCGCGCGTGATGGCCTGGCGGATCCACCAGGTTGCGTAGGTGGAAAACTTGTAGCCGCGGCGATACTCGAACTTGTCCACCGCCTTCATCAACCCGATGTTACCTTCCTGGATCAGGTCGAGGAACTGCAGGCCACGGTTGGTGTACTTCTTCGCAATCGACACGACCAGTCGCAGGTTGGCTTCCACCAGTTCCTTCTTTGCCTGCTCGGCCTGCATCTCGCCGCGGGCGATCGTGTGCAACGTGCGGTGAAGCTCCTCGGGCGTGCTCTCGAGCTCCCTCGTGAGCTCCCGGAGGGCGGCGCGAATCTCCCGCTGCCGGCGCGCCAAGGCCTTCCGGTCCTCCTCCTTGAGGCGGCCACGCTTCTTCTTCAGAATGATCTGCCGGCCGACGCTGTCCAGCTCGCGTTGGATCCGCTGCACGGTCTCCACCGACTCCTTGATCTGAACGATCATTCTGCGCTTGACCGCTTCGGTGAAATCGATGCGCCGAATGAGGTCGGACAGCAGGATCCGCGCGCGCATCATCTTCCACTTGGAGCGACGGTACCGTTTCCGATCGCGCTTCGAGATGGCTGCGAGCCTGGCCTCGCGCTTCTGGAGGTCGATGCGCGCCTTGCGGACCGCCTCCATCTGCTTCAGCACCTGGCGCGCGCGCGCCTCGATCCGTTCGTCGGTGATCTCTTCGTCCTGGAACGTGGCCAGCTCCCGGACGGTGACCGCCCGGTTCTTGAGCTGTTCGCCCATGTAGATGATGCCCTTCGCGATGGTCGGGGTCCGTGAGATGGACTTGATGACCGCGAGCTTGCCCCGCTCGATGCGCTTCGCGATCTCGACCTCGCCCTCTCGCGTCAGCAGCGGCACGGTACCCATTTCGCGCAGGTACATCCGAACCGGATCGTTCGTCTTGTCGAGGGCACCCGGCGTCAGGTCCAGCTCGGGTTCCTCGCTGCCCTCGGACCTCCGGTCGCGCATCTTCTCTTCGCGGTACTTCTGCTCCGATTCGACGACCTCGATGCCCGCGTTGCCGAACGTGCTGAACAGATCGTCGAGTTCGTCGGATGACGTGATGTCCGCCGGCAGGAGCTCGTTGACCTCGTCGTACGACAGGTAGCCCTTCTCCTTGCCGATCGCGATGAGCTGCCGGACTTCGTCGTACTTTTCTTCGATGGACAACGGGGGTTCCTTCCTTAAGGTCTCTACCCTCTCACCGGATGCCAGCGCGCGCGGGCTACTTTTCGCCATTACTGATTCAACGCCTCGAGCTGTAGCAAGAGGTCCTTCTTTCGCTGCCACAGCGTGTCGATTTCCGCGAGGTCGCCCTCGCCACCGCGCTGTTGCAGTCGGTCAATTTCTTCCTGCACAGCCGCCCGCTCCCGCTCGAAGCGACGTCGCTTCAGCGCGATACCGCATTCGGCCGCCGCCGCCGGCGGCGTCGACTCGTCGGCGATCGCCGCCGCCAGCGAGGCCTCTCCTTCACTTAGACGCTCGAGCAGCGTTTTTGGCACACTGTCGGGCGGCCAATCGAGCAGCGCGCGTGCCGCGTCCAGGATCGGGGCCGACGCCAGACCCTCGAGGTCGGCGTCGTCGAGGTCTGCGAGGACTGGCAGCGCCGTCGCCGGTTCATGGAGCAACGCCCAGATCAGGCCCTTTTCCGCCGCTCGCACCTGGCCGTGGCCCGGAAGGTCGCGGTCGCCCAGTGTCGGCCGCCGCTCGACCGCCGCCTTGCGGATCTCGGTGCGGACCACCTCTTCCATCACGCGGGCACGGTGGGCCAACCGGTCCGCGAATTGGTCTCGGGTCGCGGCGTCCGGAATCCGAGCGGCGATGCCCAGCATCTGATTGAGAAATGCTCGTCGACCCTCGTCCCGGCCCACGTCGTGCGTGGCCACGCCGTGGTCGAGCAGGAATTCCAGGTACGGCCGTGAAGTGCGCAGTTTTTCCACGTACGCAGCCCCGCCGTTCGTCTGCACGAACGTATCGGGATCTTCGCCCGCCGGCAGCACCACCACGTTGACCTGAAATCCTTCAGTCACAAGCATTTCGCCAGAGCGCAGCACGGCGGTCTGTCCCGCCTGGTCCGCGTCGAAACTCAAGACCACCTTGTCGGTGAAGCGCCGCAACAGCTTGCTCTGCTGCGGGGTCAGCGCGGTGCCGCAGGTGGCGACCACCGACATGATCCCCGCCTGGAGCGGCTGGGCGAAATCAAAGTATCCCTCAACGAGGACGGCGTAGCCAAGTTTCCGGATCGCCGACTTGGTGAGGTGGAGGCCGTAGAGCGTCCGGCCCTTGGTGTAGATGGGCGTTTCGGGCGAATTCACGTACTTCGGCTGCTGGCCGGCGTCCGTCGCGCGGCCCCCGAATGCGACGATCGAGCCGCTCTCCCGGCAGATCGGAATCATCAGGCGGCTGCGAAACCGGTCGATCCGCCCCGTGTCGCGCTCGACGACTAGCCCGCTGGTCAGCAGGAGCGGCATCGCGAAACCGAGCTGGCTCAGGTGCTTCGTCAGCCCTTCGCGGGCCGGGGGGGCGTAGCCCAGCCCGAGTTGCGCGATCGTGGCGTCGATGATCCCGCGGTCGTGCAGCTGCTGGCGCATCCTGGTGCCAGCCTGGGCGGCCAACTGCTCCTGGAAGTAGGTGCCGGCGGTCTCGTGGGCCTTCAGGAGCGACTCCCGTTCGGCGTCCGCGGCCGGATCCCGCGGGCCGCCCTCGAGTTCGGGCACGGCCACGCCGAACCGCTGGGCCAGCTGGCGCACGGCATCCTGGAACCCGACTTTCTCCTGTAGTTCCAGGAACTTGAACACGTCGCCGCCGAGGCCGCAGCCGAAGCAGTGAAAGAACCCGCGGTCGCGATGCACGTGAAACGACGGCGTCTTCTCCGAGTGGAACGGACACAGGCCCTTGAAGCTCGTACCGGCCTTCTTGAGCGGGACGTGGTCCTGCACGACGACGACGATGTCGACCTGTGCCTTGAGATCGTCGATGAACGATTGAGGAAACAATCCCATGATGCCGTCAGCCGCTAGGCTCTCAGCTCGACCACGGTGACGCCGCGTCCGCCCTCTTCGGGCGGCGGCGTGTCGACCCGCTCGACGAGCACGTGGCCATCGAGCAGTTCGGCAATCGCGCGCCGCAGCTGGCCGGTGCCTTGCCCGTGGATGACGCGCACCAGCCGCCGTTCCGCGAGCAGCGCGCCGTCGAGGAACTTCTCGACCCGTGCCACCGCCTCGTCGACCCGGCAGCCAATGACATTGAGCTCGCTGCCGACCTCGTCGGTGGGCCCGAGCTGGACCGAGACCTCGACCCTTGCCGGATCGCCCCGGTCGGCACCCTCGAGGATCGCCAGCGCGTTCGCCTCGACCTGCAGTCGCTTGCCCTGCGCTTCCAGTTCCGCCAGGCCCCCGTCCAGCGACCGGACCCTCCCGCGGATGCCGAGGCCCGACACCTCGACCAGATCACCCGGTGCGGGCGACTTCGTGGACCGTGCCACCTGGCTCGTCGCGGTCGCCGCGATGCCCGACTGCGCGGCGACCTTGGCCAGCGCCTCCCGCGCCTGTCTGCGCAGTTCGCCTTGCCGGCCGGTCGAGAGTCGCGGTCGGCCCGGACCTGCTCGCTGCTCGGCCTCTTGCAGCAACGCCTCGCTGCGCCGTTTGAGGTCGGCGACCACCGTGTCGACCTCGCGCTTCGCGTCCTGGACGCGGCGGTCGACCCGCTCGCGTTCCCGCTGCCGCATCGCTGCGGTCTTGGCCTCGATCTCGGCCTCACGCTGGACGAGCGCCCGCCCCGCGGTCTCGAGGCGCGACCGTTCCCGGTTGAGCGCGTGGCGGTCGCGGTCGAGCGACTGGCGATCGTCCTCCACGTGGGCCAGATGGTCGGCGAGCCGGGCCTCCCGGCCGCCCCGGTACCTTCGCGCCGCGTCGACGACCTGAGCCGGCAGACCGAGGCGTCCGGCGATCTCGAGCGCGAGGCTGCGTCCAGGCGAGCCGTATCGCAGGGCGTAGGTCGGCGCGAAGGTGTCGGGATCGAACCCGAACGCGGCGCAGGTGACGCCGTCGGTCGTCGCGGCGAACGACTTGAGCGCATCGTCGTGGCTCGTGACGATGACCCGTGCGCCACGCTGCCGAAGGTGTTCGACGATCGCCGTACCGAGGGCGCCGCCTTCGACCGGATCCGTGCCGGCCCCGACCTCGTCGAGCAGTACCAGGGCCGGGTTGTCCAACTCGCGATCCATGGCGACGATCTTGGCAATGTGGCCCGAGAATGTGCTGAGACTGGCCGCGATCGATTGGTCGTCGCCGATGTCAGCGAAGATCGAACGGAACACCGGCAGCCGCGAACCCTTGGCCACGGGAATGTGCAGACCGGTCTGGGTCATCAGCGCCAGGAGTCCGGCGGTCTTGAGGGCCACGGTCTTCCCGCCGGTGTTGGGTCCGGTCACGACGAGCGTCGTGACAGGCGGTGTCAGCAGGAGATCGATCGGGACTGGCTCGGTCTGGCGCGGCGCGGCCGCCTGATCGGGTGCGGCGTCCGACCCTCGGTCCGGCTCCACGTTCAGGCGCTCGGCGACGCCGCGCATCAGGAGGGGATGGCGGGCGTCACGGAGTTCGAGCCGTCCATCCGACGAGAGGTCGGGTGCGATGCCGCCCACGAGCTCGGCGAGGCGCGCCTTCGCGTAGACCATGTCGAACTCAGCCGCCGCATCCAGCGTCCGCTGCAGCTCGGCGGCTCGCGCGCGGAAGGCGTCGGTCAGGTCGAGGAGAATCCGGTGGATCTCGTTTCGTTCGTCGTCGACGAGGGCGATGACGTCGTTGTTCAGCTCGACCGTGTTCAAGGGTTCGACGTAGAGACTGGCCCCGCTGGCCGACTGGCCGTGGACAAGGCCAGGAATCGCCCTGCGATGCTCCGATCGCACGACCAGGACGTACCGCCCGTTACGGTCGGTGACGACGCGATCCTGCAGATAGCGCGACGTCTCCTTGCCCCGAAGGAACGATTCGAGCGCGCCGCGCAGCCGGTCGCGCTGCGTCCGCAGTCGCCCGCGGATCGCTCGCAGGGCCGGGCTGGCGCCGTCGGTGACGTCGCCGTTGTCGTCGATCGCCCGGCGCACCGCGCTGTTCTCGTCGGCGAAGCTGCAGGTGCGCTCGGCGATCCGGTGGAGGCAGGGGGTCTCGGCGCTCGGCAACTGCCGGATGGCGCCCTCGACTTCAGCCGTAGATCCGAGAAACGCCGCGAGTGTCCTGAGGCCGGTCGGTTCGAGTGCCCGGTCGGCCATCGCCAGCGCATCGAGCACCGATTCGAGGTCGTCCGTCGCATGCAGCGAAGGCCGGGCCTCGGCCAGATAGCGAACGCCCTCCGACGTGGCGGCCAGTGCCTGGGCCACCCGGCGCGGATCGGTATCGGGCTGGAGTTCCCGGACCCGCCGATCGCCGAGCGGAGTCTGGACGAAGCTCCGCACGGCGTCGAGGACGCGATCGAACTCGAGGGCCCGGTGGGCGCCGGCGTGCATTGGACGAAATACTGAGTTGGAGCGCGGAAGGCCGGAAGCCGCCCCGGCGACGGGCGGTCCCCGGCAGTGCGACCAATAATTTTAACACCGTTGCTGCGCTTCCTCAAGCTGCGGCCCCCGGCCGGGTCGCGGCGGGGCCGCAGCCGCCCGGGGGCGAGCCGTCGTTCATGACAGATGGTTGATCGTGCTGGCGATCGCAGCGGCGCCGAATCCGTTGTCGATGTTGACGACCGAGACGCCGGTCGCGCAGCTGTTGAGCATGGCCAGCAGCGCGGTGATGCCGCCGAACGCGGCGCCGTAGCCGACGCTGGTCGGCACGGCGATCACCGGGACGTCGACCAACCCACTGACCACGCTGGGCAGCGCGCCCTCCATGCCTGCGGCGACGACGATGACTCGGGCCGCGCCCAGCCGGTCCGATTCGGCGAGGACGCGATGCAGGCCGGCCACGCCGACGTCGTAGAGACGGTCGACCTCGTTGCCCATGACCTCGGCCGTCACCGCGGCTTCCTCGGCCACAGGGAGATCGGACGTGCCGGCCGTGACGATCATGACGGTGCCGTGTCCCGGAGGCGCGGCGGGACCGTAGGAGACGATCCGCGCGTTCGCATGGAAGACGGCGCCCGGCACGACCTTCGCGACGGCGTCGAACGCCGCCTGTTCAGCGCGCGTGATCAGGAGCGGTTGGCTGCGCGCGACGATCCGTTCGGCCACGCCGGCCACCTGCTCCGGGGTCTTGCCGAGTCCGAACACGACCTCGGGGAATCCCTGCCGAATCGAGCGGTGGTGATCGACGCGCGCGAACCCGAGATCCTCGTACGGCGCTTGCCGAAGATGCTCGAGCAGCCGCTGGTGCGCGGCCTCGATGCCGAGGTCACCACGCCCTACGTCGGCCAGCAGTTGCTTGAGTTCGCCTGGGGTCATGGTCGTGCCGCGGCCGCGTTGACTTACTTCGCGCTCACCGAGTACGCTTCGAAGTTGCCCTTATCGATCGGCCGTCGCCTATGTAACCCCGAGATCGATTGGAAACACAAGTACTCGACACGACGGCGCGGTCGAACGGGGCCGGCATCCCGGCGGCCCGCGGTCTGATGCCCGATGAATGACACCACCTATGGTTGACACCGTAGCCGCCTCGACCAAGACGGCCTTCAAGGCCGGACTCCAAGACGTCATCGCGACGTCCTCGGGTATCTGCTTCATCGACGGCGAGCGGGGCGTCCTGTCCTATCGCGGATTCGACATCCACGACCTCGCGGAGCAGGCGTCGTTCGAGGAAGTGTGCTTTCTCCTCTGGCACGGCCGATTGCCGACCCGGCCCGAGCTGGGCAATCTGGAGTCCGAGTTGGCGCACTCCCGGCCGCTGCCTGAGGCGATTCTTCGGTTGATGCGGTCGCTCACGCCCGGGAACGGGATGGACGCGTTGCGGACCCTGGCCTCGGCGTTGGCGCACTCCGACCCCGACGTCGGGGACCACACCCCCGAGGCGAACTATCGGAAGGCCGTGAGGCTCACGGCGCAGCTCGCCACGCTCGTGGCGACCTACGGTCGATTCACCAAGGGCGGGGCGCCGATCGAACCCGATCCGGCGCTGGGCCATGCGGCGAACTTCTTGCTCGTGCTCACCGGGGAGCGCCCGCGCGCGCTGGCCGCGCGCGCGCTGGACGTCGCGCTCATCCTGCACGCGGATCATGAGCTGAACGCATCGACGTTCGCGGCGCGGGTCGCGGCCGCCACGTTGACCGACATCCATTCGGCTGTCGTGGCTGGAATCGGCACGTTGAAGGGGCCGTTGCACGGCGGCGCGAACGCTGACGTGATGCGGCTCCTGCTCGACCTGGGCGGGGACGCCGACCCGCAGCGCGTCGAGACGGAGATCCGCGAGCGACTCGCTCGCAAGGAAAAGATTCCGGGCTTCGGCCACCGCGTCTATCGCACTGAGGACCCGCGGGCGACGCATCTCCGACGGATGTCGGCCGAGCTCGGCGCCCGGGCCGGCCAGCCCCAGTGGTTCGAGATGTCGCAGCGGATCGAGGCGGTCGTGACCGACGCGAAGGGGTTGAACCCGAACGTCGATTTCTACTCGGCGTCGACCTACTACACGCTGGGCATCGAAATCGATCTATTCACGCCGATCTTCGCCGTGAGCCGAGTCGCTGGCTGGACGGCGCACGTGCTGGAGCAGTACGCGAACAACCGCTTGATCCGCCCGCGCGCCGACTACACGGGCCAACCCCACCCGCAACCGTTCGTCGCGATCGACCAGCGCTAGCAATTCGCGGCTGCGGCGGCGTCGCGGCGTGATGCGGGCCGTTGGCCTATAATGGTGGTCCGGCAGATGGATCACCGCTTCATCAGAAATTTCTCGATCATCGCGCACATCGATCACGGGAAGTCGACTCTCGCGGATCGAATGCTCGAACTGACGGGCGCGCTCCGGCCTCGCGAGATGGAGGCCCAGGTGCTCGACTCGATGGATCTCGAGCGTGAACGCGGCATCACGATCAAGGCGCACGCGGTGCGTCTGGACTACACTGTCGCCAGCGGCCAGGACTACGTCCTGAACCTGATCGATACCCCCGGGCACGTCGACTTCTCGTACGAGGTCACGCGCTCGCTGGCGGCGTGCGAGGGCGCCCTGCTGCTGGTGGATGCCTCGCAGGGCGTCGAGGCCCAGACGCTGGCGAACGCCTACCTCGCCGTCGACAGCAACCTCGAGGTGATTCCGGTCATCAACAAGATCGATCTGCCTGGGGCGCAGCCGGATGAGGTCAAGCGGCAGGTCAGCGACATCGTCGGCCTCGACGTCAGCGGCGCGATTCTGACCAGCGCCAAGGTCGGCACCGGAACGACGGAGGTGCTGGAGGCGGTGATCGCCGGCGTGCCGCCGCCGACCGGCGACCGCGCCGCGCCGCTCAAGGCGCTCGTCTTCGACTCCTGGTACGACCCGTACCGCGGCGTCGTCGTCCTGGTACGAATCATCGACGGTGAGGTCCGAGAGCGCACGAAGATCCGGCTCATGGCGCTCGGCCAGGACTACGAGGTCGAGCAGGTCGGCGTGTTCTCACCGAAGCCGACGATCGTCGAGTCGCTTGGCGTCGGCGAGGTCGGCTTCGTCATCGCCGGGATCAAGCGCGTCAGCGACGCCAAGATCGGCGACACGATCACCGAAACGGCCAGACCCACGGCCACGGCCTTCCCTGGCTTCAAGGAGATGCGGCCGGTGGTCTTCGCCGGGTTGTATCCGGTGGAAGGGCACGAGTATCCCGAGCTGCGCGACGCCCTGGAGAAGCTGCGTCTCAACGACTCGTCGTTCTTCTTCGAGCCGGAGACCTCGGTGGCGCTCGGGTTCGGGTTTCGCTGCGGATTCCTCGGCCTGCTGCACATGGAGATCGTGCAGGAGCGGCTCGAGCGCGAGTTCGACGTGGATCTGGTGACGACGGCTCCGGGCGTCCTGTACCGCGTGACGACGACCGCGGGAGAGATCCTGGAGATCGATAGCCCGGCGAAGCTGCCGTCCACGAGCGAGGTCGACCGAATCGAGGAGCCGGTCATCACCGCGATGATTCTCACGCCAGCCGAGCACGTCGGGGCGACGCTACAGCTCTGCCAGGAGAAGCGGGGGGTGCAGAAGACTATGGAGTACCTCGCGTCGAACCGGGTGCTCGTGACCTACGAATTGCCGTTCAACGAGGTCGTTCTTGATTTCTACGACCGGTTGAAGACGCTGTCGAGGGGCTACGCCTCCCTCGACTATCACGTGACCGGGTACTGGGAGTCGCCGCTGGTCAAGCTCGACATCCTCGTCAACGGTGAGCCCGTCGACGCGCTCTCGGTGATCGTCCACGGCGACACGGCGTATGCTCGGGGACGGGCGCTCGTGAGCAAGATGCGCGAGTTGATTCCGCGACAGATGTTCGACGTGGCGATTCAGGCGGCCATCGGGGGGCGCATCATCGCGCGCGAGTCGGTGAGGGCGCTGCGCAAGAACGTGCTCGCCAAGTGCTACGGCGGCGACATTTCCCGGAAGCGCAAGCTGCTGGAGAAACAGCGCGAAGGGAAGAAGCGGATGAAGCGCGTCGGCCGAGTTGAGATTCCGCAGGAGGCGTTCCTTGCCGTGCTGAAAGTGGATTCGAGCGCAACCTGACATGTCCCAGTTCCAGAAGTCGACACTGCGCGAGTACTTCGAATCGATCGTCGTTGCGGTGATCCTGGCGCTCTTCATCCGGACCTTCGTGGTGCAGGCCTTCAAGATTCCGACCGGCTCGATGGAGCAGAATCTGCTGATCGGCGATCATCTACTGGTGAACAAGTTCGTCTTCGCGCCGACGGCCTCCGGCGCGGAGCGCGGCGTGCTCCCGGTCGCGCCGATCGCGCGCGGAGACATCGTCGTGTTCAAGTTTCCCGACGATCCCGAGCGAGACTTCATCAAACGGGTGATCGGTCTGCCCGGTGACGTCGTGGAGGTCAGGCACAAGCGCGTCTACATCGATGGACGGCCGCTCGACGAGCCATATGTCCACTACTTGCGGCCGCCATCCGACCCCGACTCGCCCTACGCCGGTGCGGACGTGCGCGAGCAGTACGGGCCCGTCACGGTGCCGGCCGGGGAGTACTTCGTGATGGGCGACAATCGCGACAACTCCCAGGACAGCCGCTACTGGGGGTTCCTGCCGCGCGAGCTGGTCAAGGGGCGGGCGCTGGTCATCTACTGGTCGTACGAGAGCGAGGCCGGCAAGTATCGCGCAACGGGTGTTGGAGCGACGGTCCGTCGCGTCGGGTCGGTCGCGACTCATTTCTTCACCCGCACACGGTGGGAACGCTTGCTGCACCAGATCCGCTAGGGAGGTGGCGGCCGAGCATCGGCTGGCCGCCGCGGAGCCACGTCAATGCGTCTTCTCTTCAAGCTGCTCGTGGCCGGCCTCATCGCCCGGGCCGTGTGGCAGATCGGTCCCGTCTATTGGGACTACACGCAGTTCAAGGATGCCGCGCAGTCGGCCGCGCAGTTCGCGGGGTCCGGAGCGCAGGCGAGATCGCGGGCCGCGTCGTCGAGCTGGCGCGCGAGTACGACTTGCCGCTCGATCCGGCCGACGTCCGGGTTCGCAAGGAGCGGGATCACATGTACATCGATGCCAGCTACACGGCCCAGCTCGAACTGCTGCCGCGCATGGTGCGTCCGTGGCGATTCGTCGTGAGCGTCGACGCCTGGACGACACGGCCAACGCGGGCAAGCGACGTCATTCGCTGATGTGAGCGCGCTACGGTTGGTTGACGAGCACTGCAGCCAGGCGCTGCACCACCGCCGCGGCACTCAGGCCTTCGATCAAGAGTCGCTTCCGGCGTGCTCCGTGACCGCGAACGAGTCGGATCTGTGTGCGTGGCGTCTTCAGTATCCCGGAGAGCAGTTCGATGAGCTCGCGGTTGGCCTCGCCGTCGACCGGTGACGCCGCCAGCCTGACGAGGACACGGCCGTCGCGGACCCCGCTGACCGCTGAGCGTCCGGCGCGGGGCACAGTGTGTACGCTCAGCACGGCGCCGGCGGGTGTATCCACGACCTCGATTGATTGCGTGCGCGGCTGGTTGGCGCTCACCGGCGTCGGGGGATCACTGGACGGCCGCTGGCGCGGGGCGTGCGCCGAAGATGGCGGTACCCACCCTGACCATGGTCGCGCCCTCGGCGATGGCCACCTCGAAGTCGTGGCTCATGCCCATCGATAATTCATCGAGCATCGACGGGTCGACTCCCCGAGTGGCCAGGTCGTCTCGCACCTCTCGCAGTCGGCGGAAGTAGGGGCGGGTCCGCTCGGGGTCGTCCTCGAACGGTGGTATCAGCATCAGGCCCTTGACCTCGACGGCCTGGCATGCGGCGGCGGCTTCGAAGATCCGAGGCAGGTCGGCGGGTGGTGCGCCATGCTTGGTGCGCTCGCCGGCTAGATCGACCTGGATGAGCAGACGTGGCCGGGCGCCCTCATCGGCCGCGGCGCGCTCCAGACGGTCGAGGAGTTCGCATCCATCGACCGAGTGGATCCACGCGAACGGTCCGACGACCTTCCGTGCCTTGTTCTTCTGCAGATGGCCGATCAGGTGCCACCTGGCGTTCAGATCACCGCCCTCGGCGCATTTCGCAAGCGCTTCCTGGACCCGATTCTCGCCGAAATCGACCTGCCCGGCGGCCGCCGCCAGGCGGACGCAGCCCAGGCCGAACGTCTTCGACACCGCGATCAGGCGGACGGAACTCGGCTCGCGGCCGGCTTCGCGCGCCGCGGCATCGACGCGGGCGCGGACGGCGCGAAGATTCTGAGCGATTGAATGGTCGGAGGGCGCGACCAGGCGGGCACCGGCGTCGCCGGTGCCCGCAGGTCGGTCAGGATTCACGGACTACTGACGGAGCTGAGGGAGCATCCCCCGGGCCTGGTCGGCGTACTGGCCGTCCGGCGCAAGCTCGATGTACTGCTCGAGCGCCGTGGCGGCCTCCGCCATGTTCCCCTGGTTCAGGTTCGCCATGGCCAGGAAGTAGTGCGCCTCCGCGTGGCTCGGATTCAGCGAGATCGTCTGCTCGAACTGCGCCTTGGCCTCGTCGAAGCGCTGGGCGTTCCAGAAGATGATGCCCTGGTTGTAGACCGCGATCGGATCCGTCGTCGCGCCAACCCCGGTGCCCGACAGGCGCGCAGCTTCGGCACTGGCCTCGGCTGCCTCGTCGAAGCGGCGGAGCATGTTGTAGACATTCGACAATCCGGTGTAGGCCGCGGCATAGTCGGGCTTCAACTCGATCACTCGCTGGAAGGCCGCTTCGGCTTCTTCCCAGTTCTCCAGCTCGGCCTGCGCGATGCCGATGTTCTGGTAGCAGTCGTGGCAGATGTCCGCGATGCCGACCGCGATCATGAACTGGTTGATCGCTTCCTGGTAGTTGCCGGCCGCACTGGCGGCCACGCCCAGCTCGAACGACTCCTTGAGCTCCTCGATCCGCTCGACGTTGGCGAGATCTTCCTCGGACAGCGCGGCGGTCGCCGATGCCGCGGCCGCGCCGAAGTCGAGGTCGACTGTCAGGTTCTGGCCTTCGCGGATCGAGAATACCGCGGCCGCACTGCCGAGACCCTCTTTCTCGGCCATGAGTTCGTAGCTATTCGCCCGGAGCCCCATGAGGCGGTAGGTGCCGTTTTCGTCGGTCTCGCCTTCCAGGACCATTCGCGGCGGATTCTGGGCCGTGGCAACGACCTTGGCGCCTGCGATCCCGCCGCCCTGGCCGTCCGTGATCCGGCCGCGCAGATTGCCGGATGACTGGCCGAAGCTT
This sequence comes from Acidobacteriota bacterium, assembly GCA_002730525.1. Lineage (GTDB taxonomy): Bacteria > Acidobacteriota > Vicinamibacteria > Vicinamibacterales > UBA823 > UBA2161. The sequence goes on along the minus strand of PCAK01000044.1, from coordinate 112,736 downwards.
GGGGCTGCCACGGCCAGGATCGCCACCATGGCAACGAGCGCCCCGAGTGGCTGGAATATGCTTCGTGTGCGGTGCATAAGGTACTCCTCCGTCAAACAGATGACGCCACTGATTAGATTCTAGTTTACACGGATCCCGCCCGCGGCGTCAGGCTAGCGTGTCGACGAAACGGCCGATCTCGGCGAGGTCTTGGGTGATGGGGGCGGGCGGGAGCGAGTCGAGGAAGCGGCTGCCGTAGCCCTTGGTCCTGATACGCGGATCCAGGATCGCCAGGACGCCGCGGTCCGAGCGGTGACGGATGAGCCGGCCGAGTCCTTGCTGCAATGAAAGGATCGCCAGGGGCACCTGGTAGTCAGCGAACGGGTTGTCGCCGCGCGCCGTGAGCGCTTCGATCCGTGCCGCCGTGATCGGGTCGCCCGGCGAGGCGAAGGGCAGCTTGTCGATGATGACGCAGCTGAGCGCCTCACCGACGACATCCACCCCCTGCCAGAAGCTCGACGTGCCGAGCAACACGGCGTTCGGCGTCTGCCGGAAGTCGCGCAACAGGGCCGAGCGGGGCGCCGTGCCCTGCACCAGCAGCGGGAAATCGAGTCGCGCGGTGGTCACGATGTCTCTGACGCCGTACAGGTTCGCATAGCTCGTGAACAGCACGAAGGCCCGGCCGAGCGTGTGCTTCAGGATCTCGACCACCTCGGCGCCGGCGGCCCCCGTGAACGCGGCGTCGCGGGGATCGGGCATGCGGCGAGGAAGATAGAGAATCGTCTGTTGCCCGAAGTCGAACTCCGACGGCAGACGCAGTTCGTACGCGGAGCCGATGCCGAGCCGGCTTCGCATGTACTCGAAGGTACCGTCAACGGCCAGCGTCGCCGAGGTCAGGACGCCGCCTCGGAGCCGGTCCCACAGCGCCTCCCGGACGATCGCCGAGACGTCGATCGGCGAAGCGCGGAGGAACACCCCACGGTTCCGGAGCTCGAGAAAGAATACGTAGGCCGGCTCGCTCGCCCGCAGGACGAAGCGCAGGTCGTCGCGGACCTCGCCGGCGCGCCTGGCGATCGCCAGGAGGTCCTCCGGCGCATCGGCCAGCAGCGCCACGCTGGATTCCAGCACGGTCAGGGCGTCCACCAGCGCGTGTCCGAGTTCCGCGACCGGCTCGAGTCGCGCGGCGTCGATTCGCGACCGCTGCTCTCCCCGGGCCGGCGCCCCGCCCCGGTCGGTCAGCAGCGCGATGAAGAAGGCCCGCGCCGCCTCGCGGATGCGCCCCAGCGACGTCCGAAGCGCGTCGCCGTCGGCGGGATCGCCAAACCCGCCGCCCTCGAGAGCGCGCGCGGCGTCGCGCGACAGGTCTTCGAGCCGAAACGTGCTGACCGAGATGCCGAAGTACTGCGTGGCCACGTCCTCGAGCTGATGCGCCTCGTCGACGACCACGAAGGTGTACTCCGGGATCACCTCGCCGTAGCCGCTCTGCCGCACGGCGGCGTCGGCACAGAGCAAGTGATGGTTGACGATGACCACGTCCGATTCGGCTGCGCGCTGGCGCATCGTCGTCACGTGGCACTCGTCGTACTGCGGGCACTCGGCCCCGAGGCAGTTCTCCTGCGTGGCCGAGACGTCCCGCCAGAGCGGCAGGTCGTCCGGCACGTCCTCGAGTTCCGCGCGGTCGCCGGTCTCGGTCTGCGCGGCCCATTCTTTCAGCAGCGAGAGGGTGGCGTGGTCGGCCGCGGGCCGGGGCGACGGGTCGTCGCAGGCCGCTTCGAACCGATGCAAGCAGAGGTAGTTGCTGCGCCCCTTCATGTAGGTCGCCCTGAACGCGACGCCCAACGCGTCACGCAGCACTGGGAGGTCCTTGAAGTAGATCTGCTCCTGGAGGTTCTTGGTGCCCGTGGAGATCAGGACGCGCTGGCCGCTCAGGATGGCCGGAATGAGGTACGCGAGGGTCTTGCCCGTGCCCGTGCCGGCCTCGGCCAGCAAGGTACCGCCGGCCTCCAGCACGTCGGAGACAGCGAGTGCCATGTCGCGTTGACCCGTTCGGGGTTCGAACGCGTCGATCGCCTGGGCGAGCGCCCCGTCCGGGTCGAACGCCGCGACGACACGCTGGCCTAGCGTGAGTCGGTTGGGTGTAGAGGGAACGTCTGGCACAGCGCCTGCACCTCGGCACGAACGGTCTCGGCGACCGAGGCGTCGTCTGGAGCCGCCAACACGCGGCCGATCATCTGTCCGATCACCTCCATGTCCGTCTCGCGCATCCCTCGCGTCGTGACCGCAGGCGTGCCGACGCGGATGCCGCTCGCGACGAACGGCGGCTTCGTGTCGAACGGGATCGCGTTCTTGTTCACCGTGATGCCCGCTCGGCCAAGTGCGTCCTCGGCCTGCCGGCCGGTGAGGCCGCGCGACAGCACGTCCACGACGATCAGATGCGTATCGGTGCCGCCGCTCACCAGCCTGAATTTCTCACGGTCCAGGGCCGCGGCCAACCGGCGAGCGTTCGCCGCGACCTGACGCTGATACGCCGCGAACGAGGGCTCGGCCGCCTCCTTGAGGCAGACGGCCTTGGCAGCGATCGCGTGCATCAGGGGGCCACCCTGGACGCCCGGGAACACCGCCTTGTCGATCTCCTTGGCCAGCGATTCGCGACAGAGGATCAGCCCGCCGCGCGAGCCGCGCAATGTCTTGTGCGTCGTCGTGGTCACGACATCGGCATGAGGCACCGGGGAGGGATGCACGCCGGCCGCCACGAGGCCGGCGATGTGGGCCATGTCGACGACGACCCGGGCTCCGACGTCGGCACCGATCGCCGCAATCCGCTCGAAGTCGATCTCGCGCGGGTAGGCGCTCGCGCCGGCGATGATCATCTTCGGGCGATGCTCGCTCGCGAGCCGCGCCATCGCCTCGTAGTCGATCCGCTCATCGTCGCTCCGGACGCCATACGGGACGATCTCGTACAGCTTGCCCGAGAAGTTCAGCGGATGGCCGTGCGTCAGGTGGCCGCCGTGCGCGAGGTTCATCCCGAGGACCGTGTCGCCGGGCGCGAGCAGCGCGAGGTAGGCGGCCATGTTGGCCTGCGCGCCCGAATGGGGTTGCACGTTGGCATGTTCGGCGCCGAACAGCGCCCGCGTGCGGGCGATCGCCAGCGACTCGATCTCGTCGTACCACTCACAGCCGCCGTAGTAGCGACGGCCCGGGTAGCCCTCGGCGTACTTGTTGGTGAGGATGGAGCCTGCCGCCTCCATGACCGCTTCGCTGACGAAGTTCTCCGACGCGATCAGTTCCAGCCCGTCGTTCTGGCGTGTTCGCTCGCGGGCGAGCGCGCCGGCAATGTCCGGATCAACGGTGGCCAGCGAGCGGAGGCGTGATGTGTGGTCGGTCATGTCGTGCAGCGGCCCGGCGTCGCGTCGGGGCGATCACGCGTCGCGGTCGTGCTCGAGGTCCGCGATCTTCTTGATGCGGCGCTCGTGGCGGCCGCCTTTGAACGCGGTGTCGAGAAACGCCTGCACGATGGCCAGCGCGCGGGGGACGGCGGTCACCCGCGCGGCCAAGGCCAGCACGTTCAGGTCGTTGTGTTCCCGGCTCAAGCGTGCCGCCTCGACGTCGAGCAGATTGGCCGCGCGGACGCCGGCGACCTTGTTCGCGGCAATCGCCATGCCGACACCGCTGCCGCAGACCAGGATGCCGCGGTCGTGCGTCCCGGCAGCTACCGCGTCGGCCACCGGACGGGCGAAGTCGGGATAGTCGACCGACGCGTCCGTCTCGGGACCGAAATCGGTCACGTCGATGGAGCGATCCAAGAGTGCTCGCTTGACCTCGTTCTTGAGCGCCACACCGGCGTGATCCGCGCCCAGCGCAATCTTCACGTGGGAATTGTACTATAGCCATCGGAGACGGCGGCGTGCGCCGCGTCTCGTCCAGCGATCTTCTGGAGCGATGCCTTCCACCGTCACCCTGTCACGGCGCGGCGAAGCCCGGCTGCGAAGCGGTCATGTCTGGGTGTACCGTTCCGATATCGTCAGCGTCGAGGCCGAGGGCGGCGATCTCGTCGTGCTCGAGAGCCAGTCGGGCCGACACCTGGGCGCGGCGCTTTTCTCCGATCGATCGGATATCGCCGTCCGACTCGTCTCGCGCGGGCGGGAGCGCGAGCTGCCCGGCGTCGACTTCTGGCGCGCCCGCATCCGCGCGGCAATCGCCTATCGTGAGGCGCTCGGGATCGACGGCACCGCGTATCGTCTCGTGCATGCCGAAGGCGATCGCCTGCCGTCGTTGATCGTCGACCGCTACGCCGACCACCTCGTCATCCAGACTCTCTCGCAGGGATCCGAGCGGCTCCTGCCGGTGTTTTGCGACATTCTCGAGGAGACGCTGGCGCCCCAGGGGATCCTCGAACGGAACGATCCCAGGGTGCGGGAGCTGGAAGGTCTCGAGCGCTGCGTGGGGGTCGTGCGCGGTCAGGTGCCGGAGCGGCTCGAGGTCCACCAGCACGGGATCGGGTTCGAGGTCGATCCGTGGGCGGGGCAGAAGACCGGGCTCTTTCTCGACCAGCGAGAGAACCATCAGGCCGCAGGCCACTATGCCCGCGGGCGTGCGCTCGATTGCTTCAGCTATACCGGCGGCTTTTCGCTCGCCATGGCGATCCGCTGCGATGAAGTCATGGCCGTGGATGCCTCCCGCCCGGCGCTGGAGACGTTGGCGCGCCAGGCCACTCAGCTTGGCGTCCGTGTGGTGACGAACGAGGGCAACGTCTTCGACCTGCTTCGGGCGCTCGAGCGCAACGGCGAGCGGTTCGACACGATCGTGCTCGATCCGCCGGCCTTCGCGAAGAATCGCCGCGCGCTCTCGAAGGCGGTCGCCGGCTACAAGGAAATCAATCTTCGCGCCCTGAAGCTCCTGCAGCCTGGCGGGGTGCTCGTCACCTGCAGTTGCTCCTACCATCTCGACGAGGCAGGCTTCGCCCAGATGCTCTACGAGGCCTCGCTCGACGCGCACGCGCCGGTCGTCGTGGTCGAGAAGCGGATGCAGGCCCGCGACCATCCCGTGGTCCTCGGGATCCCCGAGACCTACTATTTGAAGTGTTTCGTCGTGCGTCGGATGTAGTGGCGACGGCGCCACGCGCCCACGCCACCACGGGCGGCCAGCCCGCGTGGTATAGATCAGCCGTTGCCCCAAGGAGGTTCACCGATGTCCGAGCATGACCCGTCCCCCACCCCGTCGGCCCTGTCCCTGGCCGATGTGTATCCGGGATCCCGCAAGATCTACGTCGGCGACGGCGATGTCCGCGTGCCGATGCGGGAGATCGCACTATCGGATGGGGAACCGGCCTTGCGGGTCTACGACACGAGCGGTCCCGAGGGGTGCGACGTGGGCGAGGGGTTGCCGTCGCTCCGGACGCCCTGGATCGACGCTCGCGGCGACGTCGAGTCCGCGGGGGAACCGGCGGTGCCGCCGGCCGGCCTCCACCGCGGGCGAGCGCGTCGACGAGGCACTGGCTGTGTCACTCAGCTCCACTATGCCAGGCGGGGCGAGGTGACGTCCGAAATGGAGTTCGTGGCCCTGTGGGAAGGGTTCGAGCCCGAGTTCGTGCGTGAAGAAATCGCCAGCGGCCGGGCGATCCTGCCCGCGAACATCAACCATCCCGAGGCCGAGCCGATGGCCATCGGCCGCCGCTTTCTCGTGAAGATCAACGCCAATATCGGCAACTCCGCCATCGGGTCGTCGATCGCGGACGAGGTGGCGAAGCTCCGGTGGGCCACCCTGTGGGGCGCCGACACGGTGATGGACCTGTCGACCGGGGCCGACATCCAGGCGACGCGCGAATGGATCCTGCGGAACTCGGCGGTGCCGGTGGGGACCGTGCCGATCTACCAGGCGCTGGAGAAGGTCGGCGGGCGGCCCGAGGATCTCACCTGGGCGGTGTACCGCGACACCCTGATCAAGCAGGCGGAACAGGGGGTCGACTACATGACCGTACATGCCGGCGTCCTGCTGCGTTTCATCCCGCTGACGGCCCAGCGCGTGACCGGCATCGTGTCGCGTGGTGGGTCGATCCTCGCCAAGTGGTGCCTGGCGCATCATGAGGAGAACTTTCTGTACACGCACTACCGCGAGATCTGCGAGATCTTGCAGGCCTACGACGTCGCGTTCTCGCTCGGCGACGGACTTCGCCCTGGCGCGATCGCCGACGCGAACGACGCCGCGCAGTTCGGTGAGCTGGAAGTCCAGGGCGAATTAACCCGCATCGCGTGGGAGTACGACGTGCAGGTGATGAACGAGGGGCCCGGTCATGTGCCGATGCACCTCATCAAAGAGAATGTCGATCGCCAGATGACCTGGTGTCACGAGGCCCCGTTCTACACCCTCGGCCCTCTCACGACCGACATTGCGCCGGGATACGACCATCTGACGTCAGCGATCGGGGCGGCGATGATCGGATGGTACGGGACGGCGATGCTGTGCTATGTCACGCCCAAGGAGCATCTCGGGCTTCCGGATCGAGAGGACGTCAAGGCGGGCGTCATCGCCTACAAGATCGCCGCCCACGCGGCTGACCTGGCCAAGGGACATCCCCGTGCCAGCGCATGGGACGACGCGATGTCGAAGGCCAGGTTCGACTTTCGCTGGGAGGATCAGTTCAGGCTGTCTCTGGACCCGGCGACGGCGCGCGCGTACCATGACGCCACGCTGCCCTCCGAAGGGGCGAAGGCGGCACATTTTTGCTCGATGTGCGGACCGAAGTTCTGTGCGATGGAACTGACGCAGCAACTGCGCGAGTACGCCGAGGCCAAGGGCGTCAGCGACGGGGAAGCCGTCAGGCTCGGAATGGCCGAGAAGTCCGAGGAATTCCGACGCCAGCCCGGCCTCTATCCGACCGGTTCGTGAGCGAGCTGTTTACCGCGGGTTGAGCAGCGGTACGACCTGGATAATCGTGGCGTAGTGGCTCGGCTGTTCGCCCGGCGCGGGGTTGGCGTAGCCGGCGGCACCGCTCCAGACGTAGTTCTTGATCGTCACGCTCGGCGGGAAGGCCATCGTCTCCTTCCGAAACCGGCCGAGTTCGAACATGTGCACCGGCGGTGAGTCGAATACGCGGTCTCCACGCTCCCGCAGCACGGCGCCGTAGTAGTTGACCATGTCGTCGAAACTGGCGTTGGTGCCGAACAGGTAATAGCGCTGGCCGCGGCCCGCGTCGTACGCGGCCAGGTACCTGGCGTTCGGATAGATCGGCACGCCGAGCGTCGCTTCACTGGGAGTGTCGAGCGTGTTCGGGGCCGGCGGTGGCGCCACGGAGCCGGATTGAGGCCGTTCGGTTTCGCCCGAGGGCGCCGGGGGCGGAGGCGTGTCGCGAGGCGACCCGCCTGGACGGGGGAACGGCCTCGGGACAGGCTGGGCGGCGACCGGCGACACGCCGAGCACGTAGAGCAGGCAGCAGAGCGCGGGGCCGACCCAGGGCCAACGCGCGCGTGGTCGAGGCACCCCGCTATTATCGAGCCGCTGGCGTGAGCCGCGCAAGGGGAGAAGGAGACAGCCCGGACGTGTCAGACCAACGGATCCGTGATTACCAGGCGTTTTGCGAGCGGCACGGCGACTGGGCGATCGCGACGGTCGAGACCTTGGCCCGCCTCGAGTCGCCGACCACCGACAAGGCGGCGGTCGATCGCTGCGGCGACCAGCTCGCGAGTCGGCTGCGGGACCTCGGCGCGCGCGTCACGCCTCTGCCCCAGGAACGGGCGGGCGACCACCTGCTCGCCGAGATGGGTGAAGGCGAGAGCCAGGTGTTGCTGCTGGGCCATTTCGATACGGTCTGGCCGGTTGGCCAGCTGGATCGGATGCCGCTTGCGCGGAAGGGCACCCAGCTGTTCGGCCCGGGCGTCTTCGACATGAAGGGCGGCATCGCTATCGCTCTGCTGGCCGCGCGTGCCGTGCGGGAGGTCGGCGCACCGAACGGCCGAGTCGCGATGCTCTGGACTTCCGATGAGGAGACCGGCAGCGCGACCTCCGAGCCGGCGATCCTGGCGCACGCAGCGCGCAGCGCCGCGGTGTTCGTCCTCGAACCCTCCGGCCCGGGAGGCGCCGTGAAGACCAGTCGGAAGGGATGCGGCCAGTTCGTCCTGACCGTCACGGGAGTGTCGGCCCACGCGGGCATCGAGCCCGAGCGCGGCGCCAGCGCGGTGCACGAGTTGGCGCGGCAGGTCGTGTCGCTCGAGAGCCTTCGAGATCCCGAAGCGGGCGTCACGATCAACGTCGGCCAGCTTCACGGCGGCACCCGCACGAACGTCGTGGCCGAGGAGGCGCGCGCGATGATCGACGTTCGAATTCGCACGGCAGCCGATGCCAGCCGGATCGAGCGTGGCCTGTCTGCGATCGTGGCCAACGACCCGCGGACGACGGTCACTGTCACGGGCGGCTTCCGGCCGCCGTTGGAACGGACAGCCGAGGTCCTGCGTTTGTACGAAATGGCGAAGGAAGTGGCCGCCCAGCTGGGCCGTGAGCTGCCCGAGTTCGCGACCGGCGGGGGGTCGGACGGCAACCTCACCGCGTCGCGCGGCATTCCGACGCTGGACGGCCTCGGGGCGGTCGGCGAAGGGGCGCACGCGCTGCACGAGCAGATCGACGCGTCAGCGATTCCGTGGCGGGCCGCCATGCTGGCCGGCCTGATGGCTCGGGTGATCGACGGCTAGTTGGCCGGAATCGCCGTCTTTACGAGCGGGCGACCGAGGTGGCGTGGCGCCAGTGGTCGAGTAGATCGGACAGGGTCTGCTTGAAGGGCACACTCGGAGCCCAGCCGATCTCCGACTCGATCCGCGTCGGGTCGCCCAGGACGAGCGGTGTGTCGCTCGGACGGATGCGGGCGGGATCGACCCGAACCGTGACCTCCACGCGGGCCAGCGCGATGAGGCCGTCGAGCACCTCCTGGATCGATCGCGCGTGGCCGGAGCAGACGTTGTACACCCTGCCCGACGCGCCTCGCTCGGCCAGCGCGCGATAGGCGCGGACCGTATCGCGGACGTCCGTGATGTCCCGCTTCGCCTGGAGGTTGCCGACGTCGATCGTCGGCTCAACCTCGGCCGCTTCGATGCTCGCGATTCTGGACGCGAAACTGGCGGCGGCAAACGACGGCGACTGTCGGATCCCGATATGGTTGAAGGCGCGCGGCAGGACGACCCGGCACCCGTCCTCCGCGGCGAACCTCGCGCCGAGTTGCTCCTGCGCGAGCTTGCTGACGGCATACGGGTTCGTGGGACCCAGCGGTGCCTCCTCGGAGAGGGCGGAGGCCGACGGCCCGTAGACCATCGCCGAACCAGTGATCAGCAGGGTCGGCGCGAGCCCTGTGTGGCGGACGGCCTCACACAACGTGTGGGTGCCGCGGACGTTGGTCGCCAGCGTGTCGTAGGTCTGGTCCCAGGAGGATCCGACATCGGCCGCACCCGCGAGGTGAAAGACGGTGGCCGGCCGATTCTCCGCGAGCGCCGCGCTGACCGCGCCGGCGTCGAGGATATCCACCCCGCGCCAGCGCACGCGGTCGGGCTGTTCGCGCGGCGGCCCGGTGTCGGTACCGGGCCGGTACCACGCATCCACGGACTGGCCCTCGTCGAGCAGCAGATCGATCAGGTGGCTGCCGACGAAGCCGGCCGCACCTGTGACCAGCACGGGCGATCGAACTCCGGGGTTAGGTGCGATGACCGTACTGCTCCTGGTAGTAGGTCCGGAACGCCGGGTCGCCTTCCTTGATCGGCCGCCACCACGATTCGTGCTGTTGATACCAGGTGACGGTGTCGGCCAGGCCCTGCGCGAACTCGACGGCCGGCTGCCATCCCAACCCTCGAAGCTTGGTCGTGTCGAGGCAGTAGCGGCGGTCGTGGCCGGGCCGGTCCTCGACCCGCTGGATCAGCGAGTCCGGCTTGCCGAGGTGCGCCAGGATCTGCCGGGTCAGCTCCACGTTCGGGATCTCGTGGCCGCCGCCGACGTTGTACACCTCCCCGGGCTCGCCGCGATCGATCAGGAGATCGAGCGCCCGGCAATGGTCGTCGACGTGCAGCCAGTCACGGACGTTCAAGCCGTCGCCGTACAGCGGGACGGCGCGATCGTCGATCGCGTTCGTGATGAACAACGGGACGACCTTTTCCGGAAACTGGTTCGGCCCGTAGTTGTTCGAGGCCCGCGTGATGACCACCGGGACGCCATGCGTGGCCCAGTAGCTGTAGGCTAGGCGGTCCGCCCCGGCCTTGCTGGCCGAGTATGGGTTTCGCGGTCGCAGTTCGTCACCCTCGCGACTCGCGCCCGTCGTGACGCTGCCGTAGACCTCGTCGGTGGAGATCTGGATGAAGCGGCGCAGCTTCGGGGCGTTCCTCGCGGCCTCGAGCAGGACGAACGACCCGTAGACGTCGGTCGTGATGAAGTCGCCGGCGGCCCTGATCGACCGGTCGACGTGGGTCTCCGCCGCGAAGTGCACGACGATCTCGGCTTGTTCGACGAGCGGCGCCGCGACGGCCGGGTCCGCGACGTCCCCACGCACGAAGGTGTGCCTGGGGTCGTCCCTGACGGCCTCGAGGTTCTCGAGCCGTCCCGCGTACGTCAGCTTATCGAGCGTTGTGATTCGCCAGTCGGGGTGCGCCGCAAGCGCGAACCGGACGAAGTTGCTGCCGATGAATCCGGCGCCACCGGTGACGAGAACCTCAACCATTGATGTTGTCCGCGAGAAGCGGTTGCGACACCGCTTCTACCATCGTATCCCGACCTCGGAATTGTCCCCCAGCATGAACCGATGCGCCGACGGGGTCACCGGGCGCCGGAAGATCTTTACGTTTCGACCGACCAAGCTGTCGGCGACCCGACTCTTCAGCTCGATGATCTCGCTACCTTCGAGAATGATGCTGTGTTCGACCTCCGAGCCACGGATGGTGACGTCGTTCATGATCGACGTGAACGGGCCGATGTAGGCGTCCCTCACCTCCGCCCGGGCACCGATGATCGCGGGGCCACGCACGGTCGAGTCGCTGATCGACGCGCCGGCCTCGATCACCACATTGCCCTCGATCCGAGAGGCGCCGTCCACGGATCCCTCGATTCGACGTGCCATCGTCTCCAGGATCAGGCGGTTGGCTTCGAGCATGTCCTCCAGCTTGCCGGTGTCTTTCCACCATCCGTCCACGACATGCGGCGTGACCTTCAGGCCGAAGTCGATCAGCTTCTGGATCGCGTCGGTGATTTCCAGCTCGTTCCGGAAGCTCGGAGAAATTTCTCGCACCGCGCGGAAGACCTCCTTGGCGAACATGTAGACGCCCACGAGAGCCAGATCGCTCTTGGGATCGGCCGGCTTCTCGACGAGTCGCGTTACGCGGCCGTCCGTCAATTCGGCGACGCCGAACATCTGGGGATCCGGCACGTGGGCCAGGAGGATCTGGGCGGCGGGTCGTTCAGACGTGAACTGGTCGACGAAGCGCACGATGCCCTTTGCCAGCAGGTTGTCGCCCAGGTACATGACGAACGGATCGTCGCCGATGAACGGCTCGCTCACCAGCACGGCGTGCGCGAGGCCCCTCGGCGCGTCCTGCTCGATATAGGTCACCTCGACGCCCCAGGTCGATCCGTCGCCGACCGCGGCACGAATCTCGGCCTGTGTGTCGCCGACCACAATTCCGATCTGGCGGATGCCGGCCGCGGCCAGCGCTTCAATTCCGTAGAAGAGGACCGGCTTGTTGGCGACGGGCACGAGCTGCTTGGCGCTTGTGTAGGTCAGCGGCCGCAGGCGGGTGCCCTTGCCGCCGCTGAGGATCAACCCTTTCATTGTACGTCCCCAGTACCGCCGAACATGCCGAAGACATTCGCGAACGACCCGATGCCGGCCAGCGTGAAGGAGATGTTGAATCGATTGTCGACCGCCGCGTGAGCGCGCCCGCCGAACACTTCGAGATTGAAGTTCTGATACGCGACCGTTACACCGCAGCACTGCGTGTTGTAGTACACCATGATGCGCTGCTGGAGGTACCGCGACCGGAGCACATCGTAGTTGAAGGTGTAGAATCCGCCCACCACATTGTCGGGCGTCCGCAGGTTCGTGGCGGCGTTGAGGTAGTGGTCGAGCCCGTCCAGCCGGTTGAATCCACTGAGACCCTGGATGAATCGGCGCTGGCTCCACCCGGCGGTCGTCTGGAGCCAGCTCCCCACCGCCACCGTGCCGTCCGCGCTGATCTCCCGGAAGGCGCCGAACCGGGTGTCGTACTCCGCTCTCACCGACGCGTTGATCTGCTCGGTCGGGCTACCGCGTACGAGCAGCGCCACCGGCGTCAGCCGGCTTGGCGGTGTGCCGTTGAAGCTCGTCCGAAAGTTCGGGTCGAACTGGGCGGCCCGCGCATCGGTATAGAAGCTCTGGGTCAGCGAGATGCTCAGAATCTCACGCGCGTCGCCCTGGGCTCGCCGACGGGCCAGGAACCGGTTTACGATGCCGTAGGCGATCTGGGTGGCACTGCCCACGACCGAGTCGGAGCCCTCGAGCTGGACGATCTCATCGAAGTTGTCGATCGCGGTGAGGCGCTTGAACGTGACCGTCGGCTCGATGATGTGCTTGAACCGCTCGGCGTATCCGCTGCTCGGTGTGTCCCAGACCTTCGTGAGGACCGGTCCGGTGATCCGCGATTCGAGATCGAAGTACTGCCGGCCGATGCTCTCCTCGATCTGAGTTTTCTCCTCGGGGTCGAAGCGTTCGGTCCAGTACGTGCCTCGCCAGGACAGCGCGGAATTCACCGTCAGGAACGGCCACTTTGTGAACGGCACGCGGACAGTCGGATTGACGTCCATCCGAGTCAGGTTCCGCTCGTCGACGAAGTCATCCCTGCGGCCTTCGCGGAGGAGTGTCGCGTACTCCGCGCCGAGCGAAACGTAGATCGGCCAATTCCGCACCAAGGGCTGCTCGCCCTGCGTGAACGACACGCGCGGCGCCGACCCATTCAACGTGGATTCGGTATCGTCGAAGAAGGTCTCATTCCAGTCCATCGTCCCGCTCAGCGTGTAGGAGCCCCAGTTGCCCTGGACGTTACCAACGAACCGGCGCTCCCGGCGGGAAGATTCGAGAACGTCCGCATGGTAGGTCTGCTGGACGGTGACGTCGGAGAAATAGTCTACTCGCCCCCGGGCTTGGACGTTCGATCCGATCGCCTGGGTGAGGTCGCCGGTCAGCTGGAAGCTCTGCCGCGCCGGCTGAACCACATCGCCATCAGCCGAAAGGATCAACTCGGGTTCCTTCAGGAGATAGCCGCGGATATTGCCACCCGAGCTGTCCTCGCCGACATAGCGGTACTCGCCGCCCACGCCCTGACCCGCGGTCGAGAACCAGTCGTGCATGATCGTGGCGTCCTGGCTGCGCGTGATCGCCCAGAAGAAGGCGTTGCTGAGCGATTGGCCCTTGAGGGTTGAACTCCCGTACGCCGGAATGAGGAATCCGGTGGCGCGGTCGTCTTCCTGGATCGGGTAGTACATGACCGGCAGGTAGAAGAGCGGAACGCCCTTCACAGTGAGGACGGTGTTCTTGAGCAGGGCGTATTCGTCGAGCGTCACCGTGACCGAGCTCGACGTCATTTCCCACCGCGGCGTGGGCTGCACGCAGGTCGTGAAGCCGCCGTCGGTGATGCGGTACCTGCGCGGACCCAGCTTCTCGATCGTTTCACCGTAGAAGTACGCGTCTGGTTCCTGGGTGCCGAACAGGCTCTTCTCGAACCGGTCGCCGATCGACACGGTGCCCGTCGCCACATAGAACGTGCCGGTCTGGGTTCCCGTGTTGAAGTCGACGCGGTCGGCCGCGATCTGATTGTCCGGCGAGGTGTAGACGACGTTGCCGCTGGCCAGCAGGCGGTCGGTGTCGGTGAAGAGCTCCACTTCGTCGGCGAAGAACTTCCAATCGTTCTGTTCGATCTCGACCGCGCCGATCAGGCGCACATGGTTATCGCCAATCCGCTCGATCCTGAATTGTCGGGAATCGTAGCCGGGGAGCGCTTGGGCCGCACCGATGCGCGGACTGATCCAGAGGCACAGCAAGATGAGCGACAGCCGGCGAGTCATTCCCTGAGGCGGAGCGTGATCGCCGCGGCGCTCGTTCACTAGCGCGGCGCGCTGTCCGGATGCCGCGAGAATAGCATGTTGCAGAGACCCGCTTCAACCCGCGTGTGGCGATATCGCGGTGCTCGTCATGTCGGTCGAGACGGTCATCGCGCGTAGCAGTTCTCCAGCGAGAAAGATCGAACCCGTGGCGCAGGCGATGTCACCGTGGGCGAGCGCGCGTTGCACTGCGGTGGACGGTTCCGGCTCGATGACCACCGAAGTCTTCGGCGCTCGGGCGCGGACTCGATCCGCCAGGACACTCGCCGGGAGCGCCCGCTCGCTGGTCAGTTCGGTACAGACGACCAGGCTCGCCCGGGGCAGCAGCGCGTCGAGGATCCCGTCGGCGTCCTTGTCCCGCATCGCCGCGAGCACGAGCGGGATCGGGCTCGGGTGGGTTTCGGCGAGGTACTCGGCCACGGCCTGTGCGGCCGCCGGGTTGTGGGCCGCATCGAGGAGTAGCCGCCCGGCAGGTAGGCTGATCCACTGTAGCCGACCCCGCCAGACGGCGTCGCGGAGGCCCGTGGCAATGGCGTCCGCACCCACCTCGAGGCCCTCGTCCGTAAGCCCTTCGAGCAGGCGCACGGTCGTCATCGCGTTCCGCGCCTGGTGCCGTCCCTGGAGCGCGAGGCGGATCTCTCCGTAGTGGCGGACCGGCGTGTCAAGCGACACGACCGTGGCGTCGGACGTGCACCTGACGCCGAGCACCACCCCCTGGGTCGCATCGACGTAGCGAGCTCCGGCTCGACGGCACGAGTCGGCCAGAAGCTCCTGCACCTCGCGGCGCGCATCCCCCACGACGGCGACGCTGCCCGGTCCGATGATCCCGGCCTTCTCGCGCGCGATCTCCCGAAGCGTTCGGCCCAGTTGCGCCTCGTGGTCGAGGTCGATAGACGTGATGGCGACTCCGAGGGGCGTGGTGACGTTCGTGGCATCGAATCGCCCACCGAGACCGACCTCCAGCACGGCGACATCGACCCGCGCCCGACTGAACGCGACGAAGGCCGCGGCGGTCGTGACCTCGAAGAAGGTCGGCGAGGTCTCCAGGCGGCGCTCGCGGCACAGCTGATCGACCACCGTGCGAACGGTCTGGATGGCCGAGTAGAGTTCGTCGGATGCGATCGGCTCGCCGGCAATGGTGGTCCGTTCCTCGAGCCGCACGAGGTGGGGTGAGGTGTAGCGCCCGGTCCTATGACCTGCGGCGCGGAGTGCGGCCTCGGTCATCGCCGCCACCGACCCCTTGCCGTTGGTGCCGGCAATGACCACCGATCGAAACTCGCGCTCCGGATGGCCGAGGGCCGCGCACAGCGCGCGCATCGGGTCGAGGCCGAGCTTGATCCCGAATCGCTCCAGGTTACGAAGGTAGGCCTGCAGGTCGGCGACCATTGCCAGGATGCCGCGCCGAGCGTCAGGTCGCCTGGTCCGATGGTGGCGGCTCGGTGAGCTCACCCTTCGGCGCCGGCGCCGGCGCCTCGGCCTCGGACGGGCCAGGCTCGGGCGCGTCCACTTCCGTCTCCGTGTCGGTGGTGTCCGGCTCGTTCGCTGGTGGCGGGCCCGGCGGGGGAGCGGCGTCGCGCCGAGCTCCCGCGAATCGCAGCATTCTCGACAGGGTTGCCTTGAGTTCGCGGCGGTCGACGATGGTGTCGAGCATGCCGTGCTCGAGGAGAAACTCACTGCGCTGGAAGCCTTCCGGCAGCTTCTGACGGATCGTCTGCTCGATGACGCGGGGGCCCGCGAAGCCGATCAACGCGCCGGGTTCGGCGATGTTGAGGTCGCCGAGCATTGCGAAGCTCGCGGTGACGCCTCCCGTCGTGGGATCGGTGAGCACCGAGACATAGGGCAACCCTGCGCGGTCGAGTCGGGCCAACGCGGCGCTGATCTTCGCCATCTGCATCAGGGACAGGGTGCCTTCCATCATCCGGGCACCGCCGGAACACGACACGATGACCACGGGAATACGCTCGGCGATCGCCCGTTCGATGCCGCGCGTGATCTTCTCGCCGACGACCACACCCATGCTGCCGCCGATGAAGCCGTACTCCATGGCGGCCACCACCGCGGGATATCCGTCGAGATGGCCTGAGGCGACGATGACGGCATCCCTGAGGCCGGTTGATGCCGTGCCGGCCTCCAGGCGCGCCTTGTAGGGCTTCGTGTCTTCGAAGTCGAGTGGATCGGTCGACGCGAGCGTCGCGTCGTGCTCGGTCCACGGTCCGTCGAGCAGCGAGCTGACTCGATCGGCCGCGCTGAGCCGAAAGTGAAACGCACACTTCGGGCAGACGCTCAGGTTGGCCACGAGGTTCTTCTTGTAGAGGATCTGGGCGCAGGACGGGCACTTGGCCCAGAGCCCCTCGGGGACGCGGCTGGCGCGGTCCGCGTTCGCCTCGATCGGCTTCCGGTTTCGCTTGAACCACGCCATCGGTGAGATCGAGCTTACCTTACCCCAGGATTCCCTTGCGTGGTCGCCCTCAGGCGCCGGTGCGCGGCACGTAGTAGCGGGTGCCGAGCCCCATGTCGCGCACCTGCCGCAGCAGGTCCTCCAGCGCGTCGTCTTGCCAGGCCAGGTCGAACTGTGAGGTCTCCACGACCAGCAGGGGTGTGGCCGTGTAGTGAAAGAAGAAGTGGTTGTACGCCTCGCTGAGCTCTCGCACGTACTGCGCGTCGGGCAGCGGCCGCCTCGGGTCGCGCTTCGCGCGCTCGCGCAGCCGGCGATGGATGACCTCCGATGGCGACTGGAGGTAGATCACCAGGTCTGGCGCCGCGACGTCGCGAGCCAGCAAGTCGTACAGGCGCTGATAAATGAACAGTTCGTTGTCGTCGAGATTGAGATAGGCGTAGATCTTGTCCTTGTCGAACAGGTAGTCGCAGATCGTGGCCTGGCTGAACAGATCGGTTTGCCGCAAGGCGGCTTGCTGTCGGTGGCGGGCCAGCAGCGAGAACAGCTGGGCCTGAAACGCCGCCCCCGGCCGGGCCGCGTAGAAGTCGGCGAGGAACGGGTTTTCGGTCTCGTCGGGGACGACCGTCGCATCGAGTCGGACCGCCAGACGTTCGGCGAGCCTCGACTTGCCCGCGCCCAGCGGACCTTCGATGGCGATGTGACGGAACTCCAATTCGCCGCGAAGTATAGCAGCGATCCTCGCGGTGGCCGGGCGCGCCGCGCGCCCGGGACGGCGCCGGACGCGTGGTATGATCTGGCGTTCGACGCGTTGGGATCCGCGAGGCAAGGCCACGCCCAGCACCTGCCATGGACCCGACCGAGGCCACGCTCTCATGAGAATCGATCGGGTGCAGTTGCGGCTCGTCCGACTGCCGCTGGTCCAGTTTTTCGAAACCAGCTTCGCGCGGATTCACGACCGCGAGTTCATCGTCGTGACGGTGAACGGCGACGGCGCGCAGGGCTACGGCGAGTGCGTCACCGATCGCGATCCGTACTACAGCTCCGAGACCTCAGACACCGCATGGCAGATGCTGACCGACTACCTGGCCCCACGGGTGCTGGGTGTCGAGTTCGCCCACCCGAGGGAGGTCTACGCCGCGTTCGCGCAGATACGCGGACACAACATGGCCAAGGCGGCGCTCGAGATGGCAGCCTGGGATCTCCATGCCCGGCAGGTACGCCAGCCGCTCAGTCAGGTACTCGGAGGCGCACGGACGTCGATCGCGTCCGGTGTGTCGGTGGGTATCCAGGACTCGCTCGAGCAACTCGGTGACAAGATCGCCGGGGAGTTGGCGGCCGGGTATCAGCGGGTCAAGGTGAAGATCAAGCCTGGCTGGGACGTGGAGGCCGTCGCGTCGATCCGAAAGCGCTTCGGTGCGGTGCCCCTGATGGTCGATGCCAACGCCGCGTACACGCTTGCGGACGCCGAGCACCTGGCCGAACTGGATGCGTTCGACCTGATGATGATCGAGCAACCGCTCCACTACGACGACGTGCACGACCACGCCCAGTTGCAGCAGCGGCTCCGCACCCCGATCTGTCTCGACGAGTCGATCCATACGCTCCACACCGCCAGGGAGGCGATTGCGGTCGGCGCCTGCAAGATCATCAACGTCAAGCCGGGCCGCATCGGCGGCCATGCGCAGTCGATCGCGTTGCACGATCTCTGCGCCGAACACGGCGTACCGGTCTGGCATGGCGGGATGCTCGAGAGCGGCATCGGTCGGACGCACAACATTCACCTGTCGACGCTGCCGAACTTCACGCTGCCCGGCGACGTGGCGGCGAGCAAGCGCTACTTCGAGCCCGATCTCGTCGACCCCCCGGTCGAGCTACAGCCCGACGGGACAATCGCGGTGCCCACAGGACCCGGCCTCGGCGTGACGGTCGTCGAGGATCGAGTCGATGCGGCGACCCACCGGGCGGCGAGCCTGACCCCGTGACCAGGAGCCTATGATCACCCTCGCGAGTCGCTGGGCGGCCGTGGTCGCCGCCTCGGTCGTTGTCGCCGCCGGCTGCGCGACGGCACCGCCGACGGTGCCGCCGACCTTGGCGGTTCAGCAGAAGCTGGCGGTCATCCTTCAACTCGAGCATCAGCGCGCGGTTGCGCCGCCCGATGGCGCGGTGGTGGCGGTGCCCGCGCTCGTGCCCGGGACGCCGAGGCCGATGATGCCGGGCCTGATCGAGTTGCTCCAGGATCCGGAGGCTCGCGTCCGTCGACGCGCGGCGATCGCGCTTGGACGCGTCGGAGTGCCTGACGCCGTCGCGCCGCTCAGCGCGTCGCTCGCGGATTCGAACCCCGCCGTGCGTCAGATGGCTGCGTTCGCCCTGGGACAGCTGGCGGCATCCGAGTCGGCGGACGCATTGATCATGGAGCTGGGGGATCCGGACCCGCTGGCGCGCGGGCGGGCGGCCGAGGCGTTGGGTCGAATCGGCGCGCGCGAGGCGGCGCCGGCCATTGGGGAGATGGTCGCCCAGTTGACGCCGATGGCGGCCGCGGTCGAGTCCGACGACATGACCTACCCGCAGCCGGCGGCGGTGGAAGCGTTCCGGCTCGGCGTCATCGCGCTCGCGCGGCTCGAGGCCTACGCGCCGCTGGCCGCGGCGGTCCTTGATGAGAACAACCTGCCACGGGTGCGATGGTGGCCGGTGGCGTGGGCACTCCAGCGGCTGGGCGACCCGCGCGGCGCGGCGGCCCTGGCGGAACTCACGCGCGGGACGGGCAGCTACCGCGTCGCCTTTGCGGCCGAGGGGCTTGGCCGGCTCGGCGAAGCCGCGACGGCCGAGTTGCTGACGCCGCTCTTGAACCCGGCCCGGTATGACGCTCAGGTCATTGTGGCGGCGGTACGCGCACTGGCGGGGGTGTCCGGCCCGAATGCGGTCGCGCCGCTGATCGAGCTGCTGCGCGATCCCGATCTTGACGGGGGGGTGTTGCTCGAGGTCGTTCGCGCCCTGGGCCGGGTCGGCGGAGAACCGTCGACCGACCTC
Source organism: Acidobacteriota bacterium (assembly GCA_002730525.1). Classification (GTDB taxonomy): domain Bacteria; phylum Acidobacteriota; class Vicinamibacteria; order Vicinamibacterales; family UBA823; genus UBA2161. The sequence continues at coordinate 93,241 of PCAK01000044.1, read as the reverse complement.
TTCCTCGACCTCATCTCATTTCCCCAACCCACGATCAGGGCGGCGGCGCTGCGCGGGCTCGCAGACGATGCCCAGATGTTTCTGATCGTGCTGTCGGGATTCGACACCGATCCGCACTGGAGCGTGCGGGCTACCCTGGCGGAACTGCTGGGGTCGATGAATCCGGACCTGGCCGTGCCGCGACTCGAGACGATGCTCGACGACCCGGACCGGCGCGTCCTGCCGTCCGTCCTGGCGTCGCTGGCCCGGCATCGGGCGCCCGGTGCGACCGAGGCCGCGCTCGAGGCGCTGGAGGACGACGACCCGGTGATCCGGATGGCGGGTGCCCGTCAGCTTGGCATCCTTCGACCGCCGGGAGGCGCGGCGGCTCTGGTCGAGGCGTACGAAACGAGCCAGGGCGCGCAGGGAGCCGCCGTCCGACGGGCAATCGTCGACGCGGTCGTCGGCTTCGGCGGCGCCGAGGCGACCGAGGTGCTGGGTGCGGCACTGATGGACGCGGATTGGGCGGTGCGGCTGCGTGCCGCCACTCTGCTGGACGCCGAGGAAGAGGGCGCGCCGTATGCCGACCGGATTCGACCGATGCCGGGACCGACCTTCGAGGAGAGCCTGACGCTGGCCGATCCGTCGGTGTCCCCGCAGGTCTATCTCGAGACCGATGCCGGAACGATCCAGATCGAGCTGACGGTCCTCGACGCGCCACTGTCGACCCGTCGGTTCGCGGAGTTGGCCGGCAACGGCTACTTCCACGACGTCGCGTTCCACGAGGTCGTGCCGAACGGCGTGGTGCGGGGCGGCGACCCGCGCGGTGACGGCTTTGGCGGATCCGGCCTCACGGTCCGGGACGAGGTCAGTGAGCGGCCGATCCTCCGCGGAACCGTCGCGATGGACTGGCAGGACGACGAGCCCGAGACCGGGGCGGGGCAGTTCCTCATCGCGCTCACGCCGCAGCCCGACCTCGATGGGCGGTACACGGTGATCGGACGGGTTGTCGATGGGATGGCGGTCGTCGACGGCCTGGCCCAGTGGGACGTGATCCGGCGAACCCGGGTCTGGGACGGGATTTCGATGATCGGCCGGGAGTAGCGCGGGGCGCGGCGCGCCAGCGTACATGAAAAAGGGGGCGACGGTCGCCCCCTTTTTCATGACGGGTGAAGGAAGCTTAACGCTTCTTGCCGCCCTTCTTCGCCGCCTTCTTCTTCTTGGCTGCCTTTCTTTTCTTCGCCATTAGCTCTTATCCCCCCCTTCATCCGGAGATTTCGACGTGCGAGGCACCCAACGCAAGGCCGGAAATCGGCGAGCGTATGACGGCGCCTCGCTCCGCTGACCGACCGTCTACCGCGACGGTCGAAGGCAAAAAATTAGGGGTGTCGATGTTGCTGACACCCCCGTACCGGTTGGCGGAGCGAACTAGCGCTTCTTCGCACCCTTTTTCTTCGCGGCCTTCCTCTTCTTCTTGGCTGCCTTCTTCTTCTTCGCCATTGTTCCTCCTTGGAGTGTCCTGGCTGGCTCAGCTCATTAACCGGTGCCGAGGTGTCACAATAGGTGGGCTGAGCGGTCCACCGTCATACAAGATGTAGATTATGGATGAGAAAAGCGGAGTGTCAAGCACAAAGTGCACAAAATGTCAAAAAACTCGACTGACCTCGATACTCGCTTGAATGAAGTTTCGGTCAGTCGACCGCGTACCGATAGATCGCAGCGCGCCGCACGAAGTACGAACGACGACGCGACCGGATCACGTCGCACTCGTATGGAGCTGCTGTTTGTCGGCATGGCGTTCGAGCGCGAGCTCGACGAGACGGTCGAGGAGTTGCGGGTACGCGAGACCGCTGGCCTCCCACAACTTCGCATACATGCTGATCGTGGTGAATCCGGGAATCGTGTTCAGTTCGTTCACGAACAACTCACGCGTCTCATCGTTCAGTAGAAAATCCACTCTGGCCATGCCGCAACCGTCGATCGCGCGGAACGCGGCCTCCGCGAGCCGCCGCACCTCTGCGGCCTCGTCGGGCTCTATCGGCGCCGGAATGCGTAGTACCGAGCCCTGGTCGAGATACTTGGCCTCGTAGTCGTAGAACTCACGCGAGGGGACGACCTCGCCCGGTACCGACGTCTCGATGGTGTCGTTGCCGAGGACGGCGCACTCGATCTCCCGGGCGTTCGGCACCGCCGCCTCCACGATGATCTTCCGATCGAACTGGGCGGCCAGAGCGATCGCCGCATCCAGATCGTCAGGCGTCTTGACCTTGGAGATCCCCACGCTCGACCCGAGGTTGGCCGGCTTCACGAAGAGAGGCGCCCCGAGCTCGGAGGCGATCATCTGGCGAATTGCCGCGGGATCGTCCTGCCAGGCCGCACTCCGGACGAGACGGTGGTCGACCTGTGCCAGGCCGTTCGCGCCGAACAGCACTTTCATCACGGCCTTGTCCATCCCGACGGCCGAGGCCAGGACTCCGGCGCCAACGTAGGGCACGTCAGCCAGCTCAAGGAGGCCCTGCACCGTGCCGTCCTCCCCGTACGGGCCATGCAGCACGGGAAACACGACGTCGAGCGCGAGATGCTGCACCCCCGGTGCGACGGTGCCGTCCGCGCGCTGCACCATCGCCTCCGGCTCGGTCACCCTTGGCGGCGGTGGTGTGGTCGGCGGCGCGCTGACGGATTCGGCAGCTTCGCGGCGGGCGTGCTGGATGATGTCGGCGGCTTCGACGATGGTCGGCGGGCGATCGGGGAGACGCCAGCGTCCGTCGCGGCCGACGAGAATTGCGATCGGTTCGTAGAGATCGGGATCGAGATGTGCGATGACAGCGGCCGCCGACGCCAGCGAGACTTCGTGCTCGCCAGAGCGACCCCCATACAGTACGCCGATCCGCAGCCGTGGCACTCGTGTCCCGCCGTTCGCGTGTCGCTGGAGGACGCAGACGGAGCCGGTAGCCCGTCCGAGAACTCGCATAGTATACGCTCAATGACGCCTTCGAGCCCGCCCGCGTTCGATTTTCACGTCACCGACCGCGACGGTGCGGCGCGGCGGGGTGTGATGTCGACCGCCCACGGCGTGGTGGAGACGCCGGCGTTCATGCCGGTCGGCACTCGAGGTGCCGTCAAGGCGATGACCCACCGGGATGTGGTCGATCTGGGCGCCGAGATCATCCTGGCGAACACCTATCATCTGCACCTGCGTCCCGGCGCCGATCTGATCGAGCGTCTCGGTGGGCTGCACCGGTTCATCGGCTGGGATCGACCGATCTTGACCGACAGCGGGGGGTACCAGGTCTTCAGCCTGGCCTCGCGGCGAACAGTCGATGAGGAGGGCGTACGCTTCCGATCTCATCTCGATGGTGAAGAGCACCTGCTCACGCCCGAGCGGGCGACCGACCTGCAGTGGGCGCTCGGGTCGGATGTCGCGATGGCCTTCGACGAGTGCGTGGCGTTTCCCGCCGACGAGTCAGCCGCGCGCCAGGCGATGGAGCGGACGCTCCGGTGGAGCGAGCGCGCCCGGCGACGCTTCGAGAGACGCCGGGCGGCAGGCGCGGGCGTGAACCCCGGGCAGGCGCAGTTCGGCATCGTGCAGGGGGGCGTGCATCGCGAGCTGCGGGCGGAGAGCGTCAACGGAACGGTCGCGTTGGGCTTCGAGGCGTATGCCATCGGTGGGCTGAGCGTCGGCGAACCGGTGCCGGTCATGTACGACGTCGTGGCCGATACGGCGCCACGGTTGCCGCCGGCGTGCCCCAGATACCTGATGGGGGCCGGAACCCCGGCCGATCTGGTCGAGGCTGTCTCCCGCGGCGTCGATCTCTTCGACTGCGTCCTGCCGACGCGGAACGCCAGGAACGGTCAGCTCTTTACCTCCCAGGGGCGTCTGAACATCAAGCAGGCGCGGTTCGCCGACGACCCGAAGCCACTCGATGAGCGGTGCGCGTGCTACACCTGTCGAGGCTACTCGAGGGCGTACTTGCGCCACCTCTATGTGTCCGATGAGATGTCGTCGGCGACCCTTAACACGTTGCATAACCTCCACTTTTACCTTGACACGATGCGGAGGATTAGGGAGGGTATAAAGCTCGGCACGTTGGAAACGCTCAGACAGGAATTCCACCTGCTCGACTCCCGCCCGCAGGCCCACGCCCCGTCGAACGCCGAGTGAGCGGCACTCGCAGGCCAGGCGAGGCTGGCGGGCTCCGTGTGCCGCGACGAACCAGGAATCCGGTGACCGCATGACCGTACCGACGATTACAGACAGTCCGCTGCTCGTAGCGATGGCCTCGCCGGCCGATTCGAACACCAGCGTCTGGGTACAGTTCGTGCCGTTCGCCATGATCCTGGCGATCTTCTATTTCGTCATCCTGCTGCCGATGAAGCGCCGCCAGAAGAAGGTCCAGGAGTTCCAGGCTGCGCTCAAGGTGGGAGATCGGGTCGTGTCGACCTCCGGCCTCTACGGCGTCATCACCAAGCTGAACGACGAGCGATCGGTGCAGGTGCAGATTGCGGAGAAGGTGCGGGTCGACATCGCGCGGGCGGCCATCGGTGGGTATCAGGGTCAGGAGCCGGTCGTCACCGATTCGAATCAGAACTAGTCGGTGGACGCGGCGTACGGCGCGCGGCGTCGGATGGAACCATGAAGACCAATCTTCGCTGGAAGCTGCTCTCGATCGTCGGCATCCTCGCGCTGGCCGGGTGGTCGGTGTACCCCCCGGAAGACAAGGTGCGCCTGGGCCTCGACCTCAAGGGCGGCGTGCACATGGTGCTCCGGGTCCAGACCGACGACGCGCTGCGGATCGAGACCGAAACCAGCATGGAGCGCGTGCGTGAGGTGCTGGAGGTCAGCAACGTCAACGTCGGGGCGATGACGGTGGAGTCCCCGATGCAGTTCCGGATCGAGGGCGTGACAGCGGACCAGGACGCCGAGTTCCGGCGGATCACCGACGAACAGCTCGATGTGGTGTTCAGCCGCGTGTCGGGCGCCGGCGGGGAGTATGCCTTCGCGATGCGGCCGAATATCGTCGTGTCGTATCGCGACGAGTCGGTGCGGCAGGCGCTCCAGACGATCGAGCGGCGTGTGAACGAACTCGGGGTCACCGAGCCGATCGTGGCGCCTCACGGCGTCGGCGGTGATCAGATTCTCGTGCAGCTGCCGGGTGTCACCGACGTGGATCGAGCGAAGGAGATCATCCGGTCGACGGCGCTCCTCGAGATCAAGCTCGTGGAGCAGGGCCCGGCGATCTCGCGCGAACTCCTGCTACAGGCCAACGGCGGTCAGGCGCCTGACGGGATGGAAGTCGTGTCGGACGCCACCGAGCTTCTTGAGGGCGGAGTTCCCCCTCAGTTCTACATGGTGCGGCGTGTCGCGGCGATCACCGGACGCGATCTGCGGACCGCCCGCCCGACGCTCGACGAGAACAATCTGCCGGCCGTGAGTTTCACCCTGAACAGCGAAGGCGCCCGGAAGTTCGGGGACTTCACCGGCGCGAACATCGGGCGTCTCCTCGCGGTTATTCTGGACGGGCGGGTGTATTCGGCCGCCACCATTCAGCAGCGGATCACCGCGGACGGCCGCATCAGCGGGGGCTTCACGCAGCAGCGAGCCGCCGACCTCGGCCTCGTGCTGCGGTCGGGCGCCCTGCCGGCGTCGCTGACCTATCTCGAAGAGCGGACGGTCGGCCCGACGCTGGGGGCCGACTCGGTGCGAGCCGGGGTCCTGGCATCGCTGACCGGCCTGGCGCTGGTGGCGCTGTTCATGCTCGTCTACTACAAGCTGGCGGGCATCAACGCGATCCTGTCCGTGGCGCTCAACCTCCTGATCCTGCTCGGCTTCATGGCGTATCTCAATGCCACGCTGACGCTGCCGGGGATTGCGGGCTTCATCCTGACGATCGGGATGGGCGTCGATTCGAACGTGCTTATCTTCGAACGCATCAAGGAGGAACTGGCGACGGCCAAGAGCGTTCGGCTCGCCGTGGCCGCCGGATTCGATCGGGTGTTCCTGACGATTCTCGATACGCACGTGGCCTCGCTCATCGCGGCGGCGTTCCTGTTCCAGTTCGGCACCGGCCCGATTCGTGGGTTCGCGACTACGCTCTTCTTCGGGCTGCTCTCCAACGTGTTCACCGCCGTGTTCGTGTCGCGGACCTTGTTCGAGACGGTCCTGGCCCGCCGGCAGGTGACCCGGCTCAGCATCTGATCGCATGCAGATTTTCAAGACCCCAAACATCAACTTCTTCCGGTGGCGCTGGCAGGCGGTCGGCGTCTCGGCGCTCGTGATCCTCGCTGGCCTGGGTACGATGTGGTCGGCGGGCGGCGTGCCGCTCGGCATCGACTTCTCTGGGGGCACGGCGGTCGTGATCCGCTTCGCGGACACGACGCCCGAGGACGCGGTGCGGGCGGCGATCGCCGCCATTCCTGGCGAGAAGGTCGTGCAGCAGTACGGCGATCCGTCGGCGAACGAGGTGCTCATCCGGCTGCCCCAGATTGACGTCGAGACCGGAGCCGACCTCGAGCAAGGCGCGACCGCAATCGTGGATGCCATCGAGGCAGCCGGGCTGGGCGAGTTCGAGGTGCAGAGCACCGACATCGTGGGACCGGTCATCGGCCGGGATCTCCAGCAGAAGGGGATCTACGCGACGCTAGCCGCCCTGACCGGCATCCTCATCTACATCAGCGTCCGATTCCGGTTCAGCTTCGCCCTCGGCGCGATCGCCGCGGTATTTCACGACATCTTGGTGACCGTGGCGTTCCTGGCGTTCTTCGGCTACGAGCTGTCGCTGAACGTCGTGGCCGCGATTCTGACGATTACCGGGTATTCGGTGAACGACACGATCGTCATTTTCGACCGGGTGCGCGAGAACCTGCGTTCGATGCGCCGCGAGCGGCTCGAACTGGTGGTCAACAAGAGTGTGAACCAGACGCTGGCACGCACCATCATCACGTCGGGCACGACGTCGCTGACCGTCCTCGCCCTGTTTCTCTTCGGTGGGGAAGTGTTGCGCGGATTCGCCTTCACGATGCTCGTCGGCATCGTCAGTGGCACCTATTCCACGGTGTTCATCGCGGCAGCCACCGCGGTCTTCATGAGCGAACGCCAGGCGGCGCAGCGCGCTGCCGTCTTGCCGGCCGCGGGGGGCGGAGGCAGCAAACGATCCCGGCGTCGCAAGATGAAAGCCCGCGCGTCATGATGCGTTGAGCCGACTCCAGTGAGCGCGCTCATCGCCGCCTTCCTCGGAGCCGTCCAGGGACTCACCGAGTTCCTGCCTGTCTCGAGTTCGGCTCACCTGCTGCTGCTGCGCGAACTGCTCGGATGGGACGTCGGGCAGTTTGGTCTCGCCTTCGATGTCGCCTGTCACGTCGGGACGCTCCTGGCGGTCATCGTCTTCTTCCGACACGATCTCCTGGCCATGGCGGGGTCGTTGCCGCGAGCCCTGTCACGGTCGCCCGATGAGGCCGGCCGCCAGGTGCAGCTGATCGCGCTGGGCACGCTGCCGATCGTCGCCGTCGGCCTGGCCTTCGAGGGCGTCATCGAGCGGGCGCTCAGAGTTCCGGCGACGACGGTCGTCACGTTGTCCCTGGGCGCCGTGGCGTTCTTCGCCGTGGAGCGGATGGCGCGCGGTACCCGCGACAGTCGATCCCTGACCTGGCCCGCCACCCTCGTGATCGGCGGGGCCCAGGCGGTCGCGCTGATCCCGGGCGTGTCGAGGTCCGGGGCGACGATCGCCGCTGGCATGGCTCTGGGCCTGTCTCGTGCCGCGGCCGCGCGGTTCGGCTTCCTGCTGGGGATTCCGGCAATCGTGGCCGCGGCCTGGCGCACGGCGATGACGCTCGATGCCGCCGATCTGACCGGATCCGTGGCGATGGCGATGTTGGTCGGCCTGGTGGTATCGGCGGTCGTCGGCTACGCGGTGATTGCCTGGTTTCTCCGGTACCTTGCCAAGCACCCCCTCGATGTGTTCGCGTACTATCGCCTCGGGTTGGCGGGAGCCGTCCTGGTCTGGCTCCTCGGTACGTAATGGCATGCAGTGGTTTCGTCGCAGCCTGCTCGCCGGCTTCTTCGTGACCGTCCCGCTCATCGTGAGCGTGGTGGCGCTCGTCTGGCTGTTTCAACTGGTCGACGGGTTCATGGGGCCCTACCTGGTCGAACGGCTCGGCCGGGAGGTGCCGGGGCTCGGCCTGCTCGCCACCGTGGCTGGCCTCCTCGTCATCGGCGCCGTGGCGACCAACGTGCTTGGACGTCGGCTGGTGGAGCGGACCGAGCGCACCTTGATGCGGGTGCCGGTCTTCAAGACGATTTACGCGCCGGTCAAGCAGCTCATTCTGGCGTTCTCTCCCGACAACGAGTACGGGTTCAAGCGAGTCGTCATCATCGACGATGCCGAGCGCGGGTTCGTCCTGGGTTTCCTCACCAAGGAGTTCGATCTCGATCGGGGCGAGGGCGTCGAGCGCGTGATGGCGATCTACGTGCCGACCAATCATCTGTATCTGGGCGACGTGCGCATCTATCCGAGCCGGCTGGCCAGTTTTCCGAATATCTCGGTGCAGGAGGGGATCCGGATCTTCCTCACCGGCGGCATGGCCGTCGCGGACCTCGTGAGAGCCAAGGACCAGGACCGGGACGAGACCCAGGAGTAGACCGGGTCCAACCGCGGCCGACCTGCCCGGCCCGAGCCGCCCCGGATTGACAGAACCGAGGCCGGACTGCTAGTTTTACGGGTTTTGTCGTCGCGCGCGGGGCGGTCGTCTGGGGTGCGCGGAGTGATCGAGAGGAATCATCGATGGGACAGCAGCTGTTTTTGATCTTTGGCATAGGCGCGCCGATTTGCGCGGCGATCTTCGCGTTCGTCCTCATTCAGGCGATCAACAAGAAGGACGCGGGAACCGATCGGATGAAGAGCATCGCGGCCCTCATCCGCAGCGGTGCCATGGCGTTCCTGCGCGTGGAGTACTCCGTGCTGGCCGTCTTCGTTGCCGTGATGTTCATCGTGCTGGCGATCTTTCTGCCTCGGAGCGCCGTGACGACGGCCGTCGCCTTCCTCGTCGGCGCCACGCTGTCGGCCTGTGCCGGCTGGGTCGGGATGCGCACCGCCACCGGTGCGGCTGTGCGGACGACGCAGGCGGCCAAGACGAGCCTTGCGAGCGCGCTGCGCGTGGCGTTTTCCAGCGGTGCGGTGATGGGGTTGACCGTGGTGGCGCTCGGCACCCTCGGGATCGCCATCCTCTACTCGATGTTCGGCGGCCTGGACGGCTCGGGCCCATCGGCGGTCGAGTCGCTGTTCGGGCTATCGCTCGGGGCTTCGTCGATCGCCCTGTTCGCCCGCGTCGGCGGCGGTATCTACACGAAGGCGGCCGACGTCGGCGCCGATCTCTCTGGCAAGGTCGAAGCCGGCATCCCCGAGGACGATCCCCGGAATCCCGCGACGATCGCGGATGCCGTGGGTGACAACGTCGGCGACGTGGCCGGCATGGGCGCCGATCTGTTCGAGTCGTATGTCGGCAGCATCATTTCCTCGATCGCCCTGGCGTGGGCGATGAGCGCGTCCTCTGCCGAGGCCCTCTGGGGGACCTCCGCCGACGCGTTCGACGCGCTGCAGGGCGCGCTCGTGCTGTTCCCGGTCGTGCTGGCTGGAGTCGGTATCATCTGCTCGATCGTCGGCACCTTCGCCGTGCGGACCAACGATGAGAAGGCGATTCAGGGCGCCCTCAATCGCGGCCTGTTCCTGGCCTCCGTCCTCGTCGTGCTGGCGGCCGGAGGCCTGGTCTCCGTGCTGGGGTTGCCACTGGCGGTGCTCTGGTGCGTGATGGTTGGGCTGGGTTCGGGCGTCGCGATCGGAAAGCTGACCGAGTACTACACGGCGAAGGACCTCGCGCCCGCCCAGCGGATTGCCCAGCAGTCCGAGACGGGACCCGCCACGAACATCATCGCCGGGCTTGGCATCGGCATGATGTCGTGCGGCGGGCCGACCCTGGTCATCTGTCTGGCGATTTTCCTTAGCTTTGCCTGGGCCGGACTCTACGGCATCGCGATCGCGGCGGTCGGCATGCTGTCGACGCTCGGCATCAGCCTGGGCGTCGATGCCTACGGTCCGGTGGCGGACAACGCCGGCGGGATCGCCGAGCTCAGCGGCTGTGAGCCGTTCGTTCGGGAGCGGACCGACGCGCTCGATGCCGTCGGCAACACGACGGCGGCCATTGGCAAGGGCTTCGCCATCGGTTCGGCGGCGCTGACGGCACTGGCGCTGTTCAGCACCTATCGGGCGACGGCGGATGCCGCGATCGAGGCCGCCGGCGGTGCCGGGGCCTTCGAAGTCCGGCTGCTCAGCCTGAATCTCGACAATCCCAACGTGCTGCTCGGGATGTTCATCGGCGGCATGCTGCCCTTCATCTTTTCGGCGCTGACGATGAACGCCGTGGGCCGCTCGGCCGCCAAGATGATCGAGGAGGTCCGGCGACAGTTCAAGTCGATTCCCGGCCTGCTCGAGGGCAAGGCCGAGCCAGACTCGGCCCAGTGCGTCGCCATTTCGACCAAGGCGGCCATTCGGGAGATGCTGGCACCGGGCCTGCTGGCCGTGATCGCCCCGATCGCCACCGGATTCGTCCTCGGTGTCGCCGGCCTGGGCGGTCTCCTGGCCGGCTCGCTGGTGACCGGCGTCCTGATGGCCCTGATGATGGCCAACGCCGGCGGCGCCTGGGACAACGCGAAGAAATACATCGAGGAAGGCCACATGGGCGGCAAAGGGTCCGAGCCGCACAAGGCGGCGGTCATCGGCGACACGGTGGGCGATCCGTTCAAGGACACCGCCGGTCCGAGCCTGAACATCCTCATCAAGCTAATGAGCATCGTCTCGGTTATTTTCGCGCCGTTGGTCGTGGGCTGGATGCTCTAGCGGCGTCCGTCACGATGGAGAATACTTGGCGAAACTGTGGCTCGGGCGCCGGTCGAGAGTTTCGGGCCATTTCTCGGAAGCTGGGGTCTAACCTTCCGTGCGGCTCCTCTCGGACTCCCGTTCCGGGTGCAGTCGACCGCCGGTTTTCAGCTTGATTCTTGGTCGATAGGTTCGTTGACAGGGCTTTTTCGCTCTGCATATAATCGACGGTCTTGTCGCGTTGCAGATGAGCTTCGGAGTGCAGGAGGTGGATTGTGGCTGAGATGTTCACCGATATCTCGAACCCGCAGGTGAGGGTGGGATCGCAGAAGTGGTACACCGTGCCGCTGTCGATCCTGGTCCACGTCATCGGCGTGGGCGCGGTCGTCATCGTCCCGCTCATGGCGGCTGACATCTTGCCGATTCCGCCGACGATGATGGCCTTCGTGGCCGCGCCACCGCCGCCGCCGCCGCCACCGCCACCGCCACCGCCGCCCGCGGCGGCGGAGCCGGTGCCTCAGCCCGACGTCACTCCGAACGCTGCGCCGGTAGAGGCGCCCGAGGAGATCACCGCCGAGACGGGTATCACCGTCAACGAGGGGATCATCGGCGGCGTCGAAGGGGGCGTCTCTGGTGGCATCGTGGGCGGGATCGTCGGCGGGTTGCCCGAAGCGCCGCCGCCGCCGCCGCCGCCGCCGACGGAACCGATCCGGGTGGGCGGCAACATCAAGCCGCCGGAGCGGATTCGCAACGTGAATCCGCTCTACCCCGCGATTGCGCAGTCGGCGCGTGTCCAGGGGATCGTCATCATCGAGGCGACCATCGGACCGGACGGCCGCGTGACCGATGCACGCGTGTTGCGTTCCATTCCGCTGCTCGATGGGTCCGCCCTCGACGCCGTGCGGCAGTGGGAGTACACACCGACGCTGCTCAACGGCATCCCGGTGCCGGTCATCATGACCGTCACCGTCAATTTCACGTTGCAGTAGCGGAAGAGACGCGTTCAGAAACGGAACATTTTGTGAGCATGCAGCAGTGGGACATCGTGCCAGCGCCCACTAACCGGAAACCGGGTCAGTCATAGACAGGAGGGTGGGCGATGGAAGGTGGAGGAGGAATGAATCTGGTGGAGATGTGGAATCAGATGGGCTACACCGCGAAAGGCATTGCGGTGGTCCTCTTTTTCATGTCGTTCTGGTCGGTCGGCGTGGCCGTTGAGCGGATCTTCACCTTTACCCAGGCTCGGAAGCAGTCGAAGTTGTATGCGCCGCAGGTGGCCAAGCACCTCAAGGATGGCCGCTTGAAGGATGCGATCGCGGTTTCGCAGAAGAAGGACTACAGGTACAGTCACCTGGCCAAGGTCGTTCTGGCCGGCTTGCAGGAATACCAGTTCCAGCAGGAGTCCGGCGGCGGGTTGGCGCGTGAAGACCTGCTGGACACCGTCCGGCGGGCGATTCAGCGTGCATCGGCCCTGACGGCCAACGACCTGAAGAAAGGCGTGGCGTCGCTGGCGACCATCGGATCGACGGCGCCCTTCGTCGGACTGCTCGGCACCGTCGTCGGCATCATCAATGCGTTCGTCGGTATCGCGGCGACCGGGTCGGGTGGTATCGGCGCCGTCTCTGCCGGTATCGCGGAAGCGCTGGTCGAGACCGCGCTCGGGCTCGTCGTGGCCATCCCGGCCGTGTGGTTCTACAACTACCTGACCGGCGTGATCGAATACTTCAACGTCGAGATGGACAACTCGTCGTCTGAGCTCGTCGACTATTTCATCAAGAAGACCGCGTAAGAGTCCCCGCACACGCCGTGGTGCCATGCGACGCCACGGCGTGACGCGGAGCGTGGTTCGCGCAACGGACGAGGAGATCACTCATGTCAATGGACCTGGGCGGCGCCAAAGCCGGAGTAAAGTCCGATATCAACGTCACGCCGCTCGTCGACGTCATGCTGGTGCTGCTGATCATCATGATGCTCATTGCCCCGATGTTGCAGCAGGGTGTCGATCTTCGGCTGCCGCAGGCGGCGAACACCGTCGACAAACCGGAGACGCAGGGGCAGACGGTGCTATCGATCACGGCCGACCGGCGGTTCTACGTCAATTCCGTGCAGGTGGCGGAGACCGAGCTGCTGAGTCGTGTGCAGACGTCCCTTGAGGACCAGCGCGCCGGCGAGCGGATCGTGCTGATCAAGGGTGACGAGGACGCGCCTTATAGCTCGATCATGCAGGCGATGGACGAGTTGCGCCGGGTCGGCATCGAGGACGTGGGCCTCATCGTCGATCGCCGGCTGCGCGCGGGCATTGGAGGGGGGCAGTAATGTCGGCACACCAGCATTTCGGTGCGGAAGACGTCTTTCAGAGCAAGACGCTGGAGGCGAGCTGTGACATGAACGTCACGCCGATGATCGATGTGCTGCTGGTGCTGTTGATCATCTTCATGGCGGCGTTGCCGCTGACCCAGAAGGGCGTCGACATCAACCTCCCGGCCGAGACGCGGGCAGCGAATCAGGCACAGCCCGACACGAGCCAGATCGTGCTCGAGTACACCGCCGACCGGAGGATCTCGGTCAATAAGCAGGATGTCGAGCTTAGGCAGTTGCCGGATCGGCTCCGCAACATCTACGAGCAGCGCAATGACAAGACGATGTTCATTGCTGGCGCGGGCACGCTCCGCTACGGCGAGATCATCGACATCGTCGATGCGGCGAAGGGTGCCGGTGTCGAGAAGGTCGGGATCGTCACCGACGGGATGCGACGGGCGGCTGGCGTGCAGGCGGGTGGCGGCAACTAGCGCTCACACCCCCCACGGTCGAAGAGTTCGAGCGGCGCGTGTGCGGATGCACACGCGCCGTTTTTCTTGTACCGAACGCTGTGCTACTAGTTCAGGTACACGAAAAACGGCCGGTCTCCCCGGGGGAAACCGGCCGCGTTCCGCTGTTTTCGAAATGGGCCCTACCCGCCGCTGGGGGCGGCCACGGCCTGCTGCTCCAGTCGGAGTTCCTCGGCCCGGTCGCGCAGCTCGTCCGCCTGGGCGATCAGCGCGTCCTGCTCGGCCTGATCCGTCGTGGCGTTTGCCTGCATTCTGAGCAGGATGTTCTTGTAGACCATCGCCTCGTGGTAATCGTCCTTCAATTCGAGCGCACGGTCGATCGCGACGAGGCCGTCCGCCACGTGCTGCTCCTTTTCTTCGTCGGTGATCTGGAAGTCACGAAAGGCTTTTTCCCAGCGATACGTAGCGATCGTGTAATACGCCTCCGGATTATCCGGCTCGATGCCGGCGCGTTCCTCGAGCGCGACCATGGTCTGCTCGAAGTCGCCCTGCCGGTTGAAGTACGCCGCCATCTGCAGGTAGATCGCAGGATCGTCGGGTCGAACGCTACGCGCGTTGACGAGAATCTCCTCGGCCGCATCGTACTGCCCGGAGTCCTCGTACAGGCGCGATAGTGCGATGTAATTGGACACTTCGTCGGGGTTCAACTCGATCATCCGGCGGACGATAGGCTCCGCCTGGCCGGGGTCATTCAGCTTGTCGGCACCATAGCTGGCCACGAGGTACTCCAGCGAGAGCCGCTGCATGTCCGGGTTGTCGACGATCCGCTCGGACGCCAGCCGATAATTCTCGACGGCCTTGACCAGCAGGTCGTCGTTGGCGGGCTCGCCCCTCCGGGTCGGCCGGTACAAGTTGTCGTAGCTGTTCGCCAGGTAGAAATAGGCGACCGCCAGCTCGGGCGCCGCCTCGAGTGCGGCGGGATCCACGAGCGTCTCTTCGTACGCCGACGCCGCGCGCTCGTACTCCTGCGCGCTGTACAAGCCGTTGGCTTCCTTGAAGTTCTTCCTTGCCGTCAGCATGGCGTACTGGCTGCAGCCGGCCAGCGACATGCCCAGCCCGGCCACGACGGCCAGCGCCGCGATTCGTCGAGTCTTCATGGTTTCCCCTTTCAACTGCTTCTCGAGTTTGGCCCCACCTGGAGCGCGCTAGACCCGCCGGCCACGACCGGCCAGCGAGGCGCGACGTCCCGGGGGACTCCCACGAGAACGCCCCGAGCCGAGCCAGTATATGGACCCGAAAACAGCCAGTCAAGCGCCGCTTGACCGACTCCAAGAGCGGTCCCTATGATGGGGCAGGGAGTCCGCATCTCATTGGTTAGACACCGCTTGTCATGATTCGGTTCGAGGACCTGATCGAGAAAGTTCGGCGAAACAACCCCGACGCCGACGTCGAGTTGCTCCGACGCGCCTGCGTCTTCTCCGCCTACGAGCACAAGGGCCAGGTGCGTCATTCGGGCGAGCCCTACCTCGTCCACCCGCTCGAGGTCGCCGATTTCCTGGCCGACATGCACCTCGACTCCGTCGCCATCGCCGCGGGGCTCCTGCACGACGTCGTCGAGGACACGCTGACGCCGATCGAGCGGATCGAAGAGGTCTTTGGAGCCGAGGTCGCGCACGTCGTGGCCGGGGTCACGAAACTGGGGGCGATTCCGTTCTCCTCGTCGGAGGAGCGGCAGGCCGAGAGCTTCCGGAAGATGCTCCTGGCGATGGTCGACGACATTCGCGTCATTCTGGTGAAGCTGGCCGACCGCGTCCACAACATGCGAACGCTGGGCCATCTGCCGGAGGATCGCCGGCGCCGAGTCGCACAGGAGACGAAGGACATCTACGCGCCGATCGCCAACCGGCTCGGGATGAGCAAGGTCAAGAACGAGCTCGAAGAGCTGGCCTTCCGGCATCTGGAGCCCGAGGCCTACGAGGCCCTGCGGGCGAAGGTCGAGGACCGGCGGCGGGCCACCGAAGGGCTCATCGAGGACCTCCGCCAGACGATCGCGACCAAGCTCACGGACGCCCAGGTGCCGATCGTGCAGCTGGAAGGCCGGATCAAGCGCCTGTTCAGCATCCATCAGAAGCTCAAGCGCCAGCGGATCAGCGTCGATCAGGTCTACGACCTCGTGGCACTCCGCCTGATCACGAACTCCGTCAAGGATTGCTACGCTGCCCTGGGCATCATCCACCACACCTGGTCGCCCGTTCCCGGCCGGATCAAGGACTTCATCGCGATGCCCAGACCCAACGGGTATCAGTCGCTGCACACCTCCGTCGTGAGTGAACGTGGCTTCGCGTTCGAGGTGCAGATCCGCACAGCCGAGATGCACCAGGTGGCCGAGGAAGGCATCGCCGCGCACTGGAAATACAAGGAAGGTCGGATCGGGGCCGATCGTGACGAGCAGTACTTCCTCTGGCTGCGGCAGATGCTCGAGTGGCAACAGGAGGTCCGCGATCCGCAGGAATTCATGCAGAGTCTGAAGGTCGATCTCTACCCCGAAGAGGTCTATTCCTTCACCCCGCGAGGCGAGGTCAAGGCCTTGCCACGCGGCGCGACCATCGTGGACTTCGCGTACACGATTCACACCGACGTGGGCCACCAGTGCGTGGGCGGCCGGGTCAACGGCAAGATGGTGCCGCTCAGGACGCCGCTCGCGAACGGCAACATCGTCGAGATCGTGACCGGCCAGGGCCACAGCCCGAGCCGCGACTGGCTCAGTTTCGTCGTGACGTCGCGGGCGCGAAACAGGATCCGGCACTTCATCAATGGTGAGGAAAAGAAGCGCGCCACCGAGGTCGGGCGCAAGCTGCTGGAGCGCGAAGCGCGGCGCTACAGCATTCGACTGAAGGCCGCCCTGACCGAGGACGCGGTCGGTCGCCTGGCGGGGGAGCTCGGGTCGCAGAAGATCGAGGACGTGTACGCCGCCATTGGCTACGGCAAGGTCGCCGCGCGGCAGGTGCTGAGCAAGCTGGCGCCGGAGTCATCTCTGGCCGAGCCGCCAGCCCAGGAGGCGTCTGCGCCGCGTGCGCGGGATGCGCGATCGGGAGAAGAGCGGATCACGGTCCGCGGGTTCGACGATCTGCTCGTGTTTCGCGCCCGCTGCTGCAACCCGATTCGCGGGGAGCGGATCGTGGGCTACATCACCCGGGGCAAGGGCGTCTCCGTGCATTCGTTGGGCTGCCCGAACGTGGTGAACCTGCTCTACGACCCCGAGCGGCGGATCGACGTGGCGTGGGACAGCCAGGACGATCGGTCGCCCTACGTCGTCCGGCTGGCGATTCAGGTCGAGGACCGTCGGGGCATGCTGGCGGACATCAGCACGCAGATCGCCGGTATCGACACCAACATCAAGAAGGTGGAGGCGACGACCAGCGACGACCAGCGTGGCCGCATCAGCGTGACCGTCGAGGTTCGAGACGTCGAGCATCTCGACCAGGTGGTCAAGTCGCTGCGCGGCGTGACCGGCGTGCTGGATGTCGAACGGGCGGCGCGCTGAGGCGGCGCACCGGGCGAGCAGTTCTAGAACTTGGCGATCGCGTCGATTTCGACGCGGGCATCCTTCGGAAGACGGGCGACCTGGAACGTCGCACGCGCGGGCGCGGGCGCGTCGAAGTAGCGCGCGTAGACATCGTTGACGGTGGCGAAATCGCCGAGATCCGCGACAAAGATCGTCGTGCGGACGACATTCGCGAACGAAACACCCGCGGAGGTCAGGATCGCGCCGATGTTCTCCATGACCCGTTCGGTCTGGGCCGCGATGTCGCCGTCGACGATCTCCCCGGTGGCCGGGTCCAGCGGAATCTGCCCCGAGACGAACAGGAGTTCACCCGCCCGGACGGCCTGCGAGTAGGGTCCGATCGCCTGGGGGGCGTCGGAGGTCTGAATGGCCTGTCGCATGACGCTCGATCGACGCGTCAGGCGGCCTTGGTGACCTTGCCCGAACGGAGGCAGCGGGTGCAGACGCGAATCCGCTTGACGCCGCCGTTGATCATCGCCCGGACCGACTGAATGTTGGCTTCGAACCGTCGTGGAGTCACGTTGTGGGCGTGGCTGACGTTCCGCCCGAACTTTGGTCCCTTGCCGCAGATTTCACATCGTCGCGCCATTTCACTCTCTCCCTCGGTCGCCGTCGCTGGCGGAAGCCACGCGCACGGCGTCATCGCATCGTTCCCGAAGAACCCGTGATTATACCATACTGGCCTACGGCCTGAGCCGCCAGTCGGCTCTCGGTGCTCCTCGGTCTCTCGGGCGCTGATCGCTCAGGGAACGATGAGGCTTCCCGGGGTCTTCCCAGGCTCCGCTGCCCCATCGGGCTGCGTGGCGGCCTCGCCGGCTCCGTGCGGCTGGCTCTCGTCGGCGCCGCTCTGCTGGGCGACGTGGCGAAGCGTCTGCTCGACGAGGTCGAGGTAGGCTTCGTCGCCTCCGACTAGGTGCTCGGCCGCGGCGCGGGCCGCACGCTCCGTGCGGCGGAGCACGGTGACGAGATCGCGGTCCAGGGAAGCCGGCCCGTTCTTGCGGTGAGTCTCGACCGCCGCGGCGAGGTCCTGCTCCAGGCGCTGCGCCGGCAGCGACGCGGCGTGATGCTCGTAGATGATGCCGCGACGCTCCGTCTCGAGCGTGGCCGCCAGCGCGGCAGCCGCATCGGCCACGTCGCGGTCGGTCAGCGGTGGCAGGGCTGACGGTCGGGCACGGACGATCACGCTCTGAACGAACAGGAATAGCCGGTGCTGCCGCTCGGACAGGTTGTGGATCAGCGGCACCAGGAACCTGGCTTCGCGCTCCTGGCGGCGCTGGACCACGGCGGGGGGGTGATGTCGGGCCGTGGCCAGATAGGTGCAGTCGGGCGGGCAGGCGATCTCGCCGAGGCGCTTCGTGCCGCAGCAGGCCGGGCAGATTGAGCCGGCGAGCGCCGGGCACACCCGTCGTCCTTTCCGCCGTCCGCAGGAGATGCATCGACTGTCCGCCATGGTGGGCGCCTCAGAACGGCACAGCCTTTCACACTCGTCGATGACAGGTCAATCTTGGACACCCCAGCCGCCATAGGATCGATTCGAGTCGGCCGATAATCCCTTCGGAACCGGGCCCTTCGAGGCATCCGACACGGATCGGTCCGTTTCATTGGGCTTTCTTGCAAAGTTTGCCCGTCGACGAAAACTCAGAAACCGGATGGGAGGTTGCGTCGTCTATATGGGTAGCACGGCTACGGAATTGAGTCGCGAGTCGACATCGTGCCGTGTAAGTTGTTTGGAATGAGCGATATAGCTTGCACGACCCGGGACGACCGGGGGTCGTAGGGGCGGAGACGAGACACCCTCCCTCATCCACTCCTTTGACCCTCGGCACTATCCCAGGCGGCACGATTGGAAGGCGCTGGTCGGCGCGAGCGCACCGCAGCAGGACGCGGCGCGCGGTGGTGGCAGGCGGCTTGCGACACCGGAGCGCAGGAGTCGCGAGCTCCGCGCGACGCGGCGGGTGGGTGAGGAGAAAGTACGATGGCAACGAAGACGACAACGACGAGTCCCGCAGAAGAACGCTACGCCGAACTGAAGCTGATCCTCGAGGAGCGGCGGCGCGACATCATAGCCGAGGTGCAAGAACGGATGCGCGACGTCCGTGTCGAGGGCAGTGGTGCGGCGATGTACGGCGTCCTGGACTCCGTCGAGAGCTCCGAGTCGGACATTCAGGACGAGATCGAGTTCGCCCTGATTCAGATGAAGGCCGAGACGCTCAGCAAGATCGACGAGGCGCTGCAGCGGCTCGAGGTCAGTGCCTACGGGAACTGCTTCGAGTGTGGGAGCGAGATTGCCGAGCAGCGGCTGCGCGCCCTGCCGTTCGCGGTGAGGTGCAAGGCCTGCGAGGAGGCCCGCGAGCAGGCGGCCGAGGAACGGGTGGGCGACGACCGTCGCGGCCTGGCCGGCCTCTTCGTGGATTCCTCCAACTGAGCGCCGCTCGACGTTGGAGAGGTTACAACTCGAGCCATGACCCGCGTGCACCAGAGCGCAACGCGGATCGCGTATGAGCGATCACGACGAACGTCACGACACCGACACCGACAGCGTCCCGAGCGCTGAGCTCCCGCCCTCTATTCCCGCAGAGGTCCCGGTGCTGCCGCTCCGGGACACGGTCCTGTTTCCCAACTCGTTCATTCCGCTGGCCGTTGCCCGCGAGAGTTCGGTGCGCCTGATCGACGAGGCCACCTCCTCCGGGTCGCTGATCGGCGTGTTCACACAGCGCGAGGCCTCCACCGAGGAGCCGACCCAGGACGATCTGTTTCCGGTCGGGACCGTCACCCACATTCACAAGATGTTCAAGCTGCCGGACGGCAGCCTGCGCCTCATCGTGCAAGGCCTCGAGCGGGTCTCCCTGGTGGGCCTCGCGACCGCGCATCCCTACCTGCGGGCCGAGGTGAAGCGGGCCGAGGACGTGATCGGGGACGAGGATCGACTCGAGATCGACGCGTTGCAACGCAACATCAAGACGAACTTCCAGCAAGTGGTCTCGCTGTCACCGCTGCTCTCGGACGACCTGCAAGTGCTGGCGTCGAACATCGACGAGGCCGGCAAGCTGGCCGACTTCATTGCGTCGAGCCTCACGACGATTCCTACATCGGTGAAGCAGGAGGTGCTGGAGACGCTCGACATCCGCAGTCGCGTGGATCGGCTGAACCGGATCTTGACCAAGGAGCTCGAGGTGCTCGAGCTGGGGTCGAAGATCCAGTCGCAGGTCCAGTCCGAGGTCGGCAAGAGCCAGCGCGACTACTTCCTGCGCGAGCAGATGAAGGCGATTCAGAAGGAGCTGGGCGAAGGCGACGAGCAGGCGAAGGAGATCGAGGAGCTTCGGGCCAAGATCGAGGGCGTCGGGTTGCCGGAGGCCGTGCTGAAGGAAGCGCTGCGCGAGCTGGATCGCCTGTCGAAGATGCCGGTCGCAGCCGCCGAGTACACCGTCTCGCGTACCTATCTCGACTGGATGGTGGCGCTTCCGTGGAATGCCAGGACCGAGGAGATCATCGATCTGGCCCGAACGAAGGCGGTGCTGGATGCCGACCATTCGGATCTCGAGAAGGCGAAGGATCGGATTCTGGAGTATCTCGCGGTCCGAAAACTGAACCCCGAGATCGAGAGTCCCATTCTGTGCTTCGTCGGGCCACCTGGCGTCGGCAAGACCTCGCTGGCCAAGTCGATCGCCGCGGCCGTCGAGCGGAAACTCGTGCGCGTTTCGCTCGGCGGGATGCGGGACGAAGCCGAGATTCGCGGACATCGCCGCACCTACATCGGCGCGTTGCCCGGGCAGATCATTCAAGGCCTGCGGCGGGCGGAGTCGAAGAACCCCGTCTTCGTGCTGGACGAGATCGACAAACTCGGGTCGGACTTTAGGGGTGATCCGGCGTCGGCCCTGCTCGAGGTGCTCGATCCCGAGCAGAACAACACGTTCCGGGATCACTATCTCGACGTCCCCTTCGACCTGTCCGAGATCCTGTTCATCACGACCGCGAACGTTCTCGATCCGGTGGCGCCGGCCCTGCGCGATCGCATGGAAGTGCTCGAGTTGCCGGGCTATACCGACGAAGAGAAGCTGAAGATCGCGCGGGAACATCTCGTGGGGCGGCAGATCGAGAATCATGGCCTGACACCGGAGCAGATCAGCTTCGAGGACGCCGCGCTCCAGGCGGTGATCCGCGGCTACACGCGCGAGGCCGGCGTCCGCAACCTCGAGCGCGAGATCGGCGCGCTCTGCCGCAAGGTCGCGCGGCAGCGAGCGGAAGGCGTCGAGACGCCGGTCGCGCTGTCACCCGACGTCGTGGCGGAAATGTTGGGTGCGCCGAAGTTCCATGACGAAGAAGTGGCCGACCGCACGAAGGACCCGGGCGTGGCCGTTGGCCTCGCCTGGACGCCGGCCGGCGGGGAAGTGCTGTTTGTCGAGGCGACCCTGATGCCGGGCGGCGGCGCGCTGACGCTGACCGGACAGCTCGGCGACGTCATGAAGGAGTCGGCGCAGACCGCGCTGTCGTGGTTCAGGGCTCACGCCGAGGACTATGGCGTCGACACGGCGTTCTTCCAGCACGCCGAGCTGCACGTGCACGTGCCGTCGGGCGCAATTCCCAAGGAC
The DNA here is from genome assembly GCA_002730525.1 of Acidobacteriota bacterium. Lineage (GTDB taxonomy): Bacteria > Acidobacteriota > Vicinamibacteria > Vicinamibacterales > UBA823 > UBA2161. The sequence goes on along the minus strand of PCAK01000044.1, from coordinate 71,475 downwards.
GGGCCATCGGCCGGGGTCACGATGGCCACGGCACTGGCGTCCCGACTGACGAAGCGGCCGGTCCGTGGGGACCTCGCCATGACGGGCGAGGTGACGCTGACGGGCCGGGTGCTGCCGGTCGGCGGGATCAAGGAGAAGGTGCTCGCCGCGCGGCGCCTCGGGATCGCCCATGTCATCGTCCCGAGGCTGAATCGGAAGAACATCGACGAGGATCTGAGCGAGGATCTGCGTCGCGAGATGACCATTCACTACGTCAGTTCGGTCGATGAGGTGATCGATCTGGCGCTCCAACCCGCCAAGCCGGCGGACCGCCGTTCCGCCGAACCGCCGGTCCCGCACATCGCCAGCTGACTCATTCCCGGTGGCGCGCCCCTTCAGGGGTGCGATGGCGGGGCTGAAGCCCCGCCCCACCCTACGAGCCGCGGGGCTTTAGCCCCGCGGACGGGCAATCCGAAGGATTGCCCTATGGCGGCACCCAGCCGGCGGACCTAGCTCACCGATCCCTCAAGGCCTCTAACACACGCTCGAGATCGTCCGGCATCGGCGCGCGAAACTCGACGCGCCGTGCGTCGCGCGGATGCGTGAACGCCAGCCGGCTCGCGTGGAGGAACGGACGGGTGAGTTGAGCCACGACGCGGTGGCGGGGCGTGAGTCGTCGGCGGGTGCCGCCGTAGACGGCGTCGCCGACGACGGCGTGGCCGATCGCCGCCAGGTGCACGCGGATCTGGTGGGTGCGGCCGGTGGCGATGGCGACGTGGACGAGTGTCAGCCCCTCGAGCGGCTCGGCTTTCACGATGCGCGTCACCGCGGTGCGTGCGCGGCGGGCGCGGGTCGTCATCCGCTGCCGCGCGGCCCGATCCCGGCCGATCGGGAGATCGATCCGGCGTCCAGCCTGCACCTTCCCCCACACGAGCGCGACGTACTCCTTGTCGATCTCCCGATCGCGAAACTGACGGCTCAGTTCGCGATGGGCCTGGTCGTGCTTGGCGACGACCAGCAGCCCCGACGTGCCCTTGTCCAGCCGGTGCACGATACCGGGCCGTTCCTCGCCACCGATGCCGCTGAGGTCGTGCACGTGATGCAGCAGCGCGTTGACGAGGGTGCCGCGCGCGTGGCCGGCGGCCGGGTGTACGACCATGCCAGGCGGCTTGTTCACGACGACGAGATCGGCGTCTTCGTGGACGATGTCGAGGTCCAGGGCTTCAGGGTCTAGCCTTGGCGATACCGGTGTGGGAATGGTGACGACGATCCGCGCGCCGGCGCGTGGCACCGTGCTCGGCTTGGCCGACGCGTCGTCGACCCGCACGCGATCGGCCTTGATCAATCGTTGCACGAAGGCCCGCGAGCGATCGGGCAGCAGGGTGGCGAGGAGGTGGTCGAGCCGTGCGCCCGCGTGCTCCTCGGGGACACGGATCTCGACACGATCCTCCGACGCAGCCGGTTCGGCGGTGTCAGTCATGCGGTCATCGGAGCCGCCCGGGCGGCCGAGCACGCTCAGCGCGTCCGGCGCGGCGCGGCGCCGTCGCCGGCGCGACTACGCCTGGCCAGGTACACCAGCATCCCGAGGCTCAGCGGGACGATCAGCACCGAGACGAACTGTGACGTCGACATCACGTCGAAGACCATGCCGCGCGGGTCGCCACGGAAGAACTCGGTCACGAAGCGCGACGCGCCGTAGAGCAGCATATACAGCCAGAACGTTCTGCCAGCGAAGCCTTGCCCGCGCCGCTCGGAGCCGAGCAGAATCAAGAGGATCCCCAGTTCCGCGAACGATTCGTACAGCTGGGTCGGATGCAGGTGGACATCGAGCGGCGTGCCCACGTTGGCCGCCGCGAAGGCGTTCGTGAACACGATGCCCCACGGCAGATCGGTCGGGCGGCCGTAGCAGCACCCGGCCATGAGGCAACCCAGGCGGCCGACCGCGTGTCCGAGCGCGATGCCGGGCGCGAACGCGTCACAGGCGGTCCAGACTGGCATCCGGTGTCGTCGCAGGTACCACCAGGAGACCGGCACCGCGAGGAGCAAGCCGCCGTAGAAGACCCCGCCCGCCCGCACGAGCGACAGCATCCGCTCGGTGCTCTGCGAGAAGTACTCGAAGTCCACGACCAGCAGCATCAACTTGGCGCCGACCAGCGCCGACACGATGATCAGGATCCCGAGATCCATGACGCGGTTGGCGTCGAGACCCCGCGTGGCGGATCGCAGCATCGCCAGCTTCAGGCCGAGCAGGTAGGCCGCGGCGAGTAGCAAGCCGTAGCTGTAGAGCGTGATCGGGCCGAGTTCAAGCAGGGTTGGATACATCGTGGTGTCTCGTCAGCAGCGTGTCGGTGAGCAGGAAGCCGGCGCCGATGGTAATGGCCGAGTCGGCGACGTTGAACGCCCAGAAATGATAGGTGCCCCAGTACACGTCGACGAAATCCACGACATGTCCAATGGCGATCCGATCGATGAGGTTGCCGAGCGCTCCCCCGAGAATCAAGGCCAGGCCGACGCGCGCCGTGGATCCGTGCGACTCCGCCTGGACGGCATAGATGCCGAGCGCCACGAGCGCCACGAGCGCCACGCCGGTCATGACCGCCGCCTTGAACGGAAAGTCGGCACTATTGAGAATGCCGAACGCTGCACCCGTGTTCCGCACGTGGGTGAGGTTCAGCAGGCCCGGCACCAGGCTCACACTGTCGTGCAGCGGCACGAACTGTCTGACCAGCGCCTTGCTGACCTGGTCGGCGACCACGACGCTGCCCGCGACGGCGAGCGCCGTGTGCCGCAGGCGGGGGAGTCGCGAGATGGCGCCGAGGGATGACGGGAGGATCGCCATGAACTGACCAGACCCGCGCTAGCTCGGCTGCGTGCCGGCGAGGTCGAGCATCTCGACGCAGCGCGCACACACGCCCTGCCGCTCGGGACGGTCCGACACCGCCGCCACATAGCGCCAGCAGCGCTCGCACTTGATGCCTTCGGCCCGGCCTACCGCGATCGCGATCGTCTCGCCAGCCACCGGGCTGTCGCCGTCGTCGGGCGTGGGTTCGCCGTCGACCTCCGCTTGCGCGATGAAGAGCGTCGGCAACTCGTCGGCGTACCGATCGAGGAGTGCGCGGGTCTCGCCTCCGGCGCGGAGCTGGACCCTGGCTTGGAGCGACGTGCCGACCGTCTTGTCTTTCCGCAACGCCTCGATCCGCGCGTTGACCGCTTCGCGAATCTTGATGAGCCGGTCCCAGCGCTGGATGAGATCTCGGTCGATCATCGCGTCGAGGCCCGCCGGGAAGTCGGCCAGATGCACCGAGACATCGCGTTCACCCGGCAGCACCTTCCACAGTTCATCTGCCGTGACCGGCAGGATTGGGGCGATGAGCCGCGCCAGGCCGTCAGCCATCTGGAAGATCACCGTCTGCGTCGATCGGCGAGCTCGATGGCGTGGCGCGAACGTGTAGAGGCGGTCCTTCGCGACATCGATGTAGAGCGAACTCACGTCGACCGTCAGGAATCCGTTCAGAGCCTGAAAGATCGCCTGGTAGTCGTACTCCGCGTACGCGCCGACGATACGCGACGCGGTCTCCGCGTAGCGGGAGAGGCCGAACCTGTCCAGCTCGTCCAGCTGGTCGATGGGAACCGTGTCTGTGGCCGGATCGAAATCGTGGAGATTCGCCGCGAGGATCCGCAGCGTATTGCGGATCTTCCGGTAGGCCTCGACGACACGCGCCAGGATTTCCTTGCCGATCCGAACGTCCTCCCGATAGTCGACCATCGCAACCCACAGCCGCAGCACCTCGGCACCGCTCTGCTCGATGACGGTCTGCGGCGCGATGTCGTTGCCGCGCGACTTCGACATCTTGTGGCCCGACTCGTCGACGACAAAGCCGTGCGTGATCACCTGACGATACGGCGCCCGGCCGCGCGTGCCCAGCCCGACCAGTAGCGAACTGTGGAACCACCCGCGATACTGATCGCTGCCTTCGAGATAGATCTCGGCGGGCCATCCGAGGTCCCGCTCCTCGAGCACGGCCTCGTGACTCGAGCCCGAATCGAACCAGACGTCGAGAATGTCGCGCTCGCGCTTGAACTCCTTCCCGCCGCACCCGCCGCAGACGTGGTCGGGCGGCACGAACTCGGCCAGCGCTCGCTCGTACCACGCGTCGGCGCCGTGCTCCTCGAACACGTCGGCGGCCCGATCGGTCAGTGCGGTCGTCAGCGTCGCATCGCCGCACGCCGTGCAGTACACCGCCGGAATCGGGACACCCCACGACCGCTGCCGCGAGATGCACCAGTCGGGGCGGTAGGCCAGCATGTTGTGGATCCGCTCCTGGCCCCAGGCCGGGAACCACTGCACCTGCTGGATGGCATCCAGCGCGCGTTGCCGCAACTCGGCCGTTTCCATCGCGATGAACCACTGCGAGGTCGCGAGGAAGATCACCGGGCGATGGCAGCGCCAGCAGTGCGGATAGGCGTGCTCGAGGGTCGCGCGCTGCCAGAGCCGTCCGGCGCAGTCGAGGGCATCGGCGATCTTGGGGTTCGCGTCGAAGACCTTCATGCCGGCGAACCCTTCGACCGTGTTGTCGAACACGCCGTTCGGACCGACCGGGGCGTAGGTCTCGAGCCCGTACTTCACGCCGGTGTTGAAGTCGTCGGCGCCGTGGCCGGGCGCCGTGTGCACCACGCCGGTGCCCTGTTCCAAGGTCACGTAGTCGCCGAGCACGCCGACCGACGCCCGGTCGTACAGCGGATGCTCGAACCGCAGGCCCTCGAACGCGCGCCCCTTCACCACCGCCAGTGGTTCGGTGAGTGGGCGACCGACATCGGTCGCGACCCGCTCGGCGAGCGCTGCGGCGACGATGACAGCCGGGTCGTCCGGGCTGGTGGCGTAGACGCCGTAGTCGAGGTCTGGGTGAAAGGCGACCGCCAGGTTCGAGGGAATCGTCCACGGCGTCGTTGTCCAGATGAGGGCGGACAGGGCGCGCCCCTCCAGCGCGGGTAGCGAGCCAACGAGGGCCGCGGCGGAACCCGCGCTCAGCGGGAACTCCACGTAGACCGACGGCGAGGTATGCGTTTCGTACTCGACCTCGGCCTCGGCCAGCGCTGTGCGGCAGTGGATGCACCAGTGGACCGGCTTCTTGCCGCGATACACCATGCCCTGCTCGACGAACCGGCCGAGCGCGCGGACGATATCGGCCTGGTAGTGGAAGGCCATCGTCAGGTAAGGCCGCGTCCAGTCGGCGCTGACGCCGAGTCGCCGAAAGCCGACGCGCTGCTCGTCGAGGTAGCGGTCCGCGTACGCGCGGCAGGCACGGCGCAAGGCCGCGGTGTCCATGTCGCGTTTCTTGGAGCCGAGTTCGCGCTCGACCCGTAGTTCGATCGGCAGGCCGTGGCAGTCCCAGCCCGGCACGTACGGGCTGTCGAAACCGGCCATCGTCTTCGATCGAACGACGAAGTCCTTCAAGATCTTGTTGAGGGCGGTTCCGATGTGAATGTGACCGTTCGCGTACGGCGGGCCATCGTGGAGCACGCAGCGCGGCGCCCCTGCCCGTCGCTCGCGGATCAACTCGTACAGCCCGATCTCGTCCCAACGCGCGTAGGCCGCCGGTTCGGCCTTCTGCAGGCTCGCCTTCATCGGGAACGCCGTGCGAGGGAGGTTGAGAGTTGCCTTCCAGTCGGCCATGAGACGTCGTCTGCTGCCAGGGTTCGATCGGACCGTCGCGCGGCTGACGGACGCGCCGCGCACCTGTTCATTGTAGTGCAACCGGTGTCAGGGCGACCGTCGAGCGGCGGAAGAGGCGAGCATGGACTTGTATAATTACCGGGATGTCTTCGGAAGGCGACGCCCCAGCGGTCCCGACCGTTCACTCGGTCGTACTCGACAACGGCCTCACGGTGCTCGTGCAAGAGCAGCACGCGGCGCCCCTGGCCTCGGTCTGGTGCTGGTATCGGGTCGGCTCGAAGGATGAGCCGCCCGGGTCGACCGGCATCTCGCACTGGGTCGAGCATATGAACTTCAAGGGGACGACCAACATCCCCAAAGAACAGATCAAGGGGATCATCGAGCGCTACGGGGGCTCGTGGAACGGCTACACCTGGATCGACCAGACCGCCTACATGGAGACCGCGGCCAGTCACGCGCTCGATCACATGCTGTTCATCGAGTCGGAGCGGATGTCGAACGGCCTCTACGAGGCGGCCGAATGCGAGTCCGAGCGCACCGTGATCATCTCGGAGTTGCAGGGGGGCGAGAACGATCCCGAACAACTCCTGGACATCGAGGTCACCGCGACGGCATTCAAGGCGCACCCCTACCGCCATCCGACCATCGGGTGGGTCGGCGACCTGCAGCGGATGAGCCGCGACGACCTCTACGCGTACTACCGTCGCTTCTACGCGCCGAACAACGCGACGCTGGTCATCGTGGGCGACGTGGACACCGACGAGGTAATCCGACTGGCCGAGCGGCGCTTCGGCGCCATTCCGAGCGTAGCGGCGGGCGACCGCGTCCGGACGCAGGAACCGGTGCAGACCGGCGAACGTCGCCTGACGGTCATGCGCGAAGGTGCCACGGCCTACTGGAAGGCGGCGTATCATGCCCCGGCCGTCGGCGACGCCGACTTTGCGCCGATGCTGCTGCTGGACGCCGTCCTGACCGGCGCGAAGGGCGTCAACCTCTGGTCGAGTTTTCAGGGCCAGACGCCTCAGCGCACCGCTCGCCTTTACCGGGCCCTCGTGGATGGCGGCCTGGCGTCTGGCGTGGACGGTGCCCTGCTGCCGACCGAGGATCCGTACCTTTTCGCCGTGTCCGCCGAAGCGACGGCGGGGACCGCGTTGACCTCGCTCGAAGCGGCGGCCCTCGACGTGCTCGATCGTGTCCGCCTCGAGGGGATCACCCAGCCCGAACTCGAGCGGGCGAAGCGGCAGTTTCGGGCACGCCTAGTCTTCGAGAACGACAGCGTCACCAACATTGCCCATCAACTCGGGTACTTCGCAACCGTGGCGTCCCTCGACCTCTTTTGCGCGCTGCCGGATCGAATCGAGGCCGTGACACTCGAGCAGGTGGGCGACGCCGCGCGCCGTCATCTCGCGCCGAGCAACCGGACGATCGGGTGGTTCCAGCCGCTGGCGGCCTGATTCGCGACCGCGCATCATGTCACCCACCGCCCTCTCCGCTGCACGCACGGTCCTGCCGAACGGCGTCGTCCTGCTGACGCAGCGGACGACGACGCAGCCCGCCGTCGCGATCGATCTGGTCCTAGCCACCGGCAGCGTCCACGATCCGGTGGAGCACTTCGGTGTGGCGAATTTCGCTGCATACGTCATCGATCAGGGCACGACGTCCCGTTCGACGGAGCAACTGGCCGAGGCGTTCGACGACCGCGGCATCGCGCTGGCGGTGTACGCGTCGAGGCACCGCTTCGGGCTGACATGCGCCTGCCTGGCCAGCGATGCTGAATCGGTGCTGGCGCTCATTGCGGACATCGTTCGGCGCCCGAATTTTCCGAACGACCGGATCGCGACCCGGCGAGTCGAGATCGAGACCGGGATCCGTCGTGATGCGGACAGCCCCGCGGAGACGGCGGATGCGCTTGTCCGTGCGTTGATCTACGGCGAGACCCACCCCTACGGACGCCGCATCAGCGGCACGCTGGAGTCACTGGCGCGAATCGACCGTCAGGCGATCGTCGACTTCCACCGAACGCATTGCCTGCCCGAGCGAGCCACCCTCACGATCGTTGGCGACATCGATCCGGGCGCGGCCCTTGATGCCGCACGCCGCGGATTCGGGGACTGGACGTCGGCCCCGCCACCCCCCGAGGCAGTGCTCGCCCAGGCCGCGTCGAACGGGCGCCGCCGCGCCGTGCGGCTGCTTCCGGGCAAGGTGCAGGCTGACGTCGCGTATGGCTTTGCCGGTATCGCGCGATCCGACGTCCGCTATCATGCCTTCTGGATCATGAACAACGTGCTGGGCCAGTACGGCCTGGGCGGGCGGTTGGGTGACAGCATTCGCGAGCGGCAGGGCATGGCCTACTACGTCTACAGCGGGCTCGAGGCCAACGTCGGTCCGGGGCCGCTCATCATTCGCGCCGGTGTGAGCCCCGACAACGTCGAGCGCGCGATTGCGTCGATCGACGAAGAAGTTGGCATGATGGGCGCGGAAGGCGTGTCCGACAAGGAACTGGCCGACGCCAAGCAGTACCTGATCGGGTCGATTCCAAGGATGCTCGAGACGAACGCGCGTATTGCCGCGTTCCTGCAGACCGTCGAGCAGTTCGGTCTCGGGCTCGACTACGACGCTCGGCTCGCAGGCCTGCTCGAGGCGGTGACGGTCGCGGAGGTGCGCGACGCGGCGGCGAGCCTGCTTGCGCCTGATCGCGCTGCCATCGCCGTCGCCGGTCCACTCGACTCGGCCTCCGCTGAGGAGGCCGGGGCGTGACGCCGACCGGGGAGATCACCTACCGCGATCTGAGAACGCTCGACGAGCTGCGCCGCGTCGTCGAGCTCGAAATGATCATCTGGGAGTACACCGACGCGGAAGATGCCGTCCCCGTGCCCATCCTGGCGATTAACGTCAAGCGCGGAGGCATCCTCGTCGGCGCGTTCGATGCGTCGGACGTGATGGTGGGGTTCGCTTACTCGATGCCGGGGCTTCGGGACGGACGTCTCGTGCAGTGGTCGCACATGCTCGGTGTGCTCGACGGCTACCGCAGCCTCGGGCTCGGCCGCGCGCTCAAGCTCGAGCAGCGGCAGCGCGCGCTGGCGATGGACGTCGAGGTCATCGAATGGACGTTCGATCCGATGCAGGCGATGAACGCCCACCTGAACCTCAGCAAGCTGGGTGCGGTCATCGAGGAGTACGCCGAGAACATCTACGGCGAGTCCAGCAGCGCGCTTCACCGCGGGACCCCGACCGATCGCTTCGTGGCGGTCTGGCGCCTGGCATCCCCGCGTGTCACCGAGCGGCTGGCCGGGCGGGCGGCCGATAGGCCCCCGGGCGATGCGGCGTCGACCGCACGGATTCCGCGAATCAACGATGCGCAGATGGCGGGCGAATGGTTGGCCTGCGGGACGTGGAACGCGACGCTCGAGGATTCGCGCCTGCGCGTCGAGATCCCCGTCGGCTTCACCGAGATGCAGCAGTCGTCGCCTGACGCGGCGCGCGCCTGGCGGATGGCCAGCCGCGACATCTTCACGACCTACCTGCCGCGAGGCTACCTGGTCACCGAATTCGTCCTGGATCGTGACGCCGGCCGAGGCTGGTACATCCTCGAGCGGTAAGTAGCCTTGCCGGGCCGAGCCGCAGGCGAAGTCCACCGCCCGGCGCAACGCCACCCTCGCGCCCAGCGTCAGCCGACGCAAAGAGAAACTTACCCGGGTGGCCAGGCGAGCGGGCGCCCGCCGAGCAGGTGCAGGTGGATGTGGAAGACCGTCTGCCCGGCCTCGCGGTTGCAGTTGAAGACCGTGCGGTAGCCGCCCTCGGCGATGCCCCGCGCCTTGGCGATCTCCGCGGCCCGCCGGACCATCTCGCCGACGAGGCCGTCGTCCGCGGGGCCGAGATCGTTGAGGGTGGCCAGATGGCGGCGCGGCACGATCAGCACGTGCGTCGGCGCCTGCGGGCTGATGTCCTCGAAGGCCACGAGTTGCTCATCCTCGTGCACCAGGGTGGCTGGGATCTCGCCCGCGACGATCCGGCAGAAGAGGCAGTCGGCTTGAGTTCCCATTATCGGTCTCCGCCTCGCCGCACCGCCGTGCCGACGCGGGGGTGTCCTTGCAGGTCGCGGACGATCTCGATGTCCGCAAGGCCATGCGCCGCGACGACGCGCCTGAAATCCGCCTCCTGATCGTAGCCGAACTCGACGGCGAGCCGTCCGCCGTCGACGAGGTGCGCACCGGCCTCCGCCACGAGCGCCTGCAGCGGGGTCGTGCCGTCTCCGCCGCCGTCGAGGGCGAGGCGCGGCTCGTGGTCGCGCACCTCAGGCTCCAGGGTTGAGAAGACCGTCGTCGCGCAGTACGGCGGGTTCGACACGATGAGATCGGCGGCCTCCGACAGGCCGGCCAGTAGGCTGCCCAGGCGCCACGTGATCCGGTCGGCGACCTTCAGGCGCCGCGCGTTCGTCTGGGCCACCTCCAGCGCCGCCTGGGAGAGATCGGTCGCGACGATGCGCACGGCGGGCAGTTCGACCGCCAGCGCGATTGCCACGCAACCCGAACCCGTGCCCACGTCGACGACGAGTCCGAGTGCCGCCCGATCGGGCCGGAATCGCAGCGCCGTCTCGACGAGGTGCTCGGTTTCGGGCCGGGGAATCAACACGTCCGGTGTCACGAGGAAGTCCAGGCCCCAGAACTCCCGACGGCCGGTCAGGTGGGCCAGCGGCTCCCGGCCCGCGCGCCGCTCGACCAGCACGCCGTAGGTCGTCGCGAACCGGTCGTCGGGTTCCCGATGCCGCGCCGTGAAATACGTCGCGCGGTCCCAGCCGAGCAGGTGCCGGGCGAGCACTTCCGCGTCCAGCCCGGCCTCGTCGGGCTGGATGCCCGATGCGATCAGGCGCGCGCGCGCCGCGTCCACGGTCGACAGGATGCTCACGGTTCGGCGGGTACTTCCTGGGCCTGCTTGAGCTTCTCGGACTGGAAGTGCGTCACGACATGCTCGATCAATTCGCTCAGGTCGCCGTCGAGCACGGCCGTGAGTTGATGCGTCGTGAAGTTGATCCGATGATCGGTGATCCGATTCTGCGGGAAGTTGTAGGTCCGGATCTTCTCCGAGCGCTCTCCCGTGCCCACCTGGCTGCGCCGGTCCTTCGCGATGGCGTCCTGCTGCTTCTTCATCTCCAGTTCGTAGAGCCGCGAACGGAGCACCTTCATCGCTTTCGCCTTGTTCTTGATTTGCGATTTCTCATCCTGCTGCGAGACGACGATGTTGGTCGGTAGATGGGTCACTCGGACGGCCGAGTAGGTCGTGTTCACACTCTGGCCGCCCGGGCCGCTCGAGCAGAACGTGTCGATGCGAAGGTCCTTCGCGTCGATCTGCACGTCGACCTCCTCGGCCTCGGGCAGGACGGCCACCGTCGCGGTCGATGTGTGGATCCGTCCACTGGCCTCGGTCGACGGAATCCGCTGCACGCGATGGACGCCGCTCTCGTACTTCAGCTGGCTGTAGACTCGCCGCCCCTCGATGACGGCGATCACCTCCTTGAGCCCGCCGACGCCCGTTTCGCTGATCGACAGGACCTCGATCCGCCAGCCCTGGTGCTCGGCGAAGCGGCTGTACATCCGGAACAGGTCAGAGCCGAACAGACCGGCTTCGTCCCCACCGGTGCCGGCGCGAATCTCCAGGATGACGTTCTTCTCGTCGTTGGGATCCTTGGGCACCAGGAGCAACTTGATCTCGGCCAACAGCGCGTCCCGGCGCTCGTGCAGGAGCGCCAACTCCTGCACCGCGAGGTCGCGCATGTCGCCCCCGCTCGAGTCCAGCAGCTCCTGGGTCTGCCCGACCTCGGTCAGCACGCCCTTGTATTCCCCGAACCGCTCGACGAGCGTTTGAATTTCCGCGAGCGCCTTGGCGTGCTTCCGGTACTCTGCCGGGTCGGCTTGCACCGCCGGGTCGCTGACGAGCCGCATCAGCTCGTCGTAGCGCGTTTCAATGGCGTTCAGTTTGTCGAACATCGACCGATCCGAAGCGCTGCGACACGCTCACCCCCGGACACGGGCGGCAGGAACGCGACCTCGTCGCCGTCGTGGAGCTCCGTGTCCATTTTCGCGTATTCGGTATTGACCGCCGCCGACAGCGATCCGGCGTAGTCGCCCGCGTCGGGGAAATCCGCAACCAGGTCGTCCCAGAGGTGTCGCACCGAGGCGCCAGCCGGGGCCTCGCGTTCCAGCTCGGCGGCGCCGACGATGTCGCGCAACCGGGCGAACACGCGGACGCTCACACGCATGCGCGCCGGTAGGCGTCCTCTCGCGCCGCCGCGTCGTCGGGATCGGCGGTCGCGCCCTCGATCCAGACATCGCCCCCATCGAAGAACTCGCGTTTCCAGATCGGCGCGATCTGCTTGATGCGTTCGATCAAGTACCGGCAGGCCGCGAACGCGTCCGCCCGATGCGGCGACGCCGCGGTGATAGCGACACTGGCCTCTCCGACGGCGAGCACCCCGACGCGGTGGTGCACGGCGACCTGGGCGGCCGGCCAGCGCTCGGCGATCTCGTCAGCGATTCGCTCGAACGCTCGCACCGCCAGCGGCTCGTAGGCTTCGTACTCCAGCTTGACCACGCGACGGCCGAGATTGTGCTCGCGCACCAGGCCGAGAAACGATGCGATGGCGCCGGTGCCTTCCGCGTCCGCCTCCGCCGCCGGCGAGACGGCGCCGATCAGCGCATCGAGGTCGAGGCGCTCGGTGGTCACGGCGAGTCGCGCAATGCTCATCGCCTGGCAGTATAGCAAGCAGTTGCGGCGGACGGCCCCGGCTCTGAGCCACGACCGACGGCTACCGATGCCAGGAATGGAAATGATCGAGTGGGCCGTGGCCGCGCCCGAGCGGGAGCCCGTGCTGGATGGCCTCCGCGACGTAGGCCTTGGCCCCGGCGATGGCGTCCGCCGTCGTCTGTCCGAGTGCCAGATTCGCCGCCACGGCGGCGGCGAAGGTGCAGCCGGTGCCGTGGGTATGTCGCGACACGAGTCGCGGGCCGCGCAGTTCCACGAGGTCCCGGCCGTCGAAGACGACGTCGACGGCGTCCTCCGTTGGTACGTGGCCGCCCTTGACGACCACGGTGGCGGGCCCGAGGTCGTGGATGCGCCGCGCCGCGTCGCGCGCGGCGGCGAGCGTGTCGACCGTCATACCGGCCAGCACTTCGGCTTCCAGCGCGTTGGGCGTGACGACGCTCGCCCGCGGGAGCAGCGCCTGGCGGAGCGCCTGCACCGCGTCGTCAGCTAGCAGCCTTGCGCCGCCCTTGGCCACCATCACGGGGTCGACGACCACGTACGATGTCGGCAGGGCCGGCAGTTGCGCGGCGACGGCCTCCACGATCGCCGAGGTGGCCAGCATGCCGGTCTTGACGGCATCCACCCCGATATCGCCGGCCACGGCGGCGATCTGCGCCAGAATCAGGTCCACCGAGAGGGTCTCGGCCGCGTCCACGCCCAGGGTGTTCTGCGCCGTGACCGCGGTGATCGCGGAGGTGCCGTACACGCCGTGCGCGGCGAATGTCTTCAGGTCGGCCTGGATGCCCGCGCCGCCGCCCGAATCGCTTCCCGCAATTGTCAGTGCCGTCTTCATCGGCTAAGATCTCCTCCATGCCGAACACGGAGAGCCTGCCCGCGCGCCCGCCGGGTGCGACGATCATGATGCCGCCGTCGTCGCTCCTTGCCTCCTGGACCACGTCGGCCGAGTACGGTCGGCTGATCCGCGTGGCGGCCGTGCTGTTCTGCGCCACGCTGATAGCGGCGACGGCGCAAGTGAGCGTCCCGCTTTCGTGGACGCCGGTTCCCCTGACGCTTCAACCGACGATTGTACTGCTCTCGGCCGCGGTCCTGGGTGCTCGGCTGGGCAGCGCGTGTCTCGGCGTCTATCTGGTTGCCGGGATGGCCGGCCTGCCGGTCTTCGCCTGGTCGCCTGGCCTGGCCCCGGGCATCGGTCGCCTGCTTGGCCCGACCGGTGGGTATCTCGTGGCCTACCCGATCGCGGCCTATCTGGTCGGGCGGCTGGCCGAGCGCGGAATGGATCGGCGATACCTCACGGCTGTCGGCGCGATGCTGGCCGGCCTGGGCGTCATCTATCTGGGTGGCGCCGCCTGGCTCGCCGTGCTGGGTGCGCCGACTGGACAGGCGGGCACCGCCGTCGCGCTCGGCGTCTATCCTTTCATCGTCGCCGACATCGTGAAGCTGGCACTCGCCGCGCCGTTCCTGCCGAGCCTCCGGCGCTTCACACTAGGCCGCTAGCCGACCGCGCCTCAACGCCCGCCGTTGTCAACACAGGTGAGTTCTGGGACTAAGGTTCCAGCACCACCACGAACTGGTAGGGGAGATCGTCGACCTCGGCGCGTACGCGGAGTCCGGCCTCGCGTGCGTCGCGAATGACCTGCGACGGGTCGACGCGGTTTCCGGGCGGTGGACCGGGCCCGCCACCTGACGGGTGGAAGTCGACGACGCCCAGGCGCCCGCCGGGCCTGAGCGCCTCGGTCAGGCTGCGCAGCAACGGCACCGGCGCCGGCAGCGCCGCATAGCTGTTGACGATGACGATGGCGTCGACCTGCCGGCTCGGCAACTGCGCATCGTCCGGCCTGGCCCTGACCGCGATGACGTTGGTCAGTTGCTCCCGCGCGATTCGCCGGTCGAGTCCCGAGATCATCTCCGGTCGGAAGTCGACCGCGTACACCCGGCCATTCGGGCCGACCCGACGCGCCAGTCGAATGGCGAACCACCCGCCGCCCGCGCCGAAATCGGCCACGGTCGACCCGTCGGCGATGTTCAGCGCGTCCATGATCTCGTTGGGGCGCTGCCACGCGTCTCGGTCCGGGCTTTCGAGCAGCCCGAGTTCTTGAGGGGGAAAGCGGTAGCGGCTCTGGCTCTGCTGCACGCCACCGTTGACGGCGACGTGTTCGCCGACCAGAACCGTCAGGACGAGGGTGGTCGTGGCAATCGGACGCATCGTGCAGGTCCCAGGTCTCCGTCGACGGGCGCGTGGCACTGCGCCAACCGTCGGGATGTCTTATTATAGCGAGGTATGCTGCCGCAGCTATTCGACAGCACTGTCGAACTGATCGTCCAGACCTCGACCAATCTTCCCCCCGACGTTCGCGCCGCCATGTCGGCCGCCGTGGGCGTCGAGTCGGCGGGCAACCGGTCCGCGCAGGCGCTCGACATCATCGCGTTGAACATCGATCAGGCCTCCGACTGCGAGGGCGCGATCTGCCAGGACACCGGGCTGCCGACCTTCGAGGTCCAGACGCCCGTCGGCGCCAATCAGATCGAGATCGAGGTCGAGATCCGACGCGCGGTCGTGGAGGCGACGCGGTGCGGCAAGTTGCGGCCGAATTCCGTCGACTCGATTACCGGTGAGAACTCCGGCGACAATCTTGGGCCGGGCACGCCGATTGTCCACTTTCATCAGTGGGAGCGTGACGAGATCGAGATCCGCCTGCTGCTGAAGGGGGGCGGCTGCGAGAACACGAACGCCCAGTACGCGCTGCCGATCGAGTTGCCGCACCTCGGGCGCGCCGACCGCAACCTCGACGGCGTTCGCAAATGCATCTTGGATGCCGTCTGGCAGGCGCAAGGCAAGGGTTGCAGCCCCGGCGCGGTCGGCGTCTGCGTCGGCGGCGACCGGACGTCCGGCTACGCCCACGCCAAGGCCCAGTTGTTCCGGACGCTGGACGACGTCAATGACGACCCACGCCTCGCCGAGGTCGAGCGGTCGGTCATGGCCTCGGTCAACGAGCTCGGCGTCGGCACGATGGGGTTCGGCGGCGACGTCTCGCTCATCGGGTGCAAGGTCGGCGCGCGGAACCGGCTACCCGCGAGCTTCTTCGTCTCGGTGGCGTACGATTGCTGGGCGTTTCGCCGCCTCGGGGTGGTGCTCGACGCCGGGTCGGGCGCGATCCAGCGGTGGCTCTATCGGGATCCAGCCGCTCCGGTGGCGCGGATGACCTCAGCCGAAGGCTTCGTCAAGACCGGCCGCGAGGTGGTGCTGACGCCGCCGATCGACGAAGCGACGATCCGCCAGCTGCGCGTCGGCGACGTCGTGCTCATCTCGGGCCCGGTGCATACGGGACGCGACGCCGTCCACACCCACCTGATGTCGCACGATCCGCCGGTCGATCTGCGAGACGGCGTCCTGTACCATTGCGGACCGGTCGTCATGCGCGAGGGCGAGACCTGGCGGGTCACGGCGGCGGGTCCTACGACCAGCATCCGTGAGGAACCCTATCAGGGAGAGATTCTCCGCCGCTACGGCGTGCGCGCGGTGATCGGGAAGGGCGGCATGGGCACCAAGACGC
The DNA here is from genome assembly GCA_002730525.1 of Acidobacteriota bacterium. Lineage (GTDB taxonomy): Bacteria > Acidobacteriota > Vicinamibacteria > Vicinamibacterales > UBA823 > UBA2161. The sequence goes on along the minus strand of PCAK01000044.1, from coordinate 55,512 downwards.
TCGCGGCGCTCGGGGAGACCGGCGCGGTCTACCTCAACGCGATCGGTGGCGCCGCCCAGTTCTACGCCCGCGCGATCGAGCACGTCGAGGGGGTCTCGCTTCTCGAATTCGGTACCCCCGAAGCGATGTGGCATCTTCAGGTCCGTGACTTTCCCGCCATCGTGACCATGGACGCCCATGGCGCCAGCCTCCACCGCGACGTCGAAGCGGCCTCGGGCGAGCGCCTGGCCGAACTAGGGGCCTGATCCGGCCGGCCCTTCACGAGAGACCGGGCGACCGGGCGACTACCACCTTGCTGGGCCCGTGGCCGGGCGGCTATAATGGCCGATAACTAAGGGAGAAAACGCCTCTATGAGTACCGCCACGAGCAGCGCCACCGTCATCAACGTCACCTCGGCTGCGGCCACCAAGATCGGCGCGCTCCTCAGCGAAGAGAGCAAGCAGGAGGCGGGCCTTCGCGTCTTCGTGCAGGGTGGTGGGTGCTCCGGGTTTCAGTACGGCCTGATGATCGAAGAGGGCGGGGGCGATGCCGAGTCCGATCGCATCTTCGAGTCGAACGGCGTCAAGCTCTTCGTCGATCCGATCAGCCTCCGCTACTTGTCCGGCGCTGAAGTTGACTTCGTGGACAATCTGATGGGCGGCGGGTTCACGATCAAGAATCCCAACGCCAAGTCGACCTGCGGTTGCGGTTCGTCGTTCGGCGTCTGAGTCTCGTCCGCTTCAATCTGTCGGTCGGCCGGCCGCGCGAGTTCGGTTGTCGCATCTTCACCTCATGGAACAGCCATCCGCGTATCTCGAGCGTCTGCGCCCGGCGGGCGGCAAGCGGTCGAGCAAGCGCGACCTGATCGTGAACGTGTTCCTCCGCCAGGAGGGACACCTCAGTGCCGATGACCTCGTCGAGATCATCAAGAAGGAAGACCAGAAGATCAGCCGGGCCACGGTCTACCGCACCCTGCAGTGGATGGTGGACGCCGAGATCGCGCGCAAGGTCGATTTTGGCGAAGGCCGATTCCGGTTCGAGCGTTCGTATCGGCACCCGCGGCACTTCCACCTCATCTGCAAGACCTGCAACCGGTCGTTCGAGTTCCTGAGCTCGGACATCGAGGTGCTGATCGAGGAGGTTGCGGCCGCCCGCCAGTTCGCCACGAGCCAGAGTGTGCTCCAGATCTACGGCACGTGTGAGGAATGCAAGACCGGGCGGGAACCGACCGACAGCGTCGCGACGACCGAGTTGCTGTTCGCGCGCGACGCGCTGCGCATCGCGATTGCCATCGAGCGCAGCGGCATGGCGTTCTACGCGCGGGCCGCGTCGATGACCAGCAACGCGCGCGGTCGGCGAGTCTTCAAGCGGCTGGCCGATGAGGAACGCGAGCACCTGACCCGGCTGGAGGCGCGCTACAAGGAGTTGCTCGTAGAGGATCCCGAGCTCGAGGCGCGGCCGACGTTCCTCTTCTTCAAGGGCGCGGCGAACGGTCTGTTCACTGCCGGCGCCGAGAAGCTCTCCAAGGGCGTTGACGCCAAGCAGGCGCTGATGATTGGCATCCGGTGCGAACGGGGTTCGCACAAATTCTTCAAGCGATACGGCGAGCGATTCGAGGACTCCGAAGGGAAGCAGATTTTTCTCGAGTTTGCCGACGAAGAGCGCGAACATCTCGAATTGTTGATCCGCGAGTATCGCGCACTAGCCAAGCGATCGGGGCCCAAGCGGACCGCGGCGCGACGCCCATCCCGTCGGTCCCGCCGTGCCAGCGCCTGACACGGGCGTGATCGACCTTCATCTCCACACGACGGCCTCCGACGGCGCGTGCCCGCCCGCGGACCTCCTGGCTCGCGCCGCGGCGGCCGGCGTTGGTACCCTCAGCGTCACCGACCACGACACGATGGCCGCTGTGCCGGAGGCGCTGGCGTTGGCCGCGTCGCACGAGCTGGAGGTGCTGCCCGGCATCGAGATCACGGCGGTCCGCGACGGCCGCGATGTGCACATCCTCGGGTATTTCCTGGCGCCGTCGCCGCCGGGCCTCGACGCGTTCCTCGAGGGGCAGCGAGGTCACCGTGCTGACCGTCTGCGTGCGATGGCCGACCGACTGTCGGCGCAGGGCTTCGGGGTGGATATCGAGGCGTTGCTCGCCGCGCGCGCCGTCGACGGCCGCTCCCTGGGGCGTCCACATTTGGCGCAGGCGCTGGTCGCCGCCGGGCACGTGCGGTCGGTGCAGGAGGCGTTCGATCGCTGGCTGGGAGACGGCCGTGCGACCTGGGTGGAACGCCAAGGGGAGACGCCCGAGCGGGTCGTCGAGGCCATTGCGGAAGCGGGCGGTGTCGCCTCGCTCGCGCATCCGGGTCTCAGCCGCGACCGGCGGCTACTCGGTCGCCTCGCCGAGGCGGGCCTGGACGCGGTCGAGGTGTATCACAGCCAGCACGACGCACCGACTCGACGTCGACTGCTGGATCAGGCCCGGAGCCTGAATCTGGCGGCCACCGGAGGCTCGGACTTCCATGGCGACACCGACCATCGTGCCGGGCATCTGGGCCGCGTGGGTGTGCCTCCGGAGGCGTACGCCGAGCTGCGCGAACGGATGGCGCGCGCGGCCAGCCGGATCGAGTCGACGTGAATCGACGCTTGCCTCGCCGTAGCCTGTGGCGGAGGCGGGAGGAGAAGGCATGGCTGCTGCGTTACTGACGGGGACGATGCTTTCGGTGCTGGGCCTGGCGGCCAGTGTCGTGCTGGGGCACATGGCGATTGCCGAAGCCGACATCTCGCGTCATGTCTCGCTGGCGGTGTTCGTGACGATGATCACGTTGCTGTCGCATTCGATGTTGATGTTCTACATGATTGGCAAGGGGAAGGCGGTGCGGGAAGCCGCCGCGGAAGGCGGACTGTCGCCGAAGTTTGCGGCGGAGGTGTCGCGGGTGCGCCGGCCGATCTTCTCGCTGGGGATGCTCGCCATCGCGCTGACGATCGTCGCCGCGGTCATCGGCGCCGGAGTCGACACCCAGGTCCTGCCGAGCGGGTTTCACGCGCTGCTGGGTTACTCGGCCGTGGCCAGCAACGTCGCCGCGCTTCGTGTCGAGTACATCGCGCTGGCCACGAGCGCGCGCATCGTCGACGAGGTCAATCGGCTCCTGGACGCCTGACGGCCAGCAGCCAGTCTGGCACGGCGCCCGGCCCGCGCTGGGCGGTCAGCTGCCAGGGGAAGGAGATCGATGTCGCGAACCGTTTGGGGTCTGGTGGTACTGGGGCTGGCGTTTGCCCTCTTCGAAGCTGCGCGACGTCCGTTGGCACCGCCGCCGCTCGAACCGACGGCCGAGGCGATCGAAGGCGCGCTGACGGTGACCCCGGAGGCGTTCAGCTTCACGATGCCCGAGGGGTTGATCGACCAGCCGCTCGTCGTCCCCGCCGCCAATCCGCTCTCGGTCGAGAAGATCGCGCTCGGCGAGCTGCTGTTCTTCGATCCGAGGCTGTCGGCCACGCAGCAGATGTCGTGCGAGACCTGTCATTTGCCAGAGCGTGGCTGGGCTGACGGTCTGACGCAGTCGCCGAAGTTCGATGGCAGCCCGAACGCGCGCCACACGCCGAGCCTGTACGGCGCTGGCTTCCTCAGAGAGCTGTACTGGGATGGGCGGGCGCAGGGACTCGAGGCGCAGATTTTGGCCGCGTGGGAAGGGCAGATGGGTGCCGACCCAGACCGGATTGCCGACGAACTCGGCCAGGTCGCGGGGTACCGTGACGCGTTCAGCGAGACGTTCGACGCGCCGCCCACGCCGGCCGGCATCGTCGACGCGCTGGCCTCGTTCGTGAGAACGATCCATGCCGGCGATACCACCTGGGACCGGTTGCCGAAAGACGCTGCGTCGCTGGAGACGAATGCGGTGGGCCGGGGATCGGGCGTCTTCTCCGAGGTCGCGCAGTGCACGCTCTGCCACCTGCCGCCGGTCTATTCGGATGCGCTGTTTCACAACGTCGGTATCGGGATGGATGCCGACGTGCCCGACCAGGGGCGTGCCGCGTACCTAACGGCTGCCGCCGAAGCTGACGTGCTGGCGGCCAGCGTCGGGGCCTTCAAGACGCCGACGTTGCGCGGCGTGGCGGACCACCCGCCGTATTTTCACGACGGGACTGCCGAGACGCTCGCGGAGGCTGTCGATTTGATGCTGGCCGGCGGGATCGCCAACGATGCGCTGGACGAGAAGTTGGTGCCCCGGCAGCTGACGCCAGAGCAGCGGCGCGACCTGCTGGCGTTTCTGGAGGCGCTCTCGCCGGACGCCGCGACCTATCCGCGTCCGGTCCTACCCGAGTAAGGCCGGCCGGGCCGAGCTGGCGCTCGACCCGGCGCGCCCCGCGTCACAAGCTATTCGACCGTGAACGTGACCGTCGCGCTCAGGCCTTCGAGCGTCCGATGCTCGCCGTCGCCGATCTGCAGGCAGACGCGATGCTCGCCCGCCTCGAACTGCATGTCGATCATCGCCGAGGCATCGCCGAAGTGCACCCACGGCTCCGCCTCCGGGATGATCTCGCCGGCCGGCAGACAATCCGTGTCGATGCCGACGTGATGATGGCCCGCACCCTCGTGAATCTCTCCCTCGCCAACCGGTTCGATGACGAAGTTCTCGGCCCCGAACATGAGATGCACCGGGCTGGTGACGGTGGAACCCTCCACCGGCGAGATGAAGTAGACCCGCGGTGACGCGTCCATCGGTTCCTCGGCGGCCGGTTCCTCGGCCGCAGGTTCAGGCTCGGGCGCGGGTGCTTCGGCGCCGCCGCACGCGGTCGCGGTCACCAGGCCGGCCAAGGTCAACGCGACCAGTACGAAACGGGTCGGCCCGTGCAGTGTTCCTTCATGTTCATTACGATGCATCGGCACTCTCCTCAACTTTCATCAAATGTGGACGGAGCGCGCCTGCGCGCCGTCCAGCGGGTGCTCACCCGTAGACCGCGCCTCTCGCGCAGAAACCGCTGTGGGGGCTAGAATACCGAACCGCTACTATACAGCAAAGCTCATACTCGTCCCGGATTGCCTAGCGGAACGGCAAAGCGATCATCCACCAGAGGCTTTGCCGCGGCTGGGCCTGATACTCGTCCAGCCCGATCGTCATCGCGCTGTGCCCCGAAGCCGGCTGGTCACGGTAGGTCCCGAGTAGCCGGTCCCACCACGGGAAGTTGAAACCGAAATTGCGACTGTATTCGTCCCGGCCGATCGAATGGTGGACCCGGTGCATGTCGGGCGTCACGATGAACAACCTCAAGATGCGGTCCAGCCCCACCGGCATCCGGATGTTGGCATGGTTGAACATCGCCGTCAGGTTCAGCGCTGTTTCGGCGATCATTACCGCCAACGGGCTTGCGCCGATGGCGATCGTCACCGCCATCTTCACGCCCATCGACAGCACGATGCTCGCCGTGTGAAAGCGCAGCCCCGTGGTGACATCGAAGTCGTTGTCGGCGTGATGTACCTTGTGAATCCTCCAGAGGACGGGGACGACGTGGAAGACCCGGTGCTGCAGGTAGATGGCGAGGTCGAGCAAGAGGACGGCGACGGCGACCTCGGCGAACCCCGGCGCGTCCACGAGGTGCAAGAGCCCCCAATTTCGCTCGGCCGCGACCTCGGCCGCACCGTACGCGCCGAGTGGCACCGCGACTCGCACGAGTATGGTGTTGAAGATCGTGAGCGGGAGGTTGCCCACCCATCGTCGTTTCCCGATTCGAAGCCGTCGCCGCGGGGCCACGAGTTCCCACAGCGCCATCAGCCCGAACACGCCGGCAAAGGCACCCAACCGGACGATCGCTTCGGGTGTCAGCATGAGCGGTCGGTCTGCATGGCTAATATCCCTTCACTCCTGCGGGCCGCAGAACTGATCACTCTGGCCAGAAACACCTTCGGGCGGTTTCTGGCCAAATCGGCCCTTCTCGTGCGCAAAGTTTCAAGAATCTTTCAAGAGTTGAGAGCGACACTGCGCTTTTCTCAGTCCGAATCCGTCGCCGTTTGCTTCCTCGCAACGGAATGAGATAGGAAGTGGGGTGAGTGAGGGGATTCGAACCCCCAGCATCCGGTGCCACAGACCGGCGCTCTACCCTTGAGCTACACTCACCATGCGGGCCGAATCGAGCCTGCGAACACTGCAGTTTAGCACAGCCCACCGGCCTTTCTGATACGCTGGCCGGTTCGGGGCGCGACGCCGATCGGCGGAGGGCGCGCCCGCTTCCGTAGGGTTCAACACATTCGAGGTGACGCCATGACGGTCCAGGGTTCTCGCAGCTTCCTTATCATTTCGCTCGTTGGATTCGCGGCGGGGCTCGTTGCCGCGTTCACGCTCGGCGCTGGGTTCGGCGCGACGGTCGTGGCGCAGTCGGGCCACACTGGGCTCTATGGCGGCGCACGACCGCTGGCGCCTTACTCGCCGGGCGTCGATTCGGGTGACACGGTCTACCTGTCCGGCCAGGTCGGGATCAATCCAGAGACCGGCAGCCTACACGAGGGTGTCGCCGCCCAGGCGCGACAGGCCCTGTCGAACCTCGAGAACTTGCTCGGCGAGGCCGGCCTCACGAAGGCCCACGTCACCCGCGCGACAGTGTACCTCGATGACATCGACAACTACGGTGCGCTCAACGAGGTGTACGGCGAGTTCTTCGAGGGTGTCGACGTGAAGCCGAGCCGGTCGACTGTCGGCGTGGCGGCGCTGCCGATCGGGGCGGCCGTCGAGATCGACTTCATCGCCGTGAGGTAGCGCGGGGCTGACCGTAGCGCAGGGCTTCAGCCCTGCGATGCGCGAAGCCTCAGCCCTGCTGTGCCGCCGCCCTCGGGGCGGCGCACCTTGCACGGCACCACGTAGTTCATGGAGAGCATGAGGCAATGACGAACTGCAAGACGATCGGCGTGGCGATTCTGTTGGCGGCGTTCTCGTCTGGATTGGTCGAGGCGCAATCGGGGCAGGCGCTGCCCGTGCCCGGCCACGAGGCTGCCTGGGACGTGCCAGGCGCCCACCAACTCCCAGACCCCAGCCGCGAGTACAAGGTAGTGTTCTCGGTCGGGCAAGGCGCGAGCGACTCGACCGAAGTCAATCCGATGCTGCCTGTCATCGCCCGCTACCTCAACACTCTCGGGAAGTATGGCGTTCCCGCCGAGAACCGGCACCTCGTGGGCATGTTCCACCAGCGCAGTGCGGACTTCGACATCGTGATGAGCAACGCGTCGTACCGGGATCGCTACGAAGGACAGGACAACCCGAACGTCGCCCTCATCAGGAAGCTCACCGAGGCCGGTGTCGAGTTCCGCGCCTGCGGCCAGGGGGTGAACGCCCGGGAGATCGACGCGACGCAGGTCAATCCGGACATCCAGGTCGACCTTTGGGCGATGACCTCCATCATCGATCTGGAGCTGGATGGCTACGTGAAGATCCCCTAGGGCAGCATCGGAGTCCGGCCGGGCTCCACCATTCAACCTCGAGGTGACCGCGATGCTCGACTGGCTTCGACGATTGACGCTGCTGCTGACATTGCCTGCGCTCGCGCTGGCCGTGTCGCCGGCGCTGGCGCAGGAGGCGGAAGGCGAGGACGAGGCGGACGACGAAGAGCAGACGCTCGTCCTCGAACACGACGCAACGCTCGAGTTCACGATCGACGAGGGGACATGGATGTCGCTCGACGTCTCGCCAGACGGCGCGACGATCGTCTTCGACCTGCTCGGCGATCTCTACACGCTGCCGGTCGCCGGCGGGGACGCGACGCGGATCGTCGGCGGCATGTCGTTCGAGAGCCAGCCCCGGTTTTCGCCAGATGGCCGGACCATCGCCTTCCTGAGCGACCGCACCGGCGTCGAGAACCTCTGGCTGGCCGACGCTGATGGGGCGAATCCGCGCGCGGTCACGAAGGACGGCCTGACAAAGGCCGCGCCGCAGGCGATGAGTTCGCCGGCCTGGACCCCCGACGGCGAGTACCTCGTCGTGTCGAAGGTGCGGGCGCCCGAGCGGACCCACGCGCTGTTCATGTTCCACAAGGACGGCGGGTCGGGTGTGCGAATCGGCTCGGCACCGCCTTCGGCATCCGGGACCGGCCCGCGGCCACAGCCGCTGAACCGGATGGGCGCGGTCGCTTCTCCTGACGGCCGATTCATCTACTATGCGGAGCGCAGCGGCTCGTTCACCTACAACGCGCAGTTTCCGCTCTGGCAGGTCATCCGGTTCGACCGCGACACCGGCGAGACCGCGACGATCACCAATGCGCAGGGCAGCGCGATGCGGCCGGTGCTCTCGCCAGACGGCACCCAACTCGTCTATGCGACTCGCTTCGAGACCGAGACCGGGCTGCGGGTCCGCGACCTGGAGACCGGGGAGGAGCGCTGGCTGATCCTGCCGGTGACGCGCGACGACCAGGAATCGCGGGCCTCACGGGATGCGATGCCCGGCTACGCATTCCTGCCGGACGGCGACTCGCTGATCGTGCCGATCGCCGGACAGATTGCCCGCGTCGACTTCGCCAGCGGGCAGGCCGAGCCGGTACCGTTCACCGCCGACGTTGCCGCCGAGGTGGGGCCGCGCGTCTACTTCGAGAACGAAATCGACGATTCGCCCACGGTGCGCGCGCGCCTCGTGCGCTGGCCCGCGGTGTCCCCCGACGGAACGCGGGTGGCCTTCAGCGCGCTGCACAAGCTCTGGGTGATGGATCTGCCGGACGGCGCGGCGACCCGGGTGACCGACCTCGACACGAACGAGTTCATGCCGGCCTGGTCGCCGGACGGCTCGACGATCGCCTTCGTGACCTGGTCGGCCGAGGGCGGCCATGTCTACCGCGCGACTCCGGGCGGGGTGGCGCCGTCCGAACAGCTCACCTCGCGGGCCGGCTACTACTCCGAACCGGTCTACACACCCGACGGCACGCGCATCGTCTTTCTGGCCGGCGCGGCGGACGATCAGCTCTACGCTGACTTCCGCGCGTGGGAGGCGTCGGTCTACCGCGAGATCGATCCGGCGGCGCCCGGAGAGATTTCGGGCGTCCGGGCGACGGCCGACCTCGATCTACGCTGGATACCGGCCGACGGTGGCGACTGGACCCACATCGCGTCGACGCAGGGCGGCCAGGCCCCACACTTCGCGGCCGAGCGCGACGGTGAGCGGGTCTATCTGACCGACGCGGGTTCGTTGACGTCGATCCGGCTGGACGGCCTCGATCGCCGGACCCACCTGAAGGTGACCGGCGTCGGTGTCGGCGAGAATCCGCCGGCCGCCTCAGAACTCAAGCTGTCCCCCGATGGCTCGCGGGTGTTCATCAGCCTCCAGAACCGGCACTACCTGGCGCGGCTCCCGCAGGCGGGCGGCGAGACATTGACGCTGCGCCTTGCGGGCGGCGATGCGGCGGTGCCGGTCGACGATCTGTCGCCCGAGGGGGGCGACTTCCTGAACTGGTCGGCCGATGGGTCGGCGGTGCACTGGGCGCTCGGGGCGCGGATCTACCGGCAGGCGATCGACATCGAGGCAGATGAGGTCGAACCGGAGGTCTTCACCGCCATCGTCGAAGCGCCGCGGTTCGCCCCGACCGGCGACGTCGTCTTGCGCGGCGGGCGGGTCGTGACGATGAACGACCTCGAGGTGATCGAGCGTGCCGACGTGCTGGTGTCGGGCAATCGGATCGCCGCGGTGGGACCGAGCGGCACGCTGACCGTGCCCGCCGGCGCCGAGGAGATCGATGTCACCGGCAAGACGATCATGCCCGGCTTCGTGGATGTGCACGCCCATATGTGGGCGCCGTTCGGTGTCCACCAGTCGCAGGTCTGGCAGTACCTGGCCAACCTGGCGTTCGGCGTGACGACGACCCGCGATCCGCAGACCTCACGGCCTGATGTCTTTGCCTATGCCGACCTGGTCGAGACCGGCGAGATTCTGGGGCCGCGCATCCTCGCGACCGGGCCCGGCGTCTTCGGCACGTCCGGTCTCACCGACCAGGATGCGGCCGACAACTTCATCAGGCGCTACCGCGAGGCGTACCAGACCGACACGATCAAGGCCTACGTGTCGGGCGACCGACTGGTGCGCCAGTGGGTCATCAAGGCGGCGAAGGACAATCGGATCATGCCGACGACCGAGGGTGCGCTCGACATGAAGCTCGACCTGTCGCAGATGACCGACGGGTTCACCGGCCTCGAGCACAGCCTGCCGATTCAGCCGATCTACGACGACGTCGCGCAGTTCGTAGCGCGGACCGACACCTACTACACGCCGACGATTCTCGTGGCCTACGCCGCGCCCTGGAGCGAGAACTATTTCTTCGAGCACGAGGACCCGCACAGCAACCCGAAGATGCGCCGGTTCATCCCGCACGCGCTGTTCGACACGATGGTCAGGCGCCGCGGCCAGTGGTTCATGGACGAGGAGTACGGCCACACGGGGATCGCCGACGGCGTGCGAAAGGTCGTCGAGGCGGGCGGCAAGGTCGGGCTGGGCAGCCACGGGCAGTTCCAGGGCCTCGGTGCCCACTGGGAGATCTGGAGCCTGCAGTCGGGCGGTCTGAGTCCGCACGACACGCTGCGGGTGGCGACCATCTTCGGTGCCGAGGCGCTGGGACTCCAGCGCGACCTCGGGTCGATCACGGCCGGGAAACTGGCCGATCTGCTCGTCCTCGACGAGAACCCGGTCGACAACATCCGCCATACCGAGTCGATTCGCTACGTCATGAAGAACGGCGAACTGTTCGAGGCGGCCACACTCGACCGGGTCTGGCCGTCACCCCGCAAGCTGCCGCATCAGTACTGGTGGGATGAGGACCCGCAGTAGGACGGGCTCCTCCTGGGTGGGTACGTAGCTGGGAACGTCAGTTCCGCGATCCGCCGGCCTCTTGCCAGAGTTCCAACTGGCGGGTCCACGGGGCGACGAGATGGCGAAAGAACTGGCTGCCATCGGGAATCGCCGCCAGGGCGTCAGACAGGACCCGGGCCGCGTCGTCGATCCGTCCAACCGCCGCGTAGGCCTGTCCCAGGGTCTGCAACACCTCGATGTTGTCGGGGTCTTCGCTGAGGGCCTGCTCGAGCGGGGCGATCGCGTCCTCGGCCTGGCCGGCGGCGATCGCCAGCCGAATCGTGTACAGCGTGGCGAAGAAGTTGTACTCGTCGATCGTCTTCAGCGCCTCGTAGTCGACGGCGGCCTTCTCCAGATCACCGAGCTCGATGTAGCAGCGGAGCCGCCAGACGTGCGGGTCGGGGTAGGGGCCCACCGACGGGGGCTGTAGCGTGTTCCACATCTGCTGCGCCCGGTCGAACTGGACCACGGCCTCCCGGCAGCGCCCCAGGTGCATCAGTGCGACGCCGAGGTTGTTGTACGCCTGAAAGAGCGTCGGGTCGGCCTCGATCGCGCGGGTGAAGTAGTTGACGTGCTTCACCAGATCCCAGGTGTGCCGACCCTTCTCGAAGTACTGATTCGTGTGCATCCGCAGCGGGCCGACGCCGCCGGTCACCTCGCCGAGGGCGTTCCGGGGGTTTTCCGCCGTCGGCACGTAGCGACCGGTGTCGAGATCGATCTCGTCGATCCGGGTCAGGTAGATCATGACCATCTGCTCGCGCGTCTCGCGGGCGAGCAGTTGCTGGTAGGCGCGGCGCGCCTCCGGCATCCGCTCGTTCCTGAGGTAGACCGTCGCGAGGTGCTCGAGCGCGAGCTGGCCCATGGCGCCGTCCGGGTCGAGTTCGACGGCGCGCCGGAGTGCAGCGATCGCCTTGTCGGCCGAGATCGGATACGACCGGTCCTCGCCCCAGTAGGCGGCGCCGAGCAGATAGTAGGCGTCGGGTGCCTCACGGGAGAGCCGGGTCGCGGTCTCGAGGGAGGCGACCGCGTCGCGGAACCGGCGGTTCTCTAGCGCCGTGGCGCCTTCGCTGATCGCCGTCGTCGCATCCTGCGCCAGCGCGGTCGACGCGACGAGCACGACGGCCATGCCGGTGACGGACAGACGTACCCAGGTGCAGCTGTTGGTCAGTGCGTGCCTCAATTCCTGCGCGACGCTCCCCCGGTCGGCGCTAAGGAGCGGAGAGTCCGGTGGCTACCTCGGTACCGGTGAGGGGAGGCGCGGCCACGCTGCCTTGCTCGGGCGCCGCCTCGCTCGCATCGATGTCGTGCGCCGCACCGCCGAGGAGCCCCTTCATGTCCTCGATGATGATGTAGCCGGCCGGGACGAGCATCAGTGTGATGAAGGTCGAGAAGATCACACCGAACGCGAGCGAGATGGCCATCGGGATCAGGAACTGGGCCTGCAGGCTGGTTTCCAGCATGAGCGGCAGCAGCCCGAAGAAGGTCGTCAGCGAGGTCAACAGGATCGGCCGGAAACGCGCGGCGCCCGCCTCGCGCACGGCGCGCCCGAGGCTGCCGAGCTGACTGCGGAACCTGTTGATGAAGTCCACCATGACGAGGCTGTCGTTGACGACGACCCCGGCGAGCGCAACCAGCCCGAACATCGACAGCAGGCTGATGTCCATGCCCATGATGAGGTGGCCCCACGTCGCGCCCACGAGACCGAACGGGATCGCCGACATGATGATGAGCGGCTGGGCGTACGACTTGAGTGGCACGGCCAGCAGCAGATAGATGAGCATCAGCGCGATCATGAAGCCCTGTGCGAGGCCGCCGGTCGAATCGCGGAATTCGGTCTGCTGCCCCTCGAATGAGTGGCGGACGCCGGGGTACTCCAGCAGGAGTTCCGGCAAGACGCGCGTATCCAGGTCGGCCACGACGTCGCCCGGCGTGGTGATCGCCTGGTCCACGGCCGCCGTCACGTTGAGCGCTCGCTGCCGGTCGACGCGCTTGATCGACGCGAAGCCACGGCCGGGCTCGACCCGCGCGACCTGCGAGAAGGGGACCTCTTGACCCTCCGGCGTCCGGATGCGCATGTTCTCCAGGTCGCCGACCGACCGGCGCTCCGACTCGGGGTAGCGCACCATGACCCGAACATCGTCGCGTCCGCGCTGGATCCGTTGCGCCTCTTCGCCGTAGAAGGCCTGCCTGACCTGCCGGCCGAGATCCTGGAGCGTCAGGCCAAGCACCTCCGCCGTCGGCTCGATGCCAAGCTTGATCTCCTGTTTGCCTTCGCGGAACGAGTCGGCGATGTCATAGACGCCGGCGTACTGCGCGAGGCGCGCCTTGACGGCGTCGCCCGCGGCGCGCAGCTCGTCGATATCGGCGCCCGTGAGTTGCACGTTGACCGGGTCGCCGGCCATGAACAGCTCGGCGTCGAACTTCACCTCGACCGCATCCGGAATCGTCCCGACCAGCTCGCGCCACCGGTTGGACGCCTCGGCGCTGCCGATGCCCCGCTCATCGGCATTCGTCAACTCGATGAAGATGCCGCCCAGGTGCGAGGCTGCCGCCGCCTGGGCGCCCGGACCCATCCCGCCGCTCAGCCGCGGGGCGCCGCTGCCCACCAGACCGTAGGTGTACTTGAACAGTTCGCGGCCCGTCTCCGCCTTCACCTGCGCGCGGAGCGTGTCCGCAGCATCCTCCATGTGCTGCACGGCGGCTTCCGTGACCTCGACCGGCGTGCCCTGCGGCATCGTGACCGACGCCGAGAGGAAGTCGGCGTCCACCGGCGGCATGAAGACCACGCGGACCCATCCGCCGCCCACGAGCCCAACCGTGAGCACGAGTGTGGCGACGCCGATGGCCACTGTCAGATAGCGCATCCGGATGCCGGTTTCGAGCGACGGGCGGTAGACGCGGTCGACGAACCACTTGACCCCGCCGTCGATCCGGCCGCGCATCCGTTCACCCCAGGTGTCACGCGGTGGGCGCATCGTGCCGTGCGACAGGTGGGCCGGCAGAATCAATTGCGACTCGACGAGCGAGAACAGCAGGCAGGGGATGACGACCAGCGGCATCACGACCATCATCTTGCCCATGACGCCGGGCACGAAGAGCATCGGCGCGAACGCCGCGACCGACGTGAGCACGGCGAAGATGACCGGAGTCGCAACTTCCTGCGTGCCCTCGATCGCCCCGCGCATGCGGTCGCCGTGGCGCTGCTGGTGGGTGTAGATGTTCTCGCCGACGATGATGGCATCGTCGACCAGGATACCCAGCACGACGATGAAGGCGAACAGCGACATCATGTTCACCGAGACGTCGAAGCCGGGCAGGAGCCAGAGCGCGCCCAGGAACGAGATGGGGATGCCGAGGCTGACCCAGAACGCCAGGCTGAACCTGAGGAACAGTGTCAGGACGATGAAGACCAGCGCGAATCCGGTGAGGCCGTTACGGAACAGCAGGCTGAGTCGGTCCTTCAGAACCGCCGCCTGGTCGCCGAGCGTCGTCAGCGAGACGCTGGCCGGCATCCGGGCGCGGGCGGTTTCCATGTAGGCGTGCACGGCATCCGAGACCTCGATCGCGCTCTGCTCGCCGGTGCGGTACACCTGGATGACCAGCGCGGGATCGCCTTCGAACCGCGATGCCTGGTCGGTATCCTCGAACCCGTCGACGATCGTGGCCACGTCACCGAGCGCGAGGTGGCTGCCATCGGTCCGGGTGATGAGCACGAGGCTCTCGAACTCGTGTCCCCGGTAGGCCTACCCCTTGGTGCGCAGCAGGAATTCACCGCCCTCGGTCTTCACCGAGCCGCCGGGCAGGTCGAGGGACGACCGGCGAACAGCCTGCGCCACCTCGTCGAACGTCAGCCCGTGCCGCCGCAGCAGCGTTTCGGAGACCTCGATCGAGATCTCGTAGGGCCGCGCGTTGGCGAGTTCGACCTGGGTGATCTCGGGCAGGGCGGACAGGTCGTCGCGAACCTGTTCCGCCAGCGACTTCAGGCTGACCTCGTCGAGTTCGCCGTGGACCGCGACATTGATCACCTGCTGGCGGTTGGTGATCTCCTGAATGATCGGCTTCTCGGTTTCCTCGGGAAACGTCTCGATCGCGTCGACCCGTGACTTCACGTCGTCCAGCACCTCGCGGACATCGGCGCCGGCCTCGAGTTCGATCGTCACCATTCCCGAGCCTTCGCTCGCGGTGGAGGTGATCCGCTTGATGCCGTCGAGACCCTGAATCGCCTCCTCGACGCGGATGCAGACGCCCTCTTCGACCTCTTCAGGCGCGGCGCCGCGATACGGCACCTGCACCGTGATCATGTCGAGGGAGAACTCCGGAAAGACCTCGCGCTTGATCGTGACGGCGGTGAACAGACCGCCCGCCATGATCAACACCATCAGCAGGTTGGCGGCGACCGAGTTGCGGGCGAACCAATCGACGGCGCCCTTCATGATGTGGGCTCCTCGGCGTCGCCGGCCGCCGGTGCCGGTTCGCGGCCACGGAGGGTGTCGGTGCGGACCTGCATGCCGTCGGTCACGGCTTCGAGCGGCGAGACGTTGACGCGGTCGCCGGTTGTGAGGCCCGTGCGGACGAACACCTCGTCGGTCGTGGCGCGAAGGATGTCGATCTCACGGAAGCGGAGCCGGCTGTCATCGTCGACTACGATCACCTGATTCGTGCCGCGCAGGGCGGCGCGCGGGATGACCGCGACCGATTCGACCGTCCGCCCGGCGATCACGGCTTCGACGAACATGCCGGCGGCCAGCGGCGGCCGCGTCGGGTCGAGTCCGCGGCCATACGGGTCCCGCACTTCGGCGACGACGTGCACCATGCGCGTGCGTGGGTCGATCTCACCCTCGGTGCGGACGATGCGGCCGTTCCACTCGTGCATTCGGCCGGCGAATCTCGCCGAAAGCGTCACGGCCGGGCCGCGCACCTGTCCGGAGTCGCCGCGGTAGTTCACCGGCAGGTCGAGATAGGCGAGTTCCTCGTCGGGGAGTGGGAGCCGGATTTCGGCGGCGTCAACGGCGTAGATCCGCGCCACTGGAGAGCCGACCATCACGAACTGCCCCACGTCGACGCTCTTCTCGCGGACTCGGCCCACATACGGGGCACGCACCTCGGTTCGCTCGAGGTTCCGCCGCGCGGTCTCGAGGTTGGCCTCGGCCGCCGCCAGCGCCGCCTTGGCAGACGCAATCTGCGGCTCGCGCAGCGTCAGCGAACGCGCCTGGCCGTCGCCGATCCGATCCCAGCCCCACTGTGCGACCTCGGCCTCGGCCTCTTCCTGGATGATGCGCAGCCGCGCACTCTCGATTTCGGCTTCCCGCTGCACGAGGGCCTTCTCGTAGTCGTGCGACTCGATCCGAAAGAGGATGTCGCCGGTCTCGAAGAAGCCCCCCGCGACGAACGACGATGAGACGTCGACGATTCGGCCGGAGACCTCGGGAACGAGTTGACTCTCGGTGCGCGGCTGGACGGTGCCCTGGCTCCGGACGGTGAACTCGACCGAGTCCAACTCGACCTCGACGACCCGCACCTGAGGAATGGTGACCTCGGGGGGACGGGTCGGCGCCTCGGGCTTGAGCGCCATCATCGTGCGAGCGCCCCAGGCGGCCGCGACGAGGACCGCAATGGGCAGCAGGATCTGAACGGTACGTCTGACTCCGCGATTCATCCGGATACTCTCTTTCTGCGTTTACGCGCGCCGAACACCGACGGCAGCCGGCGCCTGGGCTGCCAGGCCGGCCGTATTGAACTGCACCAGTGCCTCGACGAGGTCGCTGCCGCCCGCGAGCTTGCCCATCAGGGTCTCTTCGAGCTGGGTGCAGACGAGAATGTGGGCGAGCGAGCCGATCATGAAGTGCAGGCGCCACATCACTTCGTCTTCGCTCAGGGAGGGGAGGAGCTGCCTGAGCGCCGGGACGAACCGCTGGCCGACCGGCCGAAACAGCTTCAGAAAGGTCACCCGGAGTTGCTCGTTCGTCTCCGAGTGCATCCGCCCGACCAGTTGCATGAACTTGGCGCCCTGCTGGCCGAAACCTTCGACCGCATGGAACGCCGGCAGCACGAACGCCCGCACCACGTCCTCGACGTCGATGGCCTTGCCTTGCGCCGCGTCGGCCTCCAGGGCGTCGAGCATTCGCAGCCGCTCCTGGTTGACCGGGACGACGCGGTGTTCGAAGACCGAGGTCAGCAGCGCCTCTTTCGACCCGAAGTGGTAGTTCACCGCGGCCAGGTTGACGCCGGCCACCGCCGTGATCTGGCGGAGTGACGTCGCCGCGAAGCCGTGGTCGGCAAACAAACCCTCGGCGGCGTCCAGAATCCGTTCCTTGGTTTCGAGACTCATGGGAGCATTATTTCTAATTCAAACGTTCATTTCAATCATACGTTTATTGTTTCCGAAAGGTTCGACCAAGCTATCTATTTGAAATTACAGGTCTTACGGAAATACAACAGGCCGGGCAGGAGGGCTGGCCCGTCGGATGGCTGGGAGGTGGCGTCGGCGCGCGGGTGGCCCCGCGCGCCGCCAGGCGATCGCGACGACCCAGGTCCGGAAGCTGGCCTCTTCGCGGAAGCCCTCGAGGTTCGAATAGGCCGCGACGAACGCATCCTGGGCGATCTCCTCCGCGTCTTCCGGAGAGCCGAGGGCGGCCAGGGCCGCCCGGAACACCGCGCCCTGATGCCGTCTGACCAGTTCGCCGAACGCCGACTGATCCCCCTGCCGGGCCCGGTCGACCAACTCCGAATCGCTCACACCCCAGTTATAGACAACCCGCTGGGGGGAACCGGTTGGAAAAAGCTCGCGGCTCTGTGCTGGCCGTGCCGAACAGGGAGGTTCCCGTAGTCCGGCCGGGCTCATGGGGTGTGGTAATCTCACCAGACTGTTCCTCTTGAGACCCCTATCGGCGGCGGCTCGCGCCGGAGAATGTACGGCGCACGGGCGTCGTCGCATTGCGAGAGTGCTCGTGGACCACAGCGCGAAGCTGAGAGTCGAGAAGATGACCGATCAACGAGATTGCTGTCTGCCAGAAGAGTGTGTGGCCCCGTCACGGCGCGCCTTCATCAAAGGCGTCATCGCGTCCGGCGTGGCCGTGTCGAGCGTCGCCTACGCACCGACGACCTGGGCGCAGTCGGCGCCCGGCCGGGCCGCGGGCGTCGATCGGTTGTTGACGCTGAATGTCAACGGTCAGGCCCGCCGCGTCGACGTCCTGCCCAACGAGACACTCGCGATGACGCTGCGCTACAAGCTCGGCCTGACGGGCACGAAGCTGGGCTGCGACCGCGCCCAGTGTGGGGCCTGCTCGGTGCTGATCGACGATGTGACGCACTATTCGTGCTCGACGCTGACACACCGCGTGCGCGGACGGCAGATCGTGACCGTGGAGGGACTGGAAAGCCCGACCGGCGAGCTGCATCCGGTGCAGCAGGCCTTCATCGACGAGCTCGGCCCGCAATGCGGGTTCTGCACGCCCGGACAGGTGATGGCGGCCGTCGCGCTGCTCAAGGACAACCCCAGCCCCACGCGCGACCAGGCGCGCGAGGCGATGTCCGGGAATCTGTGCCGGTGCGGCGCCTACGACCACTACTTGAACGGCGTCATGCGCGCGGCGAAGGGAGCCTAGGATGGCGAATGCGCTGATTGGCAAGGACTTCACACCGCCGGACATTCGCGGCAAGGTGACCGGAGCCGCGAAGTACGCCGAGGACATCCGCGCCGAGGGCATGCTGTTCTGCCGGCTGCTGACGAGCCCGATGCCACACGCCCGCGTCCGCAACATCGACGCGTCGGCCGCGCTGGCGATGGAGGGGGTCGTCGACATCTTGACGGCCGATGAAGTGCCCGAGGTCGAGGCGCCGCGCGAGGCGATGCTGACCAACGAGCCGCACTACGTTGGCGAGCCGATTCTCGCGGTCGCGGCGGTCGACGAGACGACGGCGCAGGATGCAATCGACAGGATCAAGCTCGACCTCGAGCCGCTGCCTTTCACGGTGGATCCGCTCGAGAGCCTCAGGCCCGGCGGCCCGAACGCCAGGCTCGAAGGCAATTCGGTCGTGCCGCGCGAGGGCCTGCAGGAGATCAAGTGGACGGCGGACGACTTCGCGGCGGTCGACGAGGGGCAGCTGCCCGAGGGCGAGCCGAGCGCCACCTGGTCGTACGGCGACCTCGAGGACGGATTCGCCAAGGCCGAGGTCGTGCTCGACGAGACGTTCGTGACGGCCAGCAACTCGCACCACTCGATGGAACCGCGCACGGCGATGGCCTACTGGCAGGGCGAGAAGCTCTTCCTCTACGGGTCCACGCAGAGCCAGAGCATGGTCCAGGTCGGGTTGGCCGGCATGCTCGGCCTCGAACCGCAGAACGTCGTCTACATCGGCAAGCATTGCGGCGGCGGGTTCGGATCGAAGGGCGCGGCCTTTCCGATCATGGGCGTGCCGGCCCTGATGGCGAAGAAGACCGGCCGCCCGGTGCTGCTGCGGATCAGCCGCGCTGAGGAGTACGCCATCGGCTCGGCCCGCGCGGGCTTCCAGGGCCGGATCAAGATGGGCTTCCGAGCTGACGGCCGCCTCCTGGCGTGCGATCTCTACATCATCCAGGAAGCCGGCCCGAAGAACGGCTTCGGCGACTGGACGTCGGCGGCCAGCGCGGTCTCGCTCGTCTACACGCCCGAAGCGATGCGGTTCCGCGGCCTGTCGATGGCGACCAACACGCCGCCGCGCGGCGCGCAGCGCGGCCCGGGTCAGAACCAGATTGCGATCGCCGTCGAACCGCTGCTCGACAAGGCGGCGGGCAAGCTGGGGATCGACCAGTTCGCCATCCGGCGGATCAACGCGCCCGGTCACGACGCCCTCTACGGCGGCAACCGCGGCGCGATCACCAGCTCCTACCAGGGCGAAGCGCTCGACAAGGGCAAGGAGAAGTTCGACTGGGCGGGGAAGCTGGCCAGGAGCGGCCAGCGGAACGGATCGAAGGTGCGGGGCGTCGGCATCGGCCAGGCCTTTCACTCGGCCGGATCGAACGGATTCGATGGACTCGTCCGGCTCACGCCCGAGGGGAAGCTCCACATTCATACCGGTGTTGGCAACCTGGGGACCTACTCGTACGCCTCGACGTCGCGGGTGGCGGCCGAGGTGCTGCAGTGCGACTGGGAGCACTGCGTGATCGAGCACGGGGACTCGAGCATCGGACTGCCGTGGAACCTCGGCCAGTTCGGCAGCAACACGTCGTTCACGATGACTCGCACGAACCATGCGGCGGCGCTGGACGCCGTGGCGAAGTTGAAGGAGATCGCGGCCCACGATCTGGGCGGCTCACCTGACGACTACGACATCGGGGACCACACTGTCTTTCGGCGCGGGAATCCTGCGCGCCGGTTGTCCTACGCGCGGGCCGCGGAGCGGGCGATCCAGCTGGGCGGGAAGTACGATGGCCACGAAGTGGCCGAGGAGCTGAACCCGATCACGAAGGCCGCCGTGCACGGCCTGGCCGGGACCGGCCTCGTCGGTGTTGCGAAGGATAACGTCGAGCGCACGGGGATGGTCCCGGCGCTGGCGGTCGGCTTCATCGAGATCGAACTCGACGTCGAAACCGGCAAGTGGGAGATCCTCGACTACCTGGGGGTCGCCGAGTGCGGCACGGTCGTCCACCCTCAGGGCCTCGCGGCGCAGGTCCGCAGCGGCGCGGTCATGGGCTTCGGCATGGCTGCGATGGAGCGCCAGGTCTACGATCCGCACTACGGCTTGCCACGGTCGGTCGGCCTGTATCAGGCCAAGCCGCCGAGCTATCTCGACGTGCCGGCCGGGATGGGCGCCGATGCGGTCGATCTGCCCGATCCCCAGAACCCGACGGGCGCCAAGGGAATCGGCGAGCCGTTGATGGGGTGCGCCTCCGCCGCGCTGGTCTGCGCGATCTCGGATGCGCTGGGTGGCCACTACTTCAACCGGACCCCCGTCATGCCCGACATGATTCTCAATGCGGCATCCAAGCGACCGCAGTCCCACAAGCCGTTGCGGGTCAACACCGACTGAGGAACTCTGATGGCGAACGACATGATGCCGCATTTCGAACTGCTCCAGCCCGCGGACCTGGAGACCGCGCTGGAGCTGGTGGACCGCTGGGGCGAACGGGGCTGGGCACTGGCCGGCGGCCACGACAGTCTCGGCTGGTTCAAGGACCGTACGAAGCGGCCCGATGCGGTGATCGATCTCGAGGGCGTCGCGGAACTGAAGGGGATTCGGGAGACCTCCGACGGGATCGAGATCGGCGCGATGACGACGCTGACCGAGATCGAGCGGAACGCTATACTGCGGGACCGCTACGGGCTGCTGGCCGATGCGGCGCGCCGCGTGGCCAGCCCGCAGATCCGCAACACCGGCACGCTCGGCGGTAATCTCTGCCAGGACACGCGCTGCTGGTACTACCGCTACGGTCTCGACTGCTACCGTGCGGGCGGCAACGTCTGCTACGCGGACACGCCGGTCGCCATGAACCGCGAGCACGCGGTGTTCGAGGCCAATCGGTGCGTGGCGGTCTCACCGTCGGATACCGCGACCGCGCTGGCCGCGCTGGACGCGTCGATGGTCATTCGCAGCGCACGTGGTGAGCGTCTCGTGGGCGTGGAGGACTTCTTCATGCCGCCGGCCGTCGACATCACGCGGATGACCGTCCTCGAACCGGGTGACATCCTCACGGCGATCCGGATTCCGGGCACGTGGGCTGGCGCCCGCTTCTATTTCGAGAAGGTGGCCGACCGGAACTCGTGGGACTTCGCGCTGGTGAGCGTGGCCAGCGCGTTGAAGGTCGAAGCCAGCGGCACCATTGAGGATGTTCGCATCGCGTGCGGCGCCGTGCAGTGCACGCCGCGGCGCCTCACCGATGTGGAGAACCTCGTGCGCGGCCGCGCCCACAACGAGGAGACCGCGGACCTCGCCGCGGCCGCCGCGGCCGACGGGGCCCGGCCGCTGAACTACAACCACTACAAGATTCCGCTGGTGCAGAATCTTGTGAAACGGGCTCTGAGAGCCTAAGCCCTACGGTACGAGTTCGCGGATCACATCGTCCTGCTTGTTCAGGACGAAGATCCGCCCGTCCGGCCCACGGCCGAGGCGCATGTCGGCGCGCGTCACCGGCTCCCGTCCTTGCATCCCGTTCTTCTCGTTGATCAACTCCAGCAGCGTCTGCGGTCCATTGCCGGCGTCGAGCAGGATCCGCAGGATGCTGTCCTGGCCGCCTTCGGGAAGGTCGTCGGCGGAAAACGCGAACAGCTCGCCGCTTGGGTTGTCACCGAAGAGGACGAGATTCGCCAACTGGCGGATCTCGGTGCCACGGTAGACCTCGATCCCGGTCGACGCCGAGCTGCGCTGCAGCAGCGGGTCGAGCTGCCCGTACTCGACGACCGGGTAGACCAGGCCGGCTTCTGCCCGGGGGTTCTCGCTGCTGACCTCCTGCCGGCTGATGAAGCGATAGCTGCCCTCCCAGTCGTTCCAGCCGAGGTTGCCGCCCAAGGTGACCTGGCTGACTTCCTCGACGATGTTCTGGCCGATGTCGGCCACGAACATGTTGCCGTTCACCGAATCCCAGGCGAACCGCTGCGGATTACGGAGACCGTAGGCGTAGATCTCGCCCAGCGCGGCCGCGCTGCCGGCGAACGGATTGTCGGCCGGAATCCCGTACTGTCCGTTCGCACTGTCGGACCCGAGCGGATCGATCCGAAGAATCTTGCCGAAGATCGACTCGAGGTTCTGCGAGAGGTCCATCGGGTCGCCGCCGCTGCCGCCGTCGGCCGAGCCGACGTAGAGCATGCCGAAGTCCGCGTCGCCGGGCGACGCCACCGGATTGAACCCGATCTGTCCGCCGTTGTGATTGCCGAAGGGTTGCTCCACCCGCAGCAGTTCGCGTGGCGGCCCGCCGTCGTACATGGCGGCCTCAGGATTCTCGGCTGTCCACTCGAGGAGCAGGGTGTCGTGCGCGTCGCTGCCGCCGCCGGAGACGAAGTCGGCCTCCGGCGCTGTGTCGGTGACGTCGATGTAGGTATAGAGCTTGCCGAAGCCCGGCGTGCCGGCGTCAGCGAACTGGGGATGGAAGGCGAAGCTCTGGAAGCCCCGTTCGCCACGCCCGCCGTGGACTCCGGCGGCCCAAGCGGCGGCCTCATGGTCGAGATACGGTTCCACCCGCGTGCCGTCGTAGCTGACGCTGTAGAGCGCGCCGCGCATGTCGTTGACGAACAGGCGCTCCGTGCCCGGTTCGTCGACGAGGAGCATCGGGCGAGCCGGCTCCTCGTGGCTACCCGGGAGCGTGGCGAATTCAACCACGTTGACCTCGATCGCGGATTGTCCGGCGCCGATCGGCGTCGCGAACGGGTCGTCGGTCGTCTGGGCGATGCAGTTTGCGGCGATCAGGATCGCCGGTATGGCGCACACGAGGTTCTTCATCATCTGTCGTTCCCCCACGGTCAGCGGGCGGGTGTCGCCGCTCCGACGACGCTGACCTAGCCCGTTATACCAGACTCCGAACCGGACCGGCCGCGACGGGATGCGCGGGCGAGAGACGTTCGGAGTCAGTATGATAGGCGGCACCGATGAGCGTGACAATCCTTTCGATACTGTCGTTGTTGCCGATCATCACTGTGGCGGTCTTCCTCGTGGGCCTGCGCTGGCCGGCCAGCCGCGCGATGCCGCTGTCGCTGGCGGTCGCCGTGGTCCTCGCGCTGGCGGTGTGGCAGGTGCCGGCGGTGCAGGTTGTCGCCGCGTCGATCAACGGCCTGATCGTCGCGATGACGCTGCTGTACATCATCTTCGGCGCCATCCTGCTGCTGAACACGCTGCAGGAGAGCGGCGCGCTCAGAACCATCCGCCAGGGATTCACCGACATCACGCCCGATCGCCGGATCCAGGTGATCATCATCACCTGGTTGTTCGGGTCGTTCATCGAGGGCTCGGCCGGATTCGGCACGCCGGCGGCCGTGGCGGTGCCGCTGCTCGTTGGACTGGGCTTCCCCGGAATGGCCGCGGTCACGGCCGGCATGATCATCCAGAGCACGCCGGTCAGCTTCGGCGCGCTCGGCACGCCGATTCTCGTCGGCGTCAACACGGGACTGTCGGCAGACCCGGCGCTTCAGGCGTACGCGGCGCAGTTGGGCTACGCCGAGTGGACCGACTTCCTGGCCTTCATCGGCTTGAAGGTGGCGGTGCTGCACGCCGTCGCCGGGACGCTCGTTCCGCTCATCCTCGTCTCGGCAATCACTCGCTTCTTCGGCGCGAACCGGTCGCTGGCCGAGGGCCTCCGCGTCTGGAAGTTCGCGCTGTTCGCGGCGCTGGCGATGACGATTCCCTACCTGGCGGCGGCCTATCTGCTCGGCCCCGAGTTTCCCGCGCTCACCGGAAGCATCGCCGGCCTGGTCATCGTGGTGTCAGCGGCTCGAGCCGGCTTCCTGATGCCGAAGCCCGAAGACGCTTGGGGCTTCGATGACGAATCGACGTGGCCGACGGACTGGACGGGTTCCGTCGAGATCAAGGACATCACGCACCACAGCGGCGGGATGAGCGTTCTGAAGGCCTGGCTGCCATATGTAGTTGTCGCCCTGCTGCTGCTCTCTTCACGTCTGGTCGATGGGCTACGGGAGCTGCTACAAGCGGTCACTCTCAGCTGGCCCAACATGCTGGGTAGCAGTGTCAACATGAACGCGGTGCAACCGTTCTATCTGCCTGGCTTCCTCTTTATCGTCGCCTCGCTGGTCACCGTCGTTCTGCACCAAGTCCCCGGTGCCGCCTACAGCAAAGCGTGGTCCACATCGTTGAAGACGACGGCCGCGGCGTCGGTCGCGCTGGTCTTCACCGTGCCGATGGTCCAGGTGTTCATCAACAGCCAGGGCGGCGCTGCCGGCTACGAGCGGATGCCGATCGCGCTGGCCGACGGCGTCGCGGCGCTGGTGGGCGGCGCATGGCCGATCGTGGCGCCGTTCATCGGCGGGATCGGCGCGGCCGTTGCCGGCAGCAACACCGTCAGCAACATGATGTTCTCGCTGTTCCAGTTCGACATGGGCCAGAGGATCGGCGTCGATCCGACCTGGATCGTCGCGCTGCAGGCGGTCGGAGGCGCGGCCGGCAACATGATCTGCGTCCACAACGTCGTAGCGGCCTCGGCCGTCGTCGGGTTGCTCGGCCGTGAGGGTGCCGTGATCCGCCTCACGATCGTGCCGTTCATCTACTATGCGTTGCTGCCTGGCGCGCTCGGATACGTGCTCGTCTGGTACGCACAGATCGGGATCGTGAACGCCGGTTCGCTGGTCGTTGTCGGCATCGTGGCGGCTGCCGTCTACATGATCGCGCGCCACGGGCGGCAGCCCGGATAGTCGAGCGGCATGCGTCAGCGCAGCGACAGATCCGGTGATGCGCCGTCGGGCGGGAATCGGCTCCCGACTCGAGTGCTCGCGCTCGCGGCGTTGGTCGGCCTCGCGGGCGCGGCGGCGTGGGGGACGTCGAGGCTGCTGTCGCGCGCGGAGCAGGTGGCGCCGCAGGCGACCGAACTCCCCGATCTGCCTCCCACCGCCGAGCTGTCGGTGGCGCTCGGCGCCGCCCTCTCGACCGCGGACCGGAGCCTTCGCGACGCGCTGTCGAGCGAATCGGAAGCGGCGGGCGAGGCGGCGGGGCGCCTCGGCCAGCTCTATCAGGCGAACAATTTCCTCGACCGCGCGTTGCGTTGCTACCAGCTCGCCATCCGACGTGACGCGACGGAGCCACGGTGGCCGCACCTGCTGGCCAGCGTCCACCGGTCACGCGGCGATAGCCGCGCCGAGATCGCGTTGTTGGAGCGCGTCGTCGACCTCGCGCCAGCCTACGCGCTTGCGTGGCTCCGCCTCGCCGACGCCCGGTTCGCCGAAGGCCTGGCGGAACCGGCGAGCACCGGCTACGAGCAGCGACTAGCGCTGGTTGACGGCGACGCCTATGCTCACCTCGGCCTCGCACGGATCGCGCTGGACGAGGAGGCGTGGGAAGTAGCCGAAGAACATCTGGTGCTGGCTGGCGCCGCCGACGGCTTCGACACCGTCTACCGCCTCCTGGCCTCGGTTCACGCGCACTTCGGACGGGAGTCTCAGCGGCAAGCGGCGTTGGCCCGTGCCGATCGGGCCCGGCCGTTCGCACCCGCGGAGGATCCCTGGGTCGACGACCTCATGGATCAGAGCTACGACGTCGCGGCGCTGTTGCTGCGGGTCTCGCGGTGGTCCGAGGCGGGCCGCGCCGCGATGGCGCAGCGAGCCTTCGAGCGTGCCCGGCAGCTCGAGCCGGAGAACCCGGAGGTCTACGTCCTGCTCGGCCGGTACGCGCCCGATGTCGCGCAGGCCCGCCAGGCGTTCGAGACGGCGGTCTCGCTGGCGCCCGATCACGCGGTGGCCCACGTCGGGTTGGGGGAGATGCTGCTCCGGGAGAACCGGCCGGCCGAAGCCGAGATCGTCCTCCGCCAGGCGATCGAGCTGGATCCCGATCAGGCCGCCGGCCACAAGAACCTCGGCCTTGCCGTTGCGGCTGCCGGCCGCTTCGAGGAGGCCATCCGACATGTCCGCCAATCGATGACGTTGTCGCCGAACACCGTCAGCTTCCACTATTCGCTCGCGTCGATCCTACGCGAGGCGGGCCGCCCGGCCGAGGCAGCGGACGAACTGCGCCTCCTGCTGGAGCGGTGGCCGTCTCACCCGGGAGCGACCCAGGCGTTAGCGGCGCTGGACGGGGAAGGGGAGACCGATCGATGAGACTCAACCACCTTGCGGCGCGTCTGCTGGTTCTGTCGGTTCCGATAGGCGCGTGTGGCGGTAGTTCGGCGCCCGACGCCGAGCCCACCGGCGGTTCTGGTGCGCCCGAATCGAGCGCCGCGCCATCCGCGTCGACGTATCCTGGTGCCTACCGAGACCTCGGCCTGCCGGAGTATCCCGATGCCGAGCTGGCCGATACCGGCCGGCAGACGACGTCACTGAGAGATGGCTTGCGGCTGAGCTTGCGGACGGCCGAATCGGTGGCCGACGCCGCGGCCTTCTACGAGGAACGGCTCGTGGCCGACGGGTGGTCGGCGCCGCCGAACCGGATGGCGGGCGGCCAGCTCATCATCCGTGCGTTCACGAAGGACAACCTGACGTATCAGCCACCGTCCGCGCCGACCCCGACGGCGGCACGGCGATCGGGATCAGCCTGCTCCAGCGGTAGCGGGGAAGACCGGCTGATTCGCTACTTCCGTTCTCCGAGTTCGCGGTCTCGATCGAGGACGCTCACGCCCTCGGTGATCCACGCCGGCGCGTCCTCACCCTTGAGGTAGTGGCCGAACCAGTCCAGCACCCGGTGGTGGTAGTCCACCTGGTTCGGCTTTTGACGGAGGCTGTGGTTCTCGTCCGCGTACACCAGCATGACGACCTCCTTGCCGGCGCGGCGGGCGTAGTTGTACATCTCGACGCCCTGATGCCAGTCGACCGTGCCGTCGGCGTCACCGAACGCCAGCAGCATCGGCGTCTCGAGGTCGGTGATGAACATCACCGGCGAGTTCCGGAAGTAGGCCTCCATGTCGTCCCAGTAGGGGACGCCCATTCGGGCCTGGCCGGTCTCGAAGTGGGACGATTCGGGCATCCCCTGGTTCCAATGGATCGTGCCGAACATACTGAAGAAATTGGTGAGCGGCGCGCCGGCGATCGCCGCGGCGAACGTGTCGGTCTGCGTTGGGATGAACGCCGTCTCGTAGCCGCCCCAGGAGTGCCCGACCAGACCGACCCGCGCAGGATCGACGAGGCCCATCTCGAGCACCTCGGCGACCACCGCCTCGACGCACTCGGTTGCCGATACCCCCGGGTCCCGATCGCGGTAGATGATGTCGGGTTGGAGGACGAAGTAGCCCTGGCTCGTGAAGACCGAGGCGTTGTAGGGGCTTCGCTCGGACGGCGCGACGTAGCCGTGCACCATCTGCGACCGCAACTCGTAGACGTAGACGATCATCGGGTACTCTCGCCCCGGCTCGTAGTCGGCGGGGTAGAACAGCGCGCCCTGCAGGCGATCGCCCGCCGGGGTCGCGTAGTCCACCAGCTCCGATCGCCCCCAGGCGTAGTCGGCCTGGAACGGGTTGGTCTCGCTGATCTGCCTCGGGTTCGACAGATCGGGGCCCGCCGCGAAGAAGTCGGGCGAGTCGTCGAAGCGCTCGGCGACGTAGGCGAAACGCTCGGCATCCGCGGCCTTCATCAGCCGGGCGACCCGGCTCTCGAGCCAGACGAGCCGCTGGGGCTCGGACGCGCCCGGGGCGATCCGGGCGAAGCCGCTCTGTTTCGTCCACTGACCGTAGGCGCTGAGATAGGTCGGCTTGTCCACGTCGATGCCGGGCCCGTCGTCATCGCCGTCGACGTCGATGTACCGGTATCTGACGTCCGCTTCGGCTCCATCCGTCAGGCGCGCGTGGGCCGATCCATCCGGCGTCACGCGCCAGATGTCGTAGCGGTCGTAGAGCAAGACCGCGTCGTCCCCGGTCGTCCATCCGGCCACGCCGTAGGCCGGCCGCTCCTCGGTCGGGTAGTCGAACTCTGCGTTGTCGAACGCGGCCTCCACGTCGCCGGTCAGATTCGCCTGGCGGCCATTGGTGACGTCGTGGCTCCAGAAGTCCCCGTCCTTGAAGTAGAGCAGGTACCGACCGGTGGCGCTGCCACCGTGGTCATGTCGAACGCGCTCGACCGCCTTGGTGCGCGCGCCGGTCTCGACGTCGATCAGGTCGAGGTCCAGCCAGCGCCGGCCGAACATGTTCGTGAACGTGTAGGGATCGGTGTACCGCGCGACTACCGTCGCCTGCCCCTCGAGCAGCGTCAGCTCTTCCATCAGGTCAGTGCCTAGCTGGACGAATCGGTTCGCGTCGAGGTGCCAGACCGATAGAAGGCTCCGCTCCCGGTCTCGCGCGGCCTGCACCCGCTGCATCGGAATGATCCGGCGATCGTCGGCGTGCCAGACATCGACCTCCGCGGGGTCGTCGGCCTCGACGTCGTCGTCCTCGGGGGCATCTTTGTCGGCGCCAGCGTCGGCTTCCCAGGTGCGGATGCCGACGAAGACCGCTGCGCCGTCGTCCGACCAGGTCGGCCGTCGGTCCGAGACGATTCGGAAGCCGTCGGGGAACCCGGCACCGTCCGCAGGATCGTACGCCTGGGCCTCAGTGGTCGACCCGGACAGGCCACGCCAGACGAGGATCGTGTGGGTGTCGCCGTCAAAGCCGGCTTCCGAGCGCGACCTGAGCGCGGCGAGGTCGTCGGCCTCCTCACGCCAGGACAGACGGCTGAACACGGCATCTCCCGATTCGAGCGCTCGTAGCGCGCCCGTGGCGGCGTCGAAGATCCGCACGCCATTGCCGGTGCGGCCTTCGGCCGCGATCGTCATGGCGAGGAGCGTGCCGTCGCCCTGCCAGGCGAACTCCGCGACATTGGCGAACTGCACGTCTGACCCGGTGTCGAGATCGCGCACGACCAGATCCGATCCGATCCGATCGTCTGATTCGTCTTCGTCGTCGGGGTCAGTGCGGGCCGGCTCGCGATGCACGGCCAGGTGCGCGCCTTCGGGACTGAAGGCGAACGACCCGACGTTCGCGATCGTCTCGACGTCCATCGACGCCAGCTCGAGGACGCCCAGACCGCGATGGACCGGCTCGTCCGACGCGCGCAGATCGGCCGCCGCCTCTTCCGAATGCCCGATGGCGTAGGCCAGCCAGCGTGAATCCGCCGAGAACGCCGGGTCCTCTCCGAACGCCGCGACCGTGCCCGAATCACCCGTCGTGCTCGCGATCCGCAACTCGTTCTCACGATTCGACCGAGTTACCGGATAGGCCAGCCATGCCCCATCGCGCGACAGCAGGGCAGTGCGTCCCAACGACTCCCAGCGGCCGTAATCGGCGGTGGTCGGCGGTCTCCGCTCCTGCGCGGCGACGCCGATCGAAACGGCGAGGATCCCGGTGGCGAAGATGAAGCAGCGACGGCGCATAGGCGCACCTCTCAACGAGACGTGTGGCAATAGGAGGGTGGACGCCCAGCAGTATACCTGCCGGTGGGTCGGGGACGCAGATTCGACCGCAGTCCTACTTGTAGCGCAGGGCGAGTCTCAGATTGGCCATCAGGGTTCTAGACGGATTCGGGCCGGCCCGGGTTGCCTAGCCAGGATAGCAGGAGCGCCCCACGGATGGCCCGAGCGGATAGACTGGCAGCGACCGGCGTCCGTCTTTCCCGGAACATGAGCTACTGATGAGCGACCTCGGCGTGTTGCGCGATCTGGCGATCATCGTCGGCCTCGGCATCCCAGTCGTCGCCCTGGCGCACCGCCTCCGGATGCCGCCGCTCGTCGGCTTCCTCCTGATCGGCGTCGGCATCGGTCCGTACGGTGTCGGCCTGATTCCCGACGCGGAGGAAGTGGCGGCGCTGGCGGAGATCGGCGTCGTCCTGCTCCTGTTCGCCATTGGTCTGGAGCTGTCGCTCTCGCGAGTCCTGCAATGGCGGGCCGCGGTCGTGGTGACCGGCGGCGCCCAGATGGGCGGGATGCTGGCGCTTGCGGCGGTGGTCGGTGTGGCGGCCGGCTTTCCGTTGGGCCAGAGTCTCTTCTACGGTGCGCTCGCCGCGATGTCGTCGACCGCGGTCGTCAGCAAGACCTACGCCGACCGAGACGAACTCGACACGCCGCACGCGCGCGAGGTGCTGGCGATTCTCGTCTTCCAGGATCTCGCGATCGTGCCGCTGATGCTCCTGCTGCCACTTCTCGGCGGCGCCGCCGGCGCGGCCGAGGGCGCGTGGCTCCGGCTCACCGTGAGCCTGGCGGCGATGACGGCGCTCATCGCGGGTGGCCGCCTGGTGGTTCGCTGGACGCTCGATCGGATCGTCGCCGTTCGCGACCGTGAGCTGTTCACGCTCTGCGTCGGCTTCTTCGCCATTGCCACCGCGCTGGTGGCGTCGGCGTTCGGATTCTCCCTGGCGATCGGGGCGTTCCTGGCCGGTTTGATCATCTCCGAGTCGGAGTACGGTCTCCAGGCCCTCGCGGACGTCCTGCCGTTCCGTGCGCTGTTCAGCGGCGTCTTCTTCACCTCCATCGGGATGCTGCTGGACTGGTCATTCGCGCTGTCACAGGCGCCGCAGGTGGTGGCCGCGCTCCTGCTGTTCGTGACGGTGAAGAGCCTGGTGGCCGCCGGCGCCGTGCTGCTGCGCGGTCGCCCCATGGAGACCGGACTCATCAGCGGCATCAGCCTCGCCCAGATCGGTGAGTTCTCATTTGTCCTCGCGGCCGCTGGCCTGCCGCTTGGGCTGTTCACCGGTGATGACTATCAAGGGTTCCTGACGGTGGCCGTGCTGTCGATGATGGCCACGCCGTTCCTGGTGCAGGCCGCTCGGCCCATCGCCGAACGGCTGGGCGCGACCGTCTCCCGGATCGATTCGACCGCGTCGAGCGTGCCCCTAGCGCGACGGCAAGACCACGCCGTCATCATCGGGTACGGCGTGGCCGGGCGCTATCTGGCGAGGATGCTTCAGGCGGCCGGAATCGATTGCGTCGTCATCGAGCAGAACGCCGAGTTGATGCGGCAGGCGCAGCGCGACAAGATACCGGCCGTCTACGGTGATGGGTCGCGCCACGGCATCCTGCAGCATGCGAATTGTTCCGGAGCTCGCCTGATTGTCTACGCGATCTCGTCGCCGCTCGAGGAGCGCCGCGGCGTCACGATCGCGCGGGAGATGGCGCCGAAGGCCACCATCGTCGTGCGGACGCGCTACGTGCGGTCGATCGATGATCTGATGCGACTCGGCGCCAACGGGGTCGTCGTGGAGGAGTTCGAGGTGTCACTCGAGCTGTTCGCGCGCGCACTGGAGAGCTACACGATCCCGCCGGCGAAGGTCGCACGCGAACTCGAGGCGGTCCGCGCCGAGCACTACGGACTCTTGCGGGGACAGTCGACGCCCGATCTCAGGCTCGATGCGCTGAAGCACCTCGGCATTCACGCCGCACTCGAATTGGTCGAGGTCGAAGAGGGTGCGGCGGCGCTGGGCAAGAATCCATTGACGATCGATCTGCGCCGAAGAACCGGGGCGGTCCAGGTTGCCGTCATCCGCGACGGGCATCCGATCTACGAGCGAGATCCCGACTTCGGCTACCGGGTCGGAGACACGGCGATTCTCGTCGGCACCCGCGATGCGCTGGACGCGGCCGCGGCCCTCTTTCAGCACAGTTGACCGCCCGCGGCAGGCCCAGTCAGCGGCGTCGCCACTTGCTGGGCGTCCCTGCTCGGCGTATCGTTGGAGTGGGTGAGTAAGAAATGATCGTCTTTGCCTACCGGCTCATGCGTGCGCTCCTCCTGGACCGAACACTCTTTGAGGAGGTCGAGGCCGATCGGTCCGCCACCCGGCAGGCCTTCGCCGTCGTCTTCCTCTCGAGCCTGGCGGCGGGCCTGGGCAGTGCTGGCTGGGAAGGGCCCCGACTGTCCACGCAGCTGATGGTCAGCGGCATCGCGCTGGTCACGTGGTTGGCCTGGGCTATGCTCGTGCTGCAGATCGGCGGACGATGGTTGTCCGAGGCGGCCACACGCTCCGATACCGGGGAGCTGTTGCGCACGCTCGGCTTCGCGGCGGCGCCCGGACTGCTGCAGGTCTTTGCCGCGCTCCCGGTCGTCACGCTCGCGGTGTATACCGTCACCTGGCTCTGGATGTTTGCCGCGATGGTGGTGGCCATCCGCCAGGCCCTCGACTACGCGACGACGCTCCACGCGGTCGCCGTCTCCGCGGTCGCGCTCATCTTCAGCCTGGGGTTGGCGTTCGTGCTCGGCTTGCTCTTCGGGCCGACGGTGTTCTGAGCGAACGCTGCCGGGGCCGCACGCCACCGGCGACACGCCCGTCACCCACGCCGCCGCGAACCAGCCCAAGGGCGAGCGGGCAGCCGGCCCGATCGTCGGCGGACGATCGGGCCAGCTCACCTCACACCATGGATTCGCGCCGCGGCGCCTACTGCGGTTGCTCCAGAAACCGCAGTAGTTCGTTGTCCGTGCCCAGGATAAAGATCGTGGACGGGTCCATCGTCTGCTCGTAGGTCTCCATCGCCTTCGTGAACGCGTAAAACTCAGCGTCCCGGTTGTAGGCGTTGCCGTAGACTCCCGTCGCCTCGGCATCGGCCACGCCCCGCAGTTCTTCCGCGGTGCGGTAGGCCTCGGACTGGATCTGCCGGAGGTCGCGCTCGCGTTCACCGCCGATGCGCGCGGCTTCGCCCTCGCCTTCGGACCGGAACTCTTCGGCGATTCGCTGACGTTCGGCGATCATTCGCGCGAAGACGTCCTGCTGGACTTCTTCGACGTAGTTGATCCGCTTCAGCCGGAGGTCGAGTAGTTCGATGCCCAGATCGGCGGTGCTGCCCGCCGCCCGCTCGAGAATCTCGGCCGCGATCTGCTGACGGCCCATCTCGATCTGATCCAGGATGGCCGCCTCCTCCTCTGACTCGACCAGGACGTCGTCGGGATTTCGGTTGCTGCTGCGAACGATCTCGATCAGGTCGTACCTCGCCACCGAGTTCCGCGTTTCACCGTCCAGGATGTCGTCCAGTCTGGACTGCGCACCACGTTCGTTCTGGAGCCGCTGAAAGAACAGCAACGGGTCGGTGATGCGCCAGCGGGCGTAGGTGTCGACCCAGATGAACCGCTTGTCTTTCGTGGGCACCTGGTTCGGGTTGCCGTCCCATTCGAGAAACCGCTTCTCGAAGTAGTTGGCATTCTGGATGAACGGCACCTTGAAGTGCAGGCCGGGCTCGGTGACAGGATCGCCGATGGGGTTCCCGAACTGCGTGATGATGACCTGGTCGACTTCGCGGACCTCATAGGCGGCGCTCGACAGCACCACGAGCGCGGCGACGAGCACGACGAGTTGGGTGATGGTGCGTGGGCTCATCGGTCACCTCCTGCATCGGCCGGCGCCGCTGGCGGCGGCGAGGGAGCGCCGCTCGCGATCCGCTGCTGCAGCGCGTCGAGCGACAGCAGTGGAAGGACGCCGCTGGCGCCTTCGGCCAGGTAGAGCTTGCCGCCGACCTGGGGCAGCACCCGCTGCATCGTCTCGAGGTACAGCCGCCGCCGTGTGACCTCTGGTGCTTGGCGGTAGGCCTCGTGGATGGCGGTGAAGCGGGCCGCGTCCCCCTGGGCGCGGTTGACGCGATCGAGCGCGTAGCCCTCGGCCTGAAGGACGGATTGCTGCGCTTCGCCACGGGCCCGCGGGATGATCGCGTTGTATTCGGCGCGCGCCTCGTTGATCAGCCGGTCACGCTGTTGCTGCGCCTGGTTGACCTCGTCCCACGACGGCTTGACCGGGTCGGGCGGGTTCACGTCCTGCAGGACCACCTGCTCGACCGTGATGCCCATCTCGTACTGGCCCACGAGCGCCTGGAGTTGCTCCTCGACCTGCGTCTCGATGTCCTGCCGGCCGACCGTCAGGACCTCGGTGACCGTCCGGTCGCCGACCACTTCGCGCATGACCGCCTCGTTCATCGCGCCGAACGTCCCTTCGAGGTTGCGGACCTTGAACAGGTACTCGTACGGATCTGACACGCGATACTGCACGATCCACTCGACGACCGCGACGTTCAGATCGCCGGTGAGCATGACCGCCTCGTCGGCGAACTGGCGCTCCGAGAAGGTGCTGCGGACGCCAGCCTCGACGGTGCGGAAGCCGAACTCCTGCTTAAGTTGGCGCTGGACCGGTACCTTCAGCACTGTCTCGACGAATGGCACCTTGGCGCGCAGGCCAGGCTCGGTCGTGCGCACGTAGCGCCCGAACCTCAGTACCACGCCGACTTCTTCCGGTTGTATCTGGTAGAGCGTGTTGAACAGTCCCGAGACGATGATCAACGCGATTGCGCCCATCCCGATCGTTCGCGATGGTATCGGCGGCACGCGCACCCCTCCGATGTCGATGACTTTCTGATCCATGGTGTGTTCTCCTTGGATCGCAGCGTATCAGGGATCAGGATGACGTGTACGTTCGCCAGGCAGGTACGACCGGCCGTCGACGCGGGCGCGTCGCGCGCTACTTCCAGCCGGTCGATTTCCGTGTAAAGCGGGCGGGGAGTTCCGGCTTCCGTTCCGGCTCGGGTTCTGGCGTATCCGACGCGGCAGCGATCTCTCGCTCGAGTTCGTCTGCGTCAGGCAGGCCGGCGATCTGGTCGACGAACATCAAGGAGTGCTGCGACGGGATCTCGAACTTCTTGCCACACTCCGTGCACGTCACGTCGTCGTCGAGGCGAAGGAGGTAGTCGCGCAGCTTCTCGAATCGGGCCTGGTCCTCCCGGTCGGCGCCGGCCGGCGGCTTGGCCCTCTTCGAGTGGCGGACCCACCGGATGCTGTATTCGCATGTCCGCCGGCACCTGGGGCACTGGTAGCGCCCGGGTCGCGTTTCTGGCTTCTTCGTGAAGACGTTGCTTTCGTCGAGGGCCATGCGCCCAATGATAACAACGAACGGTGAATCCGGGGCGAACCGTGTCTGCGCGGGAGCTGCCGGCCTTCACCCCGACAGCGCCCAGACGCGCGCCACGGCGCCCAGAATTGCGTCGGCGTCGAGCCCGTAGGTCCTGTAGAGGTCGGGCACGTCGCCCGACTGACCGAACCGGTCGACGCCGAGCGGCATCACACGGTTCCGGCGGACGCCGCCGATCCAGGACAGCGTGGCGGGATGTCCGTCGACGACGGTCACCAGCGCCGTCGTCTCGGGTACGGCCGCGAGCAACGTCTCGACGTGCGGTCGGGCGAGCCCAGCGTCGCCAGGACTTCGCTGCGTCTGGTGCACCCAGCCCCGGTGGAGTCTGGAGGCCGAGGTGACCACGAGCAGCCCTGCCTCGGGGATGTCCTCGTGGATCGCGGTGAGGGCCTCGAGCGCTTCGGGCACGACCGCGCCCGACGCCACGATCGCGACCTCCGCGTGGGGGCCGGGCTCGACCAGCCAGTAGCCGCCCTCCACGATCTCGGCCCGCAACTCCGGCGTCAGGGTCCGGTCCGGCTGCGCGAGCGGTCGGGTCGACAGCCGCAGATACACCGCCTCGCCGTCGTCCGCCTGGATGTGGGCGAGGCTCCATCGCAGGATCTCGCTCAGCTCGTCGACGTACGTCGGTTCGAACGAGGTCAGTCCCGGCTGCCCGAGTCCGACGAGCGGCGTCACGACTGACTGATGGGCACCGCCTTCGGGCGCCAGGCTCACGCCCGACGGCGTGGCGACGACGATGAAGCGCGAGTCCTGATAGCAGGCGTAGTTCAGTGCGTCGAGGCCACGGCTGATGAACGGATCGTAGAGCGTGCCGATGGGGAGCAGGCGGGCGCCGAACAGCGGTCCTGCCAGGCCCAGGGCGCCGAGCAGGATGAACAGATTGTTCTCGGCGATGCCCAGCTCGATATGCTGGCCGGCCGGTCCCATCGACCAGTCCTGGGCCGAGAGCGGGCGGCCGTCGTGGAACGTATCCGCTCGCTCACGGGCGTCGAACACACCGCGCCGATTGACCCAGCCTCCCAGATTGGTCGACACCGTGACGTCGGGCGACGTGGTGACGATCCGATCGGCCAGCTCCGGGTGTTGGCGGGCGATCTCGGTCAGCAGTCGGCCGAAGCCCTGCTGGGTCGATAGCTCAGCGGCCGACGGTGTCTCGATGACGTTCGGCACGGGCACGCGCGGGACGGCATGGTGCCGCTCAGCCGGCTGGTTGAATGGCACACAGTTCAGATAGCCCTCGAGTTCGTCGTCGGCGACGTCGAGGCCGGCGAACCGGTCCCACTCCCGGCCGTCGGCGATGTCCATCGTGCCCCTGAACGCCTCCATCTGCTCGGGCGTCAGCATTCCGGCGTGATTGTCCTTGTGGCCGGCCAGCGGAAGCCCGAAGCCCTTGATGGTGTAGGCGATCAGGCAGGTCGGTACCTCGTCACGCATCGCATCGAGCGCACCCAGGACCGATTCGAGATCGTGGCCGGCCAGGTTCGTCATTAGCTGCTGGAGTCGGTCGTCGTTGTGCGTGTCGAGCAGCTCCGGAACGCCGGTCGTGTGCCCGAGGTCGCGGGTCAACTTGGTGCGCCAGGCCGAGCCGCCCTGGTACGCGAGTGCGGAGTAGAGTGAGTTGGGGCAGGCGTCGATCCAGCGACGTAGCGCCTCGCCGCCTGAACGGGTGAAGGCGCGCTCGAGCAGGGTGCCGTACTTGAGCGTGACGACCCGCCACTCCATGTCCTTGAAGATGCCGTCCAGCCGCTGGCACATCCGGTCTTCGGAAATCGCGTCGAGGCTCTGCCGGTTGTAGTCGATGATCCACCAGACATTGCCCACCCGGTGCTTCCACGCTTCGAGCAGGGCCTCGAACACGTTACCTTCGTCGAACTCGGCATCGCCGGCGACGGCGATCATCCGGCCGGCCGGCATGTCGGTGTCGACCAGGCCCTTGAGTCGGACGTACTCCTGCGCGAGCGCCGCGAAGCTCGTCATCGCGACCCCGAGACCTACGGAGCCGGTCGAGAAGTCGACGTCGTCGCGATCCTTCGTTCGCGAGGGGTAGGACTGCGCCCCGCCCAGGCCGCGGAAGCGCTGGAGCTGGTCCAGCGTCTGCCGGCCGAAGAGATACTGGATTGCGTGGTACACCGGGCTGCCGTGCGGCTTGACGGCGATCCGATCCTGCGGCCGGGCGACGTCGAAGTAGAGCGCGGTCATCAGGGTGACCATCGACGCCGACGAGGCCTGATGTCCGCCAACCTTCAGGCCGTCCCGCGCGGGACGGATGTGGTTGGCGTGGTGGATCATCCAGACCGCCAGCCAGAGGACCTTGCGCTCGAGCGCCTTCAGATAGTCGAGTCGTCGCGTGGACGGGGGAGTCACGGCGCCGGCCGGGTCACTCACCCTCGGACCCTCGTCATCGTCGGCTGGCTTCCAGGTGTGTTCCGGCATGCATCGGGCGTTCTCTGACTGGGTGCGGTCTCCGCAGACCGCGTTCGACGGGGGATACTAGCACTATCCGTCCGCCGCTCATCCGATTCGGGTAGCCGCTCGCGGGAGCGATCTGGCCGTTCGTGAGGAAACCGCTACGCTCCGCAGACCCTGTAGGGTATCGTCTCCCGAGCGCATGGAACGGCTGTCGAACTATATCGACGGGCAGCTGACCCCTCCCGGATCGGGCCGCTACCTGGACAACTTCGAGCCGGCCACCGGCCAGGTGTACTCGCAGACTCCCGATTCGGGCGACGACGACCTGACGGCGGCCGTCGCGGCGGCCGAGCGCGCTGCGGACGCGTGGCGTGCGACGTCCTCCGAGGAGCGCGCGGGGTTTCTCCATCGGATAGCCTACCTGGCCAACGCCAACGCCAACGCCAACGCCAACGCCAACGCCAACGCCGACGCGCTGGCGCGCGCGGAATCGGTGGACAGCGGAAAACCGATCTCCCTGGCCGGGCGGCTCGACATCCCGCGGGCGTCGGCGAACCTCCAGTTCTTCGCGGCGGCGGCGACACAGTTTTTCAGCGAGGCGCACCCGATGGCGGGTGACGCCTTCAACTACACGCTCCGCGACGCGCCTGGCGGAATGCAACGGCCACGGTGTCGACGTGCAGGTGCTGTCGACCGTTTCAGCTACTGGGCCGAGCCGAAGGATGCGCACGATCTCTCGCGCCTGCTGAACGACCACATCGCGGGTGTCGTCACCGATCACCCGCGGCGGTTCGTCGGGCTGGGCACCGTTCCGATGCAGGACCCGGACCTCGCGGTCCAGGAGCTCGAGCGGTGCGTCACGACGCTCGGTCTTGCGGGAATTCAGATCGGCACCCACGTCAACGGGAAGAACCTGGACGACGAACGCGTCTTCCCGGTGCTCGAGGCGGCCGAAGCGCTCGGGGCCGCGGTCTTCGTGCACCCCTGGGACATGTTGGCCCGCGACCGGATGTCGCGCTACTGGCTGTCGTGGCTGGTCGGCATGCCCGCCGAGACCGCGTTGGCGATCTGCTCGATGCTGTTCGGCGGTGTGTTCGATCGCCTGCCGCGGCTGCGCGTCGCCTTCGCGCACGGTGGCGGGGCGTTTCCGGGCACGGTAGGGCGGATCGAGCACGGTTTTCAGGTCCGTCCCGATCTCTGCGCAGTCGAGACGAAGACCAGCCCACGGGATCAACTGGGGCGCTTCTACGTCGACGCGCTGGTGCATGACGAGGTCGCGCTCCGCCACCTGATCGATCTCGTCGGCGCCGGCCGGGTCGCGCTCGGCACGGACTATCCGTTCCCCCTGGGGGAGCTGTCTCCGGGCGCCCTGATCGAATCGCTGGGACTGGAGGCGTCGACGCGCGAGCGGCTGCTGGCCGGGTCGGCGCTCGAATGGCTGAATCTCGAACCGGGGAGGTTCGCGTGAACTTCGAAGGTGGCCTCGACTTCGCGAAGGCGCAGGACGCCGCCGATCCCCTCGCCTCGTTTCGGGACCGCTTCGTCATGCCGCAGCGGCCGGACGGCGGCGACGTCATCTACCTCTGCGGAAACTCGCTCGGCCTGCAGCCGAAGTCGGCCGTGGCGATGGTCGGCGAGGAGCTGGCAGTCTGGGGCGCCCTGGCCGTCGGCGCCCACTTCAGCGCGGAGCGCGCCTGGGTGTCGTATCAAGAGCGACTGGCACCCGCCACCGCCGCGCTCGTCGGCGCCGAGCCCAGTGAAGTGGTGACGATGAACACGCTCACCGTCAACCTGCATCTGATGATGGTGAGTTTCTATCGCCCGACGTCCGCCCGGCACAAGATCGTCATTGAACGCCCGGCGTTTCCCTCGGACCGCTATGCGGTCGAATCGCAGATCCGGTTCCACGGACTCGATCCGGCGACGTCATTGATCGAGGTCGGCCCTCGCGACGGCGAATCGACGATCCGGATGGAGGATCTCACCGCGCGCATCGAGGCCGAGGGGCCGACGATCGCCCTGCTGATGCTGCCGGGTGTGAACTACTACAGCGGCCAGGCGTTCGACATGGCGGCGCTGACTCGGCTCGGTCATGCGCAGGGAGCCCAGGTCGGGTTCGATCTCGCGCACGCGGTCGGCAACATCCCGCTACGGCTGCACGACTGGGACGCTGACTTCGCCGTCTGGTGCACCTACAAGTATCTCAATGGCGGCCCCGGTTCGATCGCCGGCTGCTTCGTGCACGACCGCCACCGCGATTGGGCCGACCAGCCGAGGTTGGCGGGGTGGTGGGGCCACGACAAGGCGTCGCGTTTCAAGATGGGGCCCGACTTCAGACCGATCCCGGGTGCCGAAGGCTGGCAGATGAGCAATGCGCCGATCCTGTCGACGGCGCCGGTCCTGGCGTCGCTCCAGATCTTCGAGGAGGCCGGCATGCTGGCGCTCAGGGCGAAGTCCGAGCGACTGACGTCGTACCTGGCCTTCCTCGTGAGAGAGCGGCTCGGCAACAATGTCGAGGTCTTGACACCGGCCGCGACGGCGGAACGCGGCTGTCAGCTCTCGCTGCGCGTCAAGGGCGCGCGCGGCGACCAGCGCCGGGTCTTCGAAACACTGGAAGCGAACGGCGTCGTCTGCGACTGGCGGGAGCCGGATGTCATCCGGGTCGCGCCGGTGCCGCTCTACAACCGGTTCGAAGAGGTGTTCGAGTTCGTGGGTATCCTGCACGGCGCGCTGGCATCGGGCGACTAGGTGAAAGCGGGAGTGGGCATGACGTTGAGGCTCTTCGGTATGGCGTGGGTCGTGGTCGGTACGAGTCTGATTGCCTCGGCCTGTTCACCGGCGAGTGACCGCCTGGGGTCGGGCGCGCAAGCGACCGTGCCGCAGGACGTCATCGATGGGTTCGTGCGGTTGTCGGATGCGATCTGCGCGCCGAAGAACCGCCCGAGCCGGCTCCGGCCAGCTACGGGATGGCTCCGACCACCGGGCGCTTCACGCATCTGACGGTGACGCCGCATCAGCACGAGTCCAAGCCATTCGAGGGTGAGCTCGAGGCGTGGGATACGAACGAGTACATCGACAACATGACGCTCGAGGCCTACTATCCGCTCGTCGTCGAGCCGTACCACACCTGGCAGAACATCGTCGATTTCGGAGATCGGCGCTATCTGTATCAGTACGTCCGCCGCGAGAAGAAGATCTTCGACATCACCGATCCTCGGGAGGTGACGACGGTCCGGGCCAAGGGGAGCCTCTGGGAGTCCGGAGATCGTCATCGCAAGTCTACCGTCGATCGAGACCGCGACGGCCGGCCCAGCCGGTCGTCGCGGCGCCGAGCTATTCGATCGGCGTGACGAGGGTGCCGATACCTTCGATCCACATTTCCACGACGTCACCAACCTCGAGGAACTCAGGTGGGTTGCGCGCGGAACCGACGCCGGCCGGCGTGCCCGTCACGAGGACGTCGCCAGGGTAGAGCGTCAGGATCGACGTGACGTGCCGGAGCAGGCGGCCCTCGTTGTGGATCATGTCCTTGGTGTTGCCGTCCTGCTTCAACACGCCGTTGATCTTCGTCGTCATCCGAAGATTGGCCGAGTCGCCGATGAATTCCTTCGGCACGATGACGGGGCCGAAGGGCGCCGCGTTGTCACGGCTCTTCGCCTCGAACCAGTTGACGCCGAAGCTGAAGCCGCCGCCGCCGCCCCGATCCTCATCCTCGTCCTGTTCGCCGCGGTCGCGTGTGCTGACGTCGAAGACGATGCTGTAGCCGAAGACGTGATCCGCCGCGTTGTCGAGGGTCAGACGCGTCGCCGGCTTGCCGATGATGACGGCGAGCTCGTTCTCCCAATCGAAGCCCTTGCCCTCGACCGGCGGTACCGGAAACGCGGCGCCCGGGTCGATGATGCTCGAGCGGGGCGACTTGGCGAAGAACACCGGGTTCGACCTGTCGGGATCGACGGGCTGAGGATTCGGATTGCCGTAGCGCCGCATCATCTCCGCAGAGTGATCCTGGTAGTTCGCCGCCGCGGCCAGCATGTTGTAGGGGTACTTGATCGGCGCTTTCAAGGCGACGTCGTCGTAGGCGTAGGCGAACGACTCATCACCAGCGCCGGTCGCCGAGTAGTAGTTCGCGATTTGATACAGGCGCGACTTGGTCCGGTCGTACGACTCGATGAGCAGCCGCATCTCGTTCGGGATTTCGACCGACGAGAGTCCCTCGGCCGAGGTCAGCGCCCGGTTGGCCTCCTGAACGGCCAGGACGGTTTCACCGACCACGAGGCCGACGCGCACGGTGCCGCCCGCTTCGAATGTCGCGAGCTTGAACGGAGTGTCGGGCTGGGCCGACGGAGCCTGGGCGAACGCGGTGCTCGCCGAAAGGATGAGGACGAAGCCAAGCAATACCAATCTCTTCATCTGTCTACTCCTGGGATGGTTAATTCTCTCTCACCAGTCTTAATACGGCGAGCATAAAGTGCGGGTTACCGGATAGTTACGAGTTCTCGACGAGGCGCCAGGATCGTCCGATGAGTGGTCGGGGGCAGGCGGCGAACGGCGGGCCGTCTAGGCCGGCGACCGACCGATCCCGGCATCCTCCGCAGGGATGCCGAAGACCGGATCCCCGAGCAGCGGGCTCGACAGGACGTAGAAGCCGTGGTTTGTGAACAGGTAGATGAGGTTCCGGTCCCACTCGACAAACACGGCGTTCGTAGGGTTGCCGAACGCCCAGTTCATTTCGGGGTCCATCATCTTCGGCGCGAAGTAGGCCGCGATCGTCACGTTGGCCGGGTCCGAGACGTCGAACATCTGCATCCCCGCGTTGTAGAACGACCACGGCGCGTAGCGGGGGTGTGGCGTGCCCGGCTGCGGCGACCGGCCCGACGCGCCGGGCCGCTTCGGGCCGAAGCTGCCGCGGCGCTGGCAGTAGTCGGTGAACATCGCGCCGGCCGGCGGCGTCGGGCGCGGAAACGTACCGACGACCGTCGGGTTCGCAGGGTCGTTGACGTCGATCGAGTAGA
This sequence comes from Acidobacteriota bacterium, assembly GCA_002730525.1. Classification (GTDB taxonomy): domain Bacteria; phylum Acidobacteriota; class Vicinamibacteria; order Vicinamibacterales; family UBA823; genus UBA2161. The sequence continues at coordinate 12,851 of PCAK01000044.1, read as the reverse complement.
TGTTCTTGTAGGGCTCGTAGCAGTCCTCGACCAGAGGGTAGCCGTTGAAGAAGACGTGCCCGCCGGTCTCCTCGATGACATCCACGTAGACACTGTCACCCTCGTTGCCGCTGACTGCGATCGGGAAGTCGTCGACCTGGCCGACCGTCGCCATGTTCGTCGGATCGGAGATATCCACCACGTAGAAGCCCCAGCCACCCATCGGGACGTAGCCGTACTGGCCGCCGTCATCGGGATAGGTCGGTACGAACATGACGCGGGCGCCCATCCGCGAGGCCCGGTTGTTCCACCGTGGGTTGGCGCGGAACTCCGCCTCTTCGCTCAGCAGTTGCCCGGGAACGTGCCAGGTCGACAGGTAGACCGGGTCCGCCGGGTCGGTCATGTTGTAGGCGCTGACGCCGTACGTGTACAGGAGGCTCCGGTAGGGCTGGTTGGCGTAGTCGTCGGTCGGCGCGCAGGTGATGAACATGTAGCGGCTGATGCCGTCCCAGGCGAATTCCGAGCAGCCGCCGCCCTGCTGCGGCCGCTTGGCCGGGTCGCCGTCGGGATCGGACGTCACCGTTGCTACGAGCGAGTACTCGTCCGGAGCGGTCATCTCGAAGACCCGGAAGCCTTTCAGGTCCGGCCACTCGCGGATGGCGCGCACGCGCTCGGGATCGAGGTACTTGTTCTCGAGGAATCCGACGTACGGCGGCGAGTAAGATTGAATGAAGTAGTGCTTCTCCAGCCGTGGCACGTAGCGAAAGAACCCGCGGAGATACAGCGGCCCGTCGCCCTCGATGCCGCTGTCGATCGGTTCCGGCGTGGGAATCCGTTCCAGTTCGCGAGGATCGGTAATGTCGTAGATCTGGACGCTCGGGTACCCGCCGTTGAACATGTAGCGACGGCCGTCGAATTCCAGGACCGACTGATAGGTGTGGCCGACGCTGGCGAGATGGGGGTAGTAGGCGACGACATCGACGTTCTGGCTGTACTCCTCCATGTCGATGTACGTGAGGCTCCCCTTGAACGGGCGCGGGCCTTCGATCTCGGGTGCGGCGGTCGGGTGGGTATAGACGCCGGTGGCCGTGTCGTACCCGAACGTGGAGGGGTCCGGATGCTCGGCTTCGCCCTCGAGTCGCCCGGCGGCTTCACCCAGCGAGTCCAGTGAGACCTGCGGCAAGGGGCCGAGCACGGGGTCGTCGTAGTAGGAGGGGGGTAGCTCGACCGCCTCGCTCTGATTCCCGGCCTGGCACGCCGCGAGCGCGACGCCCGCGACGAGAATGGTCAGGATATGGCCAAAGTTCCCGCTACAGCGAACAATCGACTGAAAGACCTTTCGCATCAGATCGCTCCTCGTCCGAGCAAGTTATCACCGTCGGCTCCACGCACGAAACAGCGTCCGAGTACGTTCGCCTTGACGGCAAACTTGCTATCGCTCTCTAATCTGTCGAGGACCGTATGACAGTCTGTACGAGATCAGGACGCGCGGCCGCGGTCGCCGCATTGATGGTCGGCACGTTGGCTGGCTGTGGCGGCGGAGGACCAGAGTTGTCTCAGGTTTCTCCGCCAGAAGCCATCTACGTGAACGGCCGGTTCCTGACAGTCGACGACACCTTCAGCACCGCCCAGGCGGTGGCGATCTCGGACGGGCGGTTCAGCGCCGTGGGCACCGACGCCTCGGTCCGCGCGCTCGCTGGCGACTCGACACGCGTTATCGACCTCGGTGGCCGCACCGTCGTGCCTGGTTTCGGCGACAGCCACATTCATGACGCGGGCGGCGGGCCGGGCGTCGATCTGTCGCGTGCGCGGACGATCGACGACGTGTTGGCCGCCGTCGCCGCGCGGGTCGACACGGCGCCCGCGGGGGAAGTCGTCGTCTCGAACAGCGACTGGCACGAGTCGCAGTTGGTGGAGGACCGCCTGCCGCTCCGGCGCGACCTGGACACCGTTGCACCCGAAACCCCGGTCGTTCTGGTCCGCGGCGGCCACGAGTACATTCTCAACTCCGCCGCGCTGGCGCACTGGGGGATCACGACGGCGACGCCGGTTCCGCCCGGCGGGGAGGTCAGCCGCTACGACGACGGCGAGCTGAATGGCGAACTGGTCGACACCGCGAAGGCGCTCGCGACGTTGCCGCCGCCGGCCGAGCGGACGCGCGATCAGCAGATCGAGGACCTGCTTGCGGAGCACGCCGCGCTGAACGCAGCCGGCCTCACCAGCATCCGCTACGGTGCGATGGGGCCTCCGCAGTACCGGCTGCTCGAGGAGATGCGGCAGCGCGGCGTGTTGACCATGCGCGTTAGCGCGCTCCTGGGCGGACCGCGCGGACCCCAGGCCTCGGCAGAGGAGGTGCGTTCGACGATCGAGGCGTTCGGCCTCGCGCCAGACGACGGCGACGAGTGGCTGAGGCCTGCCGGTGTCAAGCTGATGGTCGACGGCGGGTACGAGGGTGGCCTCATGCGCGAGCCCTACGAGGAGCCGTACGGGAAGGGCGGCACGTTCCGCGGTTTGCAGGTGACACCGCGCGAGAGCTACGTCGAGATCGTCAAGGAGATCAATAGACTCGGGTGGCGCCCGGGCACCCACGCGGTCGGCGACGATGCCGTCGAGCAGGTCATCGCCGCCTACGAGGCGGCGCATGCCGAGACGTCGATCGTCGGGCGCCGCTGGGTCCTGGAGCACGGGTTCCTGCCGTCTCCGGGTCACTTCGAGCGGATGAACGCGCTGGGCATCGCGCTGACGGCCCAGCACCATCCTTACGTCGGCGGACCGGCGATGGTGCGCTACTGGGGCGAAGACCGGGCCTCGCGCGTGCCGCCGCTCCGCGCCTATCTGGACGGCGGGGTGGTCGCCGCGTCGGGCAGCGACTCGGGCGTCGTGCCGTTCCCGCCGTTGCAGGTGTTCGCCTACTTCGTGACTCGTACAACGATGCACGGCACCGTCCTCGGCGCCGAGCATGCGGTGGCGCGGCAGGAAGCGCTGCGGATGGCGACGTGGAACAACGCGTATCTGACGTTCGAGGAGGAGATCAAGGGCTCGATTGAGCCAGGCAAGCTCGCGGACTTCGTCGTCCTGTCGGATGACCTCCTGACCGTGCCTGACGATCAACTCGGCGAGATCGCCGTCCTCATGACCGTCGTGGGCGGTGAGGTCGTGTTCGGGGGATAGCGCTCACCTCATACTGGCGGCCGCTGGTCGACTTCTTCAATACATCAGATTACTTCCCCCCCCGCGCGGCCGGGAGCAGGCTCTCCGTCAACTCCGGTGTCCAGGAGTCACCGCGAGCGATCGCCTGGCGGAGGGCGACGAAATCAATTTCACGATCTCGGCCGACCGCCTCGTTGAAGGCACGGAAACCGGCGCGCCCCTCGGTCATCATGTTCAAGGCCAGCCAGGCGCGGGAGCCCTCCTTGTTGGCGTTCCAGGCGGCGAGCTTCGGTTTCCGCAGCTCCTCGAAGGTCTTGGTCAAGCACTCGGGAAACAGATGAACGTACTTCGCGCAGTATCGATCTACGGCTTCGTCCAGCAGGCTGAGGTCGATCGTTCCTGACTTCAGGAGTGCCTTTCCCTGCTTCAGGGCCGCTCCAGACTTTGGTTCACCAAACGCGAAGCGCCCGTACTCGTCGACGAGGCGCTGGGTCTCGACGAGCGGATTGGCGATGTACTCTCCATCGACCTTGAGCGCCGGCACGACATCGATCACCATCCCTCTCAGATAGGACTTGTGGGCCGACCAGTGCTCTCCAAGCGTGCAATACGCAATCGCCTGTTCCGTGCCCATCAACGCCGGGACGCAGTCGGTCAGCCCCCCGATCGGGGCGGACCCATGCTTGAGACCCGCTTGTCCGAAGCGCGCCAGGTCCTGGCTGATGGACAGGTCGCAGGCCATCCCGAGCTCTTGACCGCCGCCGATCCGCATCCCGTTGACGCGGCAGATGACCGGCTTGTCGCATGCAAGGACGGACGACACCATGTCGTTGAAGAGCCGGATGTACTGACGGTACTCTGCCGGGCGTCCGGCGTAGTATTCCGCGTACTCCTTCGTGTTACCGCCGGTGCTGAACGCCTTGTCGCCGGCGCCCGTGAAGACCGCGCAGACCACATCGCGCGCGTTGCTGGCCTCGCGGAACGCGAGGATGACGGCCTTCACCATCTCGGTGGTGTACGAGTTGTACTGCTTCTGATTGTCGAGCGTGATCCAGGCGTTGTACAGCCCCTCGATGGGCTCGCCATCCAGGGTCTTCGCTGGACGTTTCTCGTAGCGCACCTCGGGCGCCGCCGTTCCCGCCGTCAGATTGTGGTCAATGAGTTCGTGGCCTGCTGCGTTGTTCGTGGAATCCGGGTTCATCGTTGCTACTCCTTGCTTCGGTATGATTTGCCTTCCAGTGCATGAATCCGCTGCGTTAAGATCTCCGGGAATATGACCTTCTCACCCTTGGCATAGTCGAACGATACAAGGGTCGCCTGGGCCTCGGCGGCAATTCGATTGTGTTCCCGGCTGACCACCCGATAGCCCATGACCGCTCGGTCCGTCAGGATCTCGTCGATCCTCGCTCCGACGACCGCGACGTCGGGGTACACCAAGGCTGACTTGAACGTGCACGAGGTCGACGCAAGCACGAAGCTGGTACCGCTGGCCTGCTCATGCTCGTACTTCCCGATCGCCTCGTAGTACGCGATCCGCGCATTCTCGATGTACCGGAAGAACCAGACGTTGTTGATATGGCCGTGCATGTCCATATCGCCCCAGTTCAGGGGTTGTTCGACGACGATAGGAAATTCCTTCAGGAGGTCTTCCACGATACTGGTCCTGCGGGTGAGAGCTGCGAGCGCATTCTATTTCTCCAAGAACTTGACCTGTTCCATTCCTTTGGTGCGTTCGTCGCTCCAGCGCCTCGCCTTGTATTCGAATCGTGGCAGCGTGCCGTGTGGAACCTCCTCGACGTCCATCGTGACCTGCGTCATCGTCTTGATCTTCTTACTCAGTCTTCGAAGGATCGCCGTTCTGGCCTCCTCATCGACCGTGTGCGGCTTGAACTCGGCGCTGATCGCGGCGCATTCATGGCCGTCGCCCTTGATGTACACGCGGCCGTTGTACTCCTCGATCTCGTCAAACGAGAAGACCGCCTCATCAATCGTCTGCGGCCAGACATTGTTGGCCTTGATCTTCAGCATGTCGTCAAAGCGCGAGATCGTTCCTACTTCCCAGAGTGCGCCGGACGTACGCCCGCAGTCGCAAGATCCTGGCGGCAGCAACCTCACCCGGTCGTTCGACCTGAACCGAACGAGCGGCATCGCGTTCCGTGAAAAGGTCGTGACCACCGGCTCCCCCCATTCCCCGACGGCGGCGGGTCGGTCAGTCTCTCTGTTCAGGACCTCGACCAGCGCGAAGTGCTCGGCCAGGTGATAGCACCCGAATTCACCATCCGGCACAGCACCATACTTGCAGGTGATGGCAAAGTTCAGATTCAGCTGGCTCGACCCGTAGATGTCGTGGACCACGGTGCCCCAGATCTCTTCCATCCGCTCCGCCCAGGCAATCGTGAAGGGCTCGGTCGACAGCGTGATGCCCTTCAGGTGCGGGAACGCCGTCTTCGGCTCCAGACCGTGTTCCATGCAGACGGCCGTGACCCGCGTCAGGTAGGCAGGGGTTGTCAGCATGTGACGGAGCGGGAATCGCCTCATCATGTCGACCTTTTGGCTCGTGTCGAACACCGCAAGAGGCAGGGGCACGGCACCGAAGTGGCGTAGGCCTTCGTAGGACAGCATGCCGCCCGTCATTGTACCCAGGGGATGCAGCACGGCCGACACGTCGCCCTTGCGCAAGCCGATCGCTGCAAAGTGCGAGGCGGTGGAGGCGTTGGCCGCACGGATCGACGTTTCGTCGTGACAGTGCACTTCCTGGCCGAGTCCGGAAGTGCCGCTGGTCAGGTTGATGCGGCGGGTCTGGCCAGGGAGGACGCACAGCGTTCGCCCAAACGGCGGATGCACTCGCTGGTCCTGCAAGAGATCGCTCTTGGCGATGAATGGGAATCTGGCGATGTCCGACAGAACCTTGAAGTCCTCGGGGCTGACGCCTGCCTTGTCAAGCAGATCGCGATAGAAACCGCTCCTGGCGTATACGCGCTCCAGGGTCTCCTTGGTCTTGCTGAACTGCAACTGTCTCAGCTCGTCGAGCGACAGCGTCTCCAGCCTCTTCAAGAAGTATCTGTTCGCCTGCGGGATCGCAGTCCTCTGCATCGATGGACACCTCAGGCTTGTGTGGGCCGCTCGTCAGCGCCGCAGAGTTCGCCTCGACGATTGTCTCAACTAGAGCACCCGAGAACAAGCGGACGTGGACCGCCCCAGGGCACAGTGCCGGATGGGACGCCGTTCACCGTCCGCCAGCGACGGCTCACCCGGGCAGTCTGGCAACTCAACGGAATCGGTGATCCGATTAAGGAGCGGAGGGGTTACTCTCTCGTCACAGGCGAAATGACCATGCGCGTGATGATTCTGGCGATGGTGCTGATCGGCACGCTGACGGACGCGAGCCCGGCGACCGCGCGCGAGTTCCGTCTCGGGTTGATCACGCCGCCGACGCACCTCTGGACCGAGGCGGCGATCCGATTCGGCGAAGCCCTCGAGGCCGCGACCGAAGGTGAGCATACGCTCGCCGTCTTTCCCGCCCGCCAGCTGGGCACCGAAGCGCAGCTGCTGCAGCTGCTGCAGACGGGCGCATTGGACTTCGCCATCCTGACGATCTCGGAGGTCAGCAACCGCTTACCGCAATTCGGCGCCTTCTACGCGCCGTATCTCGTCGCGGACGTCGGTGAGGCCGCGGCGCTCCTGCGCGGTTCGACGGCGCAGCGGATGCTCGACGCGCTGCCCCAGGAGCTCGGCGTCTTCGGGCTGGGGTACTGCCTGGCGGGCATGCGCCAGATTCTGTCCCGCGATGCCCTCGCCGCCCCGACCGATCTCGGCGGGCAGAAGATCCGCATCACGCCGTTCGTGCCGCTACGAGACTTCTACCAACTGCTTGGCGCGGCGCCGACGCCGATGCCGCTTGCCTCGGTCTACGACGCGCTCACCAACGGGCAGATCGACGCCATCGACATGGACCTCGAGGCGATCTGGAAGGTGCGGTACTACGAGTCGGCCGACACGCTCATGCTGTCGAACCACATGATGTTCCCGTCCGTGGGCGTCATCTCCGGCCGGACTTGGCTCCGGCTGAGCGAGGCGGATCGAGAGCTGGTTGGGCGGCTGATGCGGACGCATCTCGACCGGGTAATGGACGAGTACGTCGAGCAGGAACGGCAGTGGGAGGTCGACCTTCGCGGGGCAGGTGTCGACGTCGTTGACGTGGGTGCAGCCTCGTTCGGCTCGGCGATCGCGGAGTGGGAGGCGCTCTGGCTGCCACAGGCGCCGGTCCTTGCGACCTTGAAGGCGGAAGCGGCGGCGAACGCCGACCGCTCCCGACCGCGGTGACCGGGCGTCAGGTTCCGCTGGCCGTGCCCACCGACAGTTCGATCCTCGCGAACTGTCGGCGCGCGCTGGGCCGCGCGGCCGATACGGTGGCGTGGTGGCAACAGCAGGCGATCGGCGCGCTGGTGCTGGCGACGCTGCTCCTGATCCTGCTGAATGTCGTCACGCGCGCGTTCAACGTCGCCCTCTTCTGGGTCGACGAACTCGCCATCTACAGCGCCGTCTGGGCGTTCATGCTCGGTGCCGCCGCCAGCGTGCGTGGCCGCCAGGCGACGGCGATCACGCTCGTGCACGACTCTGCATCGCCGCGCGCGCGCGCGTGGCTCACGCTGATTCGCGACTCGTTGACCGTTGCGTTCGGAGTGTCGCTGGTTGTTTTTAGCTGGCTCTGGTTCGATCCGCGCCTGCTGTGGGCCAGCGATTTCGACGTCGCCACATTCATTCAAGCCAGCTTCAACTTCGTCTACCGGGAGCAGACGTCGACGCTGGGCGTCGCGAAGTGGTGGGTCTGGCTGATCATGCCGGTGATGGCCGTGCTGACGTGCCTGCACGCCGGCGCCAACTGGCTCGATTCGCTCGCGGCGATCGTCACGCCGCGCGAGTCCGAGACGCCATGACGCTGGCCGCCGTCTTCCTCGGCCTGCTGCTGTTCGGCTTGCCCGTGGCCGTCGTGCTCGGCGTATCGGCCAGCGTCTACATCGTCATCACCGACAACACCGTGCTCTTCCAGTCGTACATGCTGCAGCTGTTCGGCGCGACCGAGAACTACGGCCTACTGGCCATTCCGCTCTTCATGCTGGTCGGCGAGCTGATGAGCGCCGGCGGCATCACGGCGCGCCTCGTCCGCGCGGCGTCGGTGGCCGCGGGAGCGACGCGCGGCGGATTGGTCTACGTCAACCTGCTGGCCAACACGATGGTCGCCTCCATCCTGGGCTCGGCCGTGGCGCAGATCGCCGTGATGTCGCGGGTCATGGTGCCCGAGATGGCGAAGCAGGGATATTCCAGGGACTTCGCCGCGGCGACGACGGCGGCCGGCGGGTTGCTGTCGCCGGTCATCCCGCCGTCGATGCTGTTCATCATCTTCGGCGTGATCGCCCAGGTGTCGATCGGCGACATGTTCCTCGCCGGCATCTTGCCCGGCGTCCTCATGCTCGGCGGCTTCGTGCTCGCGGTCCGATGGCTCGGGCGGACCCACGACTACCCTCGGGCCGAGGCGCTGAGCCAGGCGCAGCGCCGCCGCTACCTCGTGGAAGGCCTACCGGCGGCGGCAATCCCCGGCGTGATTCTCGGCAGCGTGTTGTTCGGGATCGCCACGCCGACCGAGGCGGCCGCACTGGCGGCGTTGGTCGCGGTCGTGCTCGGCCGGTGGTACTACCGCGAACTGGGCTGGGCCCAGGCGTGGCGCGCGGTCGTGCAGGCCGGGATGAGCGCGTCGGTCATTCTGTTCATCATCGCGACCGCCGGGCTGTTCGGCTGGGTGCTGATCTTCGAGCAGCTCCCGCAGCAACTAGCGGCCGCCCTGGTGGCGCTGGCCGCGGATCCGTTCGTCTTCATGCTGCTGGTCAACGCCGCGCTGCTGCTCATCGGCATGGTCATCGACGGCATCCCGGCGATGATCATGGTGGCGCCCATCCTGCTGCCGATCGCGATCGGGGTCTACGGTATCGACCCGTTCCACTTCGGCGTTATCATCTGCATCAACCTCGTACTCGGCCTGCTGACGCCGCCCGTGGGCACCGGCCTCTACGTCGCGTCGGCCGCGGCGGGCGTTTCGCCCGGGCGGGTGTTCGTGGCGGTGCTTCCGTTTCTGGCCACCACGGCGGTCGTGCTTGGGTTGGTGTCTTGGCAGCCGTGGCTGGCCACGGCGTTGGTTCGATAGGGTTAGTTGTTAGTTGGTGACGCGGGAGGAGGCGTGATGCGTAGCACTAGCGTTCTGGTTCTGGTGATCGTTGGCGCCACGATCATTCCGTGGTTCGAGACGCTCGTGGCCTGGGTGGAGCGGGGTGAAGCGCCAGGCGAACTGATCGGCGAGCGCGTCGAGGACGGCGAGGTCGTGCGGACCCGACGGGTCTGCGCCTATCCCGAGATGGCTGTCTACGACGGCAGCGGACCAGAAGGTTCGGCCGAGAGCTTTGTCTGTGCCGCGGCGCCGGACGTGAGGTAGACGATCCCGGCGCCGCACGCCGCGGCCAGCATCGCCGCCAGGCTCAGCCCGACGGCGTGATGCCGCAGAATTTCTTCAGGAGCCGCAGAAACTGGCCGCGTTCGCTACCGCTCAGCACGCTCATCGTCTCGACCATCGCCTGCCAGTGCAGCGGTTCGACAGTTTCCACCAGCTTGCGCCCCTTGCCCGACAGTCGCAGGACGGTCTTCCTGGCGTCGGTGGCATCGGTCGTGGCTTCGATGAGCCCACGGGTCAGCAGTCGGGAGACGATGCCATGGATGTTCGCGCGTTCCATGGCCACCAGGCGTCCCAGTTCGTTCTGCGACGCCCGCTCGACCTCCCGGAGCTTGAGCAGGGTGGCCATCTGTGGCGGCGTCAGGCCCACGTCGCGGATGTACTTCGCGGTTACGCCGCTGCTGATGAGGTGCGCCCGCCGGAGCAGGTGCCCGACATAGTCGTCGAGCCGATGATCAGTCCAATGCTCGGCCTTTGGGCTAGTCGACGTTCTGGGCATCGCGGTACATCACCTTGTGCCGCTGGGTCTGGATCCACTCCTCGACCTGCTCCAGGGAGAGATGATGTTTGGGCTGGAATTGGTCCCAGTTGATGATCTCGCCCAGCGACTTCTTCCAGCGCTTGTAGGTCTTCGTCTTGGGCGGGCCGAAGCACATGATGTCCAGCACCGAGAGGTCGTCGGGGATCCCCAGCAGCGGCTTCATCGCTTTCTGCGCGCCCTCTTGCCCGATCGCCGTGACCCACCAGACGTTGTACCCGAGCGCGGCCGCCGCCAGATGCGCCGACATCGTGGACGCCGCGACGCTCTGCAGGAGGATCCGTTCGGCGTTCTGAACGTACATGTCGTTCACCTCGGACCGGATCAGGGCTGAGTGCTCGTCGCGCAGGACCGGGAAGGCGCGTACGAATCGGAAGTCCGTCACGACGACGATAAAGCCGGGAGCCGTTGCGAGCCCGCTGTAGTTCGGCGTGGGAAACTTCATGTTCAGCTCGATCCGGCGCTTCTGCTCGCCGACGAAGTATTCGGCGATCTGTTCCTTGACCGGCTGCTCGGTCACGACGATGTAGTGCCACGGCTGGGAATTCGCGCCGGACGGCGCCTGCCGGGCCGCCTCCAGGATCAGCTCGAAATGCTCTCGTGGAATGTCGAAGCTCGAATCGAACTCGCGCGTCGTGATCCGATTGACGGCGACATCCATCAGGGCGTCGTAGCGTGCTCGGTTACCCTGGAGATCCGTCGGATCGAGGGGTCGAAGGCCTGGCGTCTCGGACATGAGGACCGCTCCCTGCCGGACGTCCGCCCGGCGCGTGGTAAAGTAGTTAACATCATAACGTTATAGTATGAACAAATAGAGGTCAACCCGTGGACCGGTCTGGAATCGTCAGCGCGCTGGACATCTTCACGATCGGCATCGGCCCGTCCAGTTCCCACACGGTCAGTCCGATGCGCGCGGCGGCGCGGTTCGTGCGGCAGCTCGAGCACGATGGCCAGATCGAGGTGGTTCGGTCGGTATCGGTCCAGCTGTACGGGTCGCTCGGCCTGACCGGCAAGGGCCACGGATCCGACAAGGCCGTGATCCTCGGCCTCCAGGGCTACACGCCCGAATCGGTCGATCTCGACGCCAGCGCCAGCGTTGTGGACCGCGTGCGCTCCAGCCGCACCGTGGTTCTGTCGGGCGGGCACGGGGTGGCGTTCGACCCGGACATTGCCGCCAGCGCCGATGCGCCCCAGCGACCGTTCGACTTCGCCACCGCGGACGACCTCCTCCGGATGGCCAGCGAACGCGGCGAGCCGATCAGCGCAGTGATGGCCGCCAACGAGGACTCGTGGCGTCCCCGAGCCGAGACCCGGCGCCGGCTGCTCGAGGTCTGGGACGCAATGCAGCGGTGCATGGCGCGGGGGTTTCAGAACGAGGGGGTTCTGCCCGGTGGTTTCGAGGTCGAGCGCCGTGCGCCCGCGCTGTATCGGAAGCTCGGCGAGGGGAATGCTCGGGGCAGCGGCCTCGACGCGATGGACTGGGTCGATCTCTACGCCCTGGCGGTCAACGAGGAGAACGCGGCCGGCGGCCGCGTCGTCACCGCCCCGACCAACGGCGCGGCCGGAGTCGTTCCGGCCGTCCTGCAGTACTACGTCACGTTCTGTCCGGGCGCCGATGAGGCAGGGGTGGTGGCGTTCCTGCTGACGGCCGCGGCGCTGGCCAACCTCTACCGGAAGAACGCGTCACTCTCGGGAGCCGATGTCGGCTGCCAGGGCGAGGTCGGCGTCGCCTGCTCGATGGCCGCGGGCGCCCTGACCGAGATTCTCGGCGGCAGCGCGGGCCAGGTCGAGAACGCTGCCGAGATCGGCATGGAGCACAACTTGGGGCTGACGTGCGATCCGGTCGGTGGCCTCGTGCAAATTCCTTGCATCGAACGCAACGCCATGGGTGCCGCCAAGGCGATCAACGCGAGCCGGTTGGCGCTTCAGGGAGATGGCTCCCATCGCGTGTCGCTCGACGCCGTGATCGAGACGATGCGTCAGACCGGTTCCGACATGAAGTCGAAGTACAAGGAAACGTCGCGGGGCGGGCTGGCCGTCAACGTCGTCGAGTGTTGACGGGTTGGCGGCGCGGCGCCCAGGGCCGCGCCGCCGCTGAGGTGGCCAGACGGGGAAGTGTCAGCCGCCGAGTGCCGCTACGCGGTGCTCCGCTGTGCAGCGAGGCTGAACTTCCGATGCCACGTCGACTCGGCGCCGCCGCCGCTCGTCGAGATCACCACCTCGAGCAGATACGGCCGGCCGGCCCGAGTCTCTTCGACACCCGTCCGGATCGCCCCCTCGAGATCGCCCGCGCTCGTCACGCGCTGGCCCTTGACGCCTTGGCTCGCCGCGAGGCCAACGAAGTCGATGTCCGGGTCACCCAGATGCATGCCGTGGTACTGCCCCGTCTCGGCCATCCGTCCGCCGTAGGCGTGGAATCCGCGGCGCACCGTCTGGTAGTTGTGATTGTTCCAGACCACGGTGAGCACCGGGATGTCGTAGCGCGCCATCGTCCAGAACCCCGAGGCGCTGAACATGACGGACCCGTCGCCGATACTCAACACGACCTGGCGGTCCGGATCCGCCAATTGAGCCCCGATGGCGGCGCCGACGCCCCAGCCCAGCGCCGTCCCGTTGGACCGGAGCCGCATCTTCTCGTCCTCACGGAAGCCGAACCGCATGAAGTTGGTGGGGCCGGTCAGGTTC
>PCAK01000043.1 GCA_002730525.1 Acidobacteriota bacterium | reverse complement strand
GGTGGTGAAGGAGACGGCCGACCGGGCTGGCTCATGGGAGGGGAAATCTGACCCGACCTCTCTCATAATCAATGGACCACCAAGGGGGGCAGGGCACCGCGGTCTTCCCGAGACCCGTGTCTACCACTCCGAGGACCCGATGATGTTCGGGATCGACCAGGACGACGAGTACCTCCACACCGTCCTTCCGGTGGCGGCCCCGGGGGTCGTCACCTTTGAAGGCCAGCAGTACATCTTCGCGTTGAATGCCCACCAACTGGACGGCATCCGCTGTGCAAGGCTGAACTGGGTGTAGAGTACCCGGTCGAGGAGGCAGCATGGTCACGCGATCCCGGTTCGGCTGCGGTGTTCTGACGCTGGCCGCGCTCTTGGGTGTCCCATCCCCAGGCTCGGCGCAGCTGACCGGCGTCGAGGACGGCGAGTGGCGCTACCTGGGCGGTGACGCCGGACACACGCGGTCCACGCCGCTCGACCAGATCGACGCGTCCAATTTCACCGACCTGGAGGTCGCCTGGATCTGGCGGGGTGACAACTTCGGGCCGGGCGTCGAGTACACGGTTCGCGCCACGCCGGTCTTCGTCGACGGCGTCCTGTACACGGTCGCCGGCCAGCGGCGGCAGGTGGCGGCAATCGACTCGGCCACGGGCGAGACGCTCTGGGTCTTCCGCGAGCCCGAGACGCTGCGCTACCGGCGCTCGCCGAGAACCGACTTCGGCAAGGGCGTCGCCTACGCGGAGGTGAACGGACGCGGCGTCGTCTACATCACGTCGCCCGCCTTCTTCCTCTGGGCCCTGGACGCGAGGACCGGCCGGCCGTTGGACGACTGGGGCGCGTCGGTCGCCCTGGACGACTTCTCCGAGACCGGCGTCCGCGATCTGATCCCGGACCTCGTGCGCGACTGGGAGCCCTGGCAGAACTGGACCGAGCCGTACGACGTCGACCGCGGGATCCCACGACAGCTCGGGATGGTCACAAGCTCGGCGCCGCCGATCGTCGTGAACGGCGTCGTCGTCGTGCTCGTCGGCCACGAGCCGAGCTACGACCAGACCCGGATCGAGAACGTCCCGGGCGACATCATGGGTTTCGACGCCGCGACCGGCGAGTTCCTCTGGAAGTTCCACATGATCCCCCGGCCCGGAGAGTTCGGCCACGAGACCTGGGAGAACGACGCCTGGCGATGGTCGGGTGACATGTCGACCTGGGCGCCGGCCTCGGCCGACCCCGAGCTGGGGCTCGTCTACCTGGTGACGAATGCCTCCACTGTTCAGTCGTACACCGGGCATCGGCCGGGCGCCAACCTCTTCGGTGGCAGCGTCCTCGCCCTGGACGTGGCGACGGGCGAGCGGCGGTGGCATTTCCAGATCCACCGGAGCGATCAGTGGAACTACGATCTGCCGACCGCGCCGATGCTGATGGACCTGACGGTCGACGGCGAGCGGATCCCCGCGCTGATCCAGAACACGAAGCAGGGCCTCGTCTTCGCGTTCAACCGTGAGACCGGCGAGCCGATCTGGCCGATCGAGGAGCGACCGGTCATGCAGACCGAAGTTCCTGGCAACTACACGTCGCCCACACAGCCTTACCCGACCCGGCCGGAGCCGCTGGACCCGATCGTCGTGAACGGTCTGACGGAGGAGTTCGTCATCGACTACACGCCGGAGCTGAAACAGCAGGCACTGGAGATCCTGAGCGAGTTCCGGGTCGATGGCCTCTACGTGCCGCCGCTGCCGTACCCCCACGACAACGACTACCGGAACGTCGTCGGCTGTCTGGGCGGGGTGAACATCTACCATCCGCCCGTCGCGGATCCGACCACGGGCATCATGTATGCGTCGCACAACCGGGCGTGCAGCGCGCCCGGGTTCCTGGTGCCAACGAACGGGGAGGACGAGGAGCGCGGGTTGCCCGAGCTGAGCGCCGAGGCCTGGCGCGGCCGGGAGCGGCATACGGCGACCACGGGCACCACGGTGGCTGCGTGGGCGCCCGGCGGCCCGCGCACCTTCCTGCCGGCGGTCGAGAGGCTGCCGGTCTACAAGCCGCTGTATCAGGGACTCGCGGCCTATGACATGAACACGGGCGAAAAGCTCTGGGACCTCCCGGTCGGCCAGACGCCCGAGCGGATCAGGAACCATCCACTCTTAGCGGGAGCGAACGTTCCCGACACGGGCGGGACCGGGTTCTCCATCCAGATGGTCATGGGCGACCTCCTGGTGCAGACGACGGAGGACCTGCGGGGCGAGACCGAGGTGAACGCGAACGGCATGCCGATGCTGCACGCGCGCGACAAGAGGACGGGGGAGATCCTCGCGAGTGTCGAGATACCGTTCCCCGGCCAGTACGGAATGATGAGCTACCTGCACGGAGGCCGGCAGTACATCCTCGTGCAATCGGGGAGCGCGAAGCGCGGGCAGCCGGGCGCGCTCGTGGCGCTCGCGCTGCCGTAGGCGGCTTACTGCGCCGACGCTGACGTCGACCCCGGCATCGGGAAGTCGTTGTGGTGGAGCAGCGCGTTGAACAGCATGTTGAACTCGCCGTGGTTCTGCCACCGGTAGCACGGGTTGGTCGCGAAGAGCAGCAAGCGACCGTCGCCGACCGGGAGTTCGACGATGGCTGACGTGTCGCCGACCTGGCCCGCGCCTCGCATGAGACCGCTCATGACGAGGTCCTCTCCCTCCGGGAACCGCATCAACTCGTAGCGTTCACGGTCGCGCTCGTCCGGCACGCTCAGGAGCGGACCGTTCGCGTAGCGCACAGGAATGGTCGTGTCGGTGTAGCCGTAGAAGATCGGGTGCGCCGCCCGCGTGACCTCCGCCTCGACGACTGGCCCGGGTGCGTAGAAGTCGCCGCTCGTGCGGCGGGCATCGACGGTGCGGGTGAGGCCGAACTCGACGGGAAAGTAGCTGGCGGCGCCCAGCGTGATCGCCAGGCCGCCGGCGTCGAGGAACTCTCGAAACTCGACGACCCCTTCCAGACCCATGCCGCCCGCGATGTCCTCCGATTCACCGTACTCGCCAAGGAACTGGAAGCTTTCGGTCTTCGTGTAGGCCAGCGGCCGCCCCGGCGATTCGATGTCGAACACCAGGCCACGACCCGACCGGCCCTGGTTGGGGACGAGGATGACGTCATAGTCGGAGCGCAGGTCCCCAGCTCGGACCCGCTCCTTGTAGACCAGATCGTAGGCGACCTCGAACTGATCGAGCGCGTGGCGGACCCAGCCGACTTCCTGGGTGTTGCCCCACGTGCTGTACACCGCCAGACGCGGCAGGTCGACGGGGTGCATCGACACGGCAGGCAGTTCGGCGACCGCCGCGCCGGTCAAGCCGAGCACCTCGACCGCGTCGGTCACGCGCTCCCGGATCGCCTCGAGGTGGTCACCGGTCGCGACAATAAAGGACCCGGCGGGGTATTCCACGCCGTCGACCTCGAAGCCCGCCTCGGCCGCCATCGGGACGATCTCGTTCAGGCGCGAACGTAGCGTGATCATCCGGGTTGAGCCCTGATGCGCGATGACATAGGCTGCCGGGTCGCCGTCGGTCGCAGCGACTGTTCCCGCGAGGCTGACGGTGTCGACGGGCTCGACGGCGAGGTCGAGGATCGCCTTGTCGGCGATCGGCTCGACCTCGGTGTGCAGCATCAGGCCCATCGTCCAGCCAGTGTCGTCGTAGGTTCTGAGGTCGTCGTCCGGAAACTCCTGATGCTCGAGCAGCGTCTTCGCGAGTCGCCCGTAGGGCTGATTGCGCTTGACGATGTACGAGCCGGCTGGGAAGGTTCCCTCCTCGACCGTCACCTCGTCCACCGCGCGGCCCACTTCGATGCCCTGACGCCGAAGCAGGTTGACCAGCAGTTCCACGCGGGTCATGTCGCGCTGACCACTCGGGATGAGATAGCCGAACGGGGCCTCGGTCTCGCCCGAGGTGATCGAGTTCCGGCTCTTCAAGTAGAAATTCTCCAGCACGACTTCCGGAAACGACGACGTGAGCTGCAACGCCGTCAGCACGGCAGTCTGCATGTAGTTGGTGTTGTTCCGCATCGACCAGTCCACCTCCTCGTAGGGAGGGGACGGCCGGTACCATTCCCGAGAGGTCTGACCGGGTCCACCGCCGGTGTCCAGCCGTCGGGACATCGGCGTCGCGCCGCCGTTGCCGAACGTTTCGTACATCCGGATCATGCCGTTGTGGTTCGACGACATGAAGGCCAGGTAGCCCGGCGACCACATGTCGACGAAGGCATGAGTCCAGACGCCCGGCATCCCGTACTTGGTCAACTGCGCCATCTCGAAGTTGGCGAACCAGGGGAGTTCGCCGTAGAGGATCGGATCGAGCGTCGGATTCTGCGGCGCCTGCCCGCTGAACGTGTAGAGAAACGGCACCGATTCGTGCAGGTCGTGGAGGATCGGTGGATGCCACTCGAGATACCACTCGAGCAGGGCCCGGAACGTCACCTGCGAGTAGTTGATGTCCCGGTTGTTGTCATGAAAGACGTAGCGGCCCCAATAGGGCGGCCCGGTGATCCGATCCCGGTCGTCGTCGATGTCGATCAGGTGGCGGTAGTACCAGTCGACGTAGCGGTCGCGGCCGTCGGGATCGGCGACGGGTGTCAGCGTCACGATCACCTCGTCGCGGATCCGGTTGATGAGCGGGCTGTCCTCGGCCGCCAGCCGGTAGGCCAGTTCCATGAGCATCTCGGGTGGGCCGGTTTCGCCGCTGTGGAGCCCTCCCAGGAAGTGATAGATCGGCTTCGCGCGGCCGATGATCGTCTTCGCCTCCGCCTCCGAGAGGCCACGCGGGTCGGCCAGCCTCGCCAGGTCCTGACGGTAGCGCTCCCGCTCCCGGATGCTCTCCGCCGAGCCGATCATCACGACGACGTACTCCCGGCCTTCGTCGGTCTCCCCGATCGTCAGCACGTCCACCCTCGGCGACGCCGCCGCCAACGCCCGGTAGTACTCGAGCACCTGCGCGTAGTAGGTCAGCTCGCGGGGTGCCCCGACGTGGTGCCCAAGCACCGCCTTTGGCGAGGGGACCCCCTCGACGACGGGGAGGTGGTCGACCAGTGGGCTGATGAATTCCGGGGCGGTCGTCCAGGATTCGACGGACGTGGCGAAGTCCGGGTCCTGCGCCTGGGGCGTCTGAGCCGACGTCACGGTCGCCAGCAGAGCCGTGCAGGCGAGGGCGAGCAGTGTCGTCGAGCCGATGCTCCGTGGCTGATCGAGGCGGTATACAGAGGGCATCTGTCCTGACTCCTTGAGATTCCGAGGGCGGTGAACCCGATGGCGAGCCGCGCCGTGCGCGGCTTGTGTCACCTCACGCGTTCGGAGTAGTTCACTCCCATGTAGAGCCGCGTGATGTTGCCGTCGGCATCGAGCTCGAAGCGTGCCATCTCGCCGTGCGGGCCGCCGCCGGTCCCTTCGATCTTGAACGTGTGCTCGCCGGCCGGCCGGAGCACCGTCTTGCCGGTCATCGGATCATCGCTGCTCGGCGAGATGACGACCAGTTCTTCGTTGAGGATCATCACCTGACGCTCGCCGCCGCGCGAGCGATAGGTGCCGACGTACTGCGTCCACGCCGCGTCGGCTTCGGTGGGCGGCACCGACTCAGCGGTGGCGCGAACGATGATCGGTGCGAGCCACTCGAACGCCTTGTTCGAAAAGCGACCGGGATTGCCGTCGCCGCCGCTAGTGAAGACGACGACGCCGACGTTCTCCTTCGGGCTGAGCTGCGTGCTGGTGCGATAGCCGGGGTATGAGCCGCCGTGGCCGACGAGATCGCGGTCTTCCCGGTGCGAGATACTGAACCCCCAGCCGTTGCCGCCGCGCCAGTTCTCCCGGAGCCAGTGGACGCGCTGCATCTCGCGCAGCGTGTTCGCCCGCAAGACCTCGGTCGTGTGGCCGGCGCGCAGCCGCATCTGCCAGGTGATGAACTTCAGCATGTCGTCAACGCTCGACGAAAGGCCGGTGGCCGGGTCGAATGCATGCGCGTCGACGAACGGCATCACCTCCCGCGGCTTGTCGGGCCAGCGCCGGCTGTAGCCGGTCGCTAGGTTTGGCATGTGCCCGTCGGGCGGCACGCCGACGCTCGACGAGACCATGCCGAGCGGCGCCATGATTTCGGTTTCGACATACTCCTCGTAATCCCGCCCGGAGGCCGTCTCGACGATCGCGCCCGCGAGCGACAGCCCGAGGTTCGAGTACTTCCAGACCGTCTCGGTCGGGTACGCCGCCTGCTGCTGTGAGACGGTCTCACGCAGATCCTCTGCGGTCGGGAACGCGAATTCGGTCCACGACGGATGGTTCGACTCGCGCGGCAGGCCGGCCGAGTGGGTCAGCAGGTGCGAGATCCGGATCGGCTCGGCGTCCGGATACGGGTTCTGCATGTCGAACCAGGGCAGGTGGTCGGTGATCGGATCGTCCAGCCTGAGCTTGCCGGCGTCGCGCAGTTGCAGAATGGCGATGCTGGTGAACAGCTTCGAGTGCGACGCAATCCGGAAGATCGAATCGGTCCGCATCGGCGTGCCGTTCGCGACATCGGCGTGGCCGTAGGCCTTCGACCAGACGACGTCCTGGTCGTGCACGATGCCGATGACGAGGCCGGGCAGGCCGATCTCCCTCATCTGCGCCTGGATCCAGACGTCCATCACCTTGATCTGCGAGGCCACTTCGGGGTGATCAGCGAGGTCGTCGGCTCCGGCCGGAGCACTCCAAAGACAGACGGCGACGACGAGGGCAGCCAGTCGCTTCATGACACCACTCCTTGCTTGTCGTGCACGGTCAGAATCGGATCGGCGTGAGGGCGCGATGGTAGCACAGCGTGGCGGGCGGTGGCGGGAGCGTAACCGCCCGCGCCAGCATCACCCGCCAGCGACGATCTCGGCCGTGCTCCGCTCGAAATCTTCCTGCAGGACGTAGTGCTCGTAGAGGTAGCGAATCGTTCCGTCCCGATCGATGAAGATGATGATCGGGACGTAATTCACCTCGTAGTTCCGCAGCAGATCCACGTCCTTGCCGGCGAGCATGTCGAACGGCAATTCGTAGGCTTCCTTGTAGCGGCTGATCAGCCGACCGTCGTCCGCCCAGACGTTCAACGTCACGATGGCCAGGTCGGTGCCCTCGTACTCCGCGTGGGCTCGCTTGAGGAAGGCGATCACCTGCGTGCAGTAGTGGCACATGTTGTGCGTGAAGTAGAGGATGATCGGCTGCCCGATTAGATCTTCGAGCGCATGCACGTCGCCGTTCTCGTCGGGCAGGGCGAAGAGCGGCGGCGGCTGACCCACTTCCGCGATCTCCTGCGCGGCGGCACCGCCCGGGAAGGTGAGCGCCGTCAGGAGAAGGACGGTGGCCGCGACTTGCTTCCGTCGAGAACGCATGTTCACCTCGCCTCAGTCCTAAGCCATCTCCACGCGCCCGACGGTGTACTTGATGATGTTCTCGTAGTTCAGCGCGTAGATGAGAGGGATACCGTCCGATTCGGCATAGGCGAAGGCGAAGCTCGAGAGCGGGTCGCCGCCCTGCGCCGGGTTGAGGACGACCGAGCGTCCGACCGAGACCTGGAACCGGTTCGGCGACAGCCGGCCGAAGTAGAACTCGCCGCCGCTCTCGAGCTTGTCCCCCTCGGAGACGTCGACCGGCACCCAGCCGTGATCGGGCGCGTAGAAACTCGTCCAGCAGTGCGCTCCGGTGCAGTCGCCCTCGAGTTGGCCGCCCTCGGCCGCGCCGCCCTCCGGATAGGGCAGCGGGAAGCCCTGCTCCCAGCGAACCGGGACGCCGCGCGAGACCATCATCGCCATGAACAGCGCGTGGTAGTCGTCGCACTTGCCGCGCTTATGGCGCATGATCCACGCGGTGTCGCCGGTGCCGCAGCCGGGGATGCTGCTGTCGTAGAAGAGGATCTCGCGGATGCCGTCGAACACCAGACGCCCGATCTCGTACGGGTCAGTCTCGCCGCCGACGATCTCCTCGGTGAACATATCGATCTCGGGTGTCGTCCGAACCGTGTTCGTGAGCTGGAGATACTTCGACCGCTCGTTCTCGGGCAGCGAGCCGGGCTGGATGCCGACCTGCCCGCGCGTGACCCGATAGCGCGCTTCCACGGCGAACGGGGCCGAGTGCGGTTCCGCCCGAACGTGGAGCATCTTGGCGCCGAATCGTGCCTCGCGCGTGACGTCGTACGGCAGCGGACTGACGATGTCGAGGCCCGTGATCTGCTGCGCGTGGTCGCTCGACGGCAGCGGCATCCAGATCTGCACATCTTTGGCGTCGCGCGGCAGGCTGGCGATCTCGGTGCGGTAGCTGACATCGAACTCCATGAGGCGGCAGTCGGCCGGATCGTAGGCCGCGGCCGACAGCGGCCGCAGTCCGGACGTCAGCAGTGCGGCGCTCCCAAGTCCGGCGGCTCTAATGAAGTCGCGCCGGCTATGTTCCAGGGCTGCGAAGTGCATCGTCCATCTCCTCGTCGTTCCAGAAGTAGGTGTCAAATTCGGCTCGGGTCCGACCATCGGGGCCGACGACCCAGACCCTGATCGTGTGCTCGATCACCTCGCCGCCCTCGACCGGTGTGCGCGCGATCTCGATGCCCGTGTCGTCGAGAAATTGCTCGATCCGACTCGCGGGGCCGTTCGCGAACAGCCAGCGCCGGTCCGCACGGTCGATTTCGTGATCGTCGAAGTGGCTCAGGATCTCCTCGGCCGTATCCTCATCCGGCTGAATCGACAGATGCAGGTACTGGACCGTCTCGGGTGACCCGATCTGCCGGTCCAACTCGGTCAGGAGGAACGTGACCATTGGGCAGGCGAAGACGCACTTGGCGTAGGTCGGGACGACGATCGTCGTCTTGCCTTCGAACGTGGCGCTCGTGATCGAACGGCCATCGTAGTTCTCGAAGGCGAACGGCGGCAGATCGGCCGGTCCGAGCGCCGCCCCGAGTGCGGCGACCGTCGTCACTGCGACGACAAGCTTCATTCAGCGCCGACCTCCACCGTCACCTCGGTCGCGCCGGACGCGCCGACCTCGACGGTACGCCAGAGCGATGCTTCACCGTCGTGCCAGACCCAGACTTCGTGCGTGCCGGCCGGCACGTCGGGAATCGTGAACGCGCCGTTCGCCGCCGAGATGGCGGCGTAGGGATGGTCGAAGACGAGCAGCGTGGCCGCTTCGTCCGGGTGTGGATTGCAGCGGACATCGATGATGCCGGTCTGATCGGTGAACTCGAAGTACTGCTTGATCGGCCGCCGCACCTCCATGCCCTGCAGCGGCAACGCGATGTTGTAGAGCGTGGCGCCGTTGCGAAGCGGGCGCCCCGAGATCTCCCGTTGATACGCCAGGTGGAGATAGAGGTGCGTCGTGTGCAGCGTGTCGTCCTCGTTCTTGAAGATGAGCTCGTTGCCGACGAACCCGACGGCGACGGCTGGTTCGAACGATCCATCCGCCCCATGCGTGATGACCGTATCGCGGTTGGGGAGCGTCTCCCCGGCGACCCCTTGCAGGAAGACGACGGCGGGGCCGGAGCCGGCCGGCATGACGACGCGTCCAGTCAGTTTCGCGCCGGCGAAAGCCGTGGTTCCGGTGGCGAGCAAGGCGACGACGAATACCAACATCGAGAGCAGCGTGGGCTTGTGTGTAGTCATACGAGTCTGTCCGTGGCTAGGCGTTTTATGAAGAGATGATGGCTAACGAGGAGGGCCGCGCCGGTCCAGATGCCGAGCGCGACAACGAGTACCGCCGACGATATGGGTGGCGCCACCGTCGCCAGTCCGAGCGGCGAGGCGGCGCTGCCCACCCAGGAGAATGCGAGCAGCCGGAAGATATCGGTGGGGTTGAGCAAGAGCGCGGACCCGAAGAGCGCCAGCGGCACGTCTCCGGGATAGATCATCAGCCCGCCGACGAGGGCCAGGTCGAAGACGAAGACCGCGAGAATCCAGACGAGCACCGACACTGCGATGCCCCGCGCGTGATCGCGCGACAGAATCGAGACGAGAAACGACAGCGCTAGAAAGACCGTGCCTAGTGCCAGGACGAGCAGGAGCAGTCGAACAAACTCGCCCGTGTTGACGCCGGTCGTCACCGACAGCACGATACCCGTCGGCACGAAGCTCGATACGAGGGCGATGGAGAGCGCCGCGGCGTAGCCGACGAACGTGCCGACGAAGTATTCGCTCGACGATACCGGGTAGGCCAGGATCAGATCGAGCACGCCGCGTCGTTTCTCGTCGATGATGACGCCCGCGCCCATCACGAGCGCCAGCAGCGGTACCAGATAGACCGCCAGGTTGAGCAGGCTGGCCATGACCGCACCGGAGCCGGAGGCGCCCACGACGCCGACCGGCGCCGTGCCCAGAAAGGTAATGGCGAGCGAGGTCACCAGGACGAGGCCGCTGACCGTCCAGATCCATCGGCTGCGCAGCCGATCGGACAACTCCTCGAACGCAATCGCCCAGATGGCGTCAGTGCGTCTCACGCAGCACCTCCTCGAGCGATGGCTCCTCGATCCGAACATTGTCGATCGACGCTTCGAGCGATTGCAGGCTGGCCAGGAATCGAATCTTGTCGCGCTGCGACACGCTGACGACGACGATGCCGTTACGGTTCGCGACCGACCCGATCTCGAGCCGCTCGAGCGCTGTTGCCAGATGGCCATTCGACTCGACCGACGGCTGCAGCGTGACGCGGACCGGCAGGTCGAGCGTCTGGTGAAGGTCGCTTTCGGTGCCCAGGGCCACGACGCGCCCGGCGTTCAGCACGCAGACACGGTCCATGTAGCGCGACATCATGCCGACCCGGTGGGAAGACATGATGACGGTCCGGCCCTCGACGCGCTTCAGGATCTCGAAGAACTCCCTGGCCCCGTCCGCGTCGAGCCCCTCGATCGGCTCGTCCACGACCAACATGCGAGGATCGCCCAGGAGTGCCTGGGCGAGATTCAGCCGCTGAAGCATCCCCTTCGAATAGCCGCCGAGCTTGCGCCCCGCGGCTGCGGTCAGGCCCACCTGCGCCAGCAGCGGTGCGACTTCGTGCTGGGCGACGCCTTTCAGTCGGGCGAAATATCGGAGTGTCTTCTCGCCCGTCAGATGCTCGAAGAACGAGACCCGTTCGGGCATGAACCCGAGCGTTCGGTGCACCCGGCGCCAGGCCTCGGTGTCCGGCTCTTGACCGTCGAACAGGATCTTGCCGCTCGACGGCTGCGACAACCCGACCAGGATCCGAAGCAGCGAGGTCTTCCCGGAGCCGTTTCGGCCGAGAACGCCGAGCCACTCGCCATCGCGAATCTCGAGGTCGAGTGCCGCGAGCGCCTCGATCTCGCCGAACCGCTTGGCGACGCCCTCGAGTTGGATCACGGCTGGCCTCCCGGGATGTGCGGGAGCTTTTCCATCTCCAGGTAGTACTCCGCGGGTGCGGCCGGGTACTGCGCCAGCAGCGTCGCCCACTCGGCCATCGACGGTGACATCTGCGGCGAGGGGTCTACGATCTTGGGCACGGTGATGATGGGGAACTCACGTTCGGCCAGCGCCAGGACCTGAAACGCCGGGCTGGTCAGCAGGAACTTCGCGCTGGGGTGCGCATAGAGCAGCGCGTCCACGAGCGTGTTCGACCGGTACGGGACCTCGCCGCTGCCGTCGTCGTCGAGATCCCACCCGCCGTAGTCGCTCCAGTAGTTGCCGACCCACGTCTGATCCTTCGCGGCAACGAACTTCACCTGAATCTCGTTCTCGATGAAGGCGTTCGCCTCCATCACGTTTTCTTCCGAGCCGCCCCAGTAGTGGCCGCCGAGGTTGTTCCGGGCCACCAGGTTGCCGCGGATCGTGTTGTACAGCGAGTTGTAGACGAACAACCCCTTCGTATTGCCGATGACGACGTTGTCCGCGGCGGTCCCGTAAGTGACCTGCACCCAGAGGATGCCATGCGTCCGATTGTTGTGGAGGATGTTCTGCTTCGCCTCGATCTCTTTCGAGAACATGAGCGCGAGACCGACCAGGTTCTCGTGGGCGTAGTTTCCGCGATACCGGCTCTCGTCGCACCACATCGTGTGGATGGCGTAGCGCGAGTCGGTGATCCGGTTCCGGTCGATGGTCGCCTCGCTGGTCAGCTCCATGTAGATGCCGTCGCGACACGACGAGAGGTCGTTGTCGGTCACCCGGATCCCGTCCGCATCCCAAAGATGGATGCAATCGCCCCGCTCGTTCTGCGTGGCCTCCTGGAGCCCGACGACGTGGTTCCCCGCGACTTCGGCTTCCGCGGTGCCGTGGACCCAGATGCCGAACCGGCACGCTTCGATCGTGTTGCCGATGACCCGCGCCCCGGTCGAGTCCTGCTCGACCCAGACGGCCGAATCGGTGAATGCGTCCGAGATGCGGCAGTGACGGATGGTCAGGTTCTCGATCGCCGCGCCTGGAGCATCGATGATGACGGCGTGACCCGTGCCCCCGCCGTCGACGATGGCACCGGCTTCGCCTCGAAGCGTGACCGTCCGCTCGATGTGCAGCGGCCCCGCGTGAACCCCGGGCTCGAGGAGCAGGACGTCGCCGGCTTGGGCCTCCGCCAGCGTATCGGCCAGCATTCCGGGACGGACCCGCACCGTGTCGGCGTGTGCGACCGCCGGCCAGGCGAGCAGGCCGAGGACGAGGCTTCCCACGAGCATCCGCACGGGCCGCTGCTCACGATTCGACACGATGAGTTCCGGACAAACCGCCTCGTCGGTCCCAGTCGCCTGGCAGTCCCAGCACATCAAGCATTCCTGATAGTTGATCCGTCCGGTCTCGAAGGAAATGGCCGTCGGCTCGCATCCCTTCGCACAGATCTTACACGTGTTGCACGATTCATACCGAAGCAGCGGCAGTAGCGGCGACTTTATCGACGGAATTGCCAGTGCCCCGCCCAGCGGGCAGAGGAAGCGGCAGAAGAACCGGTAGCTCGGCACCGAGATGAGCGTGACGGCGGCGAAGTACAGAAGGAACGTCCAGGGACGATCGAGGTTCAGGACGAAGGTCTTGAACGGCTCGATCTCGTTGATCGCTTCGGCGAGCGGCAGGCTGACGAACGAGACAGCCAAGATGAACGTGAACACGAGGATCTTTCCGTAATGCAGGTAACGGGGCGGTCGCCAATCGTCGAATCGTTTCCTCAGTGCAGGGGGCGCCACCTTTTCCCAAACGCCGATCAGGAGCTCGAGGAGTGCGCCGTAGGGGCAGGCCCAGCCGCAAAAGAAGCCGCGGCCCCAGACGACGAGCGTCCCGGCCGTGACGAGCCAGAGCAGAAAGATTAGCGGTTCAGAAAGAAAAATTTCGCTGGGGAACTCGAGCCGACTGGCCGAGCCGAACAGCGTCAGGATCTGGGTCGTGCTCGGCTGCGCCTTCAGTAGCATGCCGAGGCCGACAGCCGCCAGCAGCGCGGTCGATCGGCGCAAGAGCTTCCGGTAGGGTAGCAGCTGCAGTCTCAAGGTGAACGCGGCGAGAAGGCCCCCGAGGAGCAACGCGGTGAAGGTCGCGCCGACCCACGACGCCTGCCACCGGGTGACCCAGAACGGCATATCGGCGTCGACGAAGCGGGTGGGCAGCTGATAGTCGGCCACGAACGTGGCGTACCGCCGCTCGTCGCGGACGCGGTACGGCACGGTCAACCGGAAGGTGAAGGGCTGGGTCGGATCGAACCTGTCGTCGGTGAAGAAGACGCCTCCCTCGCGGAAGCTCGGAGCGCCCGCCGCGGCGTCGATCGGCAGCGCGAGATAGTCCAGGTCCCGGAATACGACAAGATCGCCGCTCTGCTCGAGGACGAAGCGATCGAAAATCCCGCCTCGTGCGAAGCCGGCGCCCTTGAACGAGAGCTCGCCAAACCCGCCGATGTACAGCGCGCTGCCACCGTCCCGATCGAGCCGCGCTCGCACGATGTCGTAGAAGCGCTCGCCGACGAGGTTGCGTCCGACGCTCGGCGGATCCAGGATCGCGAACCTTACGTCCACCGCATTGGCCGGGCCGGTCAACCCGAGTTCCGCCGGCACGATCGTGATCGAGCCGATGGCGCCCCGGGAAGCGAGCCGGCGCCACGTGTACGGCTGAAACGCAGTCGAGGGCCGGCGGGTGCGCACCTGGGCCGCGCTCACGATGCCCTCGGCCCGACCGACGAGGCGGCTCGCTTCGAGGATCGTCGCGTTCTCGGCGACAGCGGTCACCGTGGCGCCGCTGATGCCGTCGACCGTCACGTAGTCGGGAGTCGGCTCCCGGCTGATGAGGATCCGGTCGGTGATCTGCTTCCCCGGATACTGATTCGTGAACTCGTGGATGGTCGCTTCGGGAAGCCCGATCAGGACGATCGGCTCGGAGTGCCGGACGATCTTGACGCCGGTGATCGCGCCGTCGGCATCCATGCCGACCAGCGTGTTCATCGTCTCTCCGGAATACCCGGGGGTGTCGACGAGATCGTCAGTGAGAAGGACGTAGCCGACGAGTTCGACGCGATCCGCGGAGGCGTAGCCTCGCCAGTAGGTCTCGACGCGGTCGAAGACGGTGGCGTCGGGGAGCACGTCCGAGAGGGCGTACTCGTACCGCTGCTCCCCGAACGGGATCTGCGCTTCCGCGGAACTCGGAGCTAACGCAACCCCGAGTCCCGCGAGTGGCCCGCACACCCATATTCGCCACCGCTTCATCCGATTCCCTTCGCCTGCTAGCTCCGAGCGTGCACGATGAACCTCAGGCGCATCTCCAGGTGCAGCGCGTGGCAGAAGTTCGTGCAGTAGATCCAGTAGACGCCAGGCTTGTCGGCGGTGAAGGTGACCGACTTGGTCTGGAAGGGGCCGACGACCATCTGGACGTTATAGTTCGAGATCGCGAACCCGTGGGCGAGATCAGGGATCTCGTCGGTGTTCGTCACGATGAACGTGACCTCGTCACCCTCGTTGACCTCGACCTCCTGGAGCCCGAAGACCGGCGCCGTTGCGGTGAGTCGCGCCGTCACCTGGTTGCCATCTCGCGTTACGGAACTCTGCGTGACGGCGTCCGGGTGATCCTCGAGGCGCACCCGATCGACGACGTGAGGTTCGACGATGTCGCGCCTGACGAGGATGATGTCGTGCGGCTCGATGTAGGCCGACTCGTCCTTGAGCAGGACCATGCTCTCGCCCGAGATGTCGATGAGTTGGTCGTTCTCTGGCTTGAGCGGGCCGACGTTGAGGAAGCGGTCCTTCGAGATCTTGTTGAGCGAGATCAGGTACCGGCCGTCGGCTTCCTTCGTCTCGGCCATCGAGGCCATCGTGTGGCCCACCTGGTAGTGGATGTCCAGACGATCGACGACGGCCGTCTCACCCTCCTGCGGGTTCGCCTGCAGATCGATTGCCCGCTGGATGTTCCACTTCACTTCCTGGCTGTCGATGAAGAGTGACGTGTAGGCGTTGCCGCGGCCGTCGAATGTCGTGTGGAGCGGCCCCAGGCCGATCTCGGGCTCCGCGACCACCGCATCTCTGGGCTCGATGTTGCCGGCGAAGACGTCGTCGAGCATCGTGATGTCGATCACCGACGCGGTCGGCGACACCTTCCCGGACACGACCGCATAGTTGCCGTCAGGCGAGACGTTCACGCCGTGCGGGTTCTTCGGCACCGGAATGTAGGCGGTGAGTCCCGTCCCTTCGGCGCCGTCGAGGATCGGTACGCCATCGACCGTCCGGTAGTCCTCATTGGCCAGGGCCTCCTTGATGGCGTCCCAGCTGAAGACGACGAGGTAGTCCAGGTCGCTGGCGAGCATCTCGGAGATCGTCGCGCCACCCTCGGTGTTGTACGACGTGGCGAACGAGTACCGTCCGGTGTAATCGGTGGCGGCGAGGTCGAGGTTTGTCGCCGTCTGCACCTGCGCGACGACTTCCATCCGCGCGGCATCGACGATCGTGTGGACACCACCGTAGGTCGACGCGTCGAGCATGTCGCCGCGGCCGTCATTGACGAGCGGCGTCCGGAACTCGCTGTTGAGGATCACCCACTCGGTCGCCGGTGCGCGCTGCGGGAAGACGCCGTGCGTGCCCTGCGTGTGCGGAATGTCAACCGTGGCGTCGACCTCCATGATGTCGATCCGGATCCGCGCCAAGCGGTTGTTCGACTTGTCGTTGACGAAGAGCCACTTACCGTCATACGTGCCGTCAACATACGAGCCCTGGACGTGGTGGGTGTCGCCGACATACTTGCCGCCCATCATCGCCTTGCTCTCGTTGGTGATTCCCCAGCCGCTGCCCGGGTCGATATTCCAGACCGGAATGCGCTTGAGCACGCGCATCGACGGGATGCCGAGGACCCGGACTTCACCCGAGTGACCGCCGCTCGCGAAGCCGTAGTAGTCGTCCAGTTCGCCCGGCGCCACCTCGTGGGCAGCGTACGGAGCGGCTTCCTCGGCGTCGTCCGCCGGGGTCGCACCTCCGCAGCCGAACGAGAGGCTCATGGCGGCAGCCGCGATCGAAAAAGTCAGTAGTCGCAGTGAACTCATCAATCTCCTCCTTAAAGAGAGTCGTCAGTGATGGCGCAGGCTGCCGCTAGTCCTGCTGAGTGGCCGGAGCCCCTCGCATCAGTTCTAGGCAATAGGACACGAGGTCCCATCGATCCTGTTCCTCGGTCATGGCCGGCTCGTACGACGGCATCGGGGTGCCGTCGAGTCCGGTCATGAAGGTGCGATAGATCATCTCCGCCGACGAGCCGCCCTTGAGTGGGCCGGAGGTGAAATCGAAGGCTACGATACGGTCGCCCCAGCTGTCTGCCAGCGTCTCCGACGCCGGGCCATCCCCGACCCCGGTCTCGCCATGGCATTGGAAGCACTGCATCGTGGCGTAGACCTCCACGCCCCGAGTCGTCGATTCGGGTGAGCCGACGTATGAGGGAGCATCGCCGATCGCGAGCGCTTCACCCGGCTCGTCAGTCTCCCAACGCTGCGAGAAGGTCTTGATGAAGGAGATGACGTTCAGTCGATCCGCTTCTGGCAGGTCGGTGTGCGACGGCATGCCGGAACGGCTGATGCCCTCGGTGATGATCCGCAGGAGGTCGTCGTCGGTCGGCAACGTGCCGCTCGGCGTGCTGCGGAACTTGAAGACACCCGCGGTGAAGTCGCGCGGGTAGATCGTCGTGACCAGGCCGTTCGCCTGGGCGCGGTGGACGATGCCGACGAGCCCCATGCCGTCGCCATTGTCGCCATGGCAGATGACGCAGCGCGAGGTGTACACCTCCTTGCCTCGCTCGACATCCTGCGCCGACGCTTCCGGCGCGAGCGAGAGCGCTAGCGCGATCAAGACAAAAACGGTCAATCCACGTCTCATACGTCGCCCTTTCCCTTATCCATAAGAAACCGCCCGTTCCCGTGTGGTCGCCACACTCCTCGCGTTTCCAGAAGCAAGGCCGGTACCATCGCCGTGTTGAAAAACCGCCTATTTTCCGGCCTCCTTCTGATTGGAGTCGGTGTGTTGGGGCCCCGGGGGGTGGGGTGGTCGTGAAAATATTCACTAGCGCGCTGAAGAATCCGCAGTTGAGGAGGGCCCCACCACTCAAACCAACGGGCCCCCTCATACCGTTGGTCAAGGTGGATTTCGCGCGATCTTCCGAAGCCTGGGCGCTTGTCAGCGCCGGTCCCTGGCATTAGCATCAACTCTCTCGGGGAGGATCCGGGAGGGTTGACCGGCGGGCGGATCCGTCGCACTGGAGGAGGCACTGTTCATGCCGCGCACCAAACTGTCCATCTTCATTCTTCTGGCGCTGGTGGCTACCGCTGCCACGGGCCCGCGCGCGCAGGCGCCGGCGAGCTCGCGGGCGACGTTCGCCCCGGATCTGTTCGGCGGGCTGGAGTACCGGATGATCGGACCGTCCCGCGGCGGCCGCGCGACGGCAGTCGCCGGACACCACGACCAGCCGTCTACCTTCTACATGGGCGCGACCGGCGGCGGCGTCTGGAAGACGACCGACTACGGGCACTCCTGGCACAACATCTCCGACGGCTACTTCGCCACCGGCTCGATCGGCGCGATCCGTGTGGCCGAGTCCGATCCGAACGTCGTCTACGTCTCCACCGGGTCAGACGGGCTGCGCAGCAACGTCATCATCGGCAAGGGCGTCTATAAGTCGGTCGATGCGGGCGAGACCTGGGACCACGTCGGCCTGGAGAACACGGGTAACTCAGGAGCTGTGCTCATCCATCCGGAGAATCCCGACCTGGCGTACGTCGCGGCCATTGGCAACCCGTTCGCGCCCAACGCCGAACGCGGCGTCTACCGAACGCGGGACGGTGGCGACAGCTGGGACCTGGTGCATTTCGTCTCGGACCACACCGGTGCCGTCGACCTGGAGTTCGCGCCGGACAACCCCGACGAGATCTACGCGACGATGTGGGAGGCGGAGCGGAAGCCGTGGACGATTCTGAGCGGCGGCCTCGAAGGCGGCGTCTTCAAGTCGTCGGACGGCGGCGACACCTGGGCGGCGCTGACCACCGGGCTGCCTGACGGTCTGCGCGGCAAGGCCGACCTGGCCGTCTCGGGCGGCGACCCCGACCGGGTTTACGTCTTGATCGAGGCGCCCGGCGACGAAGGCGGTGTCTACCGGTCAGACGACCGCGGCGAGACCTGGCGGCAGATCTCCGACTTCCAGCCGATCCGCAACCGCCCGTTCTACTACTGCAACCTCGAAGCGCATCCGGCCGATCCCGACGTCTTGTGGGGGATGGCAGAAGGCCAGTGGATGTCTGAAGACGCCGGCGAATCGTGGGACCGCGTGCCGACGCCGCATGGCGACAACCACGACATGTGGATCAATCCGGATCGGCCCAACGTGATGATCCAGTCGAACGACGGCGGCGCCAACGTGTCGATCGACGGCGGCGAGACGTGGTCGACGCAGAACAACCAACCAACGGCCGAGCTGTATCAGGTCGATATCAGCGACGAGTTTCCGTACCGGTTGTTCGCGGGCCAGCAAGACAACTCGACGATTTCGATGCCGAGCCTCGTGACCCACCGGATGCCGGGCGGCCACGTCGCGACGTGGCAATCGCACGGCGGTTGCGAGACCGGACCGGTCGTGCCGAAGCCGGGAGACCCCGACATTGTCTATGCGAACTGCAAGGGGCGATTCGGGCTGTTCAATCGGCGAACCGGACAGGAGCAGCAGTACTACGTCGGCTTCTGGAACATCTACGGTCACAACCCGCGGGACCTGGCGTTCCGGTTCCAGCGCGTCGCGCCGATTCATGTCTCACCGCACAACCCCGACCGGGTCTACCACACGTCGCAGTTCGTGCACGTGACCGAGGACGGTGGGCAGACTTGGGAGACGATCTCGCCCGACCTCACGGCGTTCTCGCCCGAGACCCAGGTCGTCTCCGGCGCGCCGATCACGATCGACGTGACCGGTGAGGAGCACTTCGCGGTCATCTACGACATTCAGGAATCGCCGCACGAGCGTGGCGTGATCTGGGTGGGCGCCAACGACGGGCCGATTCACGTGACGCGCGACGACGGCGCGAGCTGGACCGATGTGACGCCGCCCGGCATCGGCCCGCACGGCCGCGTCCAGAACGTCGAGGTGTCGCCGCACGATCCCGCCAAGGCGTACGCGACGATCCTGCGCTACCAGGTGGGCGACTTCGCGCCCTATGCCTTCAAGACCGAGGACTACGGCGAGAGCTGGACCCGGATCACGACCGGCGAGAACGGCGTGCCGGCGGACCATCCGGTGCGGGTGGTGCGGGAGGACCCCGAGCGCGAAGGGTTGCTCTACGCCGGAACCGAGTTCGGGATGTTCGTCTCGTTCGACGATGGGGTGCAGTGGCAGCCGTTCCAGCTCAACCTGCCGGCGACGCCGGTCTCGGATATCCGCGTGGTCGAGGGCGATCTCGTCCTGTCGACGATGGGACGCGGCTTCTGGATCATGTACGACCTGACGCCGCTGCACGAGTTGTCCGAGCAGGTGGCGTCGGCCGAGGCGCACCTGTTTTCCGTCAGCGACCCCTACCGTCTGTACGGCGTCAGACGCTTCGGTGGCGGTGCGCCCGCGCCGGACGAGCCGCAGTACCCGGATCTCGGCGCGAACATCCACTACTACTTGGCGAGCGACGCCGCGGACGAGGTACGGCTCGAGGTCGTCGACGACGCGGGAACGCTGGTGCGCGCGTTTTCAAGCGAGACCGCGCCGGAGGCTGCCTTGCCGTCGTCGGTGCGAATGGGCGTGTGGCATCTCGAGGGCGTCGGCACGACGCAGCTGCCCAAGACTGCCGGGACGCATCGGCTCGTCTGGGACCTGCAGCATGCCGGTCCGTGGGACACCGCGGCGTCACGTTCCGGCCGAAACGGACCGATGATCGTGCCGGGCGCTTACCAGGCGCGTCTGAGTATCGGCGCGTGGAGCGCTACCCAGCGCTTTGAGGTGATGGCCGACCCGCGGGTGGTCGATGAGGGCGCGGTGACCCCGGGCAACATCGAGACACAGGTCGCCCTGAGTCTCGAAGTGCGCGATGCGCTGAGCGATGCTCGGCTGGCCGCAGCGAAGCTCGATGAGGCGCGTGACGGGTCGGCGGACGACGTGCGAGCGGCCCTCGAGGAGATCCGCGAGGCGCTCGTGACAGCACCAAGGCGCTACTCGCGGCCGGTCCTCATCGATCAGCTCGGCTATCTCTACGGCAATCTGACCCGGGCCGACCAGCAGCCGGGACAGGATGCCATCAGTCGCTACCAGGAACTGAACAGCCTGTTGAGCGACCACATCGGCCGGCTCGAGCAGCTCCTGCAGACGAGCAATACCCGTGGCGAGTAGCTTCCGCCGTTCGGCCTGGCGATGGGGCGGCGCGGCTGCCTTCTGCGCAGCCGTGGGCGGCGCGGGCTGGGCCGCCAGCGTCACGCCCGAAGAGATGTGGCGCTACGAGGTTGTCGGCGAGCACCCGCACGACACTAGCTCGTTCACGCAAGGGCTGTACTTCGAGAACGGCTATCTCTACGAAGGGACCGGCCGGCGGGGTGAATCCGTGGTGCGGCAGCTGGCGATCGAGACCGGAGAGGTCATCCAGCAAGCCGATTTGCAGCCGTGGCTGTTCGGTGAAGGTATCGCGCCCTGGGGTGATCGCATCTACCAGTTGACCTGGGTCTCCGGGACCGGGGTCATGTACGACAAGGCGACCTTCGAAGCGGTCGGCCAGTTTCGCTACGACATCGAAGGATGGGGGCTGACGCAGGATGGGCGGTCGTTCATCATGAGCGACGGTTCAGCCGAGTTGTCCTTCCGGCATCCGGTGAGCTTCCGTGAACTCCATCGGCTCGCCGTATCGGACGCGGACGGCCCGGTCTCTGACCTGAACGAGCTGGAGTACGTCGACGGCCGCATCTGGGCCAACATCTGGCATCGTGACGAGCTGGTGGCGATCGATCCCGAGTCCGGCCTGGTCGTGGGGCGGCTCGATCTCTCGGACCTGCTGGCCAGCGGGCGTCCACTCGATCCCGAAGGTGTGCTGAACGGGATCGCGCACGATCCGTCGA
This sequence comes from Acidobacteriota bacterium, assembly GCA_002730525.1. Classification (GTDB taxonomy): domain Bacteria; phylum Acidobacteriota; class Vicinamibacteria; order Vicinamibacterales; family UBA823; genus UBA2161. Next base: position 66,702 of record PCAK01000043.1, on the reverse strand, counting down.
CGGGCCACTTCTACGTTACCGGCAAGCTCTGGTCGCGCATCTTCGAGATTCGCCTGATCCCGCCGAGTTGATGCCGACGCGCCTCCATTACCCTGCCGTCGTCGAGGCTCAACCGCGACGACGAGTAGCGGCGGTTGCGAATCGGGCCCCCTGAAGAGAGGAAAATCGATGGCCGCGTATGTAGTTGCACTCGGTCGGGTTGATGATGACGAACGATTTGCGCGATACCTCGAGGCCGTTGGGCCAACGCTCGAGGCCCACCATGGCAAGCTGCTGGCCGTGGAGGACCCGGCCGACGTGCTGGAGGGTGAGGCGCCGTATCCAAGGGTCGTCGTGATCGAGTTTCCGTCGAAGGCCGACGCCCATGCGTGGCATGTCTCGCGCGAGTACCGCACCTGTGCCGACGACCGGCTCGCCTCGTCGGCGCACGTCCTCTATCTTGCCGACGGGTTCACGCCGCCGGCCCGACTCGAGGAGCGGGTGCGCGGTTGGTCGTCGGAGACCCTGATCCGCCGTTCGGCGGACGCCTGGTCGATACAGGAGCACGTCGGGCACCTGGGTGATCTCGAGCCGCTGTGGGCCACGCGGCTGGACGAACTGCTCGGGTGGTGCAGACGAGCTGAGCCCAGCCGACCTGGAGAATCGGAGGACTCACGAGGCAGGCCACAATGAGGCCGACCTCGGCGAGCTCGTGGCCGAGTTCCGTCGAGCCAGAGCCGGCATCGTGTCGACTCTGGACTGGCTTGGCGTCGACGCGCTCGCACGAACCGCGCGACATCCGCGGCTCGGGCAGCCGATGACGATCGTCGATCTGTTCTTCTTCGTGGCCGAACACGACGACCATCACCTTGCGAGGATGACCAGCCTCGCCCGAGACGCGGTTGACGCGGGAAGGAGCTGAGACCATGGCCGTCTATCTTGTCGTCGACATCCAGGTGAAGGATGCCGCCGTCTACGAGGAGTACAAGAAGCTGGTGCCGCCGCTCGTCGCGAAGCACGGTGGCGAATATCTGGCACGCGGCGGCCGCGCCTCGGTCATGGAGGGCGACTGGCAGCCGACGCGGCTGGTGCTCTTCAAGTTCCCGGACGAGGCTGCGGTCCGGGCGTTCTACGCCGATCCCGACTACGCGCCGGTGAAGGCGCTCCGGCATCGCGCCGCCGACACCAACGCCGTCATGGTCGAGGGCGTCTCCGCGCCCGTCGCCTGACCTCTTGCTGGAGACAGACCGATGAATCGTTTCGTGCTCGGAATTGTATCGACCGTGTTGAGCCTGGGCGGTGTCCCGACCGTCGGAGCGCAGGAGGTCTCGCCGCTGACGCGGGCCGAGGCGTCGGGGTTCAGCGAGACGACGCGCCACGCTGAGGCGGAGGCGTTCCTCCACGAGGTGGCCGCTCGTTCGCCCGACATCAGCCTGACCCGCTTCGGGTACTCGATGGAAGGCCGAGCGCTCTGGCTGGCGATTGTCGGCGACGCGGAGGGATCGGCTGAGAGCGTCCGTCAGAGCGGCAAGACCCGGGTCTACATTCAGGGCAACATCCACGCCGGCGAGGTCGAGGGCAAGGAGGCGATGCTGGCCTTCCTGCGAGAGATCGCCGACGGCGGGCATCGCAACTGGCTCGAGTCGATGGTCCTGCTCATCGCGCCGATCTACAACGCCGATGGCAACGAGCGGATCGCGCTCTCGAATCGCCGGTTCCAGCACGGGCCGACCGGCGGGATGGGACAGCGGCCGAACGCCCAGGGCTACGACCTCAACCGCGACCATATGAAGCTCGATTCACCCGAGGCCCGGTCACTGGCCCGGATGCTCGCCGACTACGACCCGCATGTCCTCATCGATCTCCACACGACGAACGGGACCCACCATGGCTACCACCTGACCTACGCGCCGCCGCTGCACCCGAACACGCCGACGCCGATCGTCGAGCTGCTGCGGGAGCGATTGCTGCCCAGCGTCACGCGCGCCATCAAGGACAGCGACGACCGCGACTACTACTACTACGGGAATCTGCCGCGGCAGAGTTCGAGCCAGCAGCGCGGATGGTACACGTTCGACCACCGCCCGCGGTTCGGGAACAACTACGCGGGGCTGCGGAACCGGGTGGCGATCCTCAGCGAGGCCTACGCGTATCTCCCGTTCGAGGAACGGATCACCGCCACGCGCCGATTCGTCGAGGAGATCCTGGCCTACGTCCACGCCGACGGCAGCGAGATACGCCAGGTCGTGGCCGACGCCGATGCCGCCCCGATCATCGGGCAGCAGCTGGCGGTCCGCGCCGACTTCGAGCGCTCGGCCGAACGCGCCGAGATTCTGCTGGGCGAGGTCGCCACCGAACGCCACCCGTTCACCGGTGAACCGATGCTCCGGCGCATCGACCGGCAGATTCCGACGCGAATGTACGAATACGGCACGTTCGCCGCGACGGAGACGGAGCGTGTCCCGAGTGCCTACTATGTGCCGCCGTCGTTGACCGGCGTCATCGATCGGCTCGAGGCCCACGGCGTCCAGACCGAGCAACTCGGTGTCCCGACGACGCGGGAAGTCGAGCAGTTCCGGATCGAGTCGTCGACGGCAGCCGAGCGAGAGTTTCAGCAGCACCACGAGCGGACGCTGACGGGGATGTACGAGCTCACGGACGCCACGCTCGCGGCGGGCACGCGGATGGTGCCGGTCGATCAGCCGCTGGGTCGGCTCGTCTTCACGCTGCTCGAGCCGCGCTCCGACGACGGCCTCGTGACCTGGAACGTCCTCGACGAGGCACTCGACGGCGCGGACGTCTATCCGATCGTCCGTTCGGTGCAGTGGCGTGCGTCTGGGCTCGAGGTGAGATGAGGCGGCTGAGGGTCATCTGGCTCGGTGGCGTCGTCCTCGGCCTCGCCGCCGTGGCGGCCGCCCAGCCGGTCAACGACTGGGAGGACCCGGCGGTCATCGGCCGGAACCGGACGCTGCCGCACGCGACCTACGTGCCGTACGGCGATCGTGGCGCCGCCCTTGTCGCGAGGGAATCTTCGTTTCACCGCTCGCTGAACGGCCAGTGGAAGTTCCACTGGTCGCCCAGGCCCGAGGTCCGCCCGCGCGAGTTCTTCGAGACCGGCTTCGATGACTCGACGTGGGACGAGATCGCGGTGCCGGGGAACTGGCAGCGCCAGGGCTACGGGTTTCCGATCTACGTCGACGCCGGCCTCCCGTTCCGGACGTCGAGCGATCCGCCGCTGATCCCGCACGACGAGAACCCCGTCGGGTCGTACCGGCACACCTTCGACATGCCCGCCGCATGGGACGGGCGGAGGACCTTTCTCCACTTCGCCGGGATGAGTTCGGCGATGTATGTCTGGGTGAACGGCCGCGAGGTCGGCTACGCCGAGGGGAGCAAGGTGCCGGTCGAGTTCGACGTCACGGAGTTCATCACGCCGGGGGAGAATCAGCTCGCCGCCGAGGTCTACCGCTGGAGCGACGGCAGCTACCTCGAGGACGTCGACTTCTGGCGGATGAGCGGCATCGATCGAAACGTCTACATCTTTTCGACGCCCCAGGTCGCGATCCGAGACTTCTTCATCGACGCCGGCCTCGACGACGACTATGTCACCGGCCGCCTGCGAGTCGACGTGACGCTGACGAATTACACCGCGGCGGCGTCCGGCCCGCGTACGGTGGAGGTGGAGCTGTTCGACCCCGACGGCCGGCCGGTGCAGGATACGCCGTTGAGCCAGCAGCTCGAGGCGGTCGCGCCAGGCGATGTCAACCTCACGTTCACCGCGGCCATCGACGCGCCCGCGCGCTGGACCGCCGAGACGCCGAATCTCTACACCGTCCTCCTGACGCTCCTCGACGGGGAGAATCGGACGGAGTACATCGCGCGGCCGACCGGCTTCCGCCGTGTCGAGATGTCCGGCGGCCAGTTGCTCGTCAACGGCCAGCCGGTCCTGCTGAAGGGCGTCAACCGCCACGAGCACGATCCGGATACCGGCCGCGTCGTCTCGGAAGCGACCATGCTCGAGGACATCCGGCTGATGAAGCAGTTCAACATCAACGCAGTCCGGACCAGCCACTACCCGAACGATCCGCGGTGGTACGAGCTGACCGACCGGTACGGCCTCTACGTCGTCGACGAGGCGTTCATCGAAGCGCACGGGGTGGGTTTCGATCCGGACGTGACCCTCGGCAACGATCCGGCCTGGAGGGCGGCCCACCTCGATCGCACCGCCCGAATGGTCGAACGCGACAAGAACCACCCGTCGGTGATCATCTGGTCACTCGGCAACGAGTCGGGTGACGGCGTCAACTTCGAGGCGACCTACGCCTGGGTGAAGGAGCGCGACCCGTCGCGCCCGGTCCAATACGAGATGGCCGACACGCGGGCCCACACCGACATCTTTGCGCCGATGTACGTGCGGATTCACACCCTGGAGGCCTGGGCTGCCGTGCTGCGCGACCGGCCGCTCATCCTCTGCGAGTACGCCCACGCGATGGGCAACAGTGTCGGTAACCTGCAGGACTACTGGGACGTCATCTACTCGTCGGAGCAACTCCAGGGCGGGTTCATCTGGGACTGGGTGGACCAGGGGCTGCGCGCTGCGACCCCCGGCGGGGAGGAGTACTGGGCCTACGGCGGCGACTTCGAGCCCGAGGGCGTGCCGAACGGCGGGAACTTCAGCATCAACGGCCTGGTCGATCCCGACCGCGCGCCGCATCCGAGCCTCTGGGAAGTGAAGAAGGTCTACCAGAACGTCACGGTGACCCCGGTCGACCTCGCGGAGGGCCGCGTGATCGTCGGCAACCGGTTCTTCTTTCGCGATCTCGACGGCGTCGCGTTGGAGTGGGCCGTTCGCGGCGACGGCGCCGCGATTGGCGAGGGGCGGATCGCCGACCTCCGGATCCCCCCGCAGACCACGTCGGAGATCACGCTGCCGCTGCCGGCGATCGAGCCCGAGCCGGGCGTCGAGTACGTCCTCGACCTCAGCTTCCGGACCCAGCGGGTGGACGCGCTGGTCCCAGCCGGCCACGAGATCGCCTGGACGCAGCTACCGCTGCCGGCGTTCGTGCCCGAGCGCGCCGTCGAACTGGCGCGCGTCGTCAAGCTCGATCCGGACGTCTCCGACGACATCTACCGGGTGGTCGGCGAGCAGTTCACGGTGGCCTTCAACCGGACGACCGGTGCGATGACGTCGCTGACGTACGCCGGCGTCGAGTTGCTTCGCCGCGGCCCCGAGCCGAACCTCTGGCGCGCGCCGACCGACAACGACTACGGCAACGAGATGCCGGCGCGGATGGGGATCTGGCGTGAGGCGGGGCCCCGCCGCCGGATCGACTCGGTCTCGATCAAGCAGAACTCCGACCGCGACGTCGTCGTCGACGTCGAGGCGACGCTGCCGGCTGGAGATTCCAAGTTCTACATCCGGTACCACGTCTTCGGCAGCGGCGACATCCTGGTCGACAGCCGCTTCGTGCCTGGAGCGATCGGCCTGCCGACGCTGCCGAGGTTCGGCCTGACGATGGCGCTTCGGATCGCGTTCGATACCTTCGAGTGGTACGGCCGCGGCCCGCACGAGAGCTACTGGGACCGAAAGAGTGGCGCGCGCGTCGCCGTCTACCGCGGGTCGGTCGCCGATCAGTACCATCCCTACGCCCGGCCGCAGGAGAACGGTAACCGGAGCGACGTCCGGTGGGCGACGCTGACCGATGCCGACGGCGTCGGCCTGTTCGTGGAAGGGTTCCCGCTCGTCAACGTGACGGCGCTCAATTACCTGAATCGCGACTTCGACGAGGGCGACGCACCGCGCGGGCGGCATACGACCGATCTGGTCCGGCGCGACCTGGTGACCCTGAACGTCGATCATCTCCAGATGGGGCTCGGTGGCGACACGAGCTGGGGCGCCGAGGTCCACGAGCAGTACACGATTCCCGCGCAGGAGATGAGCTACCGGTTCCGGCTTCGGCCGTTCGACGCGGCCGACCGGTCGCCGGCCGACCTGGCGAAGGAGAAGTTCTGGACCGGCGGGACCCGCTGGTGAGCGGCGTCGAACCGCGCTGGGATCCCGACGAGTACGGCCGGACGGCTCGCTTCGTCTCGGACCTCGGCGCCGACGTGCTCGCGCTCCTGGCGCCGGCGGCGGGCGAGCGGATCCTCGATCTGGGCTGCGGCGACGGTGTCCTGAGCGCGAAGATCGACGGTCTCGGAGTCGAGGTCGTCGCCGTCGACAGCAGCCCCGAGCAGGTTGCCGCGGCGCACGCCTTGGGCCTCGATGCCAGGGTCGCCGACGCCGCCAACCTCAGGTTCGATGCCGAGTTCGACGCCGTCTTCAGCAACGCCGCGCTCCACTGGGTCACGGCCGTCGACCCGTGGTACTTTCCGGACGTTGCCGACTACACGCGGCGCCTCGAAGCGGCCGGCTTCGACGTGAGGTCGGCCGAACTCTTCGACCGACCGACGCCGCTCGCCGGCGACATCCGCGACTGGCTGGCGCTGTTCGCGCAACCGTTCCTCGCGGTGGTGGCCGAGGCGGACCGGGCCGCTGTTCTCGACGACGTGCGCGACGCCGTGCGGCCGACCTTGCAGCGGACCGACGGCAGCTGGACGGCCGACTACGTCCGGCTGCGCGTCAAGGTGCTGAAACCGGGGTAACGTTTCTCCCGCCCACGAATCGAGCCGCAATTACGGCAATTGCTGATGTCCAGGACCCTCAAGGCCCTCATCGCCCTCGCCGTCGTGGTCCTACTGGCCTTCACCGGCATGGCCTGGTTCGCGCGCGGCGAAGCGGCGCGGCTCGTGACGAGCCCGCTCGACAGCCGCCGGCCGATCGACGAGACGCCCGCCGACGTCGGCATGGCGTACCGCGACGTCACGGTCACCTCGGCCGACGGCGTCAACCTGGCCGGATGGTGGACGCCGTCCGAGAACGGCGCGGCACTCATCCTCCAGCACGGTTACAAGGTGAACCGGTCGACGGATCTGCTCGGGATCGCCGCGCTCTTCGCCGAACACGGCTACGGCGTCCTGCTGTCGTCGGTCCGGGCGCACGATGTCAACGGCGGCGAGCTGATCACGTTCGGCCGCGAGGAGATGCAGGACCTCGCGGCGTGGATCGACTTTGCGCGACTTGCCGATGGCGTCGATCCGGAGCGGATCGGCATCTTCGGCAACTCGTTGGGCGGATCGCTCGTGATTCAGGTGGCCGCGCAATCGCCGGAGATCAAGGCGGTCGTCGCCCACAGCGCGTTCGCGTCGATGCGCAGTACGGTAGAGACCAGCGTCCGCTACTTCACCGGCCTGCCGCCGTTCCCCTTCGCGCCGATGATCGTCTTCTGGGTCGGGCGCGATCGGGGCATGTACCTGGACGACTTCGATTTCACGCAGTGGGTCGACGATCTCAGTCCGCGTCCCATCCTGTTCCTGCAGGGGGGCGCCGACGTCGTCGTCACACCCGAGAGCGGACGGCTGCTGTATGACGCCGCGCGGGAGCCGAAGGAACTCTGGTTCGATCCAGACCTCGAACACATCGCGTTCTTCGACGAGCGACCGGACGAGTTCGAGCGGCGGGTCGTCGGGTTCTACGATCGCTACCTGCCCGCGCCGGTTCCCGCGTCCGCGGCCGAGGAGACTGATGGCGCGCCTGCGACTGATCCACTGGGCGCCCGCTGACGCGCGACCCCGGGCCGCCTTCCTCCGACGCGCCGGCCACACGGTCGACGCCGCGGCGTTCGACGCGGCATCGCTCACGGCGCTGCGCCGGCGTCAACCCGACGCGATAGTCATCGATCTCACACGTCAGCCGATGCAGGGCTGGGACCTCGGCCTTGCCGTCCGGCAAGCCGCGTCGACCCGCGGCGTGGCGATCGTCTTCGTGGATGGTGAACCAGAGAAGGTCGCGCGCGTCCGCCAGGCGCTGCCCGACGCGACGTTCACTCCCTGGCGCAGCGTCCGCGGCGCGACCCGTTGGGCAATCGCCCACCCACCGGCCGATCCCGTTGTGCCGTCGTCGGCGATGGCCGGCTACGCCGGGACGCCGCTGCCGAAGAAGCTGGGGATCAAGGCCGACGGACGCGTCGCGCTGGTCGGCGCGCCGAAGGGATTCGCGGCGACGCTAGGGAAGCTGCCGGACGGCGCGCGTGTCGTCGGTTCCCGCGCACAGCGGGACGTCACGCTCTGGTTCGTCAGGCGTCGATCGGTCCTGCGGCGGGAGGTCAGCCGGATGGGGAAGTTCGCCGAGGGCGGCGGCCTCTGGATCGCCTGGCCGAGCTGCCAGGCGAAGACCTTGTTTGAAGGATGTCCGAAGGAGAGGGAGCAGGGCCGGGCAGCGTCAGTTCGTGGCCCCTGCTCCCTGGGCCGCCAGCACCTTCGCGGCTTCCTCGGCAACATGCTCGACGCAGGTGTCGATGTCGGCCTGCCGCGTCCGGAAGCTCAGGACGCAGACGCGCGCGAGGAAGCGGCCGCCGGTCGTGCAGCCGGTCAACATCACCCTGCCCCTGGCCGTGACACGGTTCATGAGTTCGGTCGTGGCCACGTTCTGCTCCTCGACCGTCGAACCGGGCCATTCGATGTGGAACCCGAAGAGTGAGAGCTGCGGCGGCGCGTCCATGACGACGCCCGGCAGCTGCTCGATCGCCTCCGCCGCGGCCACGGCCAGCGCACGCTTCTCGGCGACCGCCGCGCGAAGCTTGGCCGCGCCGTACAGCTTCACCGTCAGCCAGACCCGAAGGCCCGGGAAGCCGCGCGAGAGGTCCGGGCCGTGCTGGCTCGGGTCGTAGCAGTCGTCAGGCATCGCCGGCATGTACTCGCCGGTTGCCGCGTGGGCGTCGTGCAGTACGGCGCCATCGCGGACCAGCAGCGCGCCGGTGCCGTAGGGCAGGAACAGGCCCTTGTGCGGATCGAGCGTCAGAGAGTCGGCCCGGTCCATCCCCCGCATCAACGGCCGGAGTTCCGGGCACATATAGAAGAAGCCGCCGTAGGCGCCGTCGGCGTGGTGCCAGAGCTGTCCGTCGGTGCAGAGGTCCGCAATCGTGTCGAACGGGTCGACGGCGCCGGTGTTCGTCGTGCCCGCGGACGAGACGACGAGAAACGGCTTCAGGCCGGCGCGGCGGTCGGCGTTGATTGCGGCTTCGAGCGCATCGATGCGCATCCGAAACTGATCGTCGACGTCGATCTGGCGCACGCGGTCTTGCATGATCCCCGCCAGCTTCGCCGACTTGGCGACCGAGTGGTGGGCCTGGGCCGACGCGTACACGACGCCGGGTCGGATGTCGGCGCCCAGATGCCGCTCGCGCGCGCAGAGGATGGCGTTGAACGTCGCCATCGAACCGCCGACGGTGAACAGGCCGCGCGTCGTCGCGGGGAACGTCATCCAGTCGCGGATCCAGTCGAGCGCGTTCGCCTCGAGTTGGACCAACGCCGGCGCGCAGCGCCAGATGCCGGTGAATCGGTTTGTCGTGTTCTGGATGAAGTCGGCCAGGGCTGCCGGATAGACGCCGCCGCCCGGGATGTAGGCGAGGTAGCCCGATCCCGCTGTCGTGAACGACTTCGGGATCCAGTCGTCGAACAGTCGATCGAGCAATGGGTCGAGCGCGGTGCCGTCCTCGGGCGCGGGCTCGCGGAGTGTCCGGCAGTAGTCGTCGCCGACGAGGTCGCCGCAGGCCGGCTGTGACGCCAGCGTCGCGATGTGCTCGATGGCGCGGGCCAGCACCTCGTCGCCCATCTGGCGCATTTCCTCGACGGAGTATTCGAGGTTGGCGAAGTCGTCGCGTTGGTTCATCGATCGTTACAACACCGGGTAGGCGGTTGTGTGAAAGGTCCGCCTGGCCGGGATCGGTGGGTCATCGGTTCACCGGCTGACCGGAGCGTAGCGTGGCCGGACCGAACTTTCGGCCAGGTTCCAACTGACCTGATGCACCAGCCGGGCGATCGTTTCGAGCTTCGGATAGTTGATCTTTTCCGGTCGGTCGTAGGTCGTGTGGTAGTCGGGATGGAGCCCGGTGTGGAAGAACAGCGCCGGCACCCGGTTCTGCAGGAACGGCCACTGGTCGCTCCGCCGTAGCAGGTTCGACAGGTTGTTGTCGTAGTCCATCTTCAGGCGCAGGCCGTACGGCTCGTTCGCCTCCTCGACCTCGTTCCGCAGGTCCGGGCTGTAGGAGTAGCCCATGATGTTGATCGAGTTGTTGTTCGACTCGGCGGTCTGGATCTCCAGCCCGCGGAACCGGCGTCCGCCGCCCACGGGAACCTCCTCGTTTCGGCCGACCATGTCCATGTTCAGGACAGCCACGGTCCGGTCGAGCGGCACGATCGGGTCCTCGGTGTAGGCCCAGGCACCGAGCAGCCCACGTTCCTCTGAGTTCCACGCCGCGAAGAGCACCGATCGGCGGGGGCGCTGTCCGTTCGCGGCCGCCCGGGCGTAGGCCTCGGCGATTTCCAATAGCGCGACGGTTCCCGAGCCGTCGTCATCGGCACCGGCAAAGACGCGGACACCGTCGGCGCCGTCGTGATCGTAGTGCGCGCAGATGATGATGACCTCGTCGGCAAGTTCCGGGTCCGAGCCCTCGATCATGCCGACGACGTTTCGGTCTGGCACGACTCGACGGTCGACCGCGGCGCCCAGTTCGATGCGGGGACCGACCAGGGGAATCGGCGCGACGCCGCCGTCGACTTCCGCCATCGTGCCCAGCCCGTCGAGCGTGTAGCCCGAGCCGCCGACGAGAGCTTCGGCCACGGCCGGCGAGACCTGCGCCACGGGGATCCTGACCTGTTCCATCCAGGCCGAGAGTGTGTAGCGCGGCACGCGGCGCGGCTCGGCCGGCCAGGTGCCCCGGGCCTGGGCCTGGAAGTTGGCCGGGCTGGGATGATTGTGGGCGTCGGTGACGATGAGCAGCCCGGCCGCGCCACGTTCCTGGGCGTAGACCGCCTTGCGCACCGCGCGGGACGCTTCGGAGGTGACGAGACCGTCGAACACGCTCTCCGGATCGCGTTCCCCTGGTTCGTGATTGAGGACGACGACGATTTTCCCCTCGACCGAACCGCCGCTGTAGTCGTCGTGGCCGCGATCGGCCGAGACGATCCCGAAGCCGGCGAAGACGACGTCACCTTGGGCGCGCCCGCTGGCACTGAAGTTCAGCGGATAGTAGTCCTGTCGGAGTCGGAGGCTCCGCTGTGATTCGCCTGTGCCCGACGCGATGAGCAGCTCGTTGCCCTCGGCGAGCGACGCGGTCATCAAGTTGTACTCGTGGTAGTACGAGCCGTCCCGGCCGGCCGGCGTCAGCCCCATCCGCTCGAACCGCGACTTGATGAACTCCGCGGCCAGGCGGTTTTCGGGCGTGTCGGGCAACCGTCCTTGCATCGTGTCGGACGCCAGGAAGAACAGATCGGCGCGCAGGTCCGACTGCCTGATCGAGTCGTTCTCAGGGGCTCGTTCTTGCGCCGTCAGGGCCGCCGTCGACAGGAGCGCGAGCAGTAGGACCGTCCGCTTCATCGTGAGTCCTCCAAGGAGAGGAGTATAGCGCGGTGCCGCTACGCCTGTGGTGGGACACACTGCTGTTCCGCCACCGACGTCATCGACAACCCGCCCGTTGTCGTCGATCCGGTGCCGATCGCCAGGACGACGCGGTCGAAGTCGAAGCGCCCACCGCGCTGGCGCGCGACCAGAGGTCGATCCCGAGGTGGTCGCTCAGGCGGCCGAGCCTGACCAGCAGCGTCGGAAAGCTGCCGAGCGACAGGCGGGGAATCGAGCTAACGAACTGTTTGAGGGTTGGCAGGTCGGGTGACATGGCAGTTCTGACTCGGGCGCCTCGGACATGCTAGGATGCGCGTTCGAAACCAAGGACGATTCTCCCATGCCGACATCGCTTACGGCAATCGGGTCGCTATCCTCGCTGCGGTTCACGGCCGGGTTCCTGCTGCTGGGCGTCGCCGGGTGCGGCGGGGCGCCGCCGCCCGATCCGTTCGAGGTCGCCGAAGCGTCGATCGCCGATCTCCAGGCGGCGATGGAGGCTGGCGTCGTGACGTCGGAGCAGCTCGTCGAGCGCTATCTGGCGAGGATCGAGGCCTACGATGAAGCCGGTCCGGCCCTCAACACGATCATCGCCTTGAACCCGGATGCAGCCGAGACAGCGCGGGCCCTCGACGTCGAGCGGCGCGAGTCAGGTGCCCGCGGACCGCTGCACGGGATCCCATTGCTGATCAAGGACAACTACGACATGGTCGGCCTGCCGACGACGAACGGGTCGATCGCTATGGCCGGCTTGCTGCCGCCCGACGATGCGTACCAGGTCCGACGGCTGCGTGAAGCGGGTGCCGTCCTGCTCGGCAAGACGAACCTCCACGAGTTCGCGCGCGGGATCACGACGATCAGTTCGATCGGCGGTCAGACCCTGAACCCGTACGATCCGTTGCGAAACCCCGGCGGCTCGAGTGGCGGCACGGCCGCGGGCGTGGCGGCCAGCTTCGCCGCGGCGGGGATGGGCAGCGACACGTGCGGTTCGATTCGCATCCCGTCGGCGCACAACAGTCTGGTGGGGTTGCGCGGCACCGAAGGGCTGTCGAGTCGCGACGGCGTCGTGCCGATCTCGCACACCCAGGACATCGCCGGCCCGCTTGCCCGCAGCGTAACCGACCTGGTGGTGCTCCTCGACGGAACCGTTGGTACCGATCCGGACGATCCGGTGACGCTCGACGCCGGCCGCCACATTCCCGAGACCTACGCCACGTCGCTCGACGCCGACGGCCTGCGAGGCGCGCGCCTCGGCCTGCTGAGCTACCTGGTGCGGCAGGACCCGGCGGATGACCCGGCCGGCGAGTTGATGGACGCGGCCGTCGCCGACCTGGAACGCCTCGGCGCAGAGGTGGTCGCGGCGGAGATCGAGGGTCTGGCCTACCTGTTGGATACGTACGTCGTCCTCAGCCACGAGTTCAAGTTCGATCTCGATGCATACCTCGCGGCGACGCCAGGCGCGCCGGTCAGCTCGCTCGCTCAGATCATTGCCGAGGGCCTGCACCTGCCGGACACGCGCGAGCGGCTCGAGAACTCGAACTCCGTGGAATCGCTGGATACCGACGAGTATCGAGAGGCGATCGCCCGCCGCACCGTGCTCAGCAACGCCGTGGTCGAGGTGCTCGATGTGCTGGAGATCGACGCGCTGATCTACCCGACGATGCGGCAGCAGGCGGCGCCGGTCGGCGAGCGGCAGGGCGGTGACAACTGTCGATTGAGCGCGCAGTCGGGTTTGCCGGCGATCACCGTCCCGGCCGGGTTCACCGCCGACGGCATGCCGATCGGGTTGGAGATGCTGGGGCGCCCGTGGACGGAGCCCCGTCTGATAGAGCTGGCCTACGCCTTCGAGCAGGGCACCTGGCATCGACGTGCGCCGGCGACCACGCCGCCGCTGGCGACGCCAAGTTCGAACTAGGGGGTGACGGCGGCGGGCTTCGCGCGCAGGCTGACGACGGCCACACTCGCGACGACCAGCGACAGCCCCAGCAGCGATCTGAGTTCGAGTGGTTCGTTCAGAATCCACGCGCCGAGAAAGACCGCGACCGTGGCCTCGCCGCCGACGCTCATGCTGACCAGCGTGACGTCGAGCCGCTTCAGTAGCCAGAACAACCCGCAGTAGCAGCCGCCGGTCACGACGATGCCCAGATAGGCCGTGCTCGCGATGGCGCGTGCGGTCAGCTCGACCCTGGGCCTTGGTTCGAAGATGGCAGCCAGTATGATCAGGAACAGCGCCGCGCCGGAGATCTGGATCGCCGTGAGCCAAAGGGTCGACGTGTCACGGCCGTGCCGCCGGACGATGACGGCGGCCATGGCGCCCGACGCCGCGGCGACGAGGACGGCCACGATCGGCACGAAGGGGACCGGCCCCGGGCCGGTCGCTGGGCCCACCAGGACGGCGACGCCGACGAAGGCCAGGACGGTGCCGCCCAGCTTGGGCCAGGAGAGCGGCTCATCGCCCAGGAGCAGGTGCGCGGCCACTGCCGTGAATGCCGGGAACGTCGCGAAGAGCGTCGCCGTCAGGCCGGATGAAATCGTCTGCTCCGCCCAGAAGATGAGCGCGTACGGCAGGCCGAGCTGCGGTCCGCCGACCAGAGCCCAGAAGCGGATCTCCGCAGCGCCGGGCCGGCGGTCCCAGGCCGTGAGCGTCGCGATGGCCAGGAAGACGACGGCGCCCAGGGCGGCGCGGCTGGCCGAGAACACCAGCGGCGAGAGATCTTCGAGGCCGATCCGGATCACGACCCAGGTGGTGCCCCAGACGACGGTGGTCGCGATCCAGACGACGTAGGCCAGCGCGCGTGTCGACGACGACATGAACGGCGATTCTACAGGTGTCTGAGATAATCACACGATGCATGCTATCCAGCCTGCCCGGCTGAAGACCCCGACGGCGTCCGGTAGCGTCTTGCCCGACGGCTCTGCCGGACGGGATGCGTTCGGCGGACCGATCCGCGGCCGCGCGTTGATCTTCTGGGCGCCCGACGACGGGACCGGCGACCGGACGAAGCTCGCCGCGATCGACACCGATCAGATCACGCCGGCGGCCGACTGCGTGTCGGAGAGCCTCGAGACGCTCGACGAGCGCTGGAAGGCCGGCGCGTTCCGCTACCTGATGCCTGACTTTCGCGCGCGGGTGCATGCCGGCCAGACGTTCGTCATCGCCGGTGACCGCTTTGCCATCGGATCGTCGCGTGAGATGAGCCCCGCCGGATTGAAGGCGGTCGCGGAAGAGGTCGGCCTCGAACTGGTGATCGTCTGCGGCCGCAACATGGGCGACATCTTTCGGCGGAACGCGTTCAATCTGGGGTTGCACGTTGTTCAGAGTCCCGACGCGGTCGACGATGCGAGGGAAGACGACGAGTTCAGCTTCGATCCCCGTACCCGCGCGCTGTCGAACGAGACCCAGCAGAAACAGTACGCGCCGGTACCGCTGGCCGAGAAGGAAGAAGAGATCCGCCAGAGCGGCGGGATCTTCACTGTCGGTCGCCGCGAACTGGAAGCCGCCACGGCGACCGCGCCGGCGATCGAGTGGCCCGACGCCGAGCGGGCGCGGCGGATGACCACGACCGAGCAGATCGTCTGGGCGCACCGGGTCGACAAGACCGCGGCGGTCGAAGCGGGCCGGACCCTCAGGGTCTATGCCGACCTCCTGCCTGCGTCGGACGGCACCGCGCCGTTCGCGATCCATACGTTCAACCAGATCACCGGCGGCGAGCGCCTGTTCCCGCGGCAAGCGGCCATCGCCAACGACCACTTCGTCTTCACCGGTCAGGCGATCGACGATAGGCAGACCGGGATCGGCAGGGAGTTCGCGCGGCAGCACGATCTCGAGAAGCCGTACTACGCGACACCGGGGGACGGCATCTTCCATCTCTATTTCCCGGAGCAAGGCCTGGTCCTGCCCGGCCAGTTCATCCCCGGCGCCGACTCGCACAGCCGGGCCTACGGTGCCTACGGCGCGGTCGGCGTGGGCGTCGGTTCAACGACGCTGGGGTTCGGCTGGTCGACCGGCTACGTCTACTTCACGCCGGCCCGTTCGCGGCGCGTCGTTTTCAGCGGACGCGTGCAACCGTGGACGAGTGGCAAGGACATCGTGCTCGAGCTGCTGCGCCGCTGGGGCCAGCAGCAGGCGGAGGGGATGTCGGTTGAGTTCGTCGACGCCGACGGCCGGCTGCCGATGGCGTATCGCAACACCATCGCCAACATGATGGCGGAGGGCGAGGCGATGAACGGGGTCTTTGCCCAGGATGCGGTGACGGAGGCCTGGTACCGCGCCAAGGGGGTGCACGCGCTGCCGTATCCAGCCCTCCGGCCGGGCCCCGACGCGGTGTATGACGTGGACGAGGAGTTGCCGCTGGCCGACGTCGTGCCGATGATCGCCAAGCCCTTCAGTCCCGGGAACGCGTTTCCTGCCGATGAGGTCGCACGCGAGCGGATCGTGTTCGACAAGGCGCTCATCGGTTCCTGCACGAACGGCAGCTACGACGATCTGCTGTCAGCGGCGCTGGTGCTGCGCGCCGGCCGCGAGTCAGGTGCGGCGCGGGCCGCGACCGCGCTCATCGTCTTCCCCGGTTCGGGCGGTATCGCGCGGCAGATCGAGCAGCCCGATCCGCGGCTCGGCGGCGATTCGGTCGCGGAGATCTTCCGGGCCGTCGGCGGAGAGATCCGACAATCGTGGTGCGGTCCGTGCTTCGGGCAGGGACCCGACGCGTTGCAGCGCGGCCAGCGCGCGATCACGTCCTTCAACCGGAACTGGCAGAACCGGATGGGGCTCGGAGGCGAGGGCTACCTGGCGAGCCCGGCCGTCGTGGCTGCATCCGCCCTCCTTGGGTACATGGCGCCACCCGGCGCGCTGGGTCTGACCTGGGATCCGGAACGCTTCGGCGTCTGACGTCGCGTCCCTTCGCTCGGACTATGATGAGAAGATCGGCCGTGCGGCGTGAGCCGCGCCGAGCGGATCGGCGAGGAGTAGGCGGTGCAGATGAGGCGAGAGGCGTATCGGACATCCGACCACTGGCGAATCGTGATTCTGATCGCAGTGGCCATCGCGGCGAGCGGTGCCGCAGCTGCGGCGCAGGAGCGCGCGGTGGAGTTCCCCGGCGCGACGGCGGAGCCGATTGACGTGGTGCCGGCGATGGACGGTCGCGTGGTCGACGATCCGGTCTGGACGGCGATCGCACCGGTGACCGGGTTCACGCAGACGACCCCCGACGAAGGGCAGCCTTCGTCTGAGCGGACCGAGGTGCGGATCGCCTATTCCGCCGACACGTTGTACTTCGGCATCATCTGCTACGACGGCGATCCGTCGACGATCATCGTGTCGGACAGTCGTCGCGACTCGCCTCTCACCGAAACCGACTCGTTTCAGATCATCCTCGACACCTACCTCGACCAGCAGAACGGCTTCGTCTTCGGGACGAACCCCTCCGGTCTCGAGTACGACGGTCAGGTGACGAACGAAGGCCAGGGCAGCGACGGCTTCGTCGGCGGCGGCCGGGGTGGCGGCGGCGGGCGTCAGCAGGGGGGCGCGGGTCGTGGGTTCAACCTCAACTGGGACGGTTCCTGGGAGGTCCGGACCGAGGTGTCCGAGATCGGGTGGAGCGCCGAATTCGCGATCCCGTTCAGAACGCTGCGCTACCCCAACGGTGAAAGTCAGACCTGGGGTCTCAACTTCCAGCGGAACATCCGGCGGCGGAACGAGACGGCGTTCTGGGCAGCATTGCCGCGCCAGTTCAGCATCTACCGGCTGTCGCTGGCGGGCCAACTGCAGGGCCTGGTGCTACCACCCCAGAAGAATCTGAAGATCATGCCCTACGTCCTCGGCGACGCGATCTCGAACGAGTTCGAGGATGGCGATGTGGTGCTGGGTGATGCCGGCGTCGATCTCAAGTACAGCCTGACGCCGAGTCTGACTCTGGACGCCACCTACAACACCGACTTCGCGCAGGTCGAGGTCGATGACCAGCAGATCAACCTGGACCGGTTCAATCTGTTCTTCCCGGAGAAGCGGCCGTTCTTCCTCGAGAATGCCGGGCTGTTCGGGGTGGGGAACACCGGTTCGGCCGAACTGTTCTTCAGCCGGCGGATCGGCATCGGCCCGTCAGGCGAGGTGGTGCCGATCGTCGGCGGCGGCCGGCTCTCGGGTCAGGTGGGTGGCAACGTCAACGTCGGCCTGCTCAACATGCAGACCGAGTCGGTCGACGGCGTGGCGCCGTCGAACAACTTCACCGTCGCGCGAGTCCGGAAGGACCTTGCCAACCGGTCGAACATAGGCGGCATCTTCGTCAACCGGCAGGCATCGGGCGATCAGGCCGGCGAGGACGACTACAACCGGACCTACGGGTTCGACGGACGCTTGGGCATCGGCCAGAACACGACGGTCACCAGTTTCGTTGCCCGCACACAGACGCCCGGCCTCAGCGGTCGGGAGCACGCCTACAGCCTGGGCTTCACGTACAACTCGGAGGAGTGGGAGATCCGGAACGCCTACACGGAGATCGGAGACAACTTCAATCCCGAGGTCGGCTTCCTGACGCGCAGCGGATTCCGCAGTGTGAGCGGTCGCGTGCAACGAGTATTTCGGCTTGGGCCCGACGCGCCGTTCAATGTGCTCGAACTGCGCCCGCACGTGAACTACGACGTCTTCTGGGACCTCGAGGGCTTCCAGGAAACCCAGTTCATTCACATCGACAACCACACCGAGTTCAGGAACGGTGCCACGGTCCAGACCGGGATGAACCTGACCACAGAGGGGGTCCCCGAGCCGTTCGAGATCTCCCCCGGTGTCATCGTGCCCGCCGGCACCTACGACCACTCGGAAGCGATCATCATCTTGTTCTCCGACCAGGGCGCGCCTCTGAGCGCGCGGCTCACCGTCTTGGCCGGCGGCTTCTTCGGCGGCGAGCGCACGAGCATTGCGCCGTCGGTGCGGCTGAGGGTCGGCGAGGCCTTCAACACCGAACTGAGCGTGAGCCATAACGACGTCACCTTGCCCGGTGGCAGTTTCATCACTGATCTCATCATCTCGCGGACGTCGTACTCGTTTACGCCACGGATGTTCGTGCAGAGCTTGATCCAGTACAACGATCAGGCCGACCTCTGGTCTGCGAATCTCAGATTCGGCCTTCTCGGCGATGCCAACACCGGGCTGTTTCTCGTCTACAACGACACGCGCGGCCTCGACGGGCTGACGCCGGAATCGGCCGGGCGCAGCTTCACCGTCAAGTACAGCCACCTGTTCGATGTGTTTCGGTGATCGGCAGTTCCACCTCGGAGCTGCGCCTCGAACGACACGGCGTCCACACATCCGCGGGTAAGATGAACGGCCATGAATCCACCACCCGCGACGCCGGCCACCTACGAGCAGACACGACGCAAGACGTTCCTGGTCGTGCTCGTCGCAGCGCTCGGCTACTTCGTCGACATCTACGACCTGATCCTGTTCGCGATCGTCCGAGTCGAGAGCCTGATCGATATCGGCGTCGCCCAGGACGATCTACTCTCGCCCGGCGTGCTGCTGCTCAACATGCAGATGGGCGGGATGCTTGTGGGCGGCATCCTCTGGGGCGTGCTCGGCGATCGCCGGGGTCGGCTCTCGGTGCTGTTCGGGTCGATCGCGATGTATTCGATCGCCAACATCGCGAACGGCTTCGTGAACTCCGTGGAAGCCTACGCGGCGTGGCGCTTTGTCGCGGGCGTCGGGCTGGCCGGCGAGCTCGGCGCCGGCGTGACGCTCGTCAGCGAGGTCATGTCGAAGGAGACGCGCGGCTACGGCGCGATGATCATCTCGGCCGTCGGCATCCTCGGCGCGGTCGTCGGCGCGCTCGTGGGCGACTTCTTCACCTGGCGGACCGCGTACTTCGTGGGCGGAGGGATGGGGGTCGCACTGCTGATCTTGCGCATCGGCGTCGCGGAGTCCGGGATGTTCGAGCAGGTGCGGCAGCAGACGGTGTCGCGCGGGGACTTCTTCATGCTCTTCCGTACCGCCGAGCGCCGGATGCGCTACCTGGCCGTCATCCTCATCGGCGTGCCGATCTGGTACGTGGTCGGCATCCTGGTCACCTTCGCACCTGAATTCGGCCGAGCGCTGGGGATGGACGAGCTGCCGGTGGCCGGCCAGGCCATCATGTTCTGTTACATCGGCCTGTCGCTCGGAAGTCTCCTGACAGGCACGCTCAGCCAGGTCTGGCGAACCCGCACGAAGGTCGTTCGTGCGTCCATGACGGCGAGCGCGGTCCTGGTTGTGGTCTACTTTCTCGTCGGCGGCCTCTCGCTCCGGTTTTTCTACGCTGTCTGTTTCGCGCTGGGCGTCGCCAATGGCTACTGGGCCGTGTTCGTCCTGATGGCCTCGGAACTGTTTGGCACGAACATCCGTGCCACGGCAGCCACCACGACGCCGAACTTCGTCCGCGGCTCGGTGGTGGTCGTGACGCTGGCGTTTCAGTTCGCGGCGACTTATCTCGGGATCAGGGGCAGTGCCGCACTGGTGGGCGCCATCGCCATCATCGTCGCCTTCGTCGCCCTCGGCCGGCTGGAGGATACGTATGGCAAGGACCTCGACTATGTCGAAGAGTGATTCCAGGCAGGGACTGATGAGCCGGCGGTCGCGGCCGCATGCTCGCACCGTCTGGGTGCTGGCGTTAGGGCTCGTCGCTTCCGCCTGCGGCCGGCCTGCATCGGTGAACGACGTGGCGTCGGCCGAGCCCGAATCCGCCGCCGCAACCGACGCCGGTTACACGAGACCGGAGATGCTGGTCGACACGGTCTGGCTCGCCGGTCATCTGGACGACCCCACCATCCGGATCGTCGACACGCGTCGTGCCGGCTACGACGAGAGTCACATTCCGGGCGCGGTCTATCTCGACATCGCGACCTCCCGCGACGCGGAGAACCCGCCGACGTTCCTTCCGTCTGCGGAAGCCTTTACAGAAGAGCTCGAGGCGATCGGGATCGGCAACGACACGCGCGTCATCTTCTACGACGACCGCGGCGGGGTGTACGGCACCCGGCCCTGGCTGGTCCTGCGCACACTCGGCCACACCGAGGTCGCGATCCTCGATGGTGGCTGGGACGCCTGGACCCGCGAGGACCTGCCGACGACCGCCGAATCGACCGAGGTCACACGGACCGAGTTCGAGCCGAAGCCGGACATGGCCTGGATCGTCACGGCCGAGGAGGTCCGCGACGCGATCGATCGGCCCGGCACCCGGTTCGTCGACACCCGGACGGTCGACGAACTGGCGGGCCGCGACCTCAGAGGCGCGACGCGCGGCGGCATCATTCCCTCGGCGACCGCGATCTACTGGGAAGAGACGTTCGACCCGGAGCTGAAGACGTTCAGGTCGGCATCGGAGCTGCGCGCGCTGTTTGCCGCTCTCGACCCGGGCGACGAGATCATCGCCTACTGCGAAGGCGGCGGCCGCTCGGCGCACGAACTCTTCGCGATGCACCTCGTCGGCTACGACCGGGTCCGGTTGTATCTCGGGTCGTGGGACGAGTGGGGCAACCGCGACGATCTGCCGGTGGCCACGTGGGAAGGCACCGTCGCGGCCAACCGGAATCCCTGACGGCGCCGTCCGCTTGCACGCGCCGACCTCCTTGGCGTACCGTGCCACCGTCATGCCCGATGATGCCCGCCGGCCATGGATCGAAACGGTCGATGAGGACGCGCCGGATCTCGATCCCGAGCTCGCCACGCTGTACGCGGCGTCGCGCGATCCGCGCGGTCACGTCGACAACATTCTGAAGATCCACAGCCTGCACCCGAAGTCACTGCAGGTGCACCTCGATTTCTACAAGCTGGTGATGTACGGCCGGTCGCCACTCTCCAGGATTCAGCGGGAAATGGTCGCGGTCGCGGTATCGGCCGCGAACCAGTGCCACTATTGAATCCGCCATCACGCAGCGGGTCTGCGTCGACTCAAGTGTGATGACCGCGTGGTCGAGCAGTTGGCCGTGGACTATCGCGACGCCGATCTGGCGGAGGCCGACCGTGCGATGCTGGACTACGCCGTGAAGCTCGCGCGCGAGCCGTGGACCGTCGCCGAGGCTGACATCGATCGCCTCCGGATCGCCGGGTTCTCCGATCGGGCCGTGCTGGACATCAATCTGGTGACCGGCTACTACGCGTTCGTCAACCGCCTGGCTGATGGGCTGGGCGTGCCGCTGGAGGAGTTCTGGGATGCAGATGAAGACGCGAACACGAAACCCTGAGCGCGCGATCCGCGTGGGGTTGTGGCTCGTCGTACTCGGCCTGGTGGCCGCGGCCGGGCCCGCGGCGGCGGCCCAGGACGTCGACATCCAGGGGGCGTGGGACGCCCAGCGCTACATCCTGGCCGACGGCACCGAGCATCGGGTGGCCGGCCGGATCTTCTTCACCGGAAACGACTGGACCGTGCTCTTCTTCGTGATGGACGGCACCGACGCGAAGCGCGGCTCTGGCGAGGGCGGGTCGTTCTCGACCTCAGGCGACCAACTGGTCTTCACGCATCGCTACCCCCTGTCGGCTGGCGACGCGATGCCCGGGCTGGCTGCAAGCGAACTCAGGATGGTCGCACGCGGACCCGACGACGACGCTCCCCAGGAACCGTGCACAGTGAGCCGGGACGGCGATCGCTTGCGGCTCGATTTCCCCAGTGGCAACGTGATGACCTTCACGCGATCGGCTGGCGCGAAGCAGAGCCGCCTGGTCCTTGGCCGCAACGCCCAGCCTCGCGCCCTAACGATCACGGCCTCAGCGCTGCTTGCCGAAGAATTCCTTCGTCAGCTTCAGCAGGATCGGGATCGAGAAGAGCACCGACACCAGGTTCGGAATCGCCATCAGGCCGTTCAGCGTGTCGGCGACGCTCCAGATGAGCTGTAGCGAGCCGGTGGCGCCCAGGTAGATGAAGATCAGCCAGGCGATCCGGTAGGGCGTCGCAACCTTCGCGCCGAACAGGTAGACGATGCCAGTCTCACCGTAGTAGCTCCAGCCGATTACCGTAGAGAACGAGAAGAGCAGGACGCTGGCGGTGACGATGATGTTGCCGAGGCCGCCCGGCAGCCCGAGGCGGAACGCCTCGCCGGAGAGCGTCGCGCCGTCCAGGCCGCTCGTCCAGGCGCCCGTGACCAGGATCGCCAGACCGGTGATCGTGCAGACCAGAACCGTGTCCACGAACACCTCGAAGATCCCGTAGAGCCCCTGCCGCACCGGATGATCAGTCTTCGCTGCCGAGTGCACCATCGGCGCGCTGCCCAGGCCGGCCTCGTTCGAGAACAGGCCACGCGCGATTCCGAAGCGGAGCGCCAGGCCGACGGTCGCGCCGGCAAAGCCGCCGGTGGCGGCCGTGCCGCTGAACGCGCCCTCGAAGACCAGTGCGATGGCGCCGGGGATGTCGGCGATGTGGAGCGCGATGATGATCAGGCCGCCGCCGAGGTACAGGATGCTCATGAACGGCACGAGCACCTGCGTGACCTCGCCGATCCGCTTGATGCCGCCGAGGATGACCGCCGCCGTGAGCACTGCCAGGACGACGCCGGTTACTGCCGGGGCGATCCCGAAGCTCGACTCGAGGCTGTCGGCCACCGAGTTCGCTTGCACCATGTTGCCGATGCCGAAGGCGGCCAGCGAGGTCAGCAGCGCGAAGATCGTGCCCAGCCACGGCAGCCCCAGGCCCTTGCTCAGCGTGTACATCGCGCCGCCGCGCATCGTGCCCGTCGAGTCCGGCTCGCGATAGTGCAGCGCGATGACGATCTCGGCGAACTTCGTACACATGCCGAGCAGGCCGGAGATCCAGAGCCAGAACAGCGCACCGGGACCGCCCAGGGTCAGCGCGGTGGCCACGCCGGCGATGTTGCCCACGCCGACGGTCGAGGCGAGCGCAGTTGCCACCGCCTGGAACGGGGTCACGTCGCCTTCGCCCGTGCTCTTCTGGGTCAGCTTGCCCAGCACTTCCCGCAGGGCGAAGCCGAGATAGCGGAACTGCACCGCGCCGGTGAGCACCGTCAGCAGTAGGCCCGTGCCCATGAGGAGCACGATCATCGGCGCGCCCCAGACGTAGCCGTTCAGCCAAGCATTGGCTTGCACAATCGTTTCGAGCATCGGTGGTGGTCCTTTCCCGGGGGAGTATACCAGCCGCTCCGGCCGCCTCGCGCCGAGTGGCGCGACCGCGGCGGCTAGCGCGGCTCGGCCAGGAGCATCGCCAGGAGTGCCTTCTCCGTGTGCAGCCGGTTCTCCGACTGTTCGAGGACGATCGACGCGGGCGAGTCGATCACCTCGTCGGTGACCTCCTCCCCGCGGTGTGCCGGCAGGCAGTGCATGAAGACTGCGTCGGGCTTCGCCTTCGCCAGCAGGGCCGCGTTGGCCTGATACGGCTGGAAGGCTCGATGGCGTGCCGCCGACTCATCCTCCTGGCCCATCGAGGTCCAGGTGTCGGTGTACACCGCGTCGGCACCGGCGACTGCCTCGGGCGCGTCGACGAATCGTTCGATCGATCCGAGCCGCCCACCGGCGTTCGCCGCGTCAACGACGCGATCCGAGAGCTCGTAGCCGTCCGGCGACGCAAGCCGCACCCGCAGGCCGAGCATCGCACCGGCCTGCGCCAGCGAGGTGGCGACATTGTTGCCGTCGCCAACGTAGGCCAGCGTGCGGCCGGCCAATGTCCCCCAACACTCGCGCAGCGTCAGCATGTCGGCCAGGGCCTGGCAGGGATGCTCCGCGTCGCTCAGGGCGTTGACGACGTGCAGCCGTCTGGTCACCTGGGCGAACTCAGCCAGCCGGGTCTGAGCGAACGTGCGGATCACCGCGGCCGCCACCCACCGCTCGAGATTGAGTGCGACGTCGGACAGGGCCTCCCGGCCGCCCAATGTCGAGTCGGCCGGGGGGTCGATAATCTCGCCGCCCAGTTCCCTGACGGCGATCTCGAACGTGGCCAACGTCCGGAGTGACGGCTTGTCGAACAGCATCGCCACGTGGCGACCGTCCAGCGCGTTCGCCGTCGGCGCGTTGCGGCGAAGCGGGCGATCGGCCTTGAGCCGTGCGGCGAGGTCGAGGCAGTCCGACAGTTCGTCGGCGGTCAGATCGAGGATCGACAGGAAGTCCTTCTGCATTGGTGCCTACCTACGTTCGGTACTCCGAATTGATTCGCACGTACTCGGCGCTGAGGTCGCAGGTCCAGACCGTCGCCTCGTGGGTGCCGACGCCGAGGTCGACCTGAATCTCGATATCGGTGCCGCGCAGGTGTTCCGCCGCGTCCGGCGCCCGATCGTCGAATGGGCGACCGTGCTCGAAGAGCACCGTGTCGCCGATCTTGACGACAGCCCGTGAGGGATCGAACGCCACGCCGGCGCGTCCGGCGGCGGCCACGAGCCGGCCCCAGTTGGGATCGCCACCGTGCACCGCGGTCTTGACCAGCAGCGAGTTGGCAAGCGTATGGGCGGCGTGCCGCGCGTCGTCCAGCGATCGGGCGCCGTGCGCGCGGATCGCCACCAGCTTGCTGGCGCCTTCACCGCCTCGCACGATCGCCACCGCGAGATCGCGCGCGACCACTCGGAATGTGTCGACGAGCGTCGGGAAGGTGGCGTCGTCGATCTCGACGTCGCTGGCGCCGCTCGCCAGCGCGAAGACGGTGTCGTTGGTCGAACATTCGCCGTCCACCGTGATGGCGTTGAACGTGTCGTCCACTGCCTGGCGCAGCGCAAGCTGCAGGCGCGCCGCGTCGACCTTCGCGTCAGTCGTCAGCACGGCGAGCATCGTCGCCATGTTCGGTTCGATCATGCCGGCGCCCTTGGCCATGCCGCCTACGCGGAAGTCACCGGCGCTGGTTTCGGCTCGCGCCGCCGATTCCTTCGGGCCCAGATCGGTCGTCAGAATGGCCCGGGCCGCATCCAGATGCCCCTCCCGGCTGACCGCGGACGAAGCGGCAGCGATCCCGCGCCCGACCTTCGCGCTGTCGAGTTCGACGCCGATGACGCCGGTCGAGGCGACGAGGATCTCCGCGGGGGTGCAGTCCAGGTGTTCCGCGCCGGCGTCTGCCATCGCGCGAGCCACGGCCATGCCGGCATCTCCGGTGCACGCGTTCGCGCAACCGCTGTTGATGACGACTGCGCGCGCCCGCGCCCCACTCTGTTCGAGATGCGCCCGCGACAGCAGGACCGGTGCCGCCGTGACGAGGTTCGTCGTGAACACCGCGGCGGCCGGTACTGCGGTGCCGGCGTCCACGACCGCGAGGTCGAGTCCGTCGGCCTTGATGCCGCAGGCCACGCCTGCGGCGCGGAACTCGTCCGGCGCGGTGACGCCGCCGGCGATGTCCTTGTCAGAACTCATCGTTGGTACCGATGTCCGGTCACGCGACCTGCGGCGGCGCCTCTGGCGAGGTTCCGGCCGATCGGAGATCGAGAAGGAGCGCCCGTTGCTCGCAGTGGCGGAGACGGTCGCAGGTGACGCAGTCGGTGGCGATCTTCTGCGGGACCCAGAGTCGCGGCACGATTGAGAAGCCCCTGCGGACGAAGGGTGCGGGTTCGTGGGTGAATGCTGAGAGACGGGCGAAGTATCCCGCGCGCGCCTTCGCGATGACCGCACCGATCAGGGCGGCACCAACGCCAACACCCCGATGCGACGCCTCGACCGCCAGCGAGCGGACCTCCGCGACCGAGCGCCCGAGCGGGGCGAGTTCCGCACAGCCCACGATCGCCTCGCCCGCGGTGGCGACGAAGAAGCGCGTCGCGTGGGCTTCGAGGTCGGGCAACCCGCGCGGTAGCAGTCGTCCTTCGGCCAGATGATCGGCGATGAGTTGGTGCAGCCGGGCGGCATCCACCACGGTGGCCGCCCGGATCGTCGCATGCCGCATGCCCTTGGTCTTTGGGGACACGATCGATCGTTGCGGAGCGGTCACCGGGGCGTACACCGTGGCGGTCACGACGTCCCTCCGAGGACGGAGTCGAACGACGTGTCCAGCGTGTCGAGTGCGGCGCCAAGTTCCTCCGCGGTGATCGTCAGCGGCGGCAGCAGGCGGACGACGTTCCCGGCGGTCCGGTTCACGAGCAGCCGGCGCTCGAGCGCGGCGGTCGCGACGGCCGCGACGTCAGCGCCCTCGGGCGCCTCGGCGTCGACTTCGATCCCCCACATCACGCCGGCACCGCGGACATCGGTGATGGCGGCGTGCCGGTCCGCCAGCGCGCGCAGTCGCTGCTGGGCGATCGCGCCGACGGTCCGGACATGGTCGAGGAGGCCGTGGTCCATCAGTTCTTCGAGAAAGACGAGGGCCGCCCGGCATGCGAGCAGGTTTCCGCCGTAGGTGCTGCCGTGATCGCCGTAGGCAACCGCGGCGGCGACGCGATCGCCGACGAGCGCCGCGCCGACGGGAAAGCCCGCGCCGAGGGCCTTGCCCACCGAGATCAGGTCGGGGCGGAGGTCGAGCGCCTGGAAGAAGAACGGGTGCCCCGTGCGCCCGAGTCCGCACTGGACCTCGTCGGCGATCAGCAGCGCGCCGGTGTCGTCGCACGCCTGCTGCAGCGCGCGTGCGACCTCGGGTGGCAGCGGACGGATGCCGCCTTCGCCCTGGAGCGGCTCCACGATGACCGCTTGCGTCGTGGACGAGATGGCCGCGGTGAGCGTATCGGCCTCGGCGGGGACGAAGGTGACGCCGGGGACGAGCGGCTGGAACGGCTCGCGGTACGAAGGCTGCCAGGTGGTCGAGAGCGCGCCGAGTGTTCGACCGTGGAACGAACGCTCAAGTGCGATGACCTCGCTTCGGGTCTTGTCGCCCGCGGTGTGCCAGTAGCGGCGCGCGAACTTGAGGCACGCTTCGACGGCCTCCGAACCACTGTTGCAGAAGAAGGCCCGAGGCAATCCCGATAGCTCCGCGAGCCGGGCCGCGAGCTGTCCTTGGAGCGGGTGGAAGTAGAGGTTCGACGTGTGCACCAACGTCTTGGCCTGGTCGGCGATGGCCGCAGCGAGCCCGGGGTGGGCATGGCCGAGCGACGCTACGCCGATGCCCGACAGCAGGTCGGTGTACGCCTGTCCCGAGTCGTCGAACAGATGCACACCGCTACCGCGCGAGAACACGATCGGTGCACGCTTGTAGGTTTGCAGGATGTGCGCGGCTTCGGCCGCGAGAATGTCCTTGCTCGTCACGATCGGCTCTCCTGGCTCGCCGCGGCTCCGGGCGCGTCGATGGGCGCCCGGCGCGCCACCACGACGGTTCCCGGTAGTAACTCGAGGTCGATGGTCTCGCGGCCGTCGGCGATGACGACCGCCTCGACACCGCCCTCGCTGGCCATGCGGCAGGCGTCGAGCTTGGCAACCATGCCGGCACTGACGTCGCCCCTGGCCTTGAGGTCGTCGATCGCCGCGTCGTCCAGACGCTCGACCGATCGGCCGTCGCTACCAAGGACGCCGGGCGTCGTGCCCGCGATGACGAGCCGGCCCGCCTTCAGATTCACCGCCAGCTGTGCAGCGAGCGCGTCGGCGTTCACGTTGAGCAACTGCCCGTCTTCAGTGACCCCGATGCACGCGATGACCGGAGTGAAGCCCGCCCGCCGGAGCCGGTCGAGCAGCCGCGGTGCTTCGGTCGACACCGGCTGTCCCACGAAGCCCAGGTCGACGGTGCTTCCATCCAGGGCGCGGTACGGTTCGGCTCGACGGCAGAGACCGATGCTGTCATCGGCGCCAGTCAGGCCGACCGCCGGGATGCCGGCCTGGGTCACGGCTGCGACGAGCCGCGTGTTGACTCGGCCGGCCAGGACGCCGACGACGAGGTCGAGCGTCGTCTGATCCGTCACTCGCAGACCGTCGACGGCGCGCTTGTCGAACCCGGCCTTCGCCAGTTCGGCGTTGATCTCGCGTCCGCCGCCGTGGACGACCACGATCGGTCGCTGGCCGGCGCTCCGGGCGATGAGGGCCGCGGTACGCTCGGCCGCCATCGGCGAGTCGACCAGTTCACCGCCGAGCTTCAGGACGATCGGGCCGGCAGCGACAGCTTGAGGGGATTCGGGCACCGTGGCGTCGCCCTCCTCAGCGCAGCCCATCGCGCTCGTCGAGGCCGAACGCGATGTTGAAGGCCTGCACCGCCTGCCCGGCGGCGCCCTTGACCAGATTGTCGAGACAGGCGACGACCACGAGGCGGCCGTCGTCGTGCACTGACCACCCGATGTCGCAGAAGTTCGTGTGGACCACGTCCCGGATCTCCGGCAAGGTCGCTCCCCGGAGGCGGACGAAGGCTGCTTCGTCGTACGCCGCCCGGAGCGTTGCCTCGACCTCACGCGCTCCGGCACCTGGCCGGACGCGAGCGTAGATCGTCTCCAGGATGCCGCGGTCGAGTGGGACGAGATGCGGGACGAAGGTCACCGGCACCTGAAGCTCCTGCTCGATCTCGGCGGTGTGGCGGTGCGTGAACACCTTGTACGCCGCGACGTTGCCGTGACTGGCAGAGAAGTGGGTCCGCTCGCTCGGCGTCTTGCCGGCGCCCGAGATTCCCGACTTGGCGTCGACGACGAGATCGCCGGTCAGCAGGCCCGCCGTCACCAGCGGGCGGAGCGCGAGGATGGCGGCCGTTGGGTAGCATCCCGGACATGCGACGAGCGACGCCCCCGGCAGCGCTTCGCGATGGTGTTCGGGCAGACCGTAGACTGCCGCCGTTGCGGCCTCGTCGGGCGTCGGCGGATACCACTTCGCGCGCTGCTCGGCATCGCGTAGGCGGAACGTGCCGGAGAGATCGAAGACGCGGACGCCGCGTGCCACCAGCGCCGGCGCGACCTCGGCCGTGATCGGGTCGGGGAGCGCCAGGAAGACGGCCGCGACGTCGGCGAGCTGGTCGATCGACAGCGGTTCCACGCGGCCGTCCCATACGCCCGCGAGCCGCGGCAACTCCGTCTGGCCGGTGCCCGAGGACATCGCCGCGGTCAGGGAGACGCGCGGGTGGCGCGATAGGATCGCGAGGAGTTCCTGGCCCGCGTACCCGGTGGCGCCCGCCACCCCCACCCGCACTGTTTGCATATTCACCCGACTGATGTATATTTATACAGTTAACAGAATATATATACCACATTCACGGCAACGGGTCAATGAAACCAGCGTCTTTTCGGGTGCGCGTCGACGCATAGGCCATGAAGCAGTTTCGCCAGGCCGCCATCGTCGACCTCGTCAGCCACGAGGCCATCCACAGTCAGGCCGTACTGCGGAAACTCCTGAAACGGCAGGGGTTCGACGCAACCCAGGCCACGCTGTCCCGCGACATCAAGGAGCTCGGCCTGGTCAAGCGGGCGGCGGATGGGGCGTACCAACGAGCTGACATTGCCCCGGCGCGAGCCACCGACCCGCGCGCCGAGGTCCAGCGCGCCGTCGCCGACTACCTGAAGCGGATCGACCGGGTCGAGCAGCTGATCGTGCTGAAGACCGACCCCGGTGAAGCCCAGTTGCTGGCACTGGCGATCGACCAGGCCGCCTACCACGAGGTTGTCGGCACGATCGGCGGGGACGACACGATTCTCGTCATCGGCCGCCACCGTCGCGCGGCGGCCGACATCGCGAAGCGGTTCGAGACATGGGCCAAGGCCTGACGCTGAAGACTGTGCAAATCGAGAAGGAGATGAACTGATGGAACGGATCGTACTCGCATATTCGGGCGGCCTCGATACCTCGATCGCCATTCCGTGGCTGGCCGAGCAGCACGACGCCGAGATCATCGCCGTGACGCTCGACATGGGGCAGGGCAAGGAGCTCGACGACGTTCGTGAGCGTGCGCTGGCGGTGGGCGCCGTCAGGGCCCATGTGCTCGACGTGCGGGAGGAGTTCGTGCGCGAGTACATCCTTCCGAATTTGCAAGTCGGTGCGTTGTACGAAGGCCGGTACCCGATGGCGACGTCGCTGGGCCGGCCGCTGATTGCCAAGCGCCTCATCGAGATCGCCGAGATGGAAGACGCGACGGCCATCGCCCATGGGTGCACCGGCAAGGGCAACGATCAGGTGCGGATCGATGTCTCGGCCCGGGCCCTGAACCCGGCCATTCGCGTCATTGCGCCCGCCCGCGTCTGGCAGATGAGTCGGCCCGATGAGATCGCCTACGCCGAGCAGCGCGGCATCCCGGTGCCGGCCACGGTCGACAGTCCTTACAGCACCGATTCAAATCTCTGGGGCCGGTCGATCGAGTGCGGCGTGCTCGAGGATCCGTGGACCGAGCCGCCGGAGGAGATCTACACGATGACCCGGTCGCCGTCCGAGTGTCCGGATGCTCCGGCCTACGTCGAGATCCAGTTCGCGGAGGGTGTCCCGACCGAGGTGAACGGAGTCGCCATGCCGCTCCTCGAATTGATTCACAGCGTGGACACGATCGCCGGCTCCCACGGCGTTGGGCGGATCGACATGGTGGAGAACCGGCTCGTCGGCATCAAGTCGCGGGAGATCTACGAGGCGCCCGCGGCGACCGTCCTGCACATGGCGCATCGCGAGCTGGAGATGATGGTCATCCCGCGTGATCTCGAGCGGTTGAAGCGCGACCTCGCCGGGACCTATGCCGACCTCGTCTACGACGGCCTCTGGTTCACGCCGACACGTGAAGCGATCGACGCGTTCACGGCCTACGTGCAGACGCGCGTGACCGGCACGATCCGGCTCAAGCTCTTCAAGGGCGACTGCCGGGTGGTCGGCCGCCAGTCGCCGTTTGCGCTCTACGAGCATGCGCTGGCGACCTACGATGCCGAGGATCAGTTCGATCACACTGCCGCCGAAGGCTTCATCAAGATCTTCGGGCTGCCGGTCGAGACGGCCGCGCGCAAGGCGCCGGAAGGACTTCGCCCAACCGCGGCGGCCAAAGCGCAGAAGAGCGGGGGATGACGAAGCATCTCTGGTCCGGCCGATTCGCCGAGGCGCCCGACGCCGACGTGTTCGGGTTCCAGTCGTCCTTCGCCTTCGATCGGCGGCTGTTCGAGGACGACGTGACGGGCAGCCTCGCGTGGGTCGAGGCGCTGGCGGCGGCCGGCGTGCTGAGTGCCGAGGACGCGACGGCGATGGCGGCGGCGCTCGACGAGATTCTCGAGACCGGTCGGCGCGACCCGACCTTCGTGGCGGGCACGGACGAGGATGTCCACGCGTTCGTCGAGCGACAGCTCGTCGCGCGTGTCGGCGAGGCCGGCAAGCGGCTCCATACGGGACGCTCCCGCAACGACCAGGTCTCGGTCGATCTCCGGCTCTACGTGCGACGCGTGGCGCTCGATCTGCAAGGCCAGCTCCGGGGCGTGATCTCGGCGCTCGTCGAGCAGGCCGGGTCGTCCGGCGGAACACTCATGCCGGCTTACACGCACCTCCGCAGGGCGCAGCCGATACTGGTTGCGCACTTCTTCTTGGCGCATGCCGAAGCACTCCGCCGCGACGACGCGCGGTTCGACCATGTGCGTGACGAGGCCGACGCCATGCCGCTTGGATCCGGAGCGATTGCCGGATCGAGCTATGCCATCGACACGGCCGGCCTCGCGGCGCGCCTGGGATTTTCGCGGGTCGTGGCCAACAGTTTGGACGCGACCGCCGATCGTGACTTCGTCGCCAGCTTCCTGCACGCGTGCGCGTTGACGATGGTTCACCTGAGTCGGATCGCGGAAGACCTCATCATCTTCAGCAGCGAGGAGTTCGGGTTCTTCGAGCTTGCTGATGCTGTGACGACGGGCAGCAGCTTGATGCCGCAGAAGAAGAACCCCGACCCGCTCGAACTCGTGCGCGGCAAGAGCGGGCGGGCCATCGGCAGGTTGACGGGCTGGCTCGCGAGCATGAAGGGGCTTCCGAGCGGCTACAACAAGGATCTGCAGGAGGACAAGGAGGCCTTGTTCGACGCAGAGGACACCGTGCGGGGATCCGCCGCCGCCGTGGCCGCGGTCATCAGCAGTCTCTCGGTGGCCGGCGCGCGCACGCAGGCGGCGGCCTCGGGCTTGCTGCTGGCGACGGAAGTCGCGGACTACCTCGTGTCGCGCGGGATGGCGTTTCGGGACGCGCACGCCCTGGTCGGTCGCATCGTGCGCGATCTGCTGGCGTCTGACCGGGATTTCGAGTCACTCTCGATGGCCGAATGGCGGGTCTTCAGCGACCTGTTCGAGGAGGATGTGGCGGCACGGGTCACCGCGCGGGCCGCGGTCGAGGCGCGTCAAACGCCGCAGTCGACTAATCCGACGGCCGTCGCCGAGGCGCTGTCTGGCCTGACCGCGTGGCTCCGAGACGCGCGCGCCGATCGCGATGCTGGGTGACGGCAGGTGCGTGCGATGCAACCATGGTTGCGTCGTCACAGGGTCCTCTGCTACACTCTTCTTGCCTGCACGAGCACTCCTTTTCGAAGTCCTGGGTTTTAGGGTTTGAAGCAAGAACGCCGGCTGCGGCTGGGTGACCACGTGGATGACTACTGTCCGCGTGAGCGCCGCGTCACGAACCACGCCGTCGTCGCGATTGTGTCCGACGAGATCAAACAGACACGTTGCTCGACGTGCGACGCCGAACACGAGTACAAGGCGGCCAAGGTGCCGCCGAAACGCAAATCCAAAGCCGCGGCTGCGCTCGATGCGCCGGCCACGGCCGGGGCCGCGAGCGCGGAGGACACCGCGGCGGCCCCCGAGTCGGCAACCACGCCGGCCGTCTCACCGGATGTCATGATGGCCACTGAAGACGCAGACGCAGACGCAGACGCAGACGAGAACGCCCAACTCGGGGAATCCGCGCCCCAGAAGGACGAAGGTCCAGTACGCCGACCACTGATCCGCGCGACACTGCCGCGCATCGAGGGACAGGTCTCCGAGCGGCGCACGCATGAGTTCACCATCCGTCAGTCGAACGGCCGAAACGGCAACGGCCGGGACGGCAACGGGTGGGGCTCGGGGAAACGGCAGGCAGGCAATGGCGGTCAGGGGAGCGGCGGTGGCTTTGCCAGCCGCTCCCGCGACGGGGGGCGTTCCCAGTCCAACACAGACTCTGGCAACCGGCGTCCGGGGCGCTCGTCCGAGCGTTCGAAGTCACGCTCGCGATCCGCGCGGCGCGGCAAGAAGTCATCCTGATCGTACGATCGCGGTTCGGTCCGACGAGACGGTGCGGTGGGTCCGCCCACCAGCATGGTTCGAGGTATGTTCCCCATGAGCGATCTCTCCGGCAAGCATGGCCTCATCGTCGGCATCGCCAACAATCGGTCGATCGCATGGGCGATCGCGCAGGCGGCCGACCGCGCTGGGGCGCGCCTGGCGCTGACCTATGTCAACGAGCGGCTCGAAGGCAACGTCCGCAAGCTTGCCGAGACGTTGACTCAGTTGCCGCTGATCCTGCCGTGCGACGTCTCGCAGGACGATCAGATCGCCGCCGTGGCGGCGAGCCTCGACCGCGAGTTCGGGGGGCTGGACTTTCTCGTCCACGCCGCGGCGTTCGCGCCGCGCGAAGCGATCAAAGAGCCGTTCCTGCAAACAGCGCGTGGCGATTTTCAGATCGCGCTCGACGTCAGCGTCTACTCCCTCGTGGCGTTGGCTCAGGCGACGGCGCCGTTGATGGTGCGCCGCGAGGGCGGCAGCCTGCTGACGCTGACCTATCTCGGGAGTGAACGGGTCTTTCCGAACTACAACGTGATGGGTGTGGCGAAGGCCGCGCTCGAGGCGAGCGTCAGATACCTGGCGAGCGAGCTCGGGCCGCAGCAGATCCGCGTGAACGCCATCTCGGCCGGGCCGATCAAGACGCTGGCGGCGGCGGGCATCTCGGGGTTTTCCGACATCCTCTCGGTCTACCGAGAACGCGCGCCACTTCGACGCAACGTCGAGGCTGGTGAGGTTGCCGATGCCGCGATGTTCCTGTTGAGCGATGCGGGCCGCGCCGTCACGGGGGAAGTGCTCCTCGCCGACGGCGGGTATCACGCCATGGGGCTCTAGGTGAGGGCTGCTGTCCTGAGATCGGCGGTCGGTATCGGCTGCGCGGCCGGCATGCTCGCGGTGGCCGTGGGTGCCTGCGGACCGACCCTCGTGACCACCTACGATGATGCCTCGATCACCGCGCGCGTCACGCGAGCGATCCTCAGCGATCCGCTGCTGGACGGCCTGTCGATCACGGTCGACACACTCGCCGGCACCGTCACGCTGACCGGGGAGGTGCGGGCCGAGCAACAAGCGGTCCATGCGGATGCGGTGGCCCGGACCGTGGACGGCGTCGTCGGCGTCGAGTTGCGGCTCCGGATAGCCCCGGACGATCACCTCGATGCCCTGTCCGCCTCCCGGCGGCGCGGCGCCTCGTGGCAATGAGCGCACCGGTTCTCAGGCGGGTGCGGGGCTCGGTGCTGCGCCTGACTCTCGACCGGCGCGTGGCCCTGCCGGTCGGGGCGACACTGATGGCTCCGGCGGTCGCGCTCGCCGTTGGCAAGTTTCGATGGGAGTCCTGGCTGACCGACGGCTCTGGGTTGGTGCTCGGCGCCACCGGTGCGGCGCTGCTCGCGGTGGCGCTCTCGGGACGCCGCCCTGACTGGGTCGATTAGGAGTTCGATCTTCAGAGTCCCGAGGCGGCGGGTGGGCCGCCGACGTCGGGCCCGTCGCTCGGGCCATCGTCGGGACCGCGAGCGCTGCGGCGTGTCCGCCGTTTCCGCTTGTTCTTATCCTGATACATCCGCTTGTCGGCCACGGCCAACAGCGCCTCGTACGCCTCACCGTCGTGCGGGAAGACCGCTTTGCCGATGCTCATGCCGAGGGCGATCTGCTTGCCCGGTTGGGCCTCGAACGCCAGCCCGTCGACGGCGGCCTGCAGTTCCAGACGCTTGTTCTCCGCTTCCTCGTCCGAGCAACCCGACAGCACGACGATGAACTCGTCGCCGGCGTAGCGCACACAGATGTCGTACGGGCGGATACCGGCCCGGAGGATGGTCGCGACCTCGCATAGCGCCCGGTCGCCGACATGGTGGCCGTGGGTGTCGTTGACGTTCTTGAAGTTGTCGAGATCCATCACCATCAGCGCTGTCTGCGATTCGAGACGGTCGGCCCGCGCGAGTTCGCGCGATAGATGCATGAACATGAACCGCGTATTGGGCAGCCCCGTCAGCGGATCGGTGAGCGAGTCCTCCTGCGTCTGCTCGAACAAGATCGAGTTGTTGATGACGGCGGCGGCCTGCTCCGACACGCGGTCCAGGAGGCGGCGGTGATCGTCGCGGTAGAACGATGGTTCGACGTGGTAGACGGCCAGCGTTCCGATGAATCGGTCGTGCAAGACGAGCGGGCAGGCCAGCGCCGACTGTAGCTGCGTGCTCCCCGTCAGGCTGGGTGTGGCTACCTCCAGGTCGGCGTTTGGCCTTGCGTTGACAAGCGCTCGGCGATTCTGCGCGACCCACCCCGTGACGCCGGCGCCGGTCGGCACGCTGAGCTGCTTCAGCAGATCGGCGTCGGTGCCGGACGCGAAGCGGCATCGGACCAGGTCATGCTCTTCGTCGAAGAGGAAGAGCGCGCAGCTCGAGAACGGCACCAGATTGCTCAGCTTGGAGGTGATGAGCGCCATCGTGTCGGAGATACCCAGACTGCCGCCCATCGCCTGCGCGATTTCGTAGAGGGCGTAGATCTCTCGATGCGCGCGTGCGATATCTTCGAACACGGTCGGTTGACCAGGGCCTTCCGACGACAACCCGGTCGCGGGCTGACTATCGTCGGGTTCAGACGGCCCGAGGTCTCTCGAACGCCGTGGCGGCCGATCTTCGAGGTCAGCCTCGATTTCGAGTTCCGGCAACACCTCGATGAACCGCGTCACCAGTGAGGGGTCGAGCGCCTTGCCAGCCTCCTGCTTGAGCAGCGTCAGGGCCTGCTCGGCGTCCATCGCCTTGTGATACGGCCGATCGGCCATGATCGCGTCGAAGTAGTCGACGATCGCCAGGATGCGGGCACCCCTCGGGATCTCCTCGCCGCTCAGGCCCGTCGGATACCCATGACCGTCCCATCGCTCGTGGTGGTTCCGGATGAGCGGGGCCACCGGATACGGGAACGGCACAGCATCGATGATGTCGGCGCCGACCTGGGGGTGCGCGCGAATCGTCCGGAACTCCTCCTGCGTCAACGGGCCAGGCTTCGACAGAATGTGTTCGGGCACGGCGAGCTTGCCGATGTCGTGCAGGAGCGCGGCGGTCTTGACCGCCTGAATCTCGGAGTCGGCCATGCCGGCCGCGCGCGCCAGACCAGCGGCGTAGACTTGGACACGCCGGATGTGATTCTGCGAGGTCTGGTCCTTCGCGTCGATCGCGCGCGCGAGCGCCTCGATGGTCGCCAGGTGCAGGTCGGAGACCTCTTTCACGTGGCGCTGCTCATCCTCGATCCGGCCCAGGTACACCTTGTAGGTGCGATAGGTGAGGTAGAGCGGTGCGGCGGCCAACGGCACCAGCCACCGTCCCGATTGGTCGATGATGATCGCCGTGACGGCGGCGGCGCCCGCGCCCGCGAAGTAGCTCGGCGTGCTCCACCGAAAGTTCTCCTTCCACACTCGCCAGACCGGCTGCTGCGTGGTCAGGGCGATCGCCAGCGCGATCGGCGCGGTGTTCATCACGAAGAACGTCGCGACCGCGCCCGCCAGCGGTAGGGGCAGCGACAGCAGCACGAACTCGCCGATCGTGCCGCCCAGCTGCGCGTAGACCCATCCGGCGGCCTGCACTGCGACCACGAGACACGCCATGCTGAACAGCTTCCGGTACAGCGGACTGCGTTCCTGGATCTTGAACGTGGATTGCGTCCACGCGCTGGCCGCCGCGACCAGCATGGTCTCGTGCGGGCCGATCAGCAGCAGTGCCGCAAAGTCCACGGCGTAGGAGATCGACATTGTCGATCTCCCGCGCGACAGCGGCAGGCTGACCTTGAAGACGGAGCTGATCGAAGACAGAGCCAGCAGCACGCCGAAGAGGACGGGATCCGCGAACTCGGCCCGCGGGAAGCAGATCACGAGGAGCGCGCCGCCGCCGGTGACCATGGCGCCGACGTAGATCTTCGCGAGGCGCGGCAGCTGCTTCATGCGAGGTCCGTTCGTTCGGCCTATCCGGCGTCCGCGCTGCGGGCCCGGCCGCGCACGCCCTTCACGTGGGCGTCGGGCTGGAGGTCGAACTCGAGGATCTTGCGGTACAGCGTGCCCCGGCTGATCTCGAGGATCTCCGACGCCTGTTTCTTGTTCCAGCCGACCTCGTCCAGCACCCGGACGATGTGCGTCCGTTCGGCCTCCCGCAGCGACGGCAGACGTTCCCGCTGCTCATCGACGGGCGCGTCGCTGGCGTGGAGAAACTCGACGTCCTGGCCTCGAATGGTCCGCCCCGGCGATGACAGCGCCGCGCGTGAGACGGTGCTTTCCAACTCGCGAATATTGCCGGGCCAGTGATACCGCGACAGCCGGTCCAGCGCGTCCTTCGCGAACGACTTGCTGTCGATAGCCAGTCCATTGGCCGCGCAGTAGCGCGCCAGCAGCCGACCTGCCAGCCACTCTACACTGTACCTATTTTGAACATTTTCGATGACATAGCAAGAGGGACCGGACCCATTCGGGCCGATTGGAGATGTTAAGCTCTAGCCGCCGGCCCGGTTTCATGGGCTGGAACGGCTGTTCGGGCAGATGCTCCCGTTCGGTTCACGGCTTCCGGAGGAATACGCGTGCCTCACCGTGCTCCCGGTTCACCCGCCAT
The DNA here is from genome assembly GCA_002730525.1 of Acidobacteriota bacterium. Classification (GTDB taxonomy): domain Bacteria; phylum Acidobacteriota; class Vicinamibacteria; order Vicinamibacterales; family UBA823; genus UBA2161. Next base: position 28,626 of record PCAK01000043.1, on the reverse strand, counting down.
GTCGGGACATCTCGGCGGCAAAGTCATTAGGTACTACCGGCCCCAGGGCAGCGATGATGTGCGCCGCCTCATCGACCAGGGCTTCCAGGCCTTCAATGCTGGCCGGCTGTCCGAGGCGTGTCACATCTTCTCCGACAAGATGCTCGCGCCCGAGAACGATACGACGATCGGTCTGACGGTGGCGGGCGCCCTGACGCCGGCCGGGCTCGGGGGCTGCGTGATCGAACTGATGGAGCGGGGCCTAGTCGACTTTCTGATCAGCACCGGCGCGAACCTCTATCACGACCTGCACTACGCGATGAACTTCACGCTGCACCGCGGCTCGCCGTTTCTCGACGACGTCGAGCTGTACGAGCAGGGCATTATCAGGATCTACGACATCCTGTTCCCCTCGTCGGTGCTGCTCGAGACAGACGCCTACATCCGGGACTTCCTGCAGCGGGAGCGGCTCGAGGGGCCGATGTCGAGCGCGGACTTCCACCACCGTCTCGGGCGGGATCTCCTCGAGCGCTTTCCAGGCTGCGAGGCGCACTCGGTGGTGGCCAGCGCCGCCGCGGCCGACGTCCCGATCTACACCTCCTCACCCGGGGACAGTTCCATCGGCATGAACATCGCGTCGAATGAGCTGCTCGACGGCAGCACGTTCATGATCGATTCGAGCCTCGACGTGAACGAAGTGTGCGCCATCATCCTGGCCGGGAAACAGAACGGGTGCGTCATTCTGGGTGGTGGCTCGCCCAAGAACTTCTACCTGCAGGGACAGCCGACGCTGTGGGAGGTCTACGGCATCCCGAAAGGTGGGAACGACTATTTCATTCAGATTACGACGGATCAGGTCGTTTGGGGCGGCCTCTCTGGTGCCACCCCCGCCGAAGCGGTCAGTTGGGGGAAGGTGAACCCGGGCGTCCTTCCGGACACCGTTGTGGCGTACTGTGATTCGACCGTGGCGTTTCCGCTGTTCTGCGAGTACGTGATCGGGTCGGCCCACGGCCGCCGACCGCGCCGTGGGTTGATGCAGCGGCGCGAGGCGCTGCTGGCCGACCTCAAGCGTCAGGCGGAAGCCGCCCGTGACGCCAAGCCAGAGTGAACCGCCCTCGACGCTCAGAACCAGCCGGACTGCTAGCGGGGCGACGGCGCGGCGTAGACCGCCGGGTCGCTCACCCCGGCCTCGCTGAACGCGGCTCGTCGTTCGCGACACTTACTGCACAGGCCGCAGTGGCGCCCGCCATCCGGTCGCATGCATGAGAGCGTTCGCTCCAGCGGCACACCGAGATCGACGCCGAGCCTGACGACGTCGGCCTTCCGCGAACGGGCCAGCGGCGTGGCGACGGTGATCTCGTGGGCCAGCCCGCACGAGAGCACGCGGGCCATCGCATCGAGGAACTCCTGCGTCGCGTCGGGAAACGGATTGTCGGCCAGCGTGCCCAGGGCAATACGGCCGAGGTGCTGATGCGCGCAGTAGACGGCCACCTTCGCCAGCAAGACAGCGTTTCGCCCTACCAGATAGACATCCGAGTCTGGCGTGTCGTACGCGGGCGGATCGCCGCGCACGGCCCAGTGCGAGTTCGCGTAGATGTCCCGCATGTCGCAGGTCAGCCGTGCGGCGGTGTGCACGCCGGCGTAGCAGGGAGCCGTCAGCAGGCGCTCGAGCATCGCCATCTCCGCTGTCTCCCAGGCCAGCCCCACGCTGATGTACACCGGCTGGACGCGCCCGGCGCCGGCCGCCGACTCCGCCGCGACGAGGACCGCACTGTCGAGGCCGGCGGAGCAGAGGACCGCCGTTCCTTGACCGGCTTTCGTGGCTTTGGCTACCATCCAAGAGTCAAATGCGTCGCGCCGCGGCATCGCGGAGTTGCGGCGACGCCAAGTCGAGGACGCTATGTATTCGGTCGTCAAGCGCGTGGACTTCTGCTACGGGCATCGCCTGCTCGACTACGACGGGATCTGCAAGCACCCGCACGGCCACAACGCTGTGGCCGAAGTGGAGATCCGGACCGCCACGCTCGACCAGCGAAGCATGGTGTGTGACTTCAGCGACGTCAAGCGGCTGGTGAAGGGGTGGATCGATCGGGAGATCGATCACAAGATGATCCTGCGCGAGGACGATCCGCTGGTCGAACCGCTCCGCCGTCTGGGGGAGCCGGTCTTTCTCGTCGAGAGTAACCCCACCGTCGAACGGATCGCGCGACTCATCTACGACCAGGTTCAGGCAGCCGGGTTGCCGGTCGTCAGGGTCAGGGTCTGGGAGACGTCGAGTTCGTCGGCCACCTACGAGCCGGCCGCCACGCCCGTCGGGGCGTAGGCTTGGCTCGTCGCCGCGACATGCGCGCGTCGTTTCTGGTGGGGGCCATGATGGCGACCCATGGGGCGGTGAAGGGGTCACCGGCGGAGGCCGCGTGAGCGACGTCGAAACCACCGAGTGGTCGGGCGAAGGGGCCTTCACCCAGACACTGATCGATGTCATCGCGCCGCTCGCGGATGTCGCCTTCCTCCGCGTCGAGGACGCGCCGGCGACCCGAGTCGACGTGGGGTATCAATTCATCAGCAACGAACTGTACGTCGCCTTTCGCTCCGAGACGGTCCAGATGCCCACGAACCGCTTCGGGTTCTGGCCGACGACCGTGCGCGTGCAGCAGAAGCAGATGTCGCTCGACGGTCTGGCGGGTGTGCTCACGGCCGCGGACGAGGTCGGCGAGCCCGACTACGGTGACAACGGAATGATGCAATACCTCCGCACGGAACGGGTGGTGCAGCCGTATCAGACGCGCGGCTACAAGCTCGTGGAGATGGTGCGGATCTACGAGGTGGCCGATCTGGCGAGTCCCGTTGGAGTAACGCGATGAATGTATCCGAGGTCCGTCAGAAGGTGCAGCGAACGATCGCCGAGGCGAAGCGCCGCTCGTCGGAGCAGCGCGCGGCGCGCGAGGTCGCCCAGCGCGACTACGATCAGTTTCTGGAAGGCGTGGCCATTCCGGTCTGCCGGATGATTCTCACGGCGCTGAAGGCCGAGGGGCATCCGTTTGCGCTCGCCACGCCGCCGGGCGTGGTCAGGTTGGAGTCGACTCACGCGCCCGGGAGCTTCGTCGAACTGGTGCTCGACGAGTCGGGTGACACGCCCGCGGTGCTCGTCCGCTCGAACGTCCGGCTCGGGCGCCGGACCGCCGGTACGGAACGGCCGCTGGCACGGGGGCGGGCGCTGCCGTCGCTTACCCGCGAGGATGTGCTGGACGCCGTCCTGGCCGAGATCGAGCCGCTGGTGGGTTGAGATTGCCGGAGGCGCGGCCCTTTGCCCCTTCTTGCAGCCTGAAAGATGCTGGGGCCTCCAGCGAAGCGGGGAGCAGGGCCGCGAAGTTGTGCCGAGTCTTCAGATCGCGCCGGCGGCACGGAGGCGGTCGCGCTCGACGGCATCGATCTCGAGCAGTTCCTCGAGCACCGCATCGGTGTGTTGGCCGAGCGTTGGGGGGGGTGTCTTCACCTGGCCTGGCGTCGCGGAGAGCTTCGCCGGGACCCCCAGCACGCGGATCGCGCCGGCGACCGCATGATCGAGTTCCGCGACCATCTCGCGAGCGGCGAGCTGCGGGTCGCCCAGCACCTGGCCGACATCTCGGACGGCGCCACAGGGCACGCCGGCGGCGACCAGATCGTCGATCCATGCCTGTCGTGGGCGCGTCCGAAACACATCGTCGAGGAGCGGGCGCAGTTCGTCGTAAGCGGTCACCCTGGCGCGATTGGTCGCGAACCTCGGATCGGCGACGATCGACTCGAGCCCGGCGACGGCGCCGAACTTCTTCCACAGCGCGTCGTTGCCCACGGCAAGCACGAACTCGCCGTCGGCGGCCGTGAAGGTTTCGTACGGGGCGATGGTCGGATGGCGGTTCCCCATCCGTTTCGGCGCCTCGCCGGTGGCGAAGTGGATCCCGGCTTGATAGGTCAGGAGTGCGGCCACCGAATCGAGCAGGGCGACGTCGATGTGCTGGCCCTGGCCGCTCTCGCGCCGGGCGAACAGCGCGACCGACGTGCCGTAGGCGGCGAACATGCCGGCCGTGATATCGGCGATGGCCACGCCGAGTCGATAGCCCGGCCCGTCGGCGTCGCCGGTGATACTCATCAGCCCGCCCTCGGCCTGCACGACGGCGTCATAGCCCGGTTCTTCCCGACGTGGTCCGGTCTGGCCGAATCCGGACACCGAGGTGTAGATCAATCCTGGATGTGTCGCGCTGACATCGGCGTAACCCAGCCCTTGCCGCGCGAGCGTGCCGGGCCGGAAGTTCTCGACCAGGACATCGGCCCGATCGATCAAGGCGTCGAGGAGCCGTCGGCCCTCGGCCGTCTTGAAATCGATGGTGACGCTTTCCTTGTTCCGGTTGACACTCAGGAAGTAGCCGCTCTCGCCGTTCACGAACGGCGGGCCCCAGGCTCGTGTGTCGTCGCCCCGCTGGGGGTGTTCGATCTTGACGACCCGGGCGCCCATGTCCGCCAGCATCATCGTGCAATACGGACCCGAGAGGACGCGGGTCAGATCGAGGACGGTCACGCCGTCGAGGGGGCCTGGAGATGCGATCGGTGAACTGTTCATGGATCGTATCGGAGCACCATTATCGCCTACCCGGGCTCGTGCCGGACGCCGGCCTGTCGGGTGAGAGTGCCCGCCGGATCATGACCACGTCCGCCAGCAGCCCGTAGGCCGTCTGGGTCAGCCCGCCGTCGCGCTGGGTGATCATGATCTCTCCGAGCAGATCGGTCGCGAGCACGATCGCATTCGACTGGCCATCGAGTTGGGCCAGCGGGTCGGTCGCGTCCAACTCCACCGGCGCGACGGTAGCGGTGATCGTCTCGCCACGGCGGGTTGCCGATGCCACGAGCTTCACCCGCTTGCCTCGGCGGACCGCATCGCGGACGCGTTCGCCGGTGAGGCCGCCGATTCCTGTTCGCTCGACGGCGGCCGGCGTCGTGCGACCACCCATCACCACGTTGACGAGGACAGCGGTCTTCGCGGCCGCGTCCCAGCCCTCTACGTCGAGCGATGCGTCGGCTTCGGCGAAGCCCTCCGCCTGCATCGCCGCGAGCGCCTCGTCCGCGTCGCCGCCTTGCTCCATCGAGGCCAGGATGTGATTCGTCGTCCAGTTGACCACGCCGCGGAAGCCGATGATCCGGACGGCGGGCAGGGTTTCGCGAGCGAGGTTGAGGATCGGGATGCCGTCGAGCACGGCGCTCTCGGTGAGAAACCGGACACCGGCGGCGTCGGCCGCGGCGCTGATCTCCGCGTAGGCGACGGCGGCTGGCCCCTTGTTGGCCGTGACGACGTGGGCGCCCGAGGCGATCGCCGCCCGCACGTGACCCAGCGCCGGCTCGCCCGAGGCCACGTCGAGGGTCGTGGTCTCGACGACGATCCGCGAGCGACCCTGCCCGAAGTCGGCCAGGCGTGCGATCAGGGCCTGGGTGTCGGCCGGCGGAGTTCCCGTGTCGGGGTCGTGCAGTGTGGCGAGCGAGCCGTCCGACGCCACGAGGTCGGTGGCGGCTCCGAGGTCGAGCCCGTCGAGATCGATGGCCAGGCCATGGCGCCCGGTCGCCACGCCGACGACGCGACACGTGAGGTGGTCGTCGCGTTCTAGCTGTTCACGACATTCCGCCAGCAGTGACGCGAAGCGGCGCCCGACGTGGCCGAAGCCGACCAGGACGAGCTCGAACGTCGAGACATCACGCATGGGCATGGCGCACGGTCCCGTGCCGGCCTTTGCGGTATGCTGGAGCCGTTCCGGGCATCGGTCGCGTCATGTTACTGCAGGCGCGGGCCGCCTCCGGTCCACCCGCATCCTCGCATGACTGAAATCACGGTTGCCGTCGTCGCCGCGCTCCTCGGGGGCGGCGTGGCCTGGCTCCTGGCGACGCGTGCGCGCACGACGGATGCCGAGCTCGAAGCTCGCGCGCGGTCGGCCGAGGGGATTCGGGGCGAGTTGCGCCAACAGCTCGCCGACAAGGATGGCCAGCTCGAAGCGTTGCGCAAGACGCTCGAGGATGAAGCGCGCGCGCGCACGGAAGCCCAGACGCGGCTCGACCAGGCGCGGGAAGGATTGCGCGACCAGCAGCGGCTGGTCGAGGACACGACGACCCGCCTGACTGACACGTTCCGCGCACTCAGCGCGGATGCGCTCAAGAGCAACAATCAATCGTTTCTGGATCTGGCGAAGCAGTCGTTCGCGTCCATCGTGGCCGAGACCAAGGGCGATGTCGGGAAGCGCCAGGAGGCGATCGATGGGCTCATTCGACCGATTCAGGAGACGCTGAAGCGGTACGAACAGCAGATCACGGCGATGGAGGAGACGCGGCAACGTACCTTCGGTGGGCTGGAAGAGCAACTGAAACACCTGAGCGCGTCGCAGGGCCAACTGCAGCGCGAAACCGGCAATCTCGTCAAGGCACTGCGCACCCCGCACGTCCGCGGCCGATGGGGTGAGATGACCTTGCAACGCGTTGTCGAGCTGGCCGGTATGGCGGCCCACTGCGACTACGAGCCCCAGGTCACGATCAGCGGCGATGATGGACGGCTCCGGCCCGATCTGCTTGTGCGACTGCCTGACAATCGATCGGTCGTCGTCGACTCGAAGGTGCCGCTCGACGCCTATCTCGACGTACTCGAGGCCGAGGACGAGGACCACCGGCGCGATGCGCTCGCGCGTCACGCGCAGCAGTTGCGGACCCACATGACGCAGCTCGCCGCCAAGTCCTACTGGGAGCAGCTGCCGCAAACCCCGGAGTTCGTCGTGATGTTCATTCCGGGGGAATCACTGTTCGCCGCGGCGAGCGAGGTCGACCACGCGCTCCTCGAGGATGGGATGGCACGTCAGGTCGTCATGGCGACGCCAACCACCCTGATCGCCGTGCTCAAGGCCGTCGCCTATGGGTGGCGCCAGGAGCAGATCGCGGAGAACGCGCAGGCGATCAGTGCGCTGGGCCGCCAACTCTACGAGCGCGTCCGGACGCTGGCCGACCATGTCGAGGAGGTGGGCAAGGCGCTCGGCAAGGCTGTGGCGGCGCACAACCGCGCGGTCGGGTCGATGGAGAACCGCGTGTTCCCGGCGGCGCGCCGGTTCAAGGAACTCGGGGCCGCGAGCGGCGACGACATCCCGACTATCGAGCCGATCGAGCAGGCCCCGCGTCTGTTCACCGATTCAGACAAGTCCTGAGGCGTGCGGCCGCCGGCGCAACCGAACGTCAGAAGTTGTAGCGGGTCCTGATCTGGAGGTGCAGACCAGGTCCGTCGACGCCCGAACCGTGCCAGCGGTAGTTGCGGTCCGTGAGATTCTCGGCGATGAGCGTCAGTGACAGCCGCGGATGGACCTGCCAGCCGGCTCGCGCGCCCACCGCCAGGAATGCCGGGGTTTCCTCGAACAGCGCCGTGCCGGCCGCATCGCCAAGGATGCGTGTCTGCACCTGCTCCAACGTTTCACCGGTTGCGGTCAACCGACCGTCCGCCACCAGACCGAGGTCGGTGGCCCCGCCGTTGAAGAACTCGGCGATCGACACGCGCGTGCGCCAGCCGCCGATCCGCGCGTCGGTCAGGTCCCCCGGGCTGAGCCGGGTCTGCGCGAACGCGAAGTTCACGATGCCCTCGACCCAGTGACGTCGGCCGGCCGGCTCCCACCTGAGCCGGGCCCCGCCGAGCGGCGGCGGCATCCGCCGAAGATAGAGATCGCTGTCCAGTTCACGTCCGTTCACCAGTGAGAAGTACCCGGCGACGAGCCAATCCGGTGCGACACGCACCTGGGCGTCGCCTTCCAAGCCGAGCACCCGCGCTCGGTCGACGTTGACCCTCGTGACGATCGGCCGTGTGTCCTCGTCGACGAACGCCCGCCCGCTTGCGTCCTGTCGCACCACCGTGAAGCCGGCGATCGTCGTGCCCACGATCGGCGTGGGGAAGATCGCCGTCCGGCGCTGGATGATGTCACGCATTTCGAGGTCGAAGAGCGTCAGCGAGGCTGAGGTGCGGGGGGTCCTCACCTTGATGCCGCCTTCGATGACGATGCCGGATTCGGGTCCGAGTTCATCAACCGGCACGCCGGTGGAGACCGCGTCGGCGCCGTCGTTGTCGCCAATCAGGCCGCCCAAATCGCCCGCCGCCTGGGGCGTGACCTCGAAGCCGCCACCGCTGATGCCGATCGAACCCAGGTCGAAGGCGTTGGCTGCGCGGAAGCCCCGGCTGACGGTGAACGTGGCGTTCACTGCGTTGGTGACACCGACGACTGCGCCGGTGTGGAAGGTCAGCGCACTCGACGGGATGCGCTCCGCGCCGACGTCGAGGTCGGGGTCGGCTTGCGTGCGGAAGAGGAAGTAACCGTGGCGCAGGCCGGCCCGGAGCGTCAGGCGTCCCGGCACGAGTTCGGAGGCGGTCTGGACGAAGAGCCCGGTGCTCGTGTATCGCGTGCCGTCGGGAATCCGTGGGCGCACCGCCGTGGGCAGGCTGCTCCCCGGGTCCTCGAGCGTGCGGCCGGCCGCGATGTACTCGTCGTAGACCTCACCACCGAACGTCAGCGCATGCCGCCCGCCCACCAGCCGCGTTCCCTGCGCCTGGTACCCGATGGCGAGGACGCGGCCGTCCTGACGATCGATCGAGGTGTCGGGGCGGCTCTGCTCGACCCGGTCGTCCTGCTGGCGGTTCAGCGAGATGGTCGTCGACAGCCCGTCGAGCCAGCCGGTCCGTCCGCGCTGATAGCGCGCGTAGCCGAAGTCGAGACGTTGCGGTTCGAACTCGCTTCGGTGCCGCCCGTTGCCGCCAAGGAGCCGGTCGTATCGACTGACGCCGAACTGATCCTCGTGCAGGTAGACGGCATCGAGCGTCGCGCCGTCGCCGGCATCTACCGTCGCCGCGACGTAGGCGCCGGACTGTGAGAAACCAGTGTCGGGGAGGCTCTCGTAGAGGGTCTCTGAAGGCAGCCCCAGAAAGCGCGTCAGGGCCGAGTGGGAATCTCGGCCGCGGCCGGTCCGCAGTTCCCCGACCCGCTGGGTGGAGCCACCGAACCGAACCGCCCAGGCGCGGTCCTGCACGAGGACCGTCGCGTCGCCGCTGCCGCTCAGGTCGGCTGACCCGAACCCGGCCTCCACCACACCGCTCACCTGGCGCCCGGTCGGTGCGCGCGGCGGCTGCACGCTCAGCACGTTGATGGTGCCGCCGAGCGCGTCGCTGCCGTACTGCACCGAGGAGGGGCCGCGGACGACCTCCATCCGATCGACCAGCGCTGGGTTGATCCACCCGAGATACTGCGTCGCGCCTGCCCGAAAGGTCGACGTATTGAACCGGACGCCGTCCATCAGGTAGACGATGCGCTGGGCGCTGAAGCCGCGGATGAACGGAGAGCCCTGGGCGGTCGTCGTTTGCTGGACGAGCACGCCGGGTTCCTCGCGGAGCACCTGGGGCAGAATCTGGTTCGGTCGCGACTCGATTTCCTCGCGTGTCGTCACCGTGACGGCCTCGGGGACGTCGAACGCCTGCTCGGCGGCGCCGCGCGCCGGCGTGACCACCACTTCGGTTTCGGGACCCGCCACAGAGAGCGTGATCAGGAGATCGGTCACGGAGCGGTCCGACAGGTCGACGTCGGCGCTGGCGGCCGTGAACAACTCGCGCTCGGCCACGACGAAACAAGATCGAGCGGGGAGGTCGGCGATCTCAAAGCGCCCCTGGTCGTCCGCCACCGCTCTCACCACCCGATCACCGCAGATGACGGTCACGCTCGCGGCAGGAACGATGCCGCCGAGCAGGTCTTCGATCGAGCCCGAGAGGGTGCGGTTGGTTGGTTGGGGTGCGAGACCGAGGCTGGTGGTCGTCGCCCACAGTGCGACCACCTGCACGAACGACATTCAGATCAGCGTACGGGCTCGAACGAGACGCTGTCAAACGGGCTGGCCTTCGGGTACGCGTTCAGGTCCGCGGACCGCGCGGCCGGGCTCCGTTGACAGCCAGTGGGCCGGATTTCTATAATTCGGACTATATTGGTCGTATATCCATGAGTGCCCTTTTTCCTCGTGAACAGTCAACGGCCATGCGAGGAACTCCCAGGAAATGAACGACCCCGCGCTGCGCGTCCATGACTCCATTCTCGGCCTGCTCTCCAGCGCCGACAATCCCACACCGCTGGTGCGTCTGAACCGGGTGGTGCCGTTTCGGGACACCCAGGTCTACGCCAAGCTCGAGTGGTACAACCCGTTCGGAGCAGTCAAGGATCGCGTGGCGGCCAACCTGGTTGCCGACGGCGAAGAACGTCGCACGGTGCAGCCGGACCAGAAGCTGGTCGAGCCCACCTCGGGCAACACCGGCATGGCCCTGGCCATGATCGCCAACGCGAAGGGCTACACGCTGACGACACCGCTGTCGATCGAGATCCCGCTCGAGAAGCGGACCATGCTCAGGCTCTTTGGCGCCGAGGTGATCGAGCTCGAGGACAACCTGTGCCCGGCGCCTGGGGCACCCGAAGGCGCAATCGCGACGGCGATGGAGATGGCCGAGCGTTCCGAGTTCCACATGCTGAACCAGTATGTCAACGAGGCCAATCCCGACGCGCACTACAAGACGACCGGACCGGAGATCTGGCGCCAGACGGAAGGCACGGTCACCCATTTTGTGGCGGGTCTGGGCACATGCGGCACCGTTACCGGGACGGGACGCTTTCTCAAAGAGCAGCGCTCAGCGGTCCAGGTCCTCGGTGTGCATCCGAGCGAGGGCCATGACATTCCGGGCGTGCGCAGTCTGCAACAGCTCCAGCAGACCCAGCTGTTTCGTCCGGCGGAGTACGACGGCCTAGCCGAGGTTCAGAACCAGGCGGCGTTCGAGTTGTGCCTCCGCCTGAACCGGGAGGAGAGCATCACCGCGGGGCCCAGCTCGGCCATGGCCCTGGCAGGTGCGTTCGAGCTGGTTCCTGACGAGCCGGGCAACGTGGTCGTGGTGATCTTCCCGGACAGCGCGTTCAAGTACGCATCCTCGGTGGTGAAGTATCTGCCGGGTCTCGAGGCGAGCACGGCAAAGCCCGCGGCGCCGAGCAACGCGTTGCTCGACACGATGGTGGAGAACGTGCGGGGTAACGCCGACCTGACCATCGACATCGACGCCGCCCACGAGCAGTGGCAGGCGGACCGACCGTTCGTGCTGGATGTGCGCCCGAGCGACGAGTACCGGGAGGCCCACATCCCGGGTGCCATCAACAGGCCGCTCGAGGTGCTGGGCGAGCATCACGAGGGTCTTCCCGACGATCTCGACACGCCGATTCTCAGCGTGTGCCAGCGCGGGAACACCTCGCTGTCCGGCGTGCTGTTTCTCAAGTCGCTCGGCTATCGCAATGTGCGCAGCATCAACGGCGGGACGATCGCCTGGCGAGAGAAGGGCTTTGCCACTGACGCCGAATAGGGTCGAGGCGGAAGAGGGGCTGGCCAGCGAGTGCTGAAGGAAACGCGAGCCACGTTGGTGTTGTGCGCCGAGGCCAGCGCCGGGATCCGCAGGCACGGCCGGGAGGCCTATCCGCACGAATGCTGCGGCGCGCTGATCGGGCGCGGCGAGGCTGTCGCCGAGGCGCTGGCGCTGCCGAACACGACCGACGAGGGTCCGCGGCGGCGCTTCCTCGTGCGCCCGGATGACTACCGTGCCGCCGAAGCCCATGCGAAAGCGGCCCGGGCGGAACTGCTTGGGTTCTACCACTCGCACCCCGACCACCCGGCGCGACCCTCGCAGCACGATCTCGACCACGCGTGGCCGGCCTTCGTGTACGTGATCGTGTCGGTGCGGGATGGCAAGCCCGCCGACCTCACCGCCTGGCGGCTGCTCGACGATCGGTCGGCGTTCGATGCCGTGGCGGTCGTCGACGCCCCGTCAGGTCGCCTCGATACGTGAAACTGGAGTAGTCTGAAACAACATGGCGAACAAAGTACTCATTCCCACGCCGCTGCGGCCGTACACAGGCAAACACGACGTCGTCGAGGTCGATGGCACGACGGTTGGCGAACTGCTGACGAACTTGACCGGCCAGTACGGAGACCTGCGGAAGCATCTGTACACCGATGAGGGACGTCTTCGCAGCTTCGTGAACGTCTACGTCAACGACGATGACATCAGGTACCTGGACCGCGAGCAGACCGCGTTGAAGCCGGGCGACACGATCAGCATCGTGCCGTCGGTCGCCGGTGGCGTCGGTCCGGCCGTTGCCGAGGCCCGAACGGCGACCGCGCTCAGCCACGAGGAGGTGCAGCGCTACAGCCGCCACCTGATCATGCCGGAAGTCGGAATGGACGGGCAGCTGAAGCTCAAGGCCTCCCGGGTGTTGTGTATAGGCGCCGGCGGGCTGGGCTCGCCTGCCACCATGTATCTGGCAGCGGCGGGCGTCGGGAAGCTGGGGATCGTCGATTTCGATGTTGTCGACTACAGCAACCTTCACCGGCAGATCGTGCACGGCACGCCTGACGTCGGCCGGTCGAAGCTCGCGTCGGCAAAGGATCGCCTGCACGCCATCAATCCCGAGGTGCAGATCGAGACGTATGAGACCGCGCTGTCGTCGCAGAATGCGCTGGAGCTATTCGAGCCGTACGACGTCATCGTGGACGGCACCGACAACTTTCCAACGCGCTACCTGGTGAACGACGCCTGCGTCTTGCTCGGCAAGCCGAATGCCTACGGCAGCATCTTCCGGTTCGAGGGGCAGGCGTCAGTGTTCGCGACGAAGGACGGCCCGTGCTACCGCTGTCTCTACCCCGAACCGCCGCCGCCCGGTCTCGTCCCGAGCTGTGCCGAAGGTGGCGTGCTCGGCGTTCTGCCTGGAATCATCGGGACCATCCAGGCCACCGAGGCGATCAAGCTACTGATCGGCGCAGGCGAGCCGCTCGTGGGGCGGTTCTTGATCTTCGATGCGTTGCGGATGCGGTTCCGCGAACTGAAGCTGCGCCGCGATCCCGAGTGTCCCGTGTGCGGCGATCACCCGACCGTGCGCGAGTTGATCGACTATGAACAGTTCTGTGGCGTGGAGGCCGCGCCGTCTTCGTCGAGCGAAGTCGAGGAGACGTCGGTCGAGGACCTGAAGCGGCGCCTCGACGCCGACGCCGATCTCTTCCTGCTGGACGTGCGGGAACCGCAGGAGTATCAGATCTGTGCCATGCCCCGCTCGACGCTCATCCCGCTCGGCGACTTGCCTGCACGGCTAGCCGAACTCGAGGGGCGGCGGAACATCGTCGTGCACTGCAAGTCGGGCGTGCGCAGCGCCAAGGCGGTCAAGCTGCTCCGCGAGGCCGGCTTCGGAGATGCGGTGAACCTGCAGGGCGGAATTCTGGCCTGGATCGATCGGGTCGACCCGTCGCTGGCCAGATACTGACCACCTCTATAAGGAGGACGCGCGGTTGTTCAGGCTCAGGCCGGGGGTTAAAATAGGACCGATCCGGTCCGATTTCAGGAAAACGGAGGCGTTCTCTCGATGCTGAGACTGTCCAAGAAGGCCGACTACGGGCTGATCGCGATGAGGCACTTGGCGCTGCAGCCGGAGACGTCGTCGTCCAGCGCGCGCGAGATCGCCGAGCAGTACGACATCCCCGTCGAGTTGCTCGCCAAGGTGCTCCAGCGCTTGGCGCGCCAGGGGTTGCTCGCCTCGCACCAAGGGACGCGTGGGGGCTATCACCTCGCGAGGCTGGCGACGCAGATCTCGGTGGCCGACGTCATTCAGGCGATCGATGGGCCGGTGATGGTGACCGCCTGCTCCGATGACGTGGCCGACTGCGACCAGTACTCGAAGTGCAGCGTTCGCGACCCGCTGTGGCAGATCAAGGATCGCATCGTCTCGGCTCTCTCGGCTTGCACGATCTACGAGATGGCGACCGACACGATCCCCGATGCCGTCTTTCCGCTGACCGTCGAGCGGCGGCCCCTGGAGGCCGCGATTCCGCTCACACCCACGGTTGACCGCTAGCGCCGGCGCGGAGCGAACCACGGGGTTCGCTCCACCGACCGCCAGCAATGTGTGCCGATGCCATGGTGACCTTGCCGATCTACATGGACAGTCATGCGACGACGCGGCTCGATCCGCGCGTGCTCGACGCCATGCTGCCGTACTTCGGTGAACACTTCGGCAACGCCTCGAGCCGGACGCACCCGTTCGGCTGGAAGGCGGCCGAGGCGATCGATGCCGCGCGTCATGAGGTCGCGGAGTTGATCGGCGCGAGGTCGAGCGAGGTCGTGTTCACCAGCGGCGCGACCGAGTCGAAGAACTTAGCGATCAAGGGCGTCGTCGCCGCGCACGACGCTCGCCCCTGCCACCTCGTGACGGTCGTCACCGAGCATCACGCGGTGCTCGATCCCTGTCAGCGAGTCGAGGCCGAACAGGGCTGCGAGGTAACGCGACTGGACACCGACGCGGACGGATTGATCGACCTCGACGAACTGACGGCGGCGATCACGCCGCACACGGCGTTGGTCAGCGTCATGGCGGCGAACAACGAGATCGGCGTGTGCCAACCGATCGCCGCGATTGCCGAGGCGGCGACAGCACGCGGCGTGCCGGTGCACACGGACGCGGCGCAGGCGGTCGGCCGCGTGCCCATCGACGTCAGCCGGCTCGGCGTCGACCTGGCGTCGGTCGAGATGGAAGCGACGATCCGGCAGATCGCTCGCCTACGTGACAGGCTCTGGGAGCAGTTGCAGAGGCGCCTGAGCGGGGTGCAGCTCAACGGCAGCCGGGAGCATCGCCTGCCAGATAATCTGAATGTGAGCTTCGCTCATGTCGATGGGCAGGCGCTGCTCACCGCGCTCGACGACGTGGCGGTCTCGTCCGGGTCCGCGTGTGCCTCGGCGACGGACGAGCCGTCGTACGTCGTGCAGGCCCTCGGCGCCACGCTCGAACGGGCGCGAGCGTCGGTGCGGTTTGGGTTGAGCCGCGAGACCACGGAGGCCGAAGTGGATTATGTGGTGGACAAGGTGGCACGGGTGGTCACCCGGCTGCGCGACCTGTCGCCCCTCGCCGACGAATCGACTGATGCCGGCCGCGATCCCGCGGTCGAGGGGTGGCTGCCCGGTGGGTGAGCGCGCGACCGGTGCGAGCGCGGTCGCGGAGCGTTTTCGCGAGACCCAGCACGCCGGGTCGCTGCCGGCCGGCGCCACGGATGTGGGCACCGGCCGTGCCGAGGCGCCCCGGCACGGCGACGTGACCCGGCTGCAGCTGCGGATCGACGCCGCGACCGGGATCATTCGCGAAGCGCGCTTCAAGGCGTTCGGGTGCAGCTTCGCGATCGCGAGCGCCGACCTGACGGCCGACCGAGTGACGGGTCGGACGCTGGCGTCGGCGTTGGACGTCACCGCTGACGAGGTCGCAGCCGCTCTGGACTTGCCCGCCGCGAAGCAGTACTGCGCCGAGTTGGCGCACGACGCTCTGCGCGCCGCGGTGGCGGACTACGAGACCAAGCACAGCGCGCAGATCACGAAATGACGACGGAGAACCAGCGATGATTCAAGTGACCGACGCGGCGGCGAGACGCATCCGGACCCTGATGGCCAAGCAGGGTGTCGTGGAGGGCGGCTTGCGGGTGGGTGTCAAGGCCGGCGGCTGTTCCGGGCTGAGCTACGTCTATGACTGGGCGGCCGAGCCGCGCGATGATGACCAGGTCTTCGAGGGTGGTGGCGGCATCAAGATCTTCGTTGATCCGAAGAGCTATCCGTTCTTGAAGGGCACCGTGCTCGACTGTGACGAGAACATGTTGGGGCAGTCACTGGTGTTCAAGAACCCGAACGCGTCGATCTCGTGCGGGTGCGGGTCGTCGTTCGGCGTGTAGACGGCGTCTCCCGCGGATCGCGATTCACTCCCACGAAGTTGTCGGCGACGAACCCGCCGCCGATCGCTCGCGACAACACATTCGTGGCCGATTATCGCGACTTTCGAGTCGTGAGACGACGAATTACGTGTGCGCCGCGCGTGCATGTGACAAGATCAGCTACGAGCGAGTGATGCCCACACTGTCCAAAGTCGACGGCCTAGTTCCCAATCGGTCGCGACGTCCGATTACGGTTGTCTCCAATCGCGAGCCGTACATCCACGCGTACGCGGATGACGGGTCCATTTCGTGGACTCCGACGACGGGCGGGGTGGCGGTGGCGCTCGACGCACTGATGCGTGAGCGGGGCGGTGTGTGGATTGCGCACGGCGCGGGCAGTGCCGATCGCGCCGTCGTCGACGCGGGCGATCGCGTCATGGTGCCGCCCGACAACCCGACCTACCTGTTGCGCCGGATCTGGTTGTCGCCGGAAGAGGAGGCGCAGTACTACGCTGGCTTCGCCAACGAAGGGCTCTGGCCGCTGTGTCACGAGGCGCATGTGCGGCCCGTGTTTCGCGCAGTCGACTGGGCGTCGTACCAGGCGGTGAACAATCGGTTCGCGGAAGTCATTGACGCCGAGTTGCCGGACGGTGCGGCGCCGGTCTTCATTCAGGACTATCACCTGGCGCTGGTCGGCTCCGCGCTGCGCGAGCGGCGCCCGGGTGCGCACTCGGCGATTTTCTGGCACATTCCCTGGCCCCATCCCGACCGGCTGCGGATCTGCCCGTGGCGACGTGAGCTGATGGCTGGCCTGCTCTCGAACGACCTGCTGGCGTTCCAACTGGAGCGTGACCGGCGTAACTTCATGGCGGCGGCCCGCGACGAATTGGGTGCGACCAAGCTCAGTCGATCGGCGCTCCGCTATCGGGATCGTACGATCAATGTTCTGTCGGTGCCGATCGGCGTCGACTACGATCGGATTCAGGACATCACGACGGGGCCCACCCTCGACCGCGAGATCTCCCGGCTGCGCCGCGAGTTGCAGATCGACACACCCCTCGTGGGCATCGGCGTCGACCGCCTCGACTACACCAAGGGCATTCCGGAGCGGCTGGAGGCGTTGAGCCTGTTGTTGAGCCGTCGGCCCGACCTGCAGGAGAAGCTGACCTTCGTCCAGATTGGCGTGCCCTCGCGATCGAAGCTCGACAGTTACGCCGCAGTCGAGGCGGAGATCGACGAGAAGATCGTCGAGATCAACGCCAAGTTTCCGAGAGGCGGGCTCGGGCCGATCCGGTATCGCAAGTCGGCGCTCAAGATCCGCCGATTGGTGGCGCTCTACCGCATGGCGACCTTCTGCATCGTCAGCTCGCTGCACGATGGAATGAATCTGGTGGCCAAGGAGTTTGTGGCGGCACGCGGGGACCTCGACGGGGTCCTCGTGCTGAGCGAGTTGGCCGGTGCGTCGCAGGAACTGACCGACGCCGTCATCATCAATCCCTACGACGTGGACGGCTTCACCAGCGCGCTCGATTGGGCACTCGAGATGCCACAGCACGAGCGATACCGGCGAATGCGCGCGCTGCGCCGTGTCGTGGCCGGCCGGAACGTGTTCAGCTGGGCGTCGGATATCCTCGAAGGCCTCGAAGGGCTGCGGCCCGGGACGCCGCTCACGCCGCCTGGCAACATCGGACCGCGTACGAAGAGTCGTGGCGACGTCCGCGCTGCCGAAGTCGACCCCGACACACCACATTCGGGTCATCCGCGACGACGCGCGCGCGTCTCGGCGATCAAACGTCGGTGATGGCAGGCGTCCGCTGCATGTCTCCACGTCCGCCGCTGCAAACCGCTGTTATATACTCACGCCGATGCGTCTGGGTGACGCGGTCCGTGCCGCGTGGAACGACGGCATGCGTGGCTACTACCTCGCGATTGTCGCCGGCATCGGATTGGTGGTGAGCGCGTTCTTTCCGTGGGTGCTCATTGGAGAGCGCACGTTGGGCGGCGTGCCGGGGATCGCGGGCTTCTGGATTCTCGCCCTCGGCGTCTTGGCGATGCTCTTGGCCACGTTGAGTCTGATCACGCGAAAGAACTCTCGCCATCCATTGCTGATCATCGGACTTGCCGCGTTTGGCATCATGTTCGTCGGGTACCGCTTTCTCGAGCGGGCGGCGACCGAGCAGGCGTGGGCCGTCGCGCAGGCCACCGAGATCGTCGCTGGCCGCTCACTCGCCGAGCCGCAGGTCGCCTTGATCGGTGTCGGCGCGTACGTGGGCCTCGTGGCATCCGCGGTACTCGTGTTGTTCGGTCTGACGATCGTGTTCAAGCGCGCTGCCAATCCCTATCCCGAGCCCGAGGACGATGACGTCTAGTTCGTCGGGTTCAACGCGAGCCAGATGAAAATTACCGTAGCCCATAGTCCAGACTCGGACGACGCCTTCATGTTCTACGGCCTCGCCTCCGGCGCCGTGGCCACCGACGGGCTCGAGGTCGACCAGGTGCTGGCCGACATCGAGACGCTGAACCGCGCCGCATTCGAGGGCCGGTACGAGGTCACCGCTGTGTCGTTTCACGCCTACGCGCAGCTGGTCGATCGCTATGCGATCCTACCGCACGGCGCGAGCATGGGGGATCGCTACGGGCCCATCGTCGTCACGCGCGCCGAAGGGCCCAAAGCGGTCAAGGGCGCCCAGGTGGCGATCCCCGGGACGTTGACGACCGCGTATCTCGCGCTGCAGCTCTTCGAGCCTGATTTCGAGCCGGTCGAAATGCCGTTCGACGAGATTCAGCCAGCGGTCCTGGCCGGTGACGTTGAGACTGGCCTGCTCATCCACGAGGGCCAGTTGACCTATGCCGACGACGGTCTGCGCAAGCTGGTCGACCTGGGGGAGTGGTGGGCCGAGCGGACAGAGGGGCTGCCGCTGCCCCTGGGCTGCAACGTCATCCGGCGCGACCTGGGCGACACCGACATGCGGAGGGTCTCGAAGTTGCTGCACGACAGCATCGCGCATGCGCTATCGCACCGGACGGAGGCGCTCGCCTACGCCGAGCAGTTCGGCCGGGGATTGGACACCGCCCGGACCGATCGGTTCGTCGGTATGTACGTGAACGAGCTGACGCTCGATTACGGTGACCGTGGGCGGGCGGCCGTGGCGCGGCTGTTCGATGATGCCTTCGCGAAAGGGCTGATTCCGAACCGGATCCCGATCGAGTTCGTCAGCTAGTCGGCGCCGCCTGCCGCGGCGACAGGTCGGCGAACACGAAGCCGTCTCGCTCCACCACTTCACCCAGCTCGACATTGATCGCCGCGGGGAACATCGGTCCCGCGTACGCGAACGTGTGGAACTCTCCGCGCTCGCCGCACGGGTCGACGCCTTCGGGCAGCCTGGTCAGCAGATCGCCGTCGTACTGCGCGCCGGCGAACGAGCGGTCGAGCCGCGTCGGATCGACGCAGGTTAGGCGGGCGCACAGGCCGGCGGCGATCATGGTGCGCGCGAGACGATCTGTGGGCTGATGCCAGAGCGGGAAGAGCGGCTCGAGTCCGGAGCCGCCCAAGCGCGTTTCCCGACACTGCCTGACGTCTTCGAGGAAGAGATCGCCGAACGCGACGTGCGTGAAGCCCTCGGCCGTCGCGCGCGCGACGGCGCGCGCCATCCGCTGCTCGTAATCGTCGTTGGAGCAGGGGAACGGCAGCGGGACGTCGATGAGCGGCAGCCCGACCGCCCGTGCCTGAGCGGCCAGTAGGTCGCGACGCACCGCGTGCATCGACACGCGGCCGGCCACCTCGTTCGTCGTCGTCAGGAGCCCGCCGATAGCCACTTGCGCTCCTGCCGCAGTACGTGGAGCATCCATGCGCTGTCCTTTCCGGAGCTCCACGACACCAGGACCTTTCCGGTCATCGAGTCGGCAGCGTGACGTCGGGATGCAACGCTCCGGCGAACCGGGCCGCGCCCTGTACGATGCGGGGCCCGGGAATCACCAGGTCACTGCCGGTCAAGAGCACGACGCGGCTGTTTCGGACGGCCGGCAGCGAGGGCAGGGCCTGCCACGCCGCGACCTCCCGCGCAATCTCGGAGGGTGAGAGACTCTGGTCGGCGCGGACTTCGAGCACGACATCGGGTGCCGCTTGCAGGATCGTTTCGGTCGTCACCTGCGCCGCGCGGCTCACACTGCCGTCGAAGACGTTCTCACCCCCGGCCAGGGTGAGCATGTCGTGCTGGAAGCCCGAGCCACCGCTCGCGAAGACGTTTCGCAGCGACCCAGGCTCCCGCGCGATGACGAGCAGCGTTCGTGGCCGCGGCCGCCCCGACACCGCCTCGGCGATCGCGGCCAGGTCGGCCTCGATGCCGCGGGCCACCTCCTCCGCCCGGTGCGCGCGGCCGGTTCGATTGCCCAACTGCCGGACCGTCGTGAGGATATCGGGGAGCGTGCCGTGCGAGTAGTGAAAGAGGGGAATCCCAGCGCGTCCAAGTTGCGCGATCAAGTCGACCTGCGTCGTGTAGGGCACGACGAGGTCGGGCCGAAGCGCGATGATTGTCTCGATGTCCGGATCGATCAATCCGCCGATGCGTGGCAGGTCCGCGATCTCGGGAGGGAACTGGTCGTAGCTACCGACGCCCACGACTTCCGAACCCGCGCCGATGGCAAAGAGGATCTCCGTCACGGCCGGGATGATCGACACGATTCGCTGCGGGGCCTGGGCGCCGAGACCGGCCACCAGGATGAGCGAGGCGGCCAGGGTCATTGGGCGGATGCGCCCTGCTGGGCCGCGCGTCGTCCCTGTCCTCGTCTTACGTGTGATCATCAGCGTCATCTTCATCTTCACGGTCGTCGCATCAGGAGCCAGAGAAAGAAGGGTCCGCCGGTCAACGCCGTGATGACACCTACGGGCAGTTCGACCGGCGCCATGGCGGTGCGGGCCACGACGTCGCACGCCACGAGGAACGCGGCCCCCAAGCAGGCCGACGCCGGCATGACGATTCGGTGGTCGGCGCCGACCAGCAGCCTCACGAGGTGCGGGATCACGATGCCGATGAATCCGATTGGCCCGCTCAGCGACACCGCGGCGCCGGTGGCGAGCGACGCGCTCAGAAACGCCACGCGCTGGGTCCGCAACACATCGACGCCCCGGGCTGCGGCGTTGTCGCTGCCCAGCGTCAGCAGGTTCAAGGCGCGAGGAAGCGTCGCGAACATCACGAAGGCCGTACCCATGAGCGGCAGCGCGGCGACGATCGGCTGGAAGCTGCTGACGTCGAGATTGCCCATCAACCACCGCACCGTCTGGAACGTCTTGGCGAAGTCGGCCGAGTACTGCACGAACATGATGATCGCCGAGAAAAACGAGTTCAGCGTGACGCCCGCGAGCAGCAGCACCGTCGTCGACAGCCCGTGGCGTCGCAGCGTGGCCATCGCATAGACGACGCCGGCCGCGGCCAGCGAACCGATCAGGCTAGCGACCGGTACGGCCGGGATGCCGGCGACGGCCATCGGCAGTCCGAACGTGATGACCAGCATCGCCCCGAGTGAAGCTCCCGCTGAGACACCTAGCGTGAACGGCGTCGCGAGCGGGTTGCGGAGCAGCGCCTGAAACACGACGCCTGCGACTGCCAGTGACGCGCCGACGAGCATGCCGGCCAGCGCCCTGGGCAGCCGGGCGATGAAGAAGATCTGCGCATCGACATTGTCGGCGAACGGAATCGCCGAGTCGAACACCCGACCGAGGGCGATCGGCGTCGGACCGATCAGAGGAGCGACCACGAGCGAGACGAGCGCCAAGCAGCCGAAGCCGCTGAGCGTCAGCGCGAGACGGCGTCTGACGCTGAAGATTCGCGTCCGCCCCGGGTCCGCCGGGACACCGGCCGGTGAGGCGTGGGCGTGGGGGCGATCGGTCATTCCATCACTGCCCGGTGCGTCGGCCCGGCGCGGCGTCGCCGCGCCGGCTCAGCGGGACAACGGTCAGATGCCCGGCCGTCTCGTGACGTTCCACGGCAGCGTCTACGTCATACAGCGCCCTGACGGTGTCGGGGCGGAGCACCTCCCCGATCGGTCCAGCCGCCAGGACACGCCCCTGCCGGAGCAAGACGACCCGATCGCACAGCGCTGCGGCGAAGTTGAGATCGTGCGTGGAGATCACCATCGACATGGATCGCTCGGTGTTGAGGCGGCGCAGCGTCGCGGTGACATCCAGCTGGTAGCCGAGGTCGAGAGACGCCGTGGGTTCGTCGAGCAGCAGTAGTTCGGCCGGCCCGTCTTCGGTGTCGGCGGCGTCGACCGCGCGCCTGCCGAATTGCGACAACGCGCTGGCGATGACCACCCGTTGCTTCTCGCCGCCGCTCAACGTCATGAACGAGCGGTCCTCGAGTTCCGCCGTGCCGGTTTCGGCGAGCGCTGCCCGCGCGAGCGCGACGTCCTCCGGCCCCTCTACTTCGAATGCCCGGAGGTGGGGATACCGTCCCATTAGAGCGATCTCGAGTACCGAGTAGTCGAACGCGAGCTGGGTCTCCTGCGGCACCATCGCCATCCGCTGTGCCAGCGTCGCGTGGGGAATCTCCCGCAGATCCTGGTCGTCGAGCGCGATCCGACCCGACTGCGGTTGCAGCAGGCCACCCAGCAAACGCAGCAAGGTCGTCTTGCCTGACCCGTTCGGCCCGAGGATGCCCAGCACCCCGCCGCCCGCGAGGTCGAACGACACCGCGTGGAGTACCGGCTGGCGGCCGTAGGCGAAGCTGACGTCAGTAGCCTGTAGCAACGCGCACTCCGACGATTGCGCTGCGCCCCAGCGCAGGGAATCCGAAGGTTTCCTCGTAGCTGCGGTCGAGTAGGTTCGTGATCCGCGCGAACACCTCGAGTTCAGACCGCACGGCGATTGTGCCGCCCAGATTGACGACGCCGTACCCAGGGTTCGTGTAGACCCCGCCGAATGTGCCGAACGACGGTTCGACGTCGAGGTTCTGGCCGTGCGCCAGCACCTGGCCGAAGGCGGTCACCGGCCCACGTCGGTAGACCAGATCGATCGCACCCTGGTGACGCGGCCGGCGGATGAGAGGCTCGCCGGCTTCGAACGGCGGCGGCGCTTTGTCCGATTGATCGACCGCGAGGACCTGCGTGTCGAGCCAGGTATAGGCCACCGTTGCGGCGAGACCCCAGGCCGTGCGTGCGGAGGCCACCAGTTCAAGCCCGCGTGCCCGCGCGTTCGAAATATTGTCGGTCCGGAACTGGCTGACATCCTGGAAGGAGCGGCCCACGCTGATGATGAGGTCGTCGTAGCGGTTGTAGAAGCCGGTGGCGTCGACGATGAAGGCGCCGCCCGCGAAGGTCTGCTCGACACCAACGTCGAAGCTGCGGTTCCGCTCAGGCCGCAGGGACGGGTTGTCGGTGAAGGCGATCTCGAACGCACCCGGCGGCCTTATGCCGGTGCCAACGCTGCCGTGCACCCGGGTCCATCGCCGCTCGCGCCGGCCCGGCGGCTGAAGGAAATAGGCGACCGCGAGCTTGGGGTTCACCGAGACGACGGTGGAGGCGTTGAAGATCGGGCGAGGCGAGAACGCATTCGGGTCGGGCGCCAGCGGGTCGCGGTGAATGCGTTCGGCCCGAGCGCCGGCGGTCACGTAGAGCCGATCGCCCGCGTCGTAGCGCACCTCGCCGAAGACGCCAAGCGCGCTGCGCTCGACCGGCACGCGATCGACCGAGGGGCCGGTGATGAACGTGCTCTCGGCACTTTCCCGGAGCAGTTCGCCGCCGATCGACAGGCCCACGCGGGGAAGGAGCGCGGCGTCGGCCTGACCGCGCACCGTGACGCGGCGCGACTCGGACTCCGAGGTACCGAACGGGCTCGTGAAGGTGCCGTCGAGGTTGCTCCACGCGATCTGTATGTCCTGCGTGACGCGCTGGCTCCACGGGAACTCGGCGTCGACCGAGAAAAGCTTGATGTCGTTCTCGCCGCGCGAGATCGTATCGATCGCCGAGACGTTGCCGAGCGGGTCGCTGCCGAACGGGCCGGGGAACCCTCGTTCGAACGAGCTGAGCCGGCCGGTCCCGCGGATCGCGACGTCGCGTCCCCCTTCCCAGCCGAGGTTGAATGAGCCGTCGGTGCGCTGGTAGTCGTCGTTCGTGACCGGTTCACCAGTCGCCGGCGCCTCGCCGGTGAACCCGTCGGTGTCGAGTCGCTCACCCGCCGTGCCCCAACTCCAGCCGTTGTGCGACCCGGTCACCGACCCAGCGGCGCGGGTCGTGCCGAAACCGCCGCCCTCCACCAGGCCCTCCGCACGGGTGGGCCCTTCCCGGCGCGTGACGATCTGCACGACGGAGCCGATGGCGTCCGATCCGTACAGGGCGCTCTGCGGCCCGCGGACCACCTCGATCCGCTCGATATCCGCGATGGGCAGATGGGCGAAGTCGAAACCCCCGCCGAACGCGTTGGCGCGAACGCCGTCGATCAAGACCAGCGTGAAGTTCGACTCGCCGCCTCGTGGGAACAGTGACGTCACGCCGCCGCGGCCACCGCTCTGCGTCACGGTGAGCCCAGGTACGAGTCGGAGCGCGTCCGACACCGTTTCGACCTGATGCGCTCGTAACTCGTCGGCGTCGATCACCGTGACGCTGTCAGGCGTTCGTGACAGGGGGCGGTCGACCGGCGAGGCCGAGACCACCACCGATTCCTCGATGGCGCTTACCCGTAGCGCGATGGTGACGCGCGGCAGGTCGTCAGCACCGATCTCCAGTGGAACGACCTCGCTCCGGAAGCCCGGGACCGAGGCTCGCAACTCGTAGCGGCCGGCGGCGAGCGCTAGCCCGAAGTGCCCCTGGGCGTCGGTCGTGGTCGTGGCGCTGACCGCACCGGCCCGCGACACCAAGACTCTGGCGTTCGGTACCGGACGCCCGTCAGGGTCGACGACGGCGCCGTTGAGGTCGGCGGCCAGCCCGGTAAGTGGCGACAGGATCGCGACGAGCACGAGCAGACGCAGGAAGGCGAGCGTGGAGAACGGGCGAAACGGTGCAGCCATCGGGCTCCTTTCGGCGTGATCGCGCGCCGAACCCGCCCGCGGCCATCGGCCGGAGCGGGCGAAAGAGGACGAGCCCAGTGGCCAGGTATCCTGACTTGCGGATCGACGCGAAGCAACGACGCCTTCCCATGCTCGCTTCGAGCACAGTGGCGGCCCCCCCCCAACCAGCGGAGCACTCCAGTCGCCTCGCTCCCCGCTTACAGTGGCGGCACCGTGTGGGAATCGCACCCACTTCGCATGGCCACCGGGAAGCGTCGATTGTCTGCCGGAGTATAGCATGGCAAAATGAGAGCCCTTCGGCCGGCAAGGGACGCGGCCGGTCGAGACTCGCTTCCAATGCTCATGCGCGCTCGGCTCGAGACCTGCGGCCTCGTCGACATTGCCGACCGGCTCGAGGCTGGTGCGCGGCTGGGTCTTGAGGACGGCGTGCGCCTCTTCGACGCGCCGGATCTTCTGGCCGTGGGCTGGCTGGCGAATCGCGAGCGCGAGCGCCGGCACGCCGGACGGACCTTCTTCAATCACAACATCCGGATCGAGGCGACCAACGTCTGCGTCGCGAATTGCTTGTTCTGCTCGTTCGCGCGGTTGAAGCCCGGCGATCCCGGTGCCTACACGATGTCGCTGGAGCAGGCCTGGGACAAGCTGCGCCAGCGGGAGGACCAGGCGCTGACGGAGATTCACGTCGTCAACGGACTGCATCCGGACCTTCCGTTCAGCTACTACCTCGATCTGCTACGGGGCTTCAGGCGGATCCGCCCCGACGTGCACCTCAAGTGCTTCACGGCGGTGGAGATTGCGTTCTTCGCAGACCTCTACGCCAAGTCGGATGAGCAGGTTCTGCGCGAACTGATGGAGGCGGGGCTGAATTCGTTGCCCGGTGGCGGCGCCGAGGTCTTCGCCGAGCGTGTGCGGCGGAAGATCAGCCACGACAAGTGCGGCACCGACCGGTATCTGGCGATTCACCGAACGGCCCACGGCCTCGGGATGCGGTCGAACGTCACGATGCTGTACGGCCACATCGAGACGGCGGCCGAGCGGGTGGATCATATGCTGCGCGTCCGGGCGCTGCAGGAGGACACCGGCGGGTTCCAGGCGTTCATCCCGCTCGCGTTTCACCCCGACAACAACCAGATGCGCAAGATGCCCGCCCCGACGGCGGCCGATACGCTGCGAGTGCATGCGGTGGCGCGGCTGATGCTCGACAACGTCTCGCATATCAAGGCGTTCTGGATCGCCACCGGGGTCGATGTCGCCCAGACGGCGCTCTGGTTTGGGGCCGACGACCTCGACGGGACGGTCCAGGAGGAGCGGATCTACCACATGGCCGGAGCGCGCACGCCCGAGTCGATGACCACCCACGCCATCGGCCGATTGATCCGTGCGGCCGGTCGTCAGCCGATCGAACGCGACACGCTCTACAACGTCGTCTCGATGCCCGCCTGAGGCCGGCGCGTCGCGCGCCGGCGATCGCTATGCTAGGATCGGCGCAGCGTCAGGCTCCACCCGACACGTGCGGGTCGAGGGGTCTGGCCTTTTTCGCAGCCAGAGATTGAGCAAAAGTTCACAAGCTGGCCGGTGACCGCCTTCGACCCGAGCGACGTGACGCGATGAGCCTCGATACCCTGATCGAGTACGAACGGCAGCAGACCGGGAAGTGCCAGGCCCTACCCGACCGCTACCTCAGCCTGTCGGACGACGAACTGGACGCGCGGATCTCTGCGTCGCGCGCGGCACTCGGCGATCGGCTCGTGATCCTCGGCCACCACTATCAACGCGACGAGGTCTTCAAGTACGCGGACCATAGCGGCGATTCCCACGCCCTGGCGCAAGCGGCCGCGGCGCACACCGAGGCCGAGTTCATCGTCTTCTGTGGCGTCCATTTCATGGCCGAGAGCGCGAATGTGCTGAGCGCACCGCACCAGCGCGTCTTCCTGCCCGACCTGGCGGCCGGCTGTTCGATGGCCGACATGGCCGCGCCCGACGAGTTGGAGGTCTGCTGGCAGGAATTGCTGGCGATGGGCGCGCGTGACGTCGTGCCGGTCACCTACATGAACTCGGCTGCGGCCATCAAGGCGTTCTGTGGGCGTGAAGGCGGCGTCGTGTGCACGTCCAGCAACGCCGCGGCGACGTTCAGTTGGGCGTGGGCGCGTGGCGAGCAGATTCTGTTCCTGCCCGATGAGCACCTCGGCCGCAACACCGCCTACGCCGTGGGTGTGCCGCTCGAGGCGATGGTCGTCTGGGACCCGCAGCAGCCGATGGGTGGGCTGACGCGCGCGCAGGTGGCCGCCGCGAGAATCATCCTGTGGAAGGGGCATTGCTCCGTGCACACGCGGTTCACGGTCGGACAGATCGAGGAAACGCGTCGCACGGAGCCAGGCGTTCGAGTCATCGTTCATCCCGAGTGCACGTGGGACGTGGTGCAGGCAGCTGACGCGAATGGTTCCACCGAGGCGATCATCCGGAAGGTACGCGAGAGCCCGCTGGGCTCGGTCTGGGCCGTCGGCACCGAGATTCATCTGGTCAACCGGCTCGCGACCGAGCTGGCGCCAGACCGCACCGTGTTGACGCTCGACGCGCTCGGGTGCCTCTGTTCGACGATGTTCAGGATCTCGCCGAACCATCTCTGCTGGGTGCTGGAGTCGCTGGTCGCCGGCGACACGCCCAATCAGATCGTCGTGCCTGACGACCACACGCACTGGACCCGCATCGCGCTCGACCGGATGCTGTCGATCCAGTAGACTTTCAGACCCTCGCTCGGTGCCGGCCGCGCGAGTGCGCGCTCGGATGCGCGATCACCCTTGAAGGAGGATTCTCGATGGCTCACGATCTGCCGCCGCTGGCGTACGCGTACAACGCGCTCGAACCCCACGTGGACGAGCAGACGATGCGGATTCATCACGACAAGCATCATGCCGCCTACGTCAGCAAGCTCAACGGCGCGCTCGAGCAGCACCCGGACCTGCAGTCCAAGAGTCTCGACGCGCTGCTGGGCGACCTCGGGAGCGTGCCCGAGAACATCCGTGGGGCGGTACGCAACAACGGCGGCGGCCACTGGAACCACTCGATGTTCTGGGAAATCATGGGCCCGGGTGCCGGCGGCGATCCGACGGGGAACGTCGCGGGCGCGATCTCGTCGTCGTTCGGTAGTTTCGACAGCCTGAAGGAGAAGTTTTCCGCGGCGGCGGCAGGGCGGTTCGGGAGCGGGTGGGCCTGGATCGTCGTCGACGGCGGGAAACTCTCGGTCGTGAGCACGCCGAACCAGGACAATCCGTTGATGGAAGGCAAGAAGGCGATCCTGGGCATCGACGTCTGGGAGCACGCCTACTATCTGCTCTACCAGAATCGGCGGCCCGACTACGTGAAAGCGTGGTGGAACGTCGTGAACTGGGCGGAAGTCAACAAGCGGCTCGGCTAGTTAGGGTCTTGACGGGGGTCGGCGGCCACCGGCCCCCGCAGTTCGCCGGTTGGCCGCGGGTTCTTCGCCACAGTCATGTCGCTGTCCGCCATCCTCTTCCTGTTTCTCACTCATCTCGGTATCGGCATCGCGTGGACGCTGGTCCTAGTGTCGTGCGATGCGGGCGTCAAGTTCTTCCGGTTCAACGCCGGACTGGCCGTCACCCTGCTCGTGACAGGGCTGGCGTTCCGACCCGAAGCTACCGTTCTCGGCGGCGTGGCCGCGGGATGGGGGCTGGTGGCTCTCATCGTCTCCACCGGTGCCCTGCTGATCTACTGGGCGACGATCGGGCGCGCGCTGGCGGCGTTGCGCCCCGCCCTGCTCTGGATCGGCGTGGTCGCGGGCGCCGCGGCGCTCGTCGCGCAGGGGGCCGCGGTCGGGTCGTCGCTGACGGTCGCGCCGACCGCGCTG
>PCAK01000042.1 GCA_002730525.1 Acidobacteriota bacterium | reverse complement strand
GGCCAGCCGCGCGAGTTGGCGATCAAATTGCCGGATGGTCGCCGTCAAATGCTCGAGGATGGCCAACAGCGGGGCCACCCGGCCCAACCGGGCAGTAGTTCCGCATCCAGCCGGTCGCTCTTGGCGTCGTGCTCGGCAATCAGCCGCACCCGCCGCGCATTCGCGACGATGACATCACAGCCCGCCGCTGTCAGCGCGCGGCTCAGCCACGGCCGCTGCGACCCGACTTCCAGGATGACCGGCGCGCCCGGGTCGTCCGCGTCCGGAACCGCTCGACCACCGCCCCCGTCGCGCATCCATCACACGGCCCTCGGTCATCCGGTCACCCAGATCCAACCCGATCGTCACCGCCGCGCCACTCGTGATAGCTGGCTCTCTCATCCCATCTGCCGGGGCGAGCCGCCAGGACGAGCCGGCCTTTGAAACGGCTACTGCGTAGCTGCCAGGAGCCGGTCCAGTTCCGCACGGAGTTCGCTCAAGAGATTCGCCCTGTCGGCCTGGTCGATCACGTTCTCCATCTCGTAGGGATCGGCCTCGAGGTCGTAGAGCTCGTCCATGCCGTCCAGGTCGGTGTACTGGATGTACTTGTGGCGATCGGTCCGGACCGCCTTGTAACCCATGAATAGCGCACGCCGGAGGGGTGTCCGCCCGAGATAGCTCGCGGGATCGCTGTGGTGCTCGATCAGGATCGAGGTCCGCCAGCCGGCCGGACGCTCGCCCCTGAGCAGCGGCACCCACGAGAGGCCCTGGAGCGCCGGATCGGCGGGCGCCCCGCCAAGCTCGAGGAGCGTCGGTGCCAGATCGATGCTCAGCGCAAGCTGCTCGGGCCGCGTGCCGGCCGGGATCAGGTCGGGGTACCGGACGACGATCGGGATGCGGGCGCTTTCCTCGTAGGCGAGACGCCGCTCGGCGTTCAGGCCATGCTCGCCGTAGAAGTAGCCGTGGTCGCCAGCGACGATGACCATGGTGTTATCGAGCTGGCCGGTGCGAACGAGCGCCTCGAGGATCCGTCCCACGCCGTCGTCGATCGACAGCAGCATCTCGAGGCGATCGCGAATCGTCTCGTCGGGCGTGACGGTGTCCGGGCCGAGCGGCGGCATCCCCATATCGCGCATCAGCGCTGGCTTGTCGGTCGGCGGCACGCCGTAGCTGGGCGGTCGTGGAATCTCCGCGTCTTCGTAGCGACCTTCGTGCCGAGGCGCGGCGAGGAATCCGCCTGCAACGAGCGCGGACTGGCCGTCGGGCAAGCGCCGCGTGAGGTCGGGATGGATCGCCTTGTGGGGCAAGTAGATCAGAAATGGGTTCGAGCGGTCACGCTCGATGAACTCGATCGCCTTGTCGGCGAAGATGTCGGTGATGTAGCCCTCGAACACCTTCCGCTCGCCGTTCTCGTTGAGCGGGGGATCGAAGAGTTGGCCCTGCCCGGGCATTCCGAGCCAGTAGTCCCACCCGGGCCGCGGCGAGTCGTCGCGCCCCATGTGCCACTTGCCGATGAACGCCGTGTCGTAGCCCGCCCGCTGGAGATCGCGGGGGAATGTCTGCAGCTCCTGGCTCGCCGGGCCACGCTCGACGTTATCGATGATGCCGGAAGTGTGCGCGTAGAGGCCGGTCAGAAACGTGCCCCGGCTCGGCGAGCAGAGTGGCGTGGCCGCGAACGCGTTCATGAACATCGCTCCTTCGTTCGCTAACCGGTCGATGTGCGGCGTCTCGACGAACGGATGACCGGCGGCGCCGAGGTCATCCCAGCGGAGGTCGTCGACCAGGATGAAGACGACGTTCGGCCGCGCGTCCTGCGCCGAGACGGCGGCCGGAGCAGCGAGGAGGAGAAGCCAGGTGGTGCCCAGTACTGTCGCAAGTAGACGCATGATGTGAACCTGTCGTTGTCCCTCAGTCATCAGTGTCGACTTCCTCTGATCCAGGTCGCGATTGCCTGCCACTCGGGGTCGGTCTTCGACGTCCAGTGCTTGCCGCCTGGGTGGAACGAATTGCCGCCGGCGTCCTCGGCCAGCGGCAGCAGCAACAGCCGGCTGGCGTCCGGGTCGCCCGGCGCGACCATCCGCCGCGCCGTCTGAAAGTTCCGTCGTGTCTGCTCGGGGTTCCAGGTGGCGCCTTCCGGTGGCAGCGGCTGCAGTCGAAACGCGGTACGGGTCGAGTGGCAGACGACGCACCGGGCGGCGCCCTCTCGCTTCCGGACGAAGATCGGCTGGACCTCCTTCTGGAAGAAGTCGAAGTCGAGCGCGTCACGCGTACTCGACAGTCGCGATCCGGGCGCGGCGGCGTTCCAGCCGGCGACCGTCACGTCCGGCACGATCGCCGTGACCACCCGCTTCGGGACCTGGCCGACCGGAATCTGGACGACCTCTTCGAGCGTCTGCGTGTCGACGACCGAGGTCGAGTTCGACCCGGCGTTGGCCACGTAGACGTAGCGGCTGTCGGGCGAGAACGTCAGCCAGTCCGGATGGCTGCCGACGTGCACGCCGCCCACGTACTTCAGATCGGGCAGCGAGTAGGCGTAGACGTAGCTGTTCACCTTGCTACAGAGCCAGAGCATTGTGCCGTCGGGGGTCACGCCCTGACCGTGCGACGGCGAGCCCTGGAGGAACTCGGTATGCTGCTCGGCCTCCGGCAGCTCGGGCAGCTCGATCCGGCCCCCGACCTCCCGGCGCTCCTCGAAATCCACAATGGCAAAGCCGTGGAAATCTGATAGCTGCACGAAGACCCGGCGGGTCGAGCCATTCGGGTTGGTCTCGAACGACAAAGGTCGAACACCGGCGTCGAAGAAGAGCGTCCAGAGCGCCTCCTCGGTCTCGGCGTCGATGACCGTGAGGTTGCGCCCGGCGATCGAACCGGCGACGACGTGCTTGCTGTCGGGCGTGATGAAGGTGTTGTGCACGCCGCCGGCCGTCCGGACGCTCTTGACGAGTTCCATCGACCGGGTGTCGATGACATCGACGGCGCCGGGCGCCGAGACGATGGCGACATAGACGCGCCGGCCATCGGCGCGGATGGCGACGTTGTTGGGCCGGCCGCTGAGCGGCACCTGGTGCGTGATCTCCAGCGTCCGCGCGTCGACCACGTCGAGCGTATGGTCGACCTCGTTCGTGATGTAGAAGCGGCTGCCGTCAGGCGCCGAGGTCGCGCCGTGGTTGACCTCGATGCCGGAGATCTCCCCGACGATCGTGTTGGTGCTCGGATCGATCAGGTGAATGTTGTCCCCCGCGGCGTTGGTCTGGACGATGATCGGCGTCTGCGCGTGCGCCGGAGACGGCAGCGCCAGTGGCGCGACACCGGCCACCGAGGCGATCACGACGCCGACGGCGAGGCGGCGGAGGGAACGAGGTGTCCGAACGGTCATGCGGACCTCCTTCTGCGGAACCAACCAATCGGCCTGCCGAGGCGAGCATTATACCCGGCGGCCGGCGGCAATCACGGCCAATACGACTCGAATCGGCCGTCGCCTCGGGAGGGCCCTGAAGCCGTCCCTGGCGTGGCCGATGTGAGCGTGAACGGGGTTGGCCTCCTGTCGGAACGGTTCCTGGGTCGGTGCGCGTCGACGTCAGCGGAGCGTCTGGTTGAAGAAGTCGATCGTGCGCTCCCACGCCAGCGCCGCCGCGGCCTCGTCGAATCTCGGGGTCGAGTCGTTGTGGAAGCCGTGTGCGGCGCCCTCGTACATATGCATCGTGTAAGTCTTGCTGTTCGCCCGGAGCGCCGCCTCGTAGGCCGGCCAGCCGGCGTTGACGCGCTCGTCGAGACTGCCGTAGTGGATCATGAGGGCCGCCTGGATCTGCGGCACGTCCATCGCATCGGGCTGGCCGCCGTAGAAGGGGACCGCGGCCGACAGTTCCGGGACCCGGACGGCGAGCGTGTTCGCCATACTGCCGCCGAAACAGAACCCGACGGCGCCGACCGTGCCGTTGCAGGCCTCGTGATTCCTCAGAAAGCCGACAGCCGCGATGAAGTCCTCGACCATCTCGTCCCGGTCGCGTTCCCGCTGAAGCGCGCGGCCGTCGTCATCGTTGCCCGGATAGCCACCCAGCGGGAAGAGCGCGTCTGGCGCGAACGCGGCGAAGCCCGCCGTGCCGACGCGGCGCGCGACGTCCTCGACGTACGGATTCAGGCCGCGGTTCTCGTGGATGACGACGACACCGGGCACCGCGCCGCTGGCATCGGCCGGCCGGACCAGGTAGCCGCGCATCGTCCCGGCGCCCTGCGGCGACGGGTACTCGACGTGGGCCGCGATCAACCTGGCGTCGTCAGGCGCGACCTGCTGCGCCTGGGCGTAGTTCGGACTCAGACTGTCCACCAGCGCCGCGACGGTGACGCCGCCGACGGCGAACTTCGCGGCTCGATCGAAGAACTGGCGTCGGGTGAGGAACCCGTGGACGTAGCGGTCGAACAGGCTCAAGAGTTCGGGATCGTAGTCGGTGATCGTTCGCCGGGTCATGCCTGGCTCCTTGCAGGGACATCTCCGAGCTCCGCCTACCGTCGATTGTCCTGAGTGAGGCGGGGATTATAGCAAGGTTCGACCGCTCGGCCAGGCCGCCTGGAGGGGCTTGTTATAGTAGCGCCGATGGCGACACACCGATTGGGCATCGTCATGCATGGTGTGACCGGCCGGATGGGTCTGAACCAGCACCTTCGCCGGTCGATCGCGGCGCTGCGCGCGGACGGCGGCGTGGTGCTGGGGAACGGCGACCGGGTGATGCCCGACCCGCTGCTCCTGGGCCGCGACGAGTCCAAGCTGGCGGCGATCGGGGCCGAGACGGGAGACGCGTACACCACCGACTACGACGCGGCGATCGGCTCGTCAGAGCACGCGCTGTTCTTCGACGCGGCCACGACGCTGATGCGTCCAGACCTCCTCGCCCGCGCCATCGCAGCCGGGAAGCACCTCTACTGCGAGAAGCCGGTGGCGGCGTCGCTGGCGGATGCCCGAATGGTGGCCGCGCAGGCGGAGCGCGCGGGCGTGAAAGCCGGTGTCGTCATGGACAAGCTGTTCCTGCCGGGCCTCATCAAGCTTGCCGCGCTGGTGTCGGAGGGATTCTTCGGCCGCATCCTGTCGGTGCGCATCGACTTTGGATACTGGGTGTTCACCGGTGAGGGGGCGCCGAGTAATCGGCCGAGCTGGAACTATCGGAAGCGAGATGGCGGTGGAATCATCTTCGATATGATGGCGCACTGGCGCTACGTGCTCGACCGTCTCGTCGCGCCGATTCGCTCGGTCGTCTGCCTGGGGGCGACTCACGTCCAGGAGCGGTGGGACGAGGCCGGCGCCCGGTATGCCGCCGACGCGGATGACGCCGCCTATGCCCTGTTGCAGCTCGACGGTGGCATCGTCGCGCAGGTCAACAGCAGCTGGTGCACGCGGGTCAACCGCGACGATCTGGCGATCTTTCAGATCGACGGCACCGAGGGGTCAGCGGTGGCCGGTCTGACCTGGTGTCGGACGCAGTCGCTCGTCGACACGCCGCGCCCGGTATGGAACCCCGACGAGCCGCAGGCTGCGGTGTTTCGTGACCAGTGGACGCCCTACGATCCAGACGGCACGTATCCGAACGGCTTCCGCGCCCAGTGGGAGCAGTTCATCCGCCATCTCTACGATGCCGTGCCTTGGCCCTACACGCTGCGGGAGGGCGTCAAGGGGGTGGAGCTGGCCGAAGCCGCGCTCGAGAGCTCGCGCCGGCGCGCATGGGTGGATCTCGATCGGAACGGGCCGTGAGATGCCGGTGATCACCTTGCCGACCGCGGATGGCGGCCTCCAGCCGTTCACCTGGCCTGATGTCGCGCCGGTGGAGCCGGCGGGGATGTCGAGGAATCGCGTGGCGTACGCGGCGGCCCACGTCGTCGGCCGGCCGGCCCATCCGACCGCCATCGACTGGGACGCGACGCTCAAGATCCGCGAGCATCTCTGGGACTGTCGGCTGGGAGTTGCCGAGGCGATGGACACGGCGCAGCGTGGCGCGGGGCTCTCCTGGCCGCAGGCGCGCGAGTTGATCCGCCGGACCCTCGAGGCCGCGCGCACCAGGCCGGAGGCGCTGGTAGCATCCGGCTGCGGCACCGATCAACTGGCGCCGGGCCCCGACGTCACCCTCGACGACGTGGTGGCAGCCTACGAGGAGCAGATGGCCTACGTCGAGGCGCACGACGGCCGGGTTATCCTCATGGCCAGCCGGGCCCTCGCGAGTGCGGCGCGGTCGCCGGACGACTATCTCGCTGTCTACGATCGCCTGCTGGGCCAGGCGCGGGAGC
The DNA here is from genome assembly GCA_002730525.1 of Acidobacteriota bacterium. GTDB lineage: Bacteria > Acidobacteriota > Vicinamibacteria > Vicinamibacterales > UBA823 > UBA2161. Next base: position 45,155 of record PCAK01000042.1, on the reverse strand, counting down.
GGGTCATCATCCACTGGCTCGGTCCGATGTTCGATCAGGCGCTGGCGGGCTACTGGGGGGCTGACGACATCGACGCCGCGATGGAGGTGGCGGTGTCCCTCATCCAGGCCCACGCGAAGCGCGTCGAGGGCATCAAGATCTCGTTACTCGACAAGTCGAAGGAGATCGCGATGCGGCGCCGGCTACCCGACGGCGTCCGGATGTACACCGGCGACGACTTCGACTTCGCGGAGTTGATCGGCGGCGATGCCGTGGGGCATTCCGATGCGTTGCTCGGGATCTTCGATGCCATGGCGCCGGCGGCCGGCGCGGCGTTGCACGAACTGGCGGTCGGTCGACGCGGCCGGTTCGACGCGATCCTCGCGCCGTGCGTTCCGTTCAGCCGTCATGTCTTCGGCGCGCCGACCCGGTTCTACAAGACGGGCGTGGTGTTCATGGCCTGGCTGAATGGGCACCAGGACCACTTTGCGATGCTCGGAGGGCAAGAGTCCGAGCGATCACCGTCACATCTGGCCGAGGTATTCAGACTGGCCGCCGCGGCCGGTCTGCTACGCGATCCCGCCATGGCCGCCGATCGGATGCAGACGTTCTGTCGAACGCAGGGAATCGTGGCGTGACGGGCCAGACATCGCCCGATCCGGCGCGGCTGTCGCTGAACACGGCGACGGTCCGGAAGCGGTGGGGCCTGGGTGAGGCGATCGCGGGCTGCGCACGGCACGGGGTCCGCGCCATCGCGCCCTGGCGCGACCAGCTGCAGGCGCTGGGCGTGCCCGAGGCGGTGTCGCGGATCCGCGACCACGGTCTACGCGTGTCGTCGCTCTGCCGTGGCGGGTTCTTCACGGCCAACGACGCCCTCAATCTTGACGACAATCGGTTGGCGGTCGACGAGGCCGCGGCCGTCGGTGCCGAGTGTCTGGTGCTGGTCGTCGGCGGTCTCGTCGAGGGCACGCGGGATCTGGCCGACGCTCGCCGGCGTGTCGCGGACGGAATCGCCGCGCTCGGAGAGCACGCGCGTGCTCGAGCGGTGCGACTCGCGATCGAGCCGCTGCATCCGATGTACGCCGCCGACCGAGGCTGTATCAACACGATGCGCCAGGCGCTCGATCTGTGCGAGGCGCTCGGTCCGGACGTCGGTCTCGCGATCGACACGTATCACGTCTGGTGGGATCCGGAACTCGAGGTGCAGATCGCCCGGGCTGGTGCGGCGGGCCGGATCCTGGCCTACCACGTCTGCGACTGGCTCCAGCCGACCGAAGACCTCCTGGAGGACCGTGGGATGCCGGGCGACGGTGTCATCGACCTGCGCCGGCTGCGCGGGATGGTCGAGGCCGCCGGCTACGACGGGTGCTGCGAAATCGAGATCTTCTCGGAGAAGAACTGGTGGCGCCGGGACCCCGACGAGGTCCTGCGCGTCTGCGTCGAGAGATACGCGCGTGCCGTCTAGTCGCCCCGATGCGGGTCGCCCGGGTGCGCTTGCCGTCGGTATCGACCAGTACGGCCTGGGTCCGCTCGGGCTCTCGCCGCAGGCGCTTCTGCGGTGGGCGATCGACCACGGCGCAGACGGTGTGCAGTTCTCCGGCCTCGAAGCCGAATGGCGCGCGGGGATCGACGCGGCGTGTCTCGACGATCTGCGCGTGATGGCGGAGGGCGCTGGGCTCTATCTCGAGTGGGGCGGGGCCGGGCACATCCCGCGGGACATGACGACCTGGGCCTGGCGCGATCTCTTCGAGACGAACCGCGCGGTGGCGGCGGAGGCCGCGCGGCTGGGCGCGCGCATCCTGCGCTCGTGCTCGGGCGGGCTGATGCGATGGGACGCCGCGGCGCCGCAGACCGAGACACTGCTTCGCGACACCGCCGGCGCTCTGGTCGCCCAGCGCGAGATGCTGCGCGATCACGGCGTCGTCCTGGCGATCGAGCTGCACTTCGAGTTCACGACCCACGAACTGCTGCGGTTGTTCGAGATGTGCGAGGCGGAGCCCGACGACTGGATCGGCGTGGTACTCGACACGATGAACGTCTTGACGATGCTCGAGGATCCGGTGCGCGCGACGGACCGGATTCTGCCCTGGGTCGTCGGGACACACGTCAAGGACGGGGCGCTGCGCACAGCGCAAGACGACCTGGAAACGTTCCCGACCGCCGTGGGTGAAGGCATCGTCGATCTGTCCGGCGTCATCAGCCGCGTGGCGGCGTCCGGCCGGACGATTCATCTCTCGATCGAGGATCACGGCGGGGTGATCCGGCTGCCGGTCGGCGACCCTCGGTTTCTCGCGGAGTTTCCGGACCTGACGGCCGATGAACGCGCGGCGCTCGAGCTGCTGGCGCGCCAAGCCGAGCGGGCCGGCTGTGTGGCGACCGATCGTGACCGCTGGCCGGAGATCTGCGAGGCGCGCATGATCCGGAACCTCGCGGCGCTTCGCGCCATCGTGGCATCGGTGGAGGCGGCGTGACCGCGCCCGAGGTCGTCAAGGTCGTCCTGGTCGGCGTCGGGGGCTACGGCACCGAGTACCTGGCGGCGCTGCGCCGACAGCAGGTGGCCACGGTCGAGTTGACGGCCGCGGTCGACCCGGCGCCGAGACAGTCGCGGGCCGCCCGCGAACTTGCCGACGGCGACACGCCGGTCTTTCCGACACTCGAGGCACTGTTCGACGCTGGCGCCGCGGCCGATCTGGTGATCATCGCCTCGCCGATTCACCATCATGTCCCCCAGAGCGTCGTCGCCCTACAGCACGGGCGCCATGTGCTCTGCGACAAGCCGCTCGGGGCGAGAATCCAGGACGTGAGCCGCTTGATCCGCGCGCGTGACGCGGCGGGCCGCTCGGTGCGGATCGGGTATCAGTGGTCGTATGCCGAGGGGATCCTCGCGCTCAAGCGAGATATTCAGGCGGGCCGTTTCGGTGCGCCGAAGCGAGCGAAGACGATCTGTCTCTGGCCGCGTACCCTCTCGTACTACCGACGAAACGACTGGGCCGGCCGGCTGCGCGATCCGGTGACCGGGGGCTGGGTTCTGGACAGCCCGCTGAACAACGCCCAGGCGCACTTCCTCCACAACCTCTTCTTTCTGCTCGGTCCGGAGACGGCGTCCAGCGCGATGCCGGTTGAGGTGACGGCCGAGGCCTGCCGTGCGAACGGCATCGAGAGTTTCGACACGGTGGCCTGCCGCGCGCTGACCGCCGCCGGCGTCGAAGTGCTCTTCTACGGATCGCACGCTTCACGTGAGAGCTACGGTCCGAGGTTCGAGCTGGAGTTCGAGGAGGCGCGTGTCCATTTCGCGATGCCCGGCGCCGACGAGGTCGGAGAGATTGCGGCCGACGCCGACTCCCAGCGTGTGGCGATCTATCCCTCGCCCGAGGCGAGCGATCAGTTCGTGAAGCTCGAGGAAGCCCTCGATGCGGTGACGACCGGCGCGCCGGTGGTGTGCGGCCCCGAGGCCGCGTCGGCGCAGACCCTGTGCGTCGATGGGGTCCACGAGTCTGTGCCCGACGTGACGACGGTGCCCACGGGGATCCGGCGGCGGGCGACCGAGCCCGACCGGTACTGGATTGAAGGTCTCGACGCGGACCTGCTCCGGTGCTACGAGCGTGCCGTCCTGCCGTCCGCGGCCGGCGTGTCCTGGTCGATTCCTGGGCGCACGATCGATCTCTCGTCGTACGACCGGTTTCCGTCGTTCGAGGATGGAGCCTGAGCATGCTCGGTCTTCACCCGCTCGATGCGGCGATCCTGCTCGGGTACCTGGTGCTCATCCTCTGGATCGGCCACCGCGTCGGCGCGCGGACCCAGAATCGCAACGAATTCTTCCTGGCCGGTCGCCGGCTGGGCGGCTTCTACCAGTTCTTTCTCAACTTCGGCACCTCGACGAACGCGGATCAAGCCGTGGCGGTCTCTCGGGAGATCTACCGCCAGGGCATCGGCGGGATGTGGATCCAGTACCTGGTCCTCTTCATCACGCCGTTCTACTGGTTCCAGACCCTGTTCTTCCGCCGGGTGCGGCTGACGACGATCGGCGACTACTTCACGGAGCGGTTCCAAAGTCCGTGTCTCGGGGGGGCGTTCGCGATCTTCATCCTGCTGGTGTCGATCGTGGGCGGCGGTGCCGGCTTCATGGTGGCCGGCAAGACCTTCATGGCCGTTACGCCGAAGGTCGAGGCCGAATGGACCGCGGACGAGCGGGAGCAGGTGCTGGCGTTTCGCGAGTTCCGGGAGCTCAGCGACCGGCTGGAGTCGGGTCTGACGACGGCCGAACGCGGACGATGGGAAGAACTGAACGAGCGGAACAAGCTCGGCCAGCTCGTCTCGTTCGCCTCCCATACCGACCCACTGGTCTTCTACATCGTCTTCGCGCTGGTCGTCAGCGTCTACACGATGCTCGGCGGGTTCCGGGCCGCGGCGGTGACCGACGCTATCCAGGGCGCCCTCATCGTCCTGTTCTCGCTGATCCTGATCCCGATCGGTCTGTCGCGGATCGGCGGGTTCGCCGGCCTGCACGCGACAGTTCCGGATTTCATGTTCGATCTGTTCGGATCTGCCGCGCTCAGCGACTACGGGGGGCCCACCATTGTCGCCATGATCCTGGCGAACCTGGTGTCGATCATCGCCGTGGCCACCGGCATGCAGACCGCCGGCTCGGCGCGTGACGAGATGACGGCCAGGCTCGGGATGATCGGCGGGATGTTCTTCAAGCGGTTCATCATGCTGTTCTGGGCGCTGGCCGGCTTGCTCGCGATCGGACTCTATGCCGGAGACCTGCACGACCCCGACCTGATCTGGGGCTACATGACCCGGGACCTACTCGCCCCCGGCGCGATCGGCCTGATGATGGTCGGCGTTCTGGCCGCGAACATGTCGACGCTCGACGCTACGTCGGTGTCGTATTCGGCACTCTTCATCCGCAACCTGTACGAACCGCTTCGGCCGGGCCGTACTGAAGCGCACTACCTGATGATTGGTCGGCTGGTGATTCCCCTGACGTTGGCTGGCGGCGTGCTGGTTGCGGTGTTCGTGAACGATCTGCTGGAGCTGTTCCGCTATTTCATTTCGATTCCGGCCATCTTCGGCGCGTCGATCTGGCTGGGGTTCATCTGGCGTGGCCTGACGCGAATGGCCGTCATGCTGCAGGTGGTGATCTGTGTCGCGATCTATGCCATCATTCCGAACCTGTTCGCGGCGATGGACTGGTCGCGGCACGACCCAGGCTTCCTGGCGATGACCCGGGCGCAGACGATCGAGGTGGACGAGCCGGCGCTGGCCACCGACGTCGCGGCGGGCCGCGCGTTGCGCGTCGGGGAGTCGATCGCCCGTGTCCGCGAGGTTCCGCCGGCGGCGATTTTCTTCGATCAGGTGGCACGCGAGAATCCGGCTGACCCGGCGTCGCCGCGCGTCGGACTCGGCCGGTTCAACGCCGAGATCTGGGTGTTGAGCTGGTTTGGCTTCGACTTTCGAGAGACATCCCGATCGTGGCTGGTCGCGTTGCGGTTCTTCTTCGACGCGCTGTTCCCGTTCGTGCTGTTGTTCCTCTTCAGCGCGTTGACGGCGCCGGTGGCGCCGGCGGCGGTCGAACGCTTCTTTGCGAAGCTCCGCACGCCGGTGCAGCCGACAGCGGCGCTGGACGCAGCCGCGTTGGAGGGGGCCTACGCGGACCCACGCAGGTTCGAGGACGACAAGATCTTCCCGGGATCGGCCTGGGAGGTGATGAAACCGGGCCGGATCGACTATCTCGGCTTTGGCGGCAGCTGGGTCCTGGTGGGCGTGGTCGTGCTGCTGCTCTGGCTCATGGTGAACATCCGGTGAGCGCGCCGCACGGTGGCGCGCGAATAGGAGCGAGGACGATGTCTCTGAGTGGACGGATGGTCACGATGGTGTTGCTGGGCGCCCTCCTCGTCGGCGGGGCGCCCTCGTCCGAGGCGCAGGTGCCGCAGTCGGCCTACCTGGAGTACGCGCGCAGCACCGCCGACTGGACCTGGGACAATCACGACAATCTGATCGCGCAGTGGCGCGAACGGTTCGATCCGGACAGCATCTTTGGCTACCGGCCGCCAGGCCGCCTGCTCGAGATGGCGGTGATCTACGCCTACCTGTTCGAAACGGAAGGCGAGGCGGTGTACGCCGAGCGCGCCAAGCGGGTTGTCGTGGAGTACGGCGGTTACCGCACCCAGTATCCCCAGTCTGCGATCGAACGGCGGCCCGACTACGCCGACGGCGTGCCCGCCCTGCCAGATTTCTTCACGGTGATGCGCTACATCAAGGCGTTCGAGGCGCTCGACCGCCTCGACCAGCTGTCGGCCGGTGAGGTCACCGCTGCTCGCGAACTGATCGCCCACAGCATGGAGTATCTGCTCCGGACGGTCGAATGGGGCACGATGAATCGGACGATGCTCAGAGCCGAGTCGCTGGCCTGGGCCGCTCGCGCGCTGCCCGATCACCCACGAGCCGACGTCTGGCGGATGCAGGACCGCGCACTGGCCTCCGACAACTGGGGCAACTGGGAGATCGAGGACGCCACGATCTACCACGGCGTCTGGCTGTACGCCTTGATGGGACACGCCGACGTCACGGATCGTCTGCCCGCGCTGTTTCGGACACCCGAGATCTACTACTACGCGCAGTACTTCCTCAACTTGATGGCACCGATGGGGATGGTGCCCGACTTCGGTGACGCAAACTGGTTGTCGAACTGGCAGCACTACCTCGTCTTCTTCGAGGCGGCGGCCGCGGCCTACGACGACCCGCAGCTGGAATGGGCCGCCAGCGTCATCGCGGAACGGTTCGTCGACTTCGACGACGCCACCAACGTGGGCCTCGGCTACTTTCTTTTGGACTGCCATCGCTGGGGGCGGGACGGACTCACGCCCGAAGTTCCGGAGACGCTGTCGGCCGAGGTGATGGAGGATGTGCAGGGTAAGAAGATCGTCTTCCGCGACGGTTGGCAGGCGGATTCGACCTACCTGCTGTTGAACTACCGTGACGAGGGCGACGGCGGACTCAATTTTCGGGACTACCTCCGCGACACGATTCCGGTCGAGGAGGAGAAGATGACCCACGGCCACGCCGACGAGAACAGCCTCACGCTGCTCATGTCGGGCGGGTCGGTCTTGCTGCACGACGGCGGCTATCGCGACTACATGCCGAGCGGGCCGTTCGGTGCCTACCGGCAAGACTACTTTCACAATCGTCTCGCGGTGCGACCCGAGAAGATCTGGATGGGGCAGGAGGCCGGAGAGGCGCGGCTCGACACGCCGGACGCGGTGCCCGGCCAGCCGATTCTGGAGTTCCTGCACAACGCCGGGTCCTACCGACGGGTGCGGACGCAGAAGGTCGACTTCCTCACCCTACCCGACATCGACTACAGCCGGACCCGGATGATCGACGACGGGTGGGGATTCGAGTGGGACCGCGTTATTGCGTACGTCAAGGATCCCGAGGTGTTCGTGGTCTTCGACATCGTGAAGTCGCGAGTGGAGGAGTACTTCACGATCGCCAACCTGTGGCACACGCGTCAGATCCTGGCTCAGGGGGACCACTGGTACGACACCGGCTACGACCGGATCGGCGTGCGAGAGCTGCCACAGGACCGCCGCCTGCTGATTCATTTCCCGGACACGCACTATCGCCTCGAAGGCATCGAGACGGAGACCCGTCACTATCAGGACGAGCTCCTGATTCACCAGACGACGGCGCATCACTTCGAGCTGGGGGAGACAGAGGGCTTCGTCACCGTGCTCGTGCCGCACGACGCCGACGATTCGCCCGAGGCCTGGGTGGAACGCGTCCGCCTCATCGAGCCGTCGCCGGCCGGCGCCGCGCTCGGCGTGGCCATCGAGTTTGGGGACAAGACGATCACGATCGGAGTCAAGCAGGATCTGCGGATGGATGTCGCGCGGGACTGGCGCCGGCCGCGCTACACCTACGACGCGGGCCGCCTCGTGTTCGACGAGATCGAGACCAACGGCGATTTCATCTTCGCCACGCGCGAGGGCGACGAGCTGAGCTACACGATCACGAACCTGACCCGGGCCACCTACGGCGATCGAGTGTTGTACGAAGGCCGTTCCTCGTATTTCTACCTCGCGTTCGACGGCAGCCAGGATGCCAGCGGCGTCGGCAAGATGCGCTACTGGCGCGACCGGGTGCAGCTTGCCCCCTGAGCGCTCGTCGACCTTCCTGCGGACGGGCGATCCGGCGTTCGACGGGCTGTTCGAGACGGTTCGGAGTTTCCTCGAGCAGGACGTGATGGAGCTGCTGGTCGACGGTCGCCGGGTGAGCGGTTTCCGCACACCGGATGCCAGATCGATCTGGATCAGGGATCACGGCGACATGCTGCGGACGGGCCGCTATTTTCATCCGGATCCGACGAGCATCGTCGAGCACTTCGCGGAGACCCAGTCGGCGAGCGGGCGGATCTTCGACTACGTGACGACGTTCCCTGAGAAGCAGCCGTGCGAACGAGAGAACTGGACGAAGTACGTCCGGGTGCCGGTGGAGGCCGACGTCGAGTACCGCTTCGTGAAGGCGGCCTGGCTGGCCTGGCAGGCGACCGGCGACGACGACTGGCTGCGGCGCCTCCTGCCAGCGATGGATCGGGCTCTGCGATACATCATGCGCCATCCCTGGTACTGGGACGCCGAGCTGGATCTCGTCAAGCGGGCCTATACCATTGACACCTGGGACTTCGCCTACACCGCCGGGTGTCACGACTGGCTGCAGTTCCAGATCGACGATCAGACGTTCTGGGGCATCATGCACGGCGACAACAGCGGCTACTACGAGGCGTTCCAGATTCTCGGAAGGCTGTACGGGCACGTCGGCGACTCGCAGCAAGCGACCTATTGGGCGAGGCAAGCTGAGGGGCTCAAGGCGCGCGCCAACGACATCTGCTGGAACGGCACCTTCTACACGCACTTCGTGAAACGAACGCCGGTCGGCATCGGCGGTGTCGACGAAGCGTCTCAGCTCAGCCTGAGTAATCCGATCGACATCAATCGCGGGCTGGCGGATCGACCACAGGCCGTGTCGATTCTCGAGGAATACCGGCGGCGGCGTGCGACGACCACGGCGTTCGCCGAGTGGTTCTCGATCGACCCGCCGTTTCCAGACGGCATCTTCGGTGACGACAAACTGGTGGGCGGCGCGTACGTGAACGGCGGCATCATGCCGCTGGTGGGCGGTGAGTTGGCCCGAGCCGCATTCGAGCATGGCTTCGAGTCGTACGGCGTGAAGATCCTCAAGCAGTACTGGGACCTGGTCGGTGCGTCGCAGGCCAGCTATCTCTGGTACTTTCCCGATGGCCGGCCGGCGAGCGTCGAGGCGAGCACCAGCCCCGAAGCCCAGCCGACCGACGGGTGGGGATCGTCGGCGATGCTGTACGCGCTGGTGGAGGGATTGGCGGGGATCGCCGACGAGGGCCGGGGCTTCGACCGGATTCGTCTGTCGCCTCGCTGGGCGGCGGCGGGGATCGGCGGCGTCGAGGTCAGGATCGCCTACGCCGCGTCTGGCGCGGCGACGGGCTACACCTACCAGGCCGACGCCAGTCAGATCACGCTCGAGGTCGAGGCGCCGCCGGATGCCGACCTGAGCCTGCACCTGCTGCTGCCCGGAGGCCAGACGGCGGTCGGCGTCACGGCCGGTGGGCGTCCGATGCCTCATCACACGAGGTTCGTTGGCGCGAGCGCCTATCTGGACCTGGATCTTGGGGTGAACGAGGCCGGGAAGGCCACGGTGGTCGTCGGCTTGGCCTCGGAGCCGTCGGTGTCATGACCGTTTCGCAGGCGCTGGCGCGAGTGACGGAGGTGCGGATCGACCCCGAGGCGGGGGCCGCGATCGCGCAGACCGCGGCGCGGATCGCGAGCGAGGTCGGCGTGGAGGTCGTGACGGCGAGCGCGGACACCGCTCGAGCCGAGCCAGGGGTCTTTCGAGTATCGCTGCGGGTGGCGGCGAATGACGAACGAACACCCTCGGTCACGATCCAGCTCGACGCGGACGGATCGGGCGGGCTTGCCGCAACGTCGGCCTCGGTCCTCTACGGCGCCGCCGTCAACCTCGTGACGCGCCTCGGCGACGATCCAGTGGAGACCTACCGGCACGGGCAGCGACGGCCTGTTGCGTTCGCATGGCAACGGAGCCTGTTCGATTTCGTGCTGACCCAGGAGGGGCGGATCCAGCACGGCCGGGATCCGGCGGCCTACATCGAGCGTCTCGCCGCGCGCGGGTTCACCCACGTCGAGGTGAACGGATTGGCGGCGCCGTCAGGGCTCGAAACCGGCCCACCCGGAGAGATCTACCCGATGTTCTACACCTACGGGCCGGCGCTGGACCAGTTCGTCAGCAGCCGACTGAATGCCGGGCTGTATCCCGAAGACTGGCTGGCGGCCAACCTCGCCAACCTCAAGGCCAACGCTGCGCACGCCGTGCGGCACGGCCTCGTGCCCGGATTGTTCTGCTTCGAGCCGCGTTCGGTGCCCGAAGAGTTCTTCAGACAGCACCCGATGCTTCGGGGCGCACGGGTCGACCACCCGTTCCGCAGCTTCAAACCGCGCTACAACATGACGATCACTCACCCCGTGGTCCTCGAACACTATGCGGAGATGGTCGACCGGCTGCTCGCCGAAGTGCCGGAACTCGGCTTCCTGTCGATCTGGACCAATGACAGCGGGGCGGGGTTCGAGTACACGAAGTCGCTCTACGTCGGCCGGAACGGCGGCGCCTACCTCATTCGCGAGTGGAACGAAGACGCCGCCATCGCGCGGACGGCCGGCGAGAACGCGCTGCGGTTCCTCCGCGCGCTGCGCGATGCCGGCCGCTCCCGGAACCCTACGTTCCGGGTGCTGACCCGGATGGAGTCGTTCTATGGCGAGCACGACACGATCTGGGCCGGGCTGGAGGACGGCGTCGAGGTCGAGAGCGCCTCGCTCGTGGGGCGGGGGTGGGAGATGCCCTACACCCACCGGCGCTATCCCGACTCGCACGCGGTCAACGCGGGCACCGTGTATCAGGACCGCTTCGACGACCGCGAGGGCGAGTTGCTGGCCGACCTCGGCGCGCGCGGTGTCCGCGCCGACTTCTATGTCGCCGCCGGACCTCATGCGATCTTCGCGCCGCTCCTGGGCGTGCCGTACCCTAGGCTCACCGGGCGCCGGCTGCAGTTGCTGCATGCCAACGGTGTCAGGCACATCGCGCACGTCGGCGGCACACCACCGCCTGGCATCGTGCCGTTCGATCCGAATCACGAGATGGTCGCGACGCTGCAGTTTGCTCCTGAGGCCGATATCGATCGAGCAGCCGAGCGGTTGGCGGTCGGATGGGCTGGGCCGGGGCTGGCGCCCGCGCTGCTAGACGCCTGGGAGGCGACCGAGGAAGCGATCCTCGCGTACCCCAACGTCGTGCCGCTGTACTCGATGTACGGGTTCGTCTGGTATCGGCTCTGGACGCGTCCCTTCGTGCCGAACATCGAGGCGATTCCGGAGGCCGAGCGGGCGTACTACCAGGCCTACATGTGCACGACCCCCCATAACCCGAACAACGTCGACCTGAGCCGCGACGTCCTGTTTCAACTGACGACGCCGGCGTCGTGTCGGCGAGACCTGCAGCGGTTCGACGCCCACGTCTGGGCGCCGATCGATCGCGCGGTCGCGCGGCTGGAGGCCGAGCGGGGACCGGCGCGGCAGGCCCTGGGTGCGATGAACGTCATCGAGGACCAGTGGGTGCGGATCCGCGCCCTGCGGTGCTGGCTGCGCACCCAGCGCAGCGTGGCCGCGTGGGTCGTCGGGGTCCACGGGTTCCTGGCCGCCCGCGCCGCGCATGACCGCGATGGGATGCGGGCCAGCCGAGCGCTGCTGCGGGAGATGATGCTCCGGGAGATCGCGAACAGCGAAGACCTGCTCGACCTCGTGGGTTCGGGCGTCGAGTTCATGGCGACGACCGATCTGGAGGAGACGCCGCTCATTCACGGGCGCAACTTCGACGTCTTGCTGCCTCGGCGGATCGCGTTGATGCGGGCGCATCTGGACGATGATCCGTGGATCGACACGCACTACATCGAGCGCAGGGCGGCCGAGGTGACGGACGGCTTCTAGCGTCCGAGGAAGAGGTCGCGGCCCCTGACGAGGCTCGCCATCTTCCGGTCGGCCACGCTGCGGGGCAGCATCCAGAATCCGCAATCAGGATGGACCCAGCGGATCCGGTCGGGGCCGAGGACTCCTGCGGCGCGTTGAATCCGGTCCGCCACGATCTCCGGCGTCTCGGCCTCGTTGTCCTTGATGTCGATCACGCCGACGCCCAGCGTGATCTGCGGCCTGAGGTCACGCAGCACATCCAGCTCGTCGTAGCCCCGGCGCGCGAACTCAAGGAGCAGATGGTCGGCGTGGAGCGCGTTCAGGAACGGCAGGAGGTCGCGCCAGGTGCCGTGCTGGATCGTCGATCCGCCGTAGTTGCCGAAGCAGAGGTGCACGGCCGTGTTGCCCGAGGCCGCGTCGAGCACCGTGTTGATCGGTTCGTGGGCCCAGCCACGGTCTTCCGGGTGCCCTGTGAGGTTGGCCTCGTCCACCTGGATCACCGCCGCGTCGATCTCCCGAACCTGGTCGGCCAGAATTGCGGCCAGGTCGGCACACAGCGCGCGCAGATCGCCGTAGTGCCGGTCGAGCAATGTCTTGGCCAGCATGTAGGGCGAGGTGACTGTGAACTTGAGCGGGCGACCGGTCAACGAGGGCAGCAGGCTGAAACTCGTCGGCAGGTCGAGCGTGCCGGTGCCGAGCCGTTCGCGAACGACGCCGGCGGGCCGCTTCCGAAACCCCATCCCGGGTTGTTGGCGGAACGCCGCGCGCTCCTCGGGTGTCAGGTCGGTGGCGACGCCGCCCAGCGGGCGGATGAAGAATTCGATCATCCCGTTCGTGTCGGGATGATTCACGTCGAAGCGGGCCAGTTCGCCGTCGCCGACGACATCGAGACCGGCGAGTTCCTGGGTCTTGAGCACCACGAGCAGTGCGTCGCGCAGCGCCGGGCGCGACGGCATCGCCGTCAGCCAGGCGGGGGTCGGGTAGGAGCCGACCGTTTCGGTGCGGATCGCGGGCACGGACATGGTGCGGATTATAGCGGCAGGAGGCAGCGGGCTCTCGTAGGATATCCTGCAACAGGTAGAGGAGGGTGAACCGATGCGACTCAGGAGTCTGACGTTATCGGTACTCTGTACGGTCCTGCTGTTCCCGGCGCTGGTCGCGGGACAGAATGCCGACCTGCGGGGCGCCTGGCAGGTCGAGTCCTACGTCCTGGTCGACGGCGCCCGGCACGAGGTGGACGGCCTGATGCTGTTCAGCGAGTCGGATTGGGCGGTGGTGTACTTCGTCAAGGATGAGGCCGGCCAGCCCAGGCGCGGTGCTGGTGAGGGCGGGCCGTATACGCGCGACGGCGACCGACTGGTCCTCCTGCGCGACTACCTGGTCATTGCCAGTGAGACGATCGGCACGCTGCCGGAGATTCCGCTGCGGTTCGACATTCCCGGCGTGACGGATCAGGTCGTCGAGGAGTGCCGGCTCGAGGTCGACGGCGACCGGATCACGATCGAGTTTCCGAGCGGCAATCGGATGGGCTTCCGCCGCAGCTCGGGTCCGTGAGGGAACGGGCCAAGGCCGCCGGCAGCGCGCCGGTCAGTCGGCGCTCCGAACGAGGTACCGTCCGATCGCCCCGAGCTTGCTCCAGAAGAAGCGCCCCTGGCCCAGCAGCGTGCCGTAGGCCAGCAGGAGGGCCTGGTACAGCGGCATCACGAGGATGAGATAGACCACCCATCGCACCGTGTCGGACGTATCGTCGGGCATGAGGAGACCCAGGATCGGGTCCTTCAGCCGTAGCGTCGTCGTTCCCGCGAGCGCGAAGGCCAGCAGTATCGCGAGGGTGCCCCAGAGGCCGACGCCCCACTTCACCCGCAGCCGTTCGACGAGTCCCATCTCCGTCGTGTCCTTCCGTGTCTTTCGCCGAAGCGCGGGGGATCGTTGAGCGGGCCGACCGGCGCTGCGACAGCAGCCAGTCGAGGAACGCCGGCTCCGCGTAGGTGCGCTCGACGATCTGGTGGCCGAGATCGGCGTATTCCGTGTAGCGCGGGTCGGCGCCGGCACTCCGCAGAATGTCCGTCATTTCGCGCACCCGCTCGACCGGCACGACGGCGCCGAGCAGGATCGCCAACTTGAAGCAGGTCGTCATGAACTGATGGCCGCCGAGCGTTCGAAGCAGTATACCGCAAGCGTGATACCCTTCGCGGATCGTCAACAGCGTTCGGGGGAGACTGATCGATGGCTGAGAAGGTGCTCGTCGTGACGGGCGACGCAGGAGAGAGCTACGAGGCGCTCTACGCAACCCACCGGCTGCGGGAGGCAGGGGTCGACGTCGTCGTCGCTGCGCCGAGCCGGCGCCGGCTGCATCTGGTCATTCACGACTTCGAACCGGGCTGGGATACCTACATCGAGCGCCAGGGCTACGGCCTCGAGTCGGACGTGACGTTCACCGAGGTGTCGGTCGAGGGCTATGCGGCCGTGTTGGTGCTGGGCGGCCGGGCGCCGGAGTACCTGCGGCACGATGCCGCCCTGCTCGAACTCGTGCGGGAGTTTGCCATGCACGACCGCTGGATCTTTGCGATCTGCCACGGCATCCAGGTCCTCATCGCCGCCGGCCTGGTCGGTGGCCGGCGCGTCACCTGCTACGAGCATGTCCGGAGCGAGGTCGAACTGGCCGGTGGCACCTACTGCATCGAGCAGGCGGTGCGCGACGGGAAGATCGTGACAGCGCAGACCTGGCAGTCCCATCCCGAGTTCTATCGCGAAGTGATGCGCTGTCTCGGCGAGGCGGCCGCCACGCAGTCCTGACCGACCTCGGAGTGCTCAGCGGCCATCCACATCGACGCGCAGCCGGAGCGACGGGTGGGTGTCGGGTGCAGTGACGGCGTTCAGTACTTCGAACTCCAGGTCGAACGCGGACCGGGTCTCGCCTGTCACGCCGAGGACGACCTCACCGTGGGGCGGCACCCGGACGACGGTCGAGTGCTCGGCGAACCGGTGCGCGCTCACGCTTCGAAGCTCGAACGCGGCGTCGGAGCCGTTCGAGAGGGTCACGCCGACCACCTCGCTCTCGCCCCGCAGCACGGCACCAGAGACGGTGAGCGACGTCTCGAGCAGCGGCATCAGCGCGTCCTCCCGCCCGATCAGCAGGTTGTTGAACCAGGCGATCGTGCGACGCGCCATCAGCGCCTCGCGCACCGCGTCGGCTGTCCGCTCGCGCGCCAGCACTAGCGTCACCGTGCGATGTCCGCCGCCGTGCACGTTGTAATCCCAGTCGATGAGGCCGTGGATGTCCGAGACGCCCAGGATCGTCAGATTAAGATCGAAGGCGATCTGCAGCGCCTCGGCGGTGTAGCCGGCGCCGTTGGCGACCTCGATGCCGTGCAGGAGACCGCTCCGGATCAAATCGCGATGCATGTCGGTCAGCCGGGCGATGCCGTCCGGCCGCTGACTCGTCCAGGCGGGGTGGTTCCAGAAGACGAAGGCCCCCTGGCGGTCGGCCGCCCGGAAGGCTTCCATGGCGTTGTCCGAGAGCAGCGCGTTCGCGTCGCTCAGGAAGACCGCGTTGACGTGGCCCGGCGGCATGTCACGGGTGATCTCCGCGCCGTTGACGACGAGCAGGTCGCTCTCCTGGCGCTCGACGTGCCCGGTCGCCAGCTCGAACGACCGGTTCCGGTCGGGGTGCGGGATGTCATCCTCGTGAGGCTGGTACTCCAGGTGCTCGGTGACCGCGATCAGGTCCAGGCCGTCCCGGCGGGCTTCGTCGATCCGGATGTCGGGCCAGACCAAGCCGTCCGAGAAGACCGAGTGCGTGTGCAGGTCCACCGACAGTGTCTGGTACCCAGGTACGTCAGGAAACTGGATCGCGCGCTCCTGCGCCGCCAGGGTCCCGCCCATCCAGAACGCCGTCACCACGACAATGCTCAAGCGTCCGGTCATCATGTGCCTCCGAGAGACGGGGAATTGTGCCGAAACGCTGTCCGCAATGGGCTCACCCGGCTGGCTGCAACTCACCCGATGCCGAGTCGGGCTCAGTGTGGGGGCAGGGTGGCGCGGGCGATATGACGGTGGTCATACGGGCGCGAGTCGCAGCCTCCTGTGCGATCAGTTTGGTGGGTCGTCCGCGTTCTCGTCCCCGGTCAGGATCGTCTGGAGCAGGGGAATGCTCTCGGCTTCGGGCGACGCCGACGGCAGGGAAGTGAGATAGGCGAAGATGTCGGCCAGAGTCTGATCGGAGGCGTCGTCCTGCTGGTAGGGCGGCATCCGCCGAGGGTTGCGCGGGTTCCTCAGGTACTGGACGAACTCGGCCTGGTCGTGTCGCGGTGGGTTCAGTCGGGGGCCGAAACCGGTCTCGCCGGTGTAGCCGTGGCAGCCGTAGCAGGTGTAGGTCTCGAACAGGACGCGGCCCCGGTCGGTGTCGCCCCGAAGCGCGGCCGGGTCCTGTGACGGTTCGATCGTCGCGCCCGCGGTGACGACGGTGAACAGGGCGGCGCCGGACACACCCAGCCCCAGCGACAGCCATCCGGTCATGCGCATCCCCATCCTCATCCCCGCGGCTGCGTCAGGACGTCGAGCAGCGCGGGCTCGCCAGCCTTCACGCGATCGACGGCGCGCCGCAGCGCCGGACCAAGGTCGTTCGGGTTCGCGATCGGCCCTTCGGCGTACAGGCCGTAGGCCTTGGCCATCTGTGTGTAGTCGATGTTCGGATCCTCGATCGTCGTGCCGATTCGGGCCCGATCCACGCCGCGGTTCCGCGCGGCACACTGCTGTTGCATGAACATCAGCTCCTGATGGTAGGCGCGATTGTTCGCCACGATCGTCAGCAGCGGGATCTGGTGATGCGCCGCCGTCCAGAGGACGCCCGGCGCGTAGTTCAGGTCGCCATCGCCCTGGATGTTGATCGAGATCCGGCCGTACTTCCGGTTGGCCAGCGCGGCGCCGACCGCCGCCGGCGCACCGTAGCCCATTCCGCCGGCCCCGTGGTTCCCGATGAAGTGGTGAGATCGGGTCATGTTCCAGAGCTTGCCCGGCCAGCTGCCGAGGAACCGCTGCGGTGAGACGAACGACCAATCGTCCTCGTGATCTCTGATGAGCGGCCACAGTTCGGCCGCCACTCGCGCCAGGCTGACCGGTGTCGCGTCCCAGCCGTGGCGTGCGTCGGCGACCTCGCGCTGGCGCCGTCGCGCGTGAGTCAAGGCGTAGCGCTGGCCGCGTTCCTCGAAATGGCGCTTCCGATCGTCGGTGACCTGCCGGCGCACCTCCTCGATGAGCGCGGGCAGCGTCGCCTGCGCATCGGCGGCCACGACGATGTCGCCGCGGCGGGCGCCGCCGCGGACGTTGTAGTTGCTCGTCACGAGAAGTTCCGACGCACTGATCGTGATCGTCGTGCCGTTAGCCATGCCCGGGGCGCCGCCGCGGCCGGTCGGTTCGAGGTTCAGGACCAGGTCGCCCAGCCCGGTGCCGGTGCCCGCGAGCGGATGCCGTGACGGGAAGTTCAGCCGGTTCGTGACGCCGTTGACTGGCGCCTGGAGCAGCTCGGCCAATTCCACCAGGAGGTCGATCCCTTCTTGTGTCCGCGCGACCTGGCCGGCGTTGATCCGGGGGCTGTTGGCCGCGACGAGCAGACGCGCGATCTCCTTGACCGACGCGGAGTCCGCGGCGGGGAAGCGCGGTGCCGAGAGCGTCGGGACCGCTGGCGCACCCTCTAGGGGCGCCTTCTGGAGCCGGGCGTCCAGCACGAGGAGGACCGGCGCCATCGGTGGTGTCGTGGCGAGCGTGTAGGCCCGCACGGCCGATCGGCCGAACTGGTCGAGCGACTCGGGCTGGTGGTCCCACTTGACGAAGTCGCGGACCATCGCGGCCATGTCGAGGGCGTTGTGCGCTGCCACCGGACCGTCGTTGTCGAGTCCGACGACGATGTAGACCGGTACCCGGTCGGCGTAGGCGTTGTAGATCGCCATCGCGCCATGCTGCAGGCCGACCGTGCCGTGCAGCAACGCCATCATCGGCTTGCCCTCGATCTTGGCATAGCCGTGCGCCATGGCGACCGCAGATTCCTCATGGAGACAGGTGAGGAACTCCGGCATCCGGTTGTCACCGTAGTTGACGATCGATTCCTGGAGCCCTTCGAAGCTTGAGCCGGGGTTGGAGGCGCAGTACTCGAGGTCGAGCGCGCGGAGGACGTCCACCATCTGGTCGGACGCGGGGTTCTCGACGATGTAGGACTCGACGGCCGGCGTGCGCTGGACGGCCTGCGTCTCTCTGGCAAGGGCCGCCTCGGTGGGTGGAAGGGCCGACGGTCGCTTCGGCTCGGGTGGCGGTGCAGAGGCCGACGTCGGCTCGGCGGCCAGCATCGCCGCGCCGGCAGCGCCAGCGGCGGCGCCTTTCAGAAAACGACGCCGGTCAAGTGAACGGTCGGTTCGACGTGCGTTCTTCATGCGCTCACCTCCCGGGCCTAGATGCCGCCGCCCCGAACGCCGGTCCGACTTCAGCTGCCGTGCCGATGCGCGGAGATGGCCGATTATAGCGCTCGGCGGTCCGCGCCGCAGTATCAGAATTGGAAGCAGATGAAGTCCAACGGGCAGTTGCAGGGCCTGGAGGGCAGCGCCGACACTGCCCACGAAGAAGCTGAAGTACGTGAAGAACCCGCGCAGGCCGAGGTTCGCGGCGAGGCGGACGATCAGGTACAGCTTCCTTCGTTCGGGGTCCGCCTTGACCCGCCGGCGGGATGGGCGCAGAATGCCCGACATCCGATGGACCGACGAACCGCACTGAAGACATGGAGCATGGCCGCCCTCGGCCTCGGGTTCGGCGGTTGCGCCGCGCGCACACCGCCTCCGGCGCCTGCGACGAATCCGGGCGTTGCCCTGCCGGCCGTCAAGGCCTCATGGGATCGAGTGATCCGGACGACGGTCGGCCTTCGCCCCTACCGGCCGGGCGGGTTCGTCGTCAAGACGGAGCCGTTCGACGACAAGACGATCGTTCACGACTACGGGCACGGGGGTGCCGGCCATTCGATGGGGTGGGGCACCGGCTCGCTGGCGGCGGATCTGGCCGTGCAACACCCGTCACGGCGTGCCGCCGTTCTGGGCTGCGGCACCGTGGGACTGACGGCCGCGCGCCAGCTGCAGCGCCGCGGCTTCGACGTGACCATCTACACCGACAAGACGCCCCCCTACACCACGTCGAACATGGCCTGGGCCGGCTTCACGCCGACGTCCGGTCTCGTGGCGGCGACGGGCCGGACGCCGGCCTGGGAGGTACAGTTCCGGCAGGCCGCCGAGATCGCCTACCGCGAGCTGCAGCTGTTGGCCGGACCGCGCCACGGCATCAGCTGGATCGACAGCTACGGCATGATGCAGTCCGAGAGGCCGCAGGGGCGCCGCATCGCCGCGGGCGGTTCCGAGGAAGGGCTGCTACCGCAGCATCTTGATACCGGGCGCAGCATCCTCCAGCCGGGGCAGCATCCGTTCCCGTCGCCGTATGCCAGCCTTGGGCTCAGGATGCGGATCGAGCCGTCGATCTATCTCGACGCCCTGATGCGGGATGTGATCGTCTTCGGCGGCAAGATCGTCATTCGCAAGTTCGAGACGCCGCGTGACCTGATGACGCTCGAGGAGCCGGTCGTCGTCAACTGCACCGCGCTGGGATCACGCGAACTGTTCGGCGACGACACGATGACCCCGGTCAAGGGGCAGCTGACCTTCCTCGTGCCGCAGCCCGAGGTCGACTACATCATCAACGGCCTGCTGCGCACTCCCGACGGGGGATTCCACCAGATCGGGACGATGCCGCGGAGAGACGGGATCGCGCTCGGGCGCACCGGGGAGAGCGGCGTCTGGTCGATGGAGCCGAACCCCGACGCGATCACGCGCACCGTCGAGGCGCACATCGCACTCTACGACGTGATGCGCGATCTACGACCGGGCGTGCCACCGGCGCGCTTGGAGGCCTCGCGGGATATCCCGAAGCTGGAAGACTTCTTCGGCCTGGAATCCTAAAGAGACTGCCGGAGTGTCGCGCGTCAGGGCTGCGGGCTGTCGGCGTCTGCGCTCAGGGCGGGCGTGTGGACCGGCAACCGCCGGGCCTGGGTGATCTGCTCGAACGCGTAGCCCAGCGCGAGCAGCCGCGGTTCGCTGAACGGGCGCCCGAGGAACGACACCCCCACCGGCAGCCGGTTGCCCGTGAAGCCGGCAGGGACGACCAGATCGGGGAATCCCGTCAGATTGGCGAAGCGGATCGGTGACGGCCGCCGCGGGCCGCCGCTCGCGGTCGGTGCGGGATCCGCATCGAGTCGCGTCGGCCGGCGCGGCTGCGTCGGATAGACGAGAGCATCCAGGTCGTTCGCGTCCAGCACACCCTGCACGATCGTCCGGATGAGCGGCAGGCCGTAGGTGTAGACCGCCTCGTATTCGTGATCGGACAGTTCACCGCTGTCGTCTTCGCGCTCCATCAACCGCCAGCGGCCCGGGTTCGGCAGGGCACCATCGATCGGCGCGGTGAGGCGGGTGGCGCGCTCGACCAGGGCGGCCAGCGTTTCCGGATACCCTGCCGTAAGCGTTGCGAGGTACTCGGGAATCTGCGCCCGGAACTCGCGGTGCCGGATTGTCGTGTACAGCGCGTTGTTCGCGTCGAGCAGCCAGTCCGGCAGCCGCACATCGACGACCGTGGTGCCCGCGTCGCGCATCGCCGCCAGGGACGCTTCCACTATCCAGTCGACGTCGGCATCTTGTCCGAGAAAGTCGCGGGCGATGCCGAGGCGTGCGCCGCCCAGGGCCCCGGCGTCGAGATACTGGGCATAGTCGGTTCGTGCCTGCCCCTCGCTCTTTCGCGTGGAGTCATCTGCCGGGTCGACGCCGGCCATGACGCCGAGCGCGACGGCGACGTCGTAGACGTGGCGCGCCATCGGACCGGCCATGTCGAACGTCAACGCGAGCGGGATAATGCCGTCGCGGCTCATCAATCCGTGGGTCGGCTTCAGCCCCACGATGCCATTCGCCGTGGAGGGCATCCGAACCGAGCCGCCCGTGTCGGTGCCCAGGCCGAACTGCGCGTAGGCCGCGGCGACGGCGATGCCGGTGCCGCCCGACGAGCCGGCGGGCGACCGTCCGAGATCGTGCGGGTTGCGCATCGGGCCGCCGAGCGAGCTCTGGGCTCCGCCGGAGGCGAACTCGCTCATATTCAGCTTGGCGAGGACGATGGCTCCGGCCTCGCGCAGCTTCCGCACGATGAACGCGTCGTCTGGCGGCAGCGAGCCGCGCAGCAAACTCGAGCCGGCGGTCGTCGGCATGTCGGCCGTGTCGAGGTTGTCCTTCAGGACGACGGGCACGCCGTGGAGCCGTGAGCGGGGTCCCTGGCTACGGCGCTCGGCGTCGAGCGCGCGGGCCCGACCGAGCGCGTCCGGATTCAGCGTGATCACCGCATTGAGGGTGGGGCCGACCTTGTCGAACGCCGCGATGCGGGCCAGGTAGAGCGAGACGAGATGCTCGGCGGTCAGGGTGCCGGCGTCGAAGGCGCGGTTGATCTCCTCGAGCGTGGCCGTCGTGACGTCGACCGGCTGCGCGAAGCCGGTGCCGGCAGCGCCCGATAAGAAGAGAAGGAAGATCAGCGTCGCGAGGCGGCGGTACCCGTGTGGTGGTGGCTGCATTCAGGCGCTCCAGGGACGCCTGATTGTAGGCGGAGGCGGCATCGGACACAATGTCTGAGGGAACTTCGTATCTACCAGGTCCGTAAGTCCCTGCGAACCTCGACTTCAATGACTCGAAGCACGAAACGTCTCATCTCTGCTGTCGTTGTCCTCGGCCTTGCGGCCGGCGGCGCATTCGGTTGGCAACGCTACCGCGAACGGTCGCAGATTCCCGAGGTGCAGGCCGAACGGATCGAGCGCCGCAACCTCGTCGCCACCGTGGCGGCCTCAGGCAAGATCGAGCCGGAAACCCTGGTCAATATCAGCGCCGACACGATGGGGCGGGTCACCGATCTCGCCGTCGAGGAGGGGCAGCGGGTCGAGGCGGGGCAGTTCCTGATGCTGATCGACCCGGAGTCGGCCGAGAGCGCGGTGGAGATGGGTGCCGCCGGTCTGCGCGCCGCCCAGGAGTCGCTGAACACGGCGCGCGTGGCGATCGAGACGGCGGAGGCCAACCTCGAGTTGTCGGAGCGGAACGAGGCGCGGGCCCGCGAGCTGAGCCGCGACCGGGTCGTGTCGCAGGAAGATCTCGACCGGGCCGAGAGTGAGGTCAAGGTGCGGCGCAGCGAGTTGGCTGCGCGCGAAAGCGAGGTCCGTGCGCAGGAGCAACGGCTGCAGCAGGAGACCGCCAATCTACGCAGCGCGCGCCACGTGTTGAGCAAGGTGACGATCGACGCGCCGATGGAGGGCATGATCACCCGACTCAACATCGAGCAGGGTGAGACCGTCGTGATCGGCACGATGAACAATGCCGGCACCGTCCTGATGACGATCGCCGACCTGTCCGTGATCCTCTCGGTGCTCGAAGTCGACGAGACCGACATCCTCGACGTGAGGCTGGGCCAGGAGACGACGGTGCAAATTGATGCGCTGCCCGACGTCGACTTCAAGGGGCATGTCACCAAGATCGGGTCGAGCGCCATACAGGCGGCGGGCAGCGGCGGCGCGACGAACGACCAGCGCGGCACGAATTTCGAGGTCGAGGTGACGATCAAGGAGGAGATCCCCGGCGTCCGTCCCGACTTCTCGTGTACCGCGGAGATCACGACCGCGACGCGCCAGGAAGCCGTCGCCGTACCGATTCAGGCGCTAACCGTGCGCGAGGACGATCAGGACGAGGAGCGAGAAGGCGTCTTCGTGCTACGGGACGGTGTCGTGACGTTCACCCCGGTCGAAGTTGGCATCGCCGGCGAGCGCTACTTCGAGGTCCTGTCGGGTCTCACCGAAGGTGACGAGGTCGTCACCGGCCCCTACAGTGAGGTGCGGGAACTCGAAGAAGGCGATGTCGTGACAATCGCCGAGGACGATGACGACGCTCGCGTCGACGAATCATAGCCGGCGGCCATCCCCTGATGTCCCACTTCCTGGAAGCCCTCTGGCTGGCGCTGGACGCCATCTGGTCGCACAAGCTGCGCTCCCTCCTGACCGTCCTGGGCAACATCGTCGCGGTGACGTCGATCATCGCGGTCGTCACCCTGATCGAGGGGATGAACGTCGCAGTCGGTGACGCGATCACGTCCGAGGCCGGCGCCGATGCATTCATGATCGAGCGCGTCGGCATCATCACGGACGAGGACGAAGCGGAGCGCGCGCGACGGCTGAACCCGCGGATCACTATCGAGGACGCCCTGGCGGTCGAGGGCTACTCGCGCGATGTAGAGGCCGTGATGGCGAAGGTCGAGCAGCGGGGACGGGTCACGTATCGCGGCCGGGAGCTGGAGCGGACCCAGATCGAAGGGGTCAGTGAGGACTACATCCAGTTCTCCAACTACAGCGTCGAGGTAGGTCGCCTGATCACGCCCACCGAGGTTCGGCGCCGCCGGCCCGTGGCGGTCGTCGGCTGGGGCATCGCCGATCGGCTGTTCGAGGGTGAAGATCCGCTGAACAAGACGATCAAGGTCGAGGACCGTCACTTTCGTATCGTCGGCGTCAGCGAGAAGAAGGGTGCGGTCTTCGGCCTGTCGCAGGACGAATTCGTCGTCGTCCCGCTCGGGGCGCATCAGCGGATATTCGGCATCCGCCGAAGCCTGTCGCTCATGGTCAAGCCGGATGACCCCGGCGAGATGCTCGGGGCGATGGAAGACGCTGTCGTGGCGCTGCGCATCGAGCGTCAGCTCAAACCGGCCGAAGAGAACAACTTCGGTCTGTTCACATCGGGCACCATCCTGGGATTGTGGGAGGCAGCGACGTCTGGAATCTTCGCGGTCCTGATCGGCGTGGTCGCGCTGTCGCTGGTCGTCGGTGGCATTGTGATCATGAACATCATGCTGATGCTCGTGACCGAACGGACGCGGGAGATCGGCCTGCGCAAGGCGCTCGGCGCGCGCCGCCGCGACATCGTCTGGCAGATCCTGGCCGAGTCGGTGGCGCTCTCGACCGTTGGCGGCGCCGTGGGCATCGTCCTGGGGTTCGGCGTCGCGCTGGCGATCGAGCAGGCCACGCCGGTGCCGGCCGCGGTAGCGCCCTGGTCGGTCGGCCTGGGCATCGGCATGACGGGCGGCGTCGGGCTGGTGTTCGGCCTGTATCCGGCGCTGCGGGCCGCGCGGCTCAGCCCGATCGAGGCGCTCCGAAAGGACTGACGTGAAGATCCGAGCGGCCTTGCTCGCCGAGATTGCTACGATGGCGCTGGAGACCCTCCGGGCCAACAAGATGCGCTCGGCGCTGACGATCGTCGGGGTCGTGATCGGCATCACCGCGATCGTCGGGATGACTTCGCTCGTCCGGGGATTCGACCGATCCTTCAAGGGCATGGTCGAGGTGTTGGGCCCAAACACCGTCTTCGTCGCGAAGTTCAGCGGCCTCAGTTTCATGTCGGGCAAGGAGTTCATCGATCTGATCCGACGGCCGAATCTGACACCTGACGACGCCCTGGCGCTGGAGCGTCTCGAGTCGGTGCGCTACACCGACACGATGCTCGGCGGGGGTTTCGACGACAGCCGGGAGCGGCTCTCGCACCGCGGCGAGGAAACGAAGCGGCTGCAGATCATGGGGACGACCGAGCTGTTCGCGCAGGTCGGCTACATCCCGATCGAGCTGGGTCGTTTCTTCACCGCGAGTGAAGTGCGACACCGACGGGCCGTCGTGGTGCTGGGCCAAGACCCGTACCAATCGCTCTTTCCACTGATCGATCCGATTGGCAAGCAGGTTCGAGTTGCCGACCAGCAGTACACCGTCATCGGCGTCATGGGGCCACGTCCGAGTCCGGGAGGCTTCAACGCCGGGCAGGATGAGATCGCGGTTATTCCCTACACTCGCTACGAGACGCAGTTCGGCGTGCCGGCGTTGCGGGTGAGTGGGGGGCCGCACCGCGACGTGACGATCACGGCCGTGCCTCGCGAAGGCCAGCGCGCGCGCGCGTTGCGCGAGATCGAGGAGACGATGCGGATCCGGCACGGCCTCCGGCTGGACGAGGAGAACGACTTCGATCTCATTACCCAGGACGCGTTGCTGAGGATCTGGGAACAGACGACCCAGGTGGTGTTCCTGAGCCTCGTCGTGATCTCGTCGATCGCGCTGCTAGTCGGCGGGATCGGTGTCATGGCGATCATGACGATGTCGGTCACCGAGCGCACGAACGAGATCGGCCTCCGGAAGGCGCTGGGCGCGAAACGCCACGAAATCCTCTGGCAGTTTCTGGTCGAAGCGGCGACGTTGACCCTGGCCGGCGGGGTGCTCGGTGTCCTGCTGGGCAGCGGGACCGGAGTCCTAGTGCACCTGGTCTCTGGATTCCCGATCTCGTTGCCCTGGTGGTCGTTCGCGCTCGGTTTGGGGTTCTCGGCGAGCGTCGGTCTCGTCTTCGGCATGGCCCCGGCCATCCGCGCTTCGCGGCTCGATCCGATCGAGGCGCTCCGCCACGAATGAGAGAGACCGAGTGAGCCTGATCGAGGTCGAACAGCTGAAGAAGAGCTACGACATGGGGTCGGAGGAGGTCCATGCGCTGCGGGGTGTGGATCTGAGGGTCGAGGCAGGCGAGTACATTGCCATCATGGGGCCTTCGGGTTCGGGCAAGTCGACGTTCCTGAACCTACTGGGTTGCCTCGACACGCCCACGAGCGGACGCTACATCCTGAACGACCGCGACGTCAGCACGATGGCCGAGGACGACCTGGCCCAGGTCCGGAACGAGGAGATCGGCTTCGTCTTCCAAACATTCAACCTCCTCGCTCGGGCGACGGCGCTCCAGAACGTCGAGTTACCGTTGGTCTACGCCGGCGTCGGCGCCGACGAGCGGCGGGCGCGGGCCCAGACGGCGCTCGAGAAGGTCGATCTGTCCGATCGGGTGACCCACCGCCCGAATGAGCTATCGGGAGGGCAGCGCCAGCGTGTCGCCATCGCGCGCGCGCTAGTCAACGATCCGTCGATCCTCCTTGCCGACGAGCCGACCGGAAATCTCGATTCGGTCACGGGTGCTGAGCTGCTCGGGTTGCTCGACAGTCTCCACAAGAAGGGACATACCCTCTTCGTGGTGACACACGAACGCGACGTGGCGAAACATGCCCAGTCGATCGTGCACCTGCGCGACGGGCAGATCGAAACGATCGAACAGGTCTAGGCGCCGCCGCCGGCGCCGTTCCGCGAAGGAGAGCGATGGGAGCCGATCGCGCGGACCCGCGGCGTGAACGGCACCTGACCGGCATCGACATCCTGCACGAGCCGACGCTCAACAAGGGGACGGCGTTTACCGAGGCGGAGCGGCCTCGCCTCGGCCTCCGCGGACTCCTACCGGCGCGCATGTTCTCCCAGTCCGAGCAGGTGCAGCGGATTCTTGAGAACTTCCGCAACAAGACGAGCGACCTCGAGAAGTACATCTTCTTGATCTCGCTGCAGGAACGGAACGAGCGGCTCTTCTACCGCGTCGTGATGGACCACTTCGAGGAGATGATGCCGATCATCTACACGCCGACGGTGGGCCTGGCCTGCCAGCGCTACAGTCACATCTGGCGGCGGCCCCGCGGGGTCTTCATCATCGCGGAGGAACGCGGGCGCGTCGCTGAGGTGCTGGGCAACTGGCCGTACGGGCCGGTCCGCACCATCGTGGTCACCGACGGCGAACGCATCCTCGGTCTTGGCGATCTGGGCGCCAACGGCATGGGGATCCCTGTGGGCAAGCTCTCGCTCTATACCGTCTGCGCGGGCGTCGATCCCGCGTCGTGTCTCCCGGTAACCCTCGATGTCGGCACACGGAACGCCGGACTGCGGGCGGATCTGCTGTACCCGCGCCTGGCGCGGGAGCGGCTGGCCGCCGAAGACTACGATGCCTTCGTCGACGAGTTCATCACGGCCGCCACGGAGCGCTTTCCGGGCGTGCTGATCCAGTTCGAGGACTTCGGAGAGGCCAACGCCCTGCGCCTGTTTCGGCGTTACTGCGAGAAGACGTGCTGCTTCAACGACGACATCCAGGGGACGGCCGGCGTCGTCCTGGCCGGGTTCCGCGCGATCGGCCGGATGCGGCCCGAGCGCGAGTTGGCGGCGCAGAAGATTCTGCTCGTGGGCGCGGGTGAGGCGGGGATCGGCATTGCGCGTCTCGTCACCGAGGCGCTGACTCGGGAGGGGCTGTCGGCGGACGAGGCCCGGCAGCGATGCTGGTTCGTCGACTCGCGAGGCCTCGTTGTGAGCGCGAGAGCGGACCTGGACGAGTACAAGCGAGAGTTCGCGCACGGTCATGCACCGGCGCCAGATGTCCTGTCGGCGGTGCGCACCCTGCGGCCCACGGTGCTCATCGGCGTGTCGGGCCAGCCCCAGCTCTTCACCCGTGAGGTCATCGAGAGGATGAGCGACGCGAACGAGCGACCGATCGTCTTCGCCCTGTCGAATCCGACGTCGAAGGCCGAGTGCACCGCCGAGCAGGCCTACGCCTGGAGCGCCGGGCGCGCGGCGGGTCACCGACGAGATGTTCATCGCCGCGGCGGAGGCGCTGGCCGCGGATGTCGGCGACGCGGACTGGCGCGAGGGCCGCGTCTTTCCCCCGCTCGGCCGTGTACGGGCGCTGTCGCTCGACATCGCGACGGCGGTCGCGCGCGTGGCCTACGAACGCGGCCTGGCCATGGCGCCCGCAGCGGATGATCTGCATGCGCTAATCGAGGCCCACGTCTACGACCCCAGCTACGACCGGATCGCCTGACGGGCGGCCTCAGTTCACCGTCCAGAGCGCTAGCGTCGACACATCCTTCACGAAGATCCGGCTGCCGGCGATCGTCGGCTGCGCCCAGATCGTGCTGTCGGCGACCGTGTAGCGTTCGATCGGGTCGAACCGGTCCCGGTTGTGCCGCAGCACCAGGAGGTTGGCGTCATCCTGGAGCGAGAAGACCAGGTTGCCGGCGCGCAGCATGGCGGCATTCTCGGCCTGCCGGGGTGCGCTCGTCCAGAGTACGCGGCCGGTGTTGAGATCGAGCCCGAAGTACTGGCCACTATTCAGATGGGAGAGGCCGTACAGAACGCCATCGACGACGACGCCGTTCGTCATGTGCAGCGACACGTCGGTCGTCCGCCAGACGTCCTCGGTGCGCCAGGCGTCGCCGTCACGTTCGACGCGGAACGCCGTGATGCCATTGGCCCGCCCGGCCTGGATCACGGTGTCGCCGTAGAGGATCGGGGTCTGGGATGTCGTCGTCGACGGGGTCGTGAACGGGCGGCGCCAGAGCAGGGCACCGGTGTCGGCCGAGACGCCGACCATGTTCTCCTGGGTGAACGTCACGATCTGTCTGAGGCCGTCGAGTTGGAACAGCATCGGCGAGCCATAGGCTGGGCCGTCGCCGGCCCACCGCCACCGAGCGGCGCCGGTGGCGACATCGAACGCGGTCAAGGCGCCGTCGTCGTGGCCGCCGACGTGCACGATGACGCGGTCGCCATCGACGAGCGGTGACATCGCTGTGTGGTACAGCGGTTCGACGGGCGGCGGTTCGGTTTGCCAGAGCGTCCGGCCCGTGTCGGCCTCGAATGCCGTCACGATGCCGCTCATTCCGAGGGTGAACAACCGGCCGTCGGCGAAGGTCGGCGTCGACTTCGGTCCCGGACCGTGCTGGAACGTCGCGCGCGCCATCTCGAACGGCGCCGGGTACGCCGTCCGCCAGACAACCGTGCCCGAGGCCGCGTCGAGCGCCGACAGAACCTCGTCGTTGCCCTGCCTCGTGAACATGAAGATCTGGTCATCGACCAGCACCGGCGTCGCGTAGCCTAGGCCGACCTCGACCGCCCAGTGCGCGGTCAGGGCGTCCGGCCAGATGGCCGGGGCATCGAACGACGTGACGACGCCGTCACGGTTCGGGCCACGCCACTGCGGCCAGTCCTGAGGCGTCGCGGAGGAGGTGATCGCGAGCACGAGAGTGCACAGGACAATCGTCCAACGGACCTGTTGCATTCCGTGATTGTAGCGTCCACCGATGGATCCAGAATCCGGGGATCGGCCAGAAGGAACCCGTTCACATGAACGGCGCGCGCTGGCACGAGCGGACACCTGAGTTAGAGGGCTGGCGCCCCGGCGCCCCATCTGACTAACGGATCGCCGGATTGACGTAGCCGGCCGGGAGCAGACCTTGCGGGTCGGGCCGGACGCTCAGGTAGGTGACATGATCTTCGATGGCGCTCCAGCCGTGGAAGACGCCGGCCGGAATGACGATCACGTCCCCCACCGACACTTGCCGGCTCCGCCCGCCTCGTCCCTCTCCCGCATCGCTGGGTCCGCCTAGGACCTGGACCGACAGGCTGTCCGGCGCGCGCGGTGTCGGATCGACGAGCGAACCACCGGTCGTCAGTGTGCCGCCTCCCGACGTGACGTAGTACACCTCGGTCACGCGATGATGGATGATGCCGGTGATCGTGCCGTCGGCGGGCGTCGGGCCGCGGTGGAGGATACCGACCGCGACGTTGCCGTGGCCGATATCGACCACCTTGACCTGACGATCGACGCCGCCGTCCGGGCTGGCCAGGACGGTGTCGATCTCGGCCTTGGTCACGTCGGTCGCTGTCGTCGAGCGACCGCCCTCCTGAGCCGCGGCCACGGCCGGGAGCAGCATCGGGAGTGCGGCGAGCAACGGGAAGCGCAGGAGCGCCTTCACCACGGAACCTCCTTGGGTGCTCGGGACATGGCACGGTGTCGGCCGCGCTATTCGTAGCGCAGCGCGTCGGTCGGGTCGATTCTACTCGCTCTCTGAGCCGGGATGCGGACGGCCAGGAAAGCGACCGTCGCCAGGATCGCTGGCACGGCGACGAAGGTCCCGGGGTCCGAGGCCTCGACGCCGAAGAGGAGGCTCGCAAGCAGGCGCGACAGACCAGCGGCCGCCGCGCCGCCGAT
This sequence comes from Acidobacteriota bacterium, assembly GCA_002730525.1. Classification (GTDB taxonomy): domain Bacteria; phylum Acidobacteriota; class Vicinamibacteria; order Vicinamibacterales; family UBA823; genus UBA2161. The sequence continues at coordinate 15,148 of PCAK01000042.1, read as the reverse complement.
GACGATGCCCAGCAGCACCAGCCGCATCCCCTGCACGACGACCAGTCGTAGAACCTGACCGGGCTCGGCGCCCATCGCGAGGCGGGTCCCGATCTCCTGGGTGCGCTGTGCGACTGAGTAGGCCATCAGGCCGTAGATGCCGATGGCCGCCAGGAGCAAGACCGAGGCGCCGAAGATCGACATCAACCACATGTTGAACCGCTGGCGTGACGTCGTGCGCGACACGATCTCGTCCATCGTGCGGATGTCCGAGACTGGAAGGCCGCTGGCCTGACGGCGCTGGTCCTGAATCGCCTCACTGAGGACACGCGGGTCGACCTCCGTTCGGACGATCCACGACATTGGCGAAATCCCGACGTTCAGCGCGTTGACGGCGTCGGGCACCTGCGCCTCTTGTCGGCATTACAGAGAGCCATCATCCACGGACTCGGGCCAGTCGGACGCATTCCGCCATTGGTTGCGTAGACCATTGTTCGCCGCCCCAGGATAACGTTGCGCTGGCTCTAGCGAGACCTGGCTGGCTCAGCTAGAGCCTGCGACTGGCACTTTCCGACCGACTCGCGCCGGTCAAGGAAAACTGGCGAAAGCTGCCGACAAGTCTTCGACCTACGGGAGCGTCAGCGCCACCAATCCGCTCGGATGCTGCGAGCCGCCGATCTGCACCACGACGTACTGCTTGTCGTCGTGCAGGTAGGTCATCATGCCGTACTGGCCGGTGGCCGGCAGTTCTACCGTGCCGATCCGGTCGCCGGTCCGTTTGTTCACGCCGTGAATGACGGCCTCGCCCCGTCCGCCGTCCGACATGACGAGCAGGTCGCCCATGACCATCGAGATCGCCGGGCCGCCGCCGCCCGCTCGGCTGAGGTCCACGCCAGCCAGCGCAGGGTGGTTGGCGATCCGCGCAGCGGGTTGACCCGAGGGCACCCACCAGAGGTGTTCGCCCGTGTTCATGTCGACGGCGGTCACGCGGCTGTAGGGTGGTTTGAAGATCGGCAGCCCCTGGGGGCCATTCAGCCGTCCACCCGGTCCGCGCACCCAGTCAACGATCGTCGTGCCGGTCGTGTACGGGTCGTCGGCCGCGTCGTTCTCCGGCCCCGGCGCCACCAAGCCGGCGCTGCACCCCATGTTCGACGAGACATACATGATGCCGGTCGACGGATCCATCGAGACCGGGTGCGTGATGTTCACGCCGCCGCTGCACGCCACGTTGGCCGTGACATCGAGGTCGTTCCCGACGTGCAGCCGGGGCATGTACGGGCCGCCGACGTTGTAGCGGCTCAGGATCTCCTGGGCCTCGGCCTTCAACTCGGGCGTGAAGTCGATCAACCGTTCGTCGGGAAGGCCGAGCGTTTCGACCGGCTCGGGCTTGGTCGGGAACGGCTGGGTGGGCGCCGTCCAGTTACCAGGGACGACCGATTCGGGAACCTCGCGCTCCTCGATCGGCCAGATCGGCTCGCCGGTCTCCCGGTTGAACGCAAAGATCATCCCTTGCTTCGTGTTCTGGATGACCGCTGGCACCTCACGCCCATCGACGGTCAGGTCGGCGATGATCGGAACGTTCGGCAGGTCGTAGTTCCACTGGTCGTTGTGGACGGTCTGGAAGTGCCACTTCCGTTCGCCCGTCTCGACGTCGAGTGCGATCGTGCTGGTGCCGTACAGGTTGTCGCCGGGCCTGAAGCCGCCGAAGTAGTCGATCGTCGGTGGGTTGGTCGGGATGTAGACCAGGCCCAGTTCGTAGTCGGCCGAGAGCGGCGCCCAGGACGAGATGTCGCCGGTGTACTGCCAAGCGTCGTTCAGCCAGGTGTCGTGGCCGAATTCACCGGGCCGCGGCACAACGTGAAACTTCCACTTGTAGTCGCCGTTGCGGGCGTCGTATCCGAGAATGTCGCCCGGAATGTTCTCGGCGCGGCTCTGGTTGTAGCCCTGCTCGGCCGAGTTGCCGATGACGACTGTGCCGTTGACGACGATCGGCGGCGACGAACTCGTGATGTATCCGAGTTCCACCGGGATGCCGAAGTCGGGGTCGTAGGGCTCGTTCCAGTTCTCCCACGGGCCCCATTCGGCGAGCAGGTCGGGGAGCATGTCGACGACGCCACTCTCGGGGAAGCCCGGCAACGGGACGGCTTCGCCCCAGTTCTCGAGGTGGTGTCCGGTCTTCGCGTCGAGGGCGTGCAGGAAGAACGCCGGCGTGATGATGTAGATGACGCCGCGGCCGTCGACCTCGTCGTAGGCCACGCCCTTGCCGTAACTGGCGCGCATCGAACGCTCCCACCGCGTCGTGTTCGGTTCGCGGTAGGTCCAGAGTGTCTCGCCCGTCGCCGGGTCCATCGCCACGACGGTCCGTCGCTCGCCGGAGACCGTGTAAAGGATGCCGTCGATGTAGGTCGGCGTTGACCGGGAGGTGCTCGCCGGGATCGGGCCGAAGTTGTCGCCGCGCCAGAGCCAGGCGACTTCGAGGTCCTCGAAGTTCTCAGCGGTCACCTGATCGACCGGCGAATACCGCGTGCCCCAGGCATCGGCGCTCTGGTAGCGCCACTCACCGTACGGATTCTGCCGCTCCTGCGCCTGGGCCATCGCCGGCCAGGCGATCAGCACGGCGAGCGCCAGGGCGACAGATAGCTGCCACCGGCGAATCTGGTGCGCTCTCATTGGTTCATCCTCCCCAGAAGCTGTCCTCTAATTTGTCGGTATCATAGCGCGGGACTCGGCTGGGACGGAAGGAAATCTCCATCCGCACCGACGAGCGTGTCGCGGAGGCGCGCGTGCCCTTTGCTGTAATCCGACCGCGCGCCAGCGGCGGCGCACGGCCATGCAGGATTCGAGTCTCGCCCGCCGCAGTCTGACGCTTCTGTTCCCGGCGCTCCTTGGACCTTTGCAGCTGTTCGTCTTCGGCCCCTTCACCCTCTGTCTCAGCAAACAGAGCGAGTTCAGCGCGCCGTTCCTCGACCTGGCCGTGTTCTGACTACCGGCGCTGCTGGCGGCTGTCGCCGCGCTCGTCGCGATCGGGCTCCTGGCGCCCGAACGGCTGTTCCATCCCTATCTCGGCCTGCTGGTCGGGGTCGGCGGAGTCCTCTGGGCGTAGGGCAACCTGCTCGTCGTCGACTACGGCTTGCTCGACGGCCAGGCGATGGATTGGACGGCGGGCGCCGGCAGGCTCACCCTCGAGGTGCGATCGATCGCGCCGGAGGCGCAGACACTCAGGGTAGTCATCAACGGTGAATCACGCGATGAGATCGCGCTCGCCGACCACGAATGGCACGTCCTCGACTACGCCCTGAGCGAGGGTTCCGATCCTGCCCTGGGGCCGCGGGTGGAGCTCTGGGCCGATCCGCCCTACGAGCCCGGGGGTGGGGACGGCCGGCGCCTCGGCGTCATGACGCGTGGCCTCGCCTGGGCCGAGTAGGCGTCAGGAGGTTGCTGAATCCACTCGTCGATCGCTTCGACCGCGGTCTCGGCGTTCCCCTGGCCGGTCATCGGTTCGGGTGCGCCCTCACTGTCGATACCGGCCCAGGATCGGGCGTCCGGGGCGGACGCCTTCGACCGTCTCGCCATCCCGAACGACGAACTTCCCGCCCACCATGACGTGGTGGACCCCCTCGGAGAAGGACAGGTCGTCCTCGAACGTCGCGGTGTCGATGATCGTGTCCGGATCGAAGATCGTGATGTCAGCGTCACAGCCGACCTGCAGCCGCCCCTTGAGGCGCATCGACGGCGCGATCCCCTCCAGGCGCCGCGCCGGGCGGATCGTCATCTTCCCCAGGGCGTTCATCAGGCTGAGCGCCGCCTCCTCGCGCACGTAGCGTCCCAGGACGCGGGCGAATGTGCCGGCCGACCGCGGGTGCGCGCCCGGCGCGTAGGGCATGCCGTCCGATCCGATCATCGTCAGGGGCGAGGCGACCCCTTCCGCGATCCACTCCGGCCGCATCATGTGGATGATGACGGTGCCGCCCTCCTCGCGATAGGTCGCGAAGGTCTCCTCGGTGAGGCGCTCGCCGGTCTCCTCCCACTGCAGGTCGCCGTACGAGATGCCCATCAACTCCCGCCAGCCCGGATCGAACAGCGTCGACTCGAGGCTGGTCGAGGCGGCGGTGTAGGGGTAGACCTCCGTCGTCACGTCGAGGCCGCGCGCCTGCGCGGCGGCGATCATATCAAGCGCGACGCCGATGTCGCCGAGCGCCATGCTGTTAAGGTGGACGATGTGCAGCGGCGCGCCGGTGATCGCGGCGTTCGCGAGCATCTCCTGGACTGGGGCGATGCGGTCCCGAGCGTCCCTGATGTGGGTGTAGATGGGCGCGTCGCGCGCGGCCGCCAGTTCAAAGATCCGAAAGATCTCGTCTCGGGTTGCCCCGGGGTAGTAGCCGACCGGCACGCCGATCCCGAGCGCGCCGGCGTCCAGTTCCTTGGAGAGCTCCATGAGCATCGCCGGTGTCTCGTGTGGCTCGACCGGTTCGTACCTGGCGTTGGCGGTCTCCGTGAACAAGTCGTCGAGTCCCTCGGATTCCAGCCCCTCCGTCTCGATGAGGCGGGTGATGGCCGCCGTCTGCTCGCCGTAGTGCTCCATGGCGAAGCGGCGCACCGTCCCGTGAGCGGCCGACGCGCCGAAATTGATCATGGCGTCGCCGGCGCGCGCCGCGAGCCAGCGACGGACGAACATGCGGCCGGATTCCAGTTCCAGCGCCGTCGTGACGCCGTCGTGTGCCTGATACTCGTTCGCCTCGTTGGTCTGGCCGTGCGAGTGCGGGTCGATGAAACCCGGCGAAACCACGAGTTCCGATACTTCGACGACTTCACGCCCGGAGAGTGGCGTGGTCGAGATCTCGGCGATCCGGTCGCCGCGGATCCCGACGTGTCGGATGGCGTCGAGGCCGGTTTCCGGGTCGATCACCCGGCCGCCCGCAAGGACCAGGTCGTAAGGCTCGGCTTCCTGGCCGAGGCTCGTGGCCGGTAGCCCGGCCAGGACCACGATCGCCGCCGTCAGGACGACGGCGTTCACGAGGCCACGGAGAGTTCGATAGCGATGAACAATTCCCATTGTTGCGCTGCCTCCGGACGGTTCTCCCTAGCCACGGACGGCCAATTGTAGACCGATTGACCGTCAGGGCATTGGCTGATACGAATAGCGCCGTGCAGAGACGTGCGTTTCTTGGGAGTCTCCCGGCTATCGCCGCCGGCGTCGCCGGGTGGCCTGCCTTGGCGCAGAGGATGCCGGGTGGGCGTTTCGGCCTCGACTATGCGCCGCACTTCGGAATGTTCCGACACCACGCCGGCGAGGATCTCTTCGACGAACTCCAGTTCATGCACGATGAGGGGTTCCGCGCGCTGGAGGACAACAACCTGCCGACGCGCGAGGTGGCCGTCCAGGAGCGGCTCGGACGCGAACTGGACCGGCTGGGCATCCGGATGGGCGTCTTCGTCGCTCACACCGCCTGGGGCGAGATCTCGTTTGCGTCCGACTCGCCCGAGGTGCGGGACCGGATCCTGGCCGACATCCGGACGGCCGTGGAGGTCGCCGGCCGGGTCGACGCCCAGTGGTGCACCGTCGTCCCGGGCGAGTACGACCGGAACCTGGCCTGGGACTACCAGACGGCGAACGTCATCGACAACCTGAAGCGCGCCGCGGAGATCTGCGAGCGGGCCGGTGTGACGATGGTCCTCGAGCCGCTCAACCAGCTGACCGATCATCCCGGCGTCTTCCTGACCGGCATCCCGCAGGCGTACCAGATCTGCAAGGCGGTCGGTAGCCCGTCGTGCAAGATCCTCGACGACCTGTACCACCAGCAGATCACCGAGGGGAACCTGATCCCGAACCTCGACCGGGCCTGGGACGAGATCGCCTACATCCAGGTCGGCGACAACCCGGGCCGCAACGAGCCGACGACCGGCGAGATCCACTACCGGAACGTCTTCCGCCACCTGAAGCGGAAGGGCTACCAGGGGGTCGTCGGCATGGAGCACGGCAACTCCGAAGAAGGGCGAGCGGGGGAGGGGCGCGTGATCCGCGCCTACGTCGAGGTCGATCAGTAGCGGACCTCATGCCGTCCGATCAATCGGTCAGCCGGCGGGAGGCGCTGCAGATACTCGCCGCCGCCGCGGCGCTGCCCTTGCTCGACCCAGGGCGACTGCACCACCCGTCGGTCCAGGTGCCGGTGGGCGAGGCCTGGCAGCCGCAGTTCCTCGCCCCTGACGACATCGAAACGGTCGCTGCAGTCGCCGAGCGGATCATCCCGCGGACGGAGACGCCCGGCGCGCGCGACGCCGCCGTTCACGAGTACATCGACTTTGCCCTCGATCGTGGCGAGGCCGAGGCGCGCGAGAGCTTCGCCACGCTCGTGCGCTGGTTCGAACGCCACGTCCGCGAGGCGCACCGTGCTGCGTTCGCCGACCTCCAGCAGGATCGGCAAGATGAGATCTTGACGGCGCTGTCCGACCCGGCAACTGCCGCAGCCCCCGAAGGCCACGCCTTCTTCGTCCTGATGAAGGAGCTGACGATCGAGGGCTACTACCGCTCCGAGGCCGGCATGTTCGAGGAGTTGGGCTTCGCCGGGAACACCTTCCTTACCGAGTTCGCCGGCTGCGCGCACCCGGAGCACCTCGCCTGGCGACCCGCGCGGCCCGACCCGGGCGCCGAGTGAGCACCAAGGACTAGATGCAAGTCATCGAATCGCGTCCGACGCACGACGTCGTCGTCATCGGCAGCGGCGCGGCGGGCGGCATGGCGGCCTACAACCTGACCCGGCTCGGTGTGAAGGTGCTGATTCTCGACGCAGGGGCGGCGTTCGACAAGTCCGACCTCTGGACGCACGTCCTGCCGTTCGAGGCCGACGCGCGCATCCGGGCCGGTGAGGTGCCGCCGGCGTTCAGGCTCGACACGAACGAGCAGCCGTACCTCACGCCCGACGACAAGCTGTTCGACCTGATCCGCGTCTGGGGGCTGGGCGGCAAGACGAACATCTGGGGACGTGTCAGCCTCCGGATGTCCGACCTCGACTTCGGGTCCGCCGAACTCGACGGCTGGGGGATCCCCTGGCCGATCCGCTACGCCGACCTGGCGCCCTACTACGACCGGGTCGACCAGTTGATTGGCGTCTGCGGCGGCGACGATGACTCCGATGTCCTGCCGGGCAGCCGGTACCACATGCCGGCGGCGCCGCCGCGCTGCAACGAAGTGCTGCTCAAGGCGGCCGCCGAGAGCCGCGACATCCCCGTCGTCGCGAAGCGGAGCGCGAACCTGACGCGGCCGCACCGCGGGTTCGAGCCGTGCCACTACTGCGGTGCCTGCGGCCGGGGTTGCGGCACGGCGTCGTTCTTTACGTCCACCGAGCACCTGATCCCGTTCGCGCTCGAGACCGGCAACCTGGAGATCCGGTCGAACGCCGTCGTCTCGCGGATCCTCGTGGACGACGAGGGCCGCGCGCGCGGCGTCCAGCACTTCGACCGCCTTTCCGGTGTCGAGTCGCAGGTCGACGCCCGGGTCGTGGTTGTCGGGGCCTCGGCAATGGACTCGACGCGGATCCTTCTGAACTCGACCTCCCGGCAGCATCCGACCGGCTTGGGCAACAGCTCGGATCAGCTCGGCCGGAACTTCTGCGAGCAGATCCGGACGCACGTAACCGGCTTCCTGCCGCAGCTCTACGGCCGCCCGTACCAGAATGACGACGGCATCGGCGGGTCGCACATCTACATCCCGCGGTTCAACCACCGCCGGCCGAATCGGGACTATCTGCGCGGCTACGGCATCCAGCTTTGGAACACCCGCACGCCGACGACCGGCACCGACGTCGCCCGGCACCTGTCCGGCTTTGGCGAAGGGTTCAAGGCGGAGGTGAAGAACCGCTACACGGCGCTCGTCTCGATGCACCCCTACGGCGAGGTGTTGCCGCGGCCGGAGAATCGGGTGACGGTCGATCCGGAACGGACTGACCGCTACGGGGTGCCGCTGATGAAGATCGACGTCGCCTTCGGCGACAACGAGTTCCGGATGCTCGACGAGATGTACGCGACCTGCGAGGAGATCCTGCACGCAGCCGGCGCCGAGATCGCGCCGTTCGACCGCGAGGCCTACGACATCGCCGGCACCGCGATCCACGAGCACGGCACCTGCCGGATGGGTGACGACCCGCGGCAATCGGTCTTGAACGCCCACAATCAGATGCACGACGTCGACAACGTCTTCGTCGTCGACGGCTCGGCGTTCACGACCGCGAGCGAGAAGAACCCGACGCTCAGTATCCTCGCCCTGTCGTGGCGGGCGAGCGACTACCTCGCCGAAGAGTTGCGGCGAGGCAACCTGTAGCGACCCACGCTACTCGGGAATCACCGGCAGCAAGATGTGCGACGGCCGGTCGGCCGAGTGGTGAATCGTCTGTTCGGCGACGCTCATCGCCTCACCGGTGCCGAGCGGCTCGCCCGTGTTCAGATTCCGGGCGAATTGCGGGAAGTGGCTGCTCGTCACGTGCACCCGGATCCGGTGGCCCGCCTGGAAGAGGTTTGCCGTCCCGATCAGATCGACCTCCAGCTCGTAGACCTCGCCCGGCACAAGCGGTTCGGAGCGTTCCAGGCCGTTCCGGTAGCGCGCCGGCAGGATCCCCTCCGCGATGTTGATCGACCGGCCGTCGGGGTAAACGTCGACCAGTTTCGCGACGAAGTCGGTGTCGACGGCGTTCGACGCGGCGTGGAGAACCAGTTTGACGGGGCCGACGACTTCCAGGTCTTCCGTCAGGAATTCGCTCGTGTAGACGAGGATGTCGGTCCGGTGCTCGATCGGCCGCTGGTCACGCGCGCCGGAGGTTGTCGCGACGCCGCAGCAGTTCGAGCCGCCGAGGCTTGGAACCGGGTTGCTCGGGTCGTAGCGGTAATGGTCGTGTGCCGGGCCTGCTTCGGAGGCGGGCATCGTCCATGACAGCCGGCCGTCGCCCTGCGCGCCGTTCGCCGAGCCGTCGCTGTGGAGATACAGCGGCCGGTTCTCGGCGCGCGCCAGCGGATACTCGTGCTCGTAGCGCCACTCGTTCCGCCCCATGACGAAGATCTTCACCGGCGGTTCGTCAGCGAGCCCATTGTCGAGCTCCTTCAGCCAGTAGTCGTACCAGCGGAGCCCCAGGGCGTTCGTGTCGACGACGGCCGCCTCGCCCCAGTCCATGTCCCCGACGACCTGCGAGACGCCGTGCTCCCACGGGCCGATGACGATGTTGCTGCCGGTCCGCGCCGCCTCGGTCGCGCCCTGCGAGCTGACCCCGGCGTAACCGCGCAACGTCCCCTGCGCAAAGATGTCGAAGAAGCCGCCCATTGTGTGTACCGGGACGTCGATCGCGTCGAAGTCCTCCTCGACGCTCAGCGCCTGCCAGTACTCGTCATAGTCCGGATGCTCGATCCAGTCCCGGTAGAATTGGGCGTTCCGGCCGACCAGTTCCTGCATCCCGTCGAGCGGCAGGTGCCAGACGACGGTGTCGTAACTGATCCCGTCGGGGCCGCCCACGAAGGTGTGCGGCCCGGTGTTCTGCATGATCCGCGATTCCTGACGGACCGGCCCCCAGCCGAAGTTGAAGGCCAGTCGCCAGCCGCCGTTCACCGTGATCCAGTCGTGGTAGATGCTCGTCGACGCGACGCGCGGGAAGATCGTCACCAGGTGCGGCGGCCGTGACTGGGCCGCTCGCCACTGGACGTAGCCGAGGTACGACCCGCCCTCCATCCCGACCCGGCCGTTCGACCAGGGCTGCGTCCCGGCCCACTCGATGGTGTCGTAGCCGTCCTCGTAGTCGTCGCGGAACGGCTCCCAGCCTCCCTCCGATTCGTGCCGGCCCCGGACGTCCTGGAAGACGTAGACGTAGCCACGGCGCGAGAAGTAGACGGCCGCGGCGTACGCGCTCGGAAAGCGCTCGGTCGAGTAGGGCGTCCGAGAGACGATGACGGGGAATGGTCCCTCCCCGGCCGGGCGGTAGACGTCGGCGTAGAGCGTTACGCCGTCGCGCATCGGGACCGGCACCCGGTTGTCGATCCGGATCTCGTTCCGCGGCGGGGGAGTGGTGGGGAATTCCTGGGCGAGGGCGGGTGTGGCGAGGGTGACGGCAAGGATTACCTGGACGATCCGCGGCAAGTGGTTTCTAGACGGCATCTGCAATCTCCTCGCAGGACTTCGCCTGCGGCTTGTCCCGGGAACGGGGAAGTATAGCTGAGAACGGCATGCCCTTTGCGCTGGCCCCGGTGCTAGAATCCGGAGGCGCAGGGTGAATCGAATCGAGATGGAGCAGTTGATCAGAAACGTCGATCGGCGGGTCGCGGGGATTGAGCAGATTCTGCCGACTCTGGCGACGAAGGTGGACCTGGAGCGATTCGCGACAAAGGCGGACCTGGAACCGCTTGGGACGAAGGTCGAACTGAAGGAGCTTCGGAGGGAGATGTACGAAGAGGGCAAGCGAACCCGGAGCTATTTCGACGTCGTGGCTGAGGGGCTGAACGACCAGATCCGATTGGTGGGAGAGGGGCTCGCGCATGTCATGGCGAAGCTGGACAACAGGGGGTAGCCCGGGATGGCGCGAACGGAAGCCGTAGCCGTCGTCGGTGTGTTCGTGAGCCTTGGTCTCCTGCTGGCCGCCTGTGCGCCGGCCGGCGAAGTCCCGGAGGCCGGGGCGATGACTGAGGCGGCAGCGGAGGATGCGGCCGAGCCGCGGTTCTCGCTCATCGGGACGCCGCTGCGCGAGCCCGACTTCACGCCGGAGGTGTGTGCTCGGCTCGAAGAGGATCTGGCGATTGCCCAGGCGCAGATGGACGTCGCGCCGGAACGAGAGGGCTCGTTCATCTGGCTCGGCCGACGCCTTGGCTATCTGGCGCGGTTCTCCGAGGCGATCGACGTCTTCACGGCTGGCCTCGAGTTGCATCCCGACAGCTATAAGCTGCTGCGCTACCGCGGGCGCCATCGCGCCCGGAACCGGGAGTTCGAGGGTGCGATCGCCGACTACCGCCGCGCGGCCGACTTGGTCGAGGGCGTCCGCGACACGTTCGAGCCCGACGGGATCCTGAATTCGATCGAGCAGCCGATCACAACCTACCGAGCGAACATCCACTACTACCTCGGCCAGACGAGCATGGCGGTGGGGGACTACGAGACGACGGTTCGTGCGATGGAGCGCTCCGAGGCGGAGCCGCTCGGCGGGTCGCCCGACCGGCTGGGGTCGACGGCCTACTGGCGCTACTTGGCGCACCGGAAGCTAGGCCAGGACGATCTCGCCGACGCGGTCGTCGCCGAGGTGCCCGAGGATCTCGAGTTGATCGAGAACTTCACGTACTACGAGTCGGTGTTGTTCTTCAAAGGCGTCCGGACGCGCGAGGAGGTTCTGGACGGCGCCGACAGCCTCATCAGGTACGCCGTGGCGATGGACGACCACTTCCGCGGCGAGCAGGAGGCGGCGGTTCGAATCTGGCGGGAGCTTGTCAGCGAGAACGCCCAGGGCTACTGGCCGGCCGAGGCGGAATTGGTGATGGCGGGCGAGACCGGTTCCTGAACGGCGCGCTGGCTCAGCCGAACCGTTCGACGCGGTACGGCTCGAGCAGATCGACGCGGACGTCGTCGAGAATCTCCTGGGCGGCGAGCCGGCCAACGAGCGGAGCAAGCGTCATGCCCGAGTGCATAACGGCGAGATAGACGTCGGGCTGACGCTCGGCGAATCCCACGACAGGGTAGTTGTCGCGCGGCAGCGGCCGGAACCCCAGCGTCACGCGATCCAACGTCGCACCGGCGATCGCCGGGATGACGCGCGCCGCGGCCTCGAGCATCCGCCGGCCGCGCTCGGCCGAGGTGTCGGTCGGCGGGGCCTCGTCGGGATTGTCGGCCACCGCCGTTTCGCCCAGTCCGGCCCCAACGACGAACCGGCCGTTATGCTTCTGTTTGACGTGCGCGCCTGGCGCGAGGACCACCCGTCCGACCGACCGGTCCGCCGGGTCGGTATGCGCGAGCAGGCCGGGTGACTCCTTGAGCGGCACGTCGAGACCGGCCAGCGCCGCCAGGCGCGGCGTCGCGACGCCTGCCGCGATGACCAACGCGTCGGCCTCGAACGGCCCCTGAGTGGTCGTGACGCCGGTGAGACCTCCAGCGGACAGATCGAGGCCGGTGATTTCACAGGGATACTCGACTTCGGCGCCGGCGGCCTCGGCGGCGGCCAGCAGCGCAAGCGTCGCGGCGACCGGATCGACGTTGCCCTCCTCTGTCGCATGAACGGCCGGCGACGCCGTCGCGCGAACGACACCCGGTTCGAGACGGCGGAACTCCGCGTCGTCCACCAGGTGCACCGGATAGCCCCAGGCCTGTCGGGCGCGCACCTGCCGCTCGAGCCTGGCCGTCGCTTCCGCACGATCGGACCAGGCGAGGCTGCCACCCCATTGCACCGGCAGGTCGTCCCCAAGGTCGAGGGCCAGCTGCCGGTACGCCAGCATGCTGAGGTGGTTCAGGCGGTAGTACTCGCGTGGGCGCTTGCTGAAGCCGGCATTGATCCAGGCGAATGAGTTCTGCGTCGCGCCGGCCGCCGGTGCGGTCTTCTCCAGGACTCGGACCGACGCGCCGCGCCGGGCGAGGTGGTAGGCGATCGACGCGCCTATGATCCCGCCGCCCGCGACGACGATGCGACGTCTGGTGCGCGGCTGCGCCCGAAGGCGGGCCAGGCCGCCGACCGCGAGGCCGCCGAAGAGTTGCAGCAGTTGGCGTCGATGCATGATCGCGGTCTCCGGCGCAGGTTTCTGTTGCGGATTATAGGCCGAGTGAGCACCTTCCCGCGCCGCCGCTGAGCGGATCAGAAGTCGAAGAGCCGGGTGTACTTGATGATGAGCGAACGGCCTAGTAGCTGGTCGGGGGTAAAGCGCGAGGTATCGCGCCGGTCGTTGTAGACGATGAACAGGCCGGTGCCGCTCCGGTTGAGCAGGGCTAGGCGGATGTTCGACGAGATCGTCGACCGCTGCTTGTTGTACTGGATCAGCCCCTGCAGGTTGGCGAGGCTCGTGAACGCGTAGCTGACCTTGACTGGAATCAGGTCATTGACGAAGTCGCCGCCGGGCAGGGAGATGTCGTCGCGGTTCCAGCCGATTTCGGTGAGGAGCCGCGCGCCGGCGCGCAGACCGATCGTCAGGTCCCACCCGAAGTAGTCGCCGTCGTAGAAGTTCCCGACGCGCTGGATGAGCCGGGCACTGATCGGGGCGCTGGGATCGGTGTTGCCCTCGAACGCCCAGCGCGTCCATGAGTACTCGCCGGGCGGAATCACGACCGTCTTTCCCTCGACGTCCTCGAACACGGTGAATGCCTCGCGCGGCCGATCCTGGTTGGTCTCGACGAGATAGCCGAACCGCCCACCGTTGTTGGTGCGGATGTCGAAGAAGTGCCAGTGCGCGAACGAGCTCTCGAGGTTGTTCTCCAGATCGGTGAAGACATTGAAGCGAACGTGCGGTGCGATCCGGCGGATCCACGGCCACTGGAGTGGCTGGTAGCTCAGGTTGTAGCCGCCCTCGAGACGGCGGTAGCCCCGCCGCGGCAGGAAGCCGACCTCGGGGTTGAAGTCGTCGCCGACCTGGGAGTATCCGAGGCTGGCGCTATTGACATCGTTGGCGTACGAGTAAAACGCGCGGCCGGCGTAGTCCGAGCCGCCCTTGCTGGCGGGTGAGTCGGTTCGCGCGATGAAGCCGAAGAACTTGCCGTTCTCGGTGGCCTGCAGGGCGACGTCCAGGCCGTAGGCGCGGTTGTAGTCGTCCTCGGCGGCGAGATTGCCGACCCCCTGACGGTTAACGAACATCCCGCCGAAATTCGAGCGGCCCACCTCGCGCTGAACGCGGACGACGGAGAAGTTGTTGGACGGTGCGATTGCGTCGCCGTCGCGGTCGACGGCGCTCGCGGTCTGCATGTTGAGCATGCCGACGTTGTAGCCGCCCAGTTTCCCGCTGAGCCGACCGCCGCCGATGATGTCGATAGGCTGGCCCCCGGCCAGACCGATCCGCCGCGAGAAGAAGAGGTCGATCGACTGCGGCTGGCCGAGCTGGAAGACCTGGGCGTTCTCGAGAAAGAACGGCCGCTTCTCGGGAAAGAACAGGCCGAACCGTGTCAGGTTGACCTGTTCCTCGTCCGCTTCGACCTGGGCGAAGTCGGTGTTGAACGTCATGTCGAGCGTCAGGTCGCTTCGGACACCCCACTTGAGGTCGAGGCCGATGTCGCCGGTCCGGTCGACGGTGTCGCCGGTCAAAGTCCGGTCGTCGTTCGCCGACCCGGCGATGTAGGGCGTCGCCTTGATGTCCCGGCGGGTCGGCAGGTCGAGGCCGTTCAGCTTGCCGGCGACCGAAACTCGGTAGAGGTTGTAGCCGCGGGGCACCGGCGCCAGAAAGACCTGCTCGTTCTTCCGCCGGATGTTTCGCTGGATGTTGACGCCCCAGATCATGTCGTCGCCCGGCGCGTACCGCAGCGTCTTGAGCGGGATCGCGAACTCGGCCTCCCAGCCGCGCCCGGTCGGGCGGGCCTGGACGGTGAAGTCGGCGTCCCAGTTGGCATTGAAGCCGCGGAGCTGTCCGCGCTGGGAGCCACCGCCGCCTCCGCCGCCTCCGCCGCGTCCGCCGACCTGGCCCTCGGCCATGACCTGGCCATCGAACTCTATGCCGAACGGATTGGTGCCGAAGACGAACGCGTTCTGGCCGTCGTTGAACGTGTCGAGCAGGATCTGGATCGAGTCGGTATTGCTCAGGTTGGCGTCGCGCCGGCTCTGCGTGACGACGAGCCGGTCGGGCTCCGAGTCGTGAGCAACGACGGCGACATAGAGGTTGGTCTGGTCGAGCAGGAACCAGACGTCGGTCCGTTCGGTCGCCGGCTGCCCCTCGAGCGGCTCCTGCTGCGTGAACGTGCTGTACGGTTCAGTGACCGACCAGATGTCATCGTCGACGACGCCGTCGATGACGGGCCGGGCCTCGCCGGTGAGGCGGCCGACCGTGAGCTGCGGGACCTGCTGGGCCTCGGCCGGAGCGACGGCGACGGCACAGAGGCCCGCCAAGAGCGGGAGCACGACCGGTCGACAGCGGGCGCTTCGGGTCACGAGAACGTTGTTCCTTTCGGGTGGTTCCGGCGGGAGAACCCCGCCGATGACCTGCTCTAAAGACGATTGCGGACGGCCAATCGTTTCGCGGCAGCTGGGGC
>PCAK01000041.1 GCA_002730525.1 Acidobacteriota bacterium | reverse complement strand
GACGGCGGCGCGCAACTGGAAGTGTCGACCTTCAGCGGCGACATCGTCATCAGCCGTCGCTAGGTCTCGCACCTCCCTCCCATTCCCGGACGGGGCGCCGACGCGGCGCCCCGTCCGAATCTCCCCTATAATCTCGGAGCACGCTAGAGAGTGCCGCCGGGTCATCTGACGATGACCTCCCGGCAGCCCTGAAGGACTGCCCTACACTCGGCTCGAAACCTACTTTTCTCTCCTACAGCGCCATCACGTCGAACTGCTCGTGGTGGAGCTTGGGGTCGGGCTTGAGCGTCAACTCGCCGCCTAGCGCGATACGGAGATCGCGCAGGACCGCGCGCTCCTCCGCCTGCAGCGCCCGCGCGATCTCGGGATTCACCCGCAACACCACGCCATGGCCGTTGAGATCCCCTCGGATCTTCTGCACCTCGGCCAGAATTTCGTAGCAGATCGTCGGCGTCGACTTGATCGTCCCAGTCCCCGAGCAGTATGGACACGCATCAGTCAACTGGCGCTCGAGGGTTTGCTTCACCCGCTTGCGCGTCACGATGATGAGCCCCACGTCGACGACCTGCACCGCTTTCGACGGTGACCGATCGCGCCGCAGTTCCTGCTCGAGCACCTGGAAGATCTTCTGGCGGTTCTTCCGCTCCTCCATGTCGATCAGGTCGAGGACGATGATCCCCCCCAGATCGCGCAGCCTGAACTGCCGGACGATCTCCTTGACCGCCTCGAGGTTCGTCTTGACGATGGTGTCCTCGAGCCGGCCGGCGCGCGCGCCCACGTAGCGGCCGGTATTGACGTCGATCGCGACGAGCGCCTCGGTGTGATTGATGACGAGGTAGCCGCCCGACTTCAGCCAGACCTTGGGCCTCAGCGCCTTGTCGATCTCGTCCTGCACGCCGTATTCATCGAAGATCGGGAACGTCTTCGCGTAGCGGTGCACGCGCGGCACCAGGTCGGGCATGATCCGCTCGACCAACTTCACGACCCGCCCGTACTCCTCGGCGTTGTCGATCCGGATCGCCGTGTAGTCCTTCGTCAGGAAGTCGCGCAGCAGCTTGGCGACCAGGCTCTCCTCCTGGTACACCACGGCGGGCGCCTTGTTCGACTCGGTCCGCTGGCGGATGCCGGTCCAGACCTGATGGAAGTAGGTGAGGTCCGAGACGATGTCCTCTTCGGACCGGCCACCCGCGGCGGTCCGGATGATGACGCCGCCCGTGAAGTTGTGCTCCTTCTTGAATTCTCGAACGATCCGCCTGAGCCGCGACCGCTCCTCACGCGAATCGATCTTCCGCGAGATGCCGATGTGATCCACCGTCGGCATGAAGACCAGGAACCGTCCGGGCATGCTGGCGTGCGACGTGATCCGCGCGCCCTTCGTGCCCAAGGGTTCCTTGACCACCTGGACCAGCACTTCCTGGCCCTGCTCCAGCAGATCCTGAATCTTGGGTTGCGGCCCGCGATCGCGGTCGCGGTCCCGACCGTTCCGGCGAGACGGCGCCTGCGGCTTCGCGGCGACCTCAGGGTCGACGTTGCCATTGACATCGCCGTCGCCTTCGGCGTTCGCCGGGTCGCCCTCGGGCTTGTCGTCGTCGTCGCCATCCGTATCCAGGCGATCGAACTCCTCCAGCGTGTCGTAGACTTCCGACACGTAGAGGAACGCGTCACGCTCGAGGCCGATGTCGACGAACGCCGATTGCATGCCGGGCAGCACTTTCGACACCCGGCCCTTGTAGATGTTGCCGACCGTGCCACGCTGCCGGTCGCGCTCGATAAAGACCTCGGTGACGAGGTCGTCCTCGAGAATGGCCACAGCAGTCTCGTGGCCGTTCGAGGAAATGATCAGCTCCTTGTTCATGCGCCAAACTCCAAACGGGATCGAGCCAGCGAGTGCGCACGAGCGCGCACCGACGCTGCGGCCACACGGCCTCGACCCGACCCCGACTCAATTCGTGAACCTCCGCATCCTGACGTTCACGACAAGACCAAATCCCGCCAGCGTGGCAATCAGCGACGACCCGCCATAACTCATCAGCGGTAACGTCAGCCCCTTGACGGGCGCCAACCCGGCAGACATGGTCACGTTGTAAACGACCTGAAACGCAAAGCTCGCCATCACCCCGACGACAAGGTAGGCCCCCAGACGGTCCTTCGCGAGCCGCGCGGCATCGAGGCCACGCACGATCACGAACAGGTACAGCCCGAGCGCCACGATGACGCCGAGAAACCCTTGCTCCTCCGCCAACACCGAAAAGATGAAATCGTTGTGCGCCACGGGCAGGAAGTTGAACTGCCCCTGCGTACCCTGCAAGAACCCTTTCCCGGCCAGGCCTCCCGACCCGACCGTGATGCGCGCCTGAATCTGTTGATACCCAGCGCCACGCGCGTCGCGCGCCGGGTCCAGAAACGTGGAAAGTCGCGAGCGCTGGTAGTCCTCCAGCGCGTACGTCCAGGCCACCGGCGCGAGCAGCATCGCCACCGTGGCCAGCACGGCCAGCCACTGCAGACGCAGGCCAGCCAGATACGTGACGCCGAGAGCCACCGAGAGCAGCCCCACGGCGGTGCCCAGATCGGGCTCTTCCGCAATCAGCAAGAAGGGAATGACCGTGAACAGGGCCACCATCCCGAGGTCGGCACGCTCGACCGTGCCGCGCCGGTTTTCGGCAAAGTAGGTGGCCAGGAGGAGCGCCAGTGCCAGCTTGGCGAACTCCGACGGCTGCAGGTTCGCCGGCCCGAGCGAGAGCCAGCGCCGGGCCCCACCCATGACATCACCGAACAGCAGCACGCACACCAGCAGCGCCAGCATGCCCCCATAGATGAGCGGCGAATGGTCGGCCAGAACGCGGTAGTCGATGGTCAGGCAGACAGCGAAGGCCACCACGCCGAACAGCAGCGCGTAGAACTGCGTCGAGAGCTGCGGGCCGACGGTGCCGACGGTCGGGTCGTAGGTCGTGCTGTAGATCATGCCCGCGCCGATCGCGCACAGCACCAGCACGGCCGCGACCAGCAGCCAGTCGATGTGGCAGTACAGTCGGCGCTCGAACATCAGTCGCCCTCACCTGGCGTGGGGGTCGGCGCGACGCCGGCGTCGGGCGCGGGAGCGACCGGCGCGGTCTCGGTCAAGACCGGCGGCGGCGTGGGTCGGGGGAACCGCGGCAGCGGCCGCCCTTCCTTCTTCGCCAGATAGGTCTGCATCACGTGCCGCGCGATCGGCGCGGCGAGATAGCCGTGCTCCGAGTACTCGGCCAGCACGGCGCCGGCGATCTCGGGCGTCCCCTCGCTTGGCGCGAAGAACGCGAACCAGCCATGGTCGCGCAGATCCAACTCGGTCGTCCCTTCGGCCTGCGCACGGCCCGACAGCGAGATGACCTGCGTCGTGCCGGTCTTGCCCGCCACGTCGAAGCCATTGATCCGCGCCCGCCCACCGGTGCCCCGCGCGTTCACCACCCGCCACAAGCCGCGGTGCAGCGTCTCGATCGTCTCGGGCTGCAGATCGACCACCCCGCCGGGCGGCGTCTGCATCAGCTCCCAGCCGTCGCCATCGTCGATCGCGCGCAGCACGTGCGGGATCGGCCGGACGCCGCCGTTGGCCACCGTCGCCATCATGACCGCCTGCGACAGCGGCGTGACCGACAGCGCACCCTGACCGATCGACACGGAAATGGTCTCCCCCGGATACCAGGGCTCACCCGTGGCGGCCAGCTTCCACCGCGTCGACGGCACGATGCCCTCGAGTTCGTGGGGCAGGTCGATCCCGGTGCGGCCTCCCAGGCCGAGGCGCCGGGCCCAGCTGCTCAGCACGTCGATATCGAGCATGCTCCCGAGCGTGTAGAAGTAGACGTTGCACGACCGCTCCAGCGCGGCCTCCATCGCAACCCGACCATGACCGCCGCGCAGGTGGCAGTGGTACGGCCGGCCATAGAACGTCTTGGCGCCGTGGCACTGCACCGAGAAGTCCGGGTCGACGATCCCCTCCTCGAGTGCCGCCACCGCGACGACGATCTTGAAGATCGATCCGGGTGAGTACCGCCCCTGCAGCGCACGATTATGGAGCGGCTTCTCGGCGTCACCGCTCAGCCGCCGCCACGTCGCCTGGTCGATTCCCAGCGCGAAATCGTTCGGGTCGTACGCCGGCATGCTCGCCATGGCGAGCACCTCACCGGTATTCGGCTCGAGAATGACCGCCGCGCCGTTGAAGCCGCTGACCTCGAACGCCTCCTCGGCGGCCGCCTGCAGGTCGTAGTCGAGCGTGAGCTGGAGTCGCCGGCCCTCGATCGGATCGATCTCCTCGAGCGTGTCCAGCTCTCGGCCGACACTGTTGACGACGACCCGCCGGGCACCGTCGGCGCCCATGAGCATCCGGTTGTAGGCGCGCTCCACGCCGGTCTGGCCGACGATCGCCCCGCTGCGCACCCCCCTGAACTCCGAATCGGACAACTGGTCCGGCGTGATCTCACCGACATAGCCGAACAGGTGCGCCGCCATCGTGCCCGTCCGGTAGTAGCGGGTCGGCACCTCTTCGATGACGATTTCTGGGAGCTCGATGCGCCGGGCGGCCACCGCGGCAACCTGCGCCACCGTTGCCTCGCGGATGACGACGACCGGCCGGTAGGCCGGCTCGTCGAGATGCTCGTCGACGACCCGCCACAGCGCCGACTCGTCGGTGCCCGTGATCCGGGCCAGCAGGGCGATCGAGCTGGACAAGTCGCCGGTCTGCTCACGCACGAGTGAAATGTCGAACGCGTAGCGGTTCTGGACCAGCACCTCCCCGTCGCGGTCGAACAGCACGCCCCGCGGCGCCCGCAGCGCCAGCGAGCGCTGGTGATTGTTGTCGGCCAGTTGCCGGAACTGGTTGTACTGTGCGACCTGCAGGAACCAGAAGCCAATGGCCAGCGTGATGAGCACGGCCACCACGCCGCCCTGCAGGACGGCCAGGCGCACGGTCAGGCCCCGGCGATCGTCACCGATCATCTCTGGCTCACCAGTCCAAACGTCGCTTCACGTGGCCACTGCCCCCGCCGCGGCGGCGGAGTAATGGCAGCGTCTTGTTCAGCTCGAACACCACGATGCCGGCGATCCCATTGCCGAGCGCCTGCCCGAGCACGCCCGCCGTCGAGGAATTCGGAATCCGCGACTCCAGCATCGAATACAACCCCAGGAACACCATCGCATGCACCAGCGTTGACGCAACGAACACCACGAACCGCGGCAGCGGCTGGACGATGATGATCTGCGTGCTCAGCATCGCCACCGCGACACCGACGATCGTCTTCGCGAGGCCGCCAACGCCGATGATCCCGCCCGAGAGCGCGTCCTGCACGATGCCGCCGATCGCGCCACTCAGAATCGCGGTCACCGGCCCGGTCGTCATCGCCACGTAGACGACCGCGACCAGGACCAGATCGACCCGACTCCCGCTGCCGACCAGATAGCGCGCCAGGATCGTCTGCAGCGCCAGCGCAAAGGCGATGGCGACCGCGACCCTGGCGGCCTTCACTGCGTCTCCCCGACCGGCACATCAGGTGCGCGGCGCGCCATGACGACGAGCACGTCCTCCAGCGCATCGAAATCGACGACGGGGCGAACCCCGATTTCCTGGTAGAGCCCGCGCCCCGGGCGCACCGAGTCGACGATGCCGATCAGAAAGCCCTTCGGGTAGATCCCCTCGATGCCCGAGGTCACCACCCGGTCACCGATCTCGACATCGGCCAGGTTCGACACGTAGTCGAGCCTGAGCGGCGGGTCGCCCGGCTCCCCGGTCACGACGCCCGTCGAGCGCGACCGCTCGATCATCGCGCCGACCGCGGCGTTGCGGTCGACCAGCAATTGCACCTTCGCGGCGTTCGTCCCCGGCTGCCCGACCACGCGCCCAACCACGCCCGACGGCGCGAGCACGGCCAGGTCGGCGTCCAGCCCGTCGGCCGTCCCACGATTGATCGTCAAGGTGCGGAACCATGGGGTCGCGTCGCCCGCAATCACCTCGGCGCCCAGCGTCGGCAAGGGCATCGCCTTCCGGAACTCCAGCAGCGCCTGCAGACTCTCGCTACGTCGGGCCAGCGCGCGCTGCTCCTGCAGCCGCACCTGCAAGTCAGCCACCTGCTGCTTGAGCAGCAGATTCTCGTCGGCCACGTGGCGCAGCGACACGTAGCGTCCCCACACGTCGCGCACGCCGGTCACGACTCCCGACGCGCCACGCTGAATTTCCGCGAAGACACCAAACGTCACCGACTCGATCACGCGAACGCCCGAATCGGAGTTCACCTGCGCCGAGATGAGGATGACCTGAGCCACCAGGACGGTGAGCAGGATGTAGCCGGTGCGCCGGCGGATGTCGAGCAAAGTCTCTTTGTGGAAAGACCGCGATCGGAGCTGACTAGTCGATCGAGATCTTCCGCAGCAGGTCGAAGTTCGCGAGCATCTTGCCGGCGCCATACACGACGGATGACAGCGGGTCTTCCGCCATCGCGAGCGGCAAGCCTGTCTCTTCCCTCAACCGCTTATCCAAGTTCTTCAACATCGAACCGCCACCGGTCAGCACGACGCCGCGGTCGACGATGTCGGCCGACAGCTCCGGGGGCGTGCGTTCGAGCGCGACGCGCACCGCGTCGACGATGACGTTCACCGTCTCGGTCAGCGCTTCGCGAATCTCCTCGTCACTGATGGTGATCGTCTTCGGTATGCCTTCGATCAGGTGGCGTCCCTTGATCTCCATCGTCAATGGCTCTTCGAGCGGATACGCCGAACCGATCTGCATCTTGATCTGCTCCGACGTGCGTTCACCGATGAGCAGGTTGTACGTTTTCTTGATGTACTGGATGATCGCATCGTCCATCTCGTTGCCCGCGACCCGGACGGCGCGGCTGTAAACGATGCCCGCCAGCGAGATGACCGCGATGTCGGTGGTCCCGCCGCCGATGTCGACAATCATGTTGCCCGACGGCTCGGTAATCGGCATGCCGGCGCCAATGGCCGCCGCCATCGCCTCCTCCACCAGATGCACCTCGCTCGCCTTGGCGCGGTAGGCACTGTCCTTCACGGCGCGCTTCTCGACCTGGGTGATCTCCGACGGCACCCCGATGACGATGCGCGGCCGGACCCAGACGCTGCGGTTGTGCGCCTTCTTGATGAAGTAGGTGAGCATCTTCTCGGTGATCTCGAAGTCGGCGATGACGCCGTCCTTCATCGGCTTGATCGCCACGATGTTGCCGGGCGTCCGGCCCAGCATCTCCTTGGCGTCCCTGCCGACCGCCTCGATCCGGCCGGTGACCTTGTTGATGGCCACGATCGACGGCTCGTTGACGACGATGCCCTTCGCCCGCGCGTAGACGCAGGTATTCGCCGTGCCCAGATCGATCGCCAGGTCACTCGAGAACAACGAAAACACCGACCGTAGGCTCAACCAGCTCCCCCAGAAGAATCGACCGCCTGTCTCGGTATTTGTCGGCCCGCCGCGAGCCGTCCGACAGGCTCCAGTAGCATGCTGTGCATCGTGGCCATTAATCCATCAATCGGCGACGATGATGCCGTTCTTGCCCTGCGCCTTGACCTCGTACATCGCCCGGTCGGCCGCCTGCAGCAACCACGCCGCATGTCCGACCAGTGCGTCGGCGACCTTTCTCGGCTCGACCGGCACGTTCACGCTGCGGTACACCTCCGCGACCACGTCGGGCTTGGCCAGATGGCTTCGAAGTATCGTCTGGAACCGGCGGAGCCGCGTCGACAGATCGAGCGACTCGCCCAGCAGCAGCTGTCGCTCGATCTCGACCGACGACAGCGGCGCCTGGAGGTGCGCGGCGAACCCGAGTGCCCACGACATGACGGCGAGCGACTTCGTCCCCTCGACCGAGTACGAGGCGAAGGGCACGCCGCGCGCCAGCGACTCGATCCGTCGCCGGCCGGGACGCCGGCCCGACGCCAGCTCCCAGAGCACCAGATCGCTCGCGCGCATCGGGCCACGGCTCGAGATCTTCCGCTGCTCGACGCACGTCACCCGGAACCGGCTGAGCCGCTTGAGTTGTGCGACGTGGGCGTCGACGTCCGAACTGAGGTGGTAGACGGTGACCGCGACGCCGGTACGGGTCCGCCCCCCCCCGGTGGCGCGTCGACGCGGTCGCGAACCGCCGTGACGTGGCCTGCAAAACGACCCTTCGATCTCCCTAAGTCCTTCTATCCACCGAAAATATACCACATCGCCCGGTTCCGACCGGCGGGCGTGCGGGCAGGTGCCCCAAGCGGTGAGCAGAAGCGTGCATCAGGTTCAAGTGCTTGCGGACAAGGAACTTCTTGTTCTACCATCAGATTTTCAGCCGACCATCGACGGTCGCGCAGGGAGCAAGCAGATCATGACGATGCTCGATCGGATGCGCCAGCACAAGAACTGGCTCAAGTGGAGCCTGGCGGCCGTCTGCCTGGCATTCGTCTTCTTCTACGTCCCCGACTTCCTCACGACCGTGCCCGGCGCCGCGCCGACCGACGTCGTCGCGAGCGTCGAGGGCCGCGAGATCACGTCGAACGACTTCCGCCGCGTCTACTTCCAGCAGTTGCAGTCGTACCAGATGGCCTACGGCGGCGAGCTCAACGACCAGTTGCTGCGCCAGCTCGGCATCGATCAGCAGATCTTGCAGCAGATGATCGACGAGGAGGCCTCCGTCGTCGAAGCCGAACGGCTCGAGCTGTCGGTCAGTGACGTCGAGGTGCGCGAGCGCATCCTGAGTTTGCCGGGCTTGCAGGACAACGGCGTGTTCATCGGCGAGGAGCAGTACCGACTACTGCTCCGCTCGCAGGTGCCACCGATCACGCCGGCCCAGTTCGAGGACAACATCCGCCGCAGCATCCTGCTCGACAAGCTCCGCGCCGCCATCACGGGTTGGATCGAAGTGTCCGACGACGAGTTGCGCGACGAGTACCGGCTGCGCACCGAGAAGATAAAGCTCGACATCGTCACCTTCTCACCCGTCGAGTTCAGGGACGGCATCACGGTGACCGACGATGAACTGGCCGCGCATCTCGACGCGAACGCGGAGACCTACCGCATCCCCGAGAAGCGGAAGATTGACTACCTCCTGATCGACGCCGAGAGCTTGCGCGAGGGCGTTGTCGTGCCCGACGCCGACATCGAGCGCTACTACACCGACAACGCGTCGCAGTACTCGAACCCCGAGCAGGTCCGCGCCAGCCACATCCTCTTCGAGACCGAGGGCGCCGACGAGGCCGAAGCCGAGGTGCGAGCCCGTGCCGAAGCCGTGCTGGCCGAGGCGCGCGACGGCGGCGATTTCGCGGCGCTGGCCGAGGAGCACTCCGACGATGTCGGGTCGGCGACTCTCGGGGGCGATCTCGACTACTTCAGCCGCGGGCGGATGGTGCCCGAGTTCGAGGCGGCGGCGTTCTCGATGGAGGCCGGCACGATCAGCGACCTTGTGCAGACCGAGTACGGCTTCCACATCATTCACGTGACCGACAAGCGGGAGGCCGCGACGCGCCCGCTCGAGGACGTCCGCGACCAGATTGCCGACCAACTGCAGTGGGAGCAGGCCCAGGGCCAGGCCGACCTGATGGCCGAGGAACTCGCCGGCCAGATCGCAACGCCCGAGGACCTCGCGCAGGCCGCCACCGTCCGTGGCCTGACCCTGGAGGAGTCGAACTACTTCGGCCGGACCGAGGCGATCGACGGGCTCGGCCTGGCGGCCGGCGTCGCCTCGGCCGCGTTCTCGTTCGCACCGGGCGAGGTCGGCGGTCCGCTGCGTACGCCGACCGGCCATGTCTTCCTCACCGTCACCGACGAGCAGGAGGCGTACGCCCCGGAACTCGACGAGGTGCGCGACCAGGTCGAGTCGGATCTCGTCGACGAGCACGCCCAGGCCGCCGCCGAGCAGCGGGCCGCTGAGCTGACGCCGACGCTGCAGGCAGCCGACGATTTCACGGCCGCCGCCGAGGGGGCCGACCTGGCCGTCACGACGACCGAGTTGATCGTCCGCGGCACGGCGCTGCCGGGCCTTGGTGCACGGCCTGAAATCGAGGAACTCGCCTTTTCGCTAGGAGTTGGAGAGACCAGTGACGTGCTGGCGACCGACGACCTCGTCGCCGTGATTCACGTCGCCGAGCGCGAGGATGTGACCGACGAAGGCTTCGCGACCGCCGTCGACAGCCTGCGCGGCGAGCTGCTCTTCGATCAGCAGGGGCGCTTCTTCAGCGCGTACATGACCAAGGCCAAGGAAACGATGCAGATCGACGTCGACCTGCAGACCATGGCCCTGTCGGTTATCTAGCAACGAGCTTCCCGTGGGCGTCGCCCTTACGGCACGAACGCGTACGGCATCAACGCCAGCACTTCCCCCGGCCGGAAGAGTTGCATCGGTGCCGCCAGCGCATTCGCCACCTTCCGCTCGGTCGGCGACAGCAACGACGCCACCAACCGCGCGCGCACACCGCCGAGCGGCCGGCTCAGCATCTCGAAGAACCCGCGCGGCGGCGGATAGTTCACCAGTTCGACGTCGTCATCCTGCTCGATGTCGGCGCGCTGCTTCGCCAGCGCAATCGCGCGGTCGAGGCCGCCCAGTTCGTCGACCAGCCCGACCTGCCGCCCCTGCTGCCCGGTCCAGACCCGGCCCTGCGCCACGGCGTGGATCCGCTCGCGCGTCGTGCCACGGCCCGCGGCCGCTTTCGTCACGAACGCGTCGTACACCGCGTCGAGCTGCTGCTGCAGCTTGGCACGTTCGCCGGGCGAGAACGGCCTGACCGGCGAGGTGATCTCGGCGTAGCGTCCCTGGCTGACCGCCTCGATGTTCGCGCCGAGCTTGCCGTAGGTCTCACCGAGCGCGAACTTCCCCACCACCACGCCGATCGAGCCGGTGAGCGTCGCCGGCTGCGCCACGATCGCATCGGCCGGCATCGCGATGTAGTAGCCGCCCGACGCCGCCACATCCGACATCGACGCGATGACCGGCTTCACCTCCCGCGTCACCTCGACCTCACGCCAGATGACGTCAGAGGCGATCGCCGATCCGCCCGGGCTGTCGATCCTGAGCACGACGGCGCGGACATTCGCATCCTCGCGCACCTCGCGCAGGTACTCGACCAGCGAGTCCGATCCGACGATCTCGCCCTGCGTCGTGTCGTAGCCGCTGCGGCCCGTGCTGATGACACCAACCGCGTGGATGACTGCAATCTTGGGCCCCCGGTTCAGACCGACCGATTGCAGGCTCACCGCGGCATAGTCGCGCCCTTCGATCCGGCGCTCCCCGTTCTCGTCTAGATCGAGCAACTGGTCTTCATAGGCCAGGCCGTCGACCAGCCCCGCCGCCAGCGCGTCCTCGGGCAGGAACGGGCCCTCGTCGATGAGCGCGCGCACCTCCGACTCGGGGCGGCCGCGCCCGTCGGCGATGCCGCGCACCAGTTGATCGAACAGGTCGGCGTTCAGCGACTCCGACATCTCTCGATGCGCCGGCGTGAACGACTCCTCCGTATACTGGTTCGCCGCCGCCTTGTAGTCGCCGACGTGCAGGAAATCGGGATAGGCGCCGGCCTTGTCCAGGGTGCCGCGCAGGAACAACGCGTAGCTCGCCAGCCCGGTCAGGTCGAGCGGGCTCGTCGGCATCAGGGCGATCTCGTCGGTCGCGGTCGCCAGGTAGTACTGCTGCTCGCCGCCGTACTCCAGATAGGCCACGATCGGCTTGCCCGACTGCTTGAAAGCCAGGACCGCGTCGCGGACTTCCTGCACCTTGGCCCACCGTGCCTGGCCGCCGCTCGGGACCAGGACCACGCGCGAGACCCGGTCGTCCACCGCGGCCTTACGCAGGCTGTCGACGACCGATCGCAAGGTCGGCGGCGCCTCGAACACCTGTCCCAGCAGACCACTCGGCCTGACCTCCGTCAGACCGCCCGGCACTCTGAGCACGAGCGTCGCATCGCTCGGCACCGACGGGCCGCGCGACACGAAGAAGACCGCCGCCACCACGCCGGCCATCGAGAAGACGATGGCTATCATCAAGAACGTCAGGACGAACCTGACCCCACGTCGTGCCACGACTGCCTCCTTGCTCCGAATCCCGCCGACAGACCCTCAGCTTACTAGACGGTACCGTACGCTGGCGGGTTCGGCGGTCGACGACCTCTCGCGCTTCCAGTTATAATCGTCAGTCCGGGTTCGCCCGGAGACCTGCCCCACTGCGGAAGTGGCGGAACTGGCAGACGCGCAAGCCTCAGGAGCTTGTGGGCTTCGGCTCGTGGGGGTTCAAATCCCCCCTTCCGCACCAACTCTAACTAGAGTGACTGCAAGGACTTTGCGTCGAAGTACGACTACGCCTTGGAAGGGTCGCCGGGGGCTGTTTCTTGCCCAACTTGCCAATTCTTGCCAATCGTTCGGTCCGATTTCGTGTTCTGAGCGGCTTCAAACTGCTCCATGGCGCGATGGAGCTCTCGGCGGTGGACGTTCAAATAGCGACTCGTGGTGGTGAGATTGGTGTGTCCCAATAGTCGACTCACCTGACTAATCGGGACACCAGCTTCCTCGAACCGCGACGCTGCTTCATGCCTGAGGTTGACCTGCCCCCAATGATGGTCCACTTATTATGAGAGAGATCGGGTTAGATTTCCCCTCTCATCAGCCAGCCCGGTCTGCGGTCT
>PCAK01000040.1 GCA_002730525.1 Acidobacteriota bacterium | reverse complement strand
TGATTGGCTCCGGCGTGTAGCGTTGTCTCGGCACTTCCAGCTCCCTCTCGACCCAAAATCCTCTCCCTAGTTTTGGACCGGTTTGAGGGGGCACGGGCAGCGTTCGAAGCGGGCGAGGCGCTCGGGGTCGTTGACGAACGCCTCGGGGAGGATCTTCAGAGCGATATCGCGCTCGAGCTTGGTGTCACGCGCGCGGTAGACCTCCCCCATGCCGCCCGCGCCAATGGGGCCGACGACTTCGTAGGGACCGAGGCGGGAGCCGGGCGCAAGGGGCATCGCGCTTCCGGGCAGTCTGGAGTAGCCCCTTCCCCCGGCGTATGATCGTGGTCATACGTGCCGTTTCCGCTCCGCGAGAGCATGGCCCGTTCTTCTGCTCGTGCCGCGCGTCGCGAGGTTCCGATTCCCGGTGTCCCGCGTGAGGAGTATCCTTCGACGTCGGCCGTCGCGTTCCGTTCACGCAAGGAGTTGTGCCCATGTCATCTTTCCGAATCGTCCGAATCCTTCTCCTGGCTGTCCTGGCTGTCCTGGCGCTCGTCATCGCCGGCCTCGTCCCCGAGGCGGCACTCGCCCAGGAGGCCTCGGCCGAGGCCGAGGCGACCGCCAACCTCGAATGGCGACCGATCGGCCCGGCCAACATGGGCGGCCGTGTCAGCGCCATCGCGGGCATTCCCGGCGACCCGAAGATCTTCTACGTGGGCGGCGCCGACGGCGGCATCTTCCGCACGCGCAACGCGGGCGTGACGTTCGATGAGCTGTTCGTCGAGGAGGACGTCTATTCGGCGGGCGCGATCGCGATCGCGGCGTCCGACCACAACGTGATCTGGTTCGGCACCGGCGAGGGCGACCCGCGCAACAGCACGTCGTACGGCACCGGCGTCTATCGCTCGCTGGACGCGGGCGACTCCTGGACCCACCTGGGTCTCGAGCGCACCGAACGGATCAAGCGGATCGTCGTCCACCCGAACGACCCGGACAGTGCCTACGTCTGCGCCATGGGCCGGGCCTGGGGTCCGAATCCGGAGCGCGGCGTCTTCAAGACATCCGACGGCGGCGGGTCGTGGGAGCAGGTGCTGTCCGTGAACGACGACACCGGCTGCTCGGACATCGCCATGAACTGGTCGAACCCGCGCATCCTCTACGCCGGGATGTGGACGTTCCGCCGCCGGCCGTGGCGGTTCGACGACGGGGGCGGCGAGACGGCACTGTACCGAAGCAAGGACGCCGGGGCGACGTGGGAGAAGTTGACGAACGGCATGCCCGAGGGTCCGATGGCGCGCACCGGCGTCGCCATCGCCCAGAGCGATCCCGACGTCGTCTACATGATGACCGAGGCGAAGGATGAAGGGATGCTCTGGCGGTCGGACGACGGCGGCGATCGCTGGCGAATGGTGAACGACGATCCGAACATCAACTTCCGGCCCTTCTACTACTCCGACATCCACGTCGACCCGAACAACTCAGAGGTCGCCTACTCGCTGTCGGGCAGCCTGCTCAAGACGACCGACGGCGGACGGACCTTCGAGCGGATCGGCCAGGGCGTCCATGGCGACCACCAGTCCTTCTGGATCGATCCCGAAGACAGCCGCCACGTCCTGAGCGGCAGCGACGGCGGCTACCAGGTATCGTACGACGCCGCCGAGAACTTCGACATCATCAACAACATGACGCTGTCGCAGTTCTACCAGCTCGACCTCGACGACCAGGATCCCTACTGGGTCTGCGGCGGCCTCCAGGACAACGGCAACTGGTGCGGGCCGAGCAACTCGCTGCACTCGGCCGGCATCCTGAAGGACGACTGGTTCACCGTGAGCGGCGGCGACGGCTTCTACACCGTGCCGGTGCCGGGCCAGCCGAACCTGGTCTACTCGAACTCCCAGGGCGGCAACATCATGCTGACCGACACCCTGACCGGCGGGGTCCGTCGGATCCATCCCTATCCGAAGATCGTCGGCTCCGCGGGCGACGCCATCGTCGACCACCGCTACCGCTTCAACTGGGATTCACCGATCCAGATCTCACCGCACGACCCGGCGACGGTCTACTTCGGCGGCAACGTCCTCTTCAGGAGCCGCGACTACGGCTACACGTGGGACGAGATCAGCCCCGACCTGACGACCGACGACCCGGAGAAGCAGGCGTCGTCGGGCGGCGCGATCTACGTCGACAACACGGCGGCCGAATTCCACGCGACGATCATCACCGTCGCCGAGTCGCCGGTTCAGGCGGGCGTGATCTGGGTCGGCACCGATGACGGGAACATTCATGTGACGCGCGATGGCGGGTTGACCTGGAGCCGGGTGGACGGGAACGCCGGCGGGCTGCCCGCGTTCGCCTGGATCGCAAAGATCGATGCGTCGCCCCACGATGCGGCCACGGCGTTCGTGGCGGTCGACAACCACCGGCTGGACGACTTCGATCCCTACGTCTTCACGACGACCGATTATGGCCAAAGCTGGACGAACCTGGCCGGCGACCTGCCCCAGGACGACTACGTCAAGGTGGTCCGCCAGGATCCGCGGAACGCCGACCTGCTCTACGTCGGCATGGAGCGCGGCATCCAGGCATCGTGGGACGGCGGCGACACGTGGACGTCGATCCGCAACGGCCTGCCGGCGGTGTCGGTCCGTGACATCAAGATTCACGGCCGCGACAACGACCTGGTCATCGCGACGCACGGCCGCGGTGCGTTCATTCTGGACGACATCACGCCGCTCCAGGAGGCCTCGGCGGCAGTCGGGCGCGACTCGTATCTGTTTCCGATCCGCCGGGGCACACGGTGGCAGACCGCGCGGAAGGACGCGTCGCAAGGCCAGCGGTCGTACTCGGCGCCGAACCCGCCAGCGGGCGCCCTCATCTATTACTACCTCGACGAGGCCCCAGGAGAAGACGCCGAGTTGCAGCTCGTCGTGTCGAACGCCGACGGCGAGGAGATCCGGACGATCGATCTGCTAGACGAAGGCGATGGAGAAGACGCCGAGGATGCGGTCTCGCCGGGCGTGAACCGGACGGTCTGGAACCTGACGCACGACGGGCCGACACCGGTCGAAGGTGAAGAGCCGCAAGGCGGCTTCTTCGGCCCGCCGACCGGGCCGCGCGTGGCGCCTGGCACCTACACCGTGGCGCTGCGGGGCGACGGCATCGACCATTCCCAGACGATCGAGGTGCGCGGCGACCCGCGCGTGTCGATGAGCGAGGCGGACTACCTCGCCCAGATCGCCTCGTTGATGACGCTGCGGGAACTGGCCTCGGAGGTGAACGGCGCCATCTCGCTGACCGAGAGCGTGGTGGCGCAACTCACCGACATCCGCGAGGCGGTCAGCCGCTCGTCCGGTGCGGTCGACGAATCCGATCTGATCGAGGCGATCGACGGCGCGATCGGAGAGGTCGAGAACCTCAGCAGCGACTACCTCCGGCGTCCGCCCCCGCGCATGGGCTACCGCCAGCGACCGCGGGTGAGCGAGGAGATCCGCTCGCTCACGCGGTCGATCGGTGGCGTGGAAGCTCGGCCAACCCAGCCTCAACTCGCGCGCGTGGAACAGATCGCCGGCGAGGCCGACGAAGCACTGGGTGCCGTGGATCAGCTCGTCGACTCGGTCATCGATCGCCTGAACGACCGGCTGAGCGGATACTCCAGGATCCTGATCGACCAGGCGGGCGGCGGACGGTAATCGAAGCGGCCCCGGACGGCACCGGTCTCAGCAGACTCGGGTCACTGCCCCTCGGACGCCGTTCGAGCCATCTCGTTCCGGTAGGTCGGGACGACCCAGATCAGGAGCGCTGCCGAAATGATGCAGAGGCCCAACAAGAAGAGGAAGGCTGGGCGGTAGGTTCCTGATCGGTCGTAGAGCCACCCCACGACCCAGGGACCCGCAGCGTACCCGGCGCTCGCCGTGGCGGTGAGGATGCCGATCAGCTTTCCGAGATGGGTCGGTCCGAAGCAGTGCTTCGCATAGATGGCCTTCTTGATGAGCATGCCCCCGTGGGCCAGGCCCCGGGCCAGCGCGAACACGAACATACCCACCGCCCCTGTGATCGGAAAGGCGAGCGCCACGCTCAGACCCATGAGCAGGTAACAGATCTGGATGCCCCGAATAGACGTCCGGTCGTAGAGCCAGCCGAAACCGAGCTTCGCAAACACGCCTATCACGAACGTGGCACTGAAGGCCCGAGCGGCAAGCGCGACTCCGAGCCCGAGATCCCGGTCGATGAAGAGGATGAAGTGCTGGTTCAGGCTCTGGTCGACGAACGACATCAGGAACGTCGCGCAGACGATCAACCAGAACATCGGCGTGGCGACCACCGCCGCGAGCGACAGCGGGGACTCCGGCTGGACCCGGATCTCGCCGCTCACGGGTTCGGGTTCGTCACGCTGGTGACCGGCCTGGAGCTCATAGGCAAGCTCGTCCGGGGTGGGTGTTTCCCGCACCACGAACAGGAACAGCGGCAGGCCCACCCCCCAGATGCCCAAGCTCATCAGCGCGAAGGTTTCACGCCACCCCCGGGCCTCGATGAGCGGCACCGCCACGAACGGGATGAGGATACCGGCCACGCTCGACCCCATCATGATGACGCCGAGGCTCAATCCCTGATTCCGATGAAACCACCGTGACATGAGCGTCTTGAGCGCCACGATGACGGCGGTCGAGGCGAGCCCGAGCACGATGCCAGCGGCATAGAAGCTCGGGAGGTCGTCGACCCACAGGAACCCGCACATCCCGGCGCCCGTGAGGAAGCAGCACACGACGATGACGACCCTCACGCCGAACCGGTCCACCACGAATCCCGTGACGAAGGCGCTGAGCGCGGCCGCCGTGAACTTGAACGAGGCGATCCCCGTGACCTGCGCGCGCGTCCAGCCGAACTCGTCGATCACCGGACCGTAGACGAACGGCAAGAGCACGGTGGGCACGCCGAAGATGAGCATAAGGCAGACAAACGAGGCAATGGCATTCCACCAACCGTAATAGACAGGGCCGAGCGGACTCCAGGCCGAACTCATGCATGCACCTCCTCGATGCGAGTGATGTCAAGCCGACCGACAGCTCACGTTCGATCCGACTCGGCCCAGGCTGGGCGCGGTGTGCTGATTGTCATCACTGGCCCTCACCCGGTCCGGTCGCCACGTTCACCACGACGGGTGTTCCGTCACGCGTTCGCTGAAGCGCCCGCTCGAGCACGGCCGGAAGCTCGGCCGGGTCCTCCACCGCTTCGCCATGGCCACCACACGCCTCCATGATCGTGTCGAAGCGCGGCGATGGCTCGAGCGATACCAGGGGCACTGATTCGGCCCGGCGCATGTACCCGTCCGGGTGAACCTTGAGCGCCGAGGTGCGGACCGCGTTCCATCGCGCATTGTTGTTCACGATCACGAGCGGTGCCAGGTGCTCGGCGTTCGCAACGAAGTAGGCCGCAACGGGATTGCCGAAAATCTGCGAGCCATCTCCGGTAATCGCGATCACGTCACGCTCTGGGCGCGCGAGCTTCACGCCGAGTGCCGCGCCCAAGCCGAAACCGAGTCCACCGGCGGTGCTGATCGAAAGATAGCTTTCAGGCTGGGTGAGTTCGAGCGCGTCCACAGGCACGCCGAGCTCGTTGACGACGATGGCATCCTCGGGCTTGGCGGCATTGACGCAGGCGGCGAGCCAGAGCGGGTGGACCGGCACCCGAGTCCGCACCGCCTCGAGCTGCGTCGCGCGTCGAGTTGCGCGCTCCTCCTGCAACGCCGCGATCGTCTGCCGTCGCGCCTCTCGACCCTCCGGCGTCACGCGACGGTCGAGCATCTCGGCGAGCAACGGCAGGGCATCGGCCGCCCGACCCGCAATGGCCAGATCCGAGCGATGGGTCCGAATCGGGTACCGCGCGAAGAGCGGGTCGGTGCCGATCTGGACGACTCGACATCCCGGAGCCGGCTCGCCGCGTACCGGGATCCACGGCACCTCGCAGTCCATCACCAGCATGAGGTCGGCCCAGTCGAGGTAGGGCGCGACATCGTGGCCCAGGTTCATCGGATGTCGGGAGGAAAGGCTGAGGGCGCGGCATCCGGGCTGAACGACCGGTATCGCGAATCGTTCGGCCAGAGACGTGAGCGCATCGAACGCCCCCTCGGCCCGGCCAAGCTGCGAGGTCACGAGGAGGGGCCGTGTCGACCGACCCACGAGCTCGGCCACCTCGTCGAGCGCCTCGACAGACGGCGGTGCCGGCACCGCGCCCAGGGGCCGGCGGGCCATCTCGACCGCCTGCTCCGATTGCGAGGACGCCAGCACCTCACGCGGCAACGTCAGGTAGACGGGCCCGCGCGGCTCGCTCAACGCGATGTCGAGCGCTCGCTCGACGACCGTCGCCACGGGCTGACCAGCACGAAGCTCGTAGTCCCACTTCACGTACTCTCGAACAGCGCCACCAGGATCGAAGCTCTCCTGCCCCCAGTGGATAGGGGCGGTCCGCGAGCCGACCTGACCACGCTCCGAGATCGGACTCCGACCCGCCATCAACAGCAACGGAACCCCGTCGCGGCTAGCGTTCATGAGCGCACAGCTCGCATTGGCCGTCCCGACCGTCACATGCACCATCGCCGCCACCGGCGCGTCTGTGACGCGATGGAATCCGTGCGCCATGGCCACGGCGACGTTCTCGTGGGGCACGGTCAGGAAGCGCGGCACACGTTGACCCGTGCTCCTGGCCTTCACGAGCACTTCGATGATCGACGCGAAATCGGTCCCGGCGTTTGCGAACACCACCTCGACTCCACAGCGCACCAGGGAGTCGAGGAGGGCTTCCGCCACCAGCACCGGTTCGCTCGCTTCGCTGGTCACGTGCTGGCTCCGGCCTCGGCATCCCCTACCGCGTCCCGGGGCGGGATCCCGGTGTGGGACGCCTTCGACCGCGCAACGTGAATCACCCGGCGATCCAGGTACTCCTTCAGGCCGGCCGCGGAGTAGACGAAGCCCTGGCCCGACTGCTTCACGCCGCCGAACGGAATGGCCGGGTCGAGCGCGCCGTGCTGGTTCACCCAGACGCTGCCAGCCTCGAGTCTGGCCGCGATCTCCGCCCCGCGCTCGACATCCCGGGTCCAGACCGACGCTCCGAGACCGAACACGGTGCGATTGGCGCGCTCGACGGCCTCGTCGACATCGGCGAACCGAATGATCGGCAGAATCGGGCCAAACGGCTCCTCGTCGACGAGGCGGGTGCCCTCGGCGATGTCGGCCACCAGCGTGGGCGGCACGAAGTAGCCGGGCCGGTCCGGAACAGTCCCCCCGGTCAGGATCCTGGCGTCGGTTTGCAGGGTGTCTTCGAGAATCCCCACGACGCGCACGAACTGCGCGGCATTCTGGATAGGACCGAGCGTCGTCTCCGAGTCCAGCCCGTCGCCCAGCCGCACGTCGTTCGCGATGCGCGTGAGCGCCTCGCAGACGGCGTCGTATGCCGGCGCCTGTACGTACAGTCGCTTGATCGCGACGCAAATCTGGCCTGAGTTTCGAAAGGCCGCCCAGAACAGCGGCAGGGCCGCGTGGTCGAGGTCGACATCCTCCAGGACGATCGCGGGATCGTTCCCGCCCAACTCCAGCGTCACGTGGGCGAGCTTGTCGGCCGAGCCGCGCACGATCGCCTTGCCCGTTGGGACCGATCCGGTGAAGGTCAGCTTCTGGATGCCCTGGTGCTCGGTCATCGCCTTGCCGAGCGAGTCGTCGCCGGTGAGCACGCTCAAGACGCCTGGGGGGAGGATGTCGCGCGCCAACTCTCCGAGCCGCAGCGTCGTGACCGGAGTGTAGGGCGACGGCTTGACGATGACCGTGTTACCCGTGATGAGTGCCGCGGCGACCTTGCCTGCCGCGAGGAGCAGCGGAGCGTTCCAAGGCGTGATCGCGCCAACAACACCCAGCGGCTCGTAGCGCACCTCGACGCGCCGGCGCTCACTGTCCTCGAGAACCTCGACCGGCGCGTCGAAGGCGGCCGTGATCCGAAGGATCTGGGCGGCGCGACCGACCTCGCCTCGCGCGGCGGCCAGCGGCTTCCCCTGCTCCAGGGTGAGGGTCCTGGCGAATTCCTCCTGCTGCTCGCTGAGCTTCTCGGCGAGCGTTTCGAGACCCCGTCGCCGGACGTCACGATCGGTCTGCCGCCATGACCGAAACGACCGCGCCGCCGCGTCGACGGCGCGGTCGAGCTGCTCAGGTGTCGCGTCGGGACAGTGGCACAGGATCGTCTCGTTTGCCGGATTGATGACCGGAAACGAGCGCGCTGAAGCCTCGGGGCGACCGTCGATCGTGAGCGTCGGTTCCATCCTCATCCCACACGCGGAGTCAAGCCGCCCCCGCGGAGCGCAGCTTGGTCATGCAGTATAATGGCCAATGGGTTCTGCAAGCCAGGACCTCTTTCATCCTGTTCGCTGCGCATCGCGTCGAAGAGTTTGCCAGATCGCAGCGGACGGCGTACGGCAGGCAGACGGCGAGGATGTCCGGAGCCCGCGTGACGAACCGAGGACATGCAACGAGCCACCGGCCCGGCCCGGACGAGTCGGCCAAGCTGTGGTACGACTCGTCGAGTAGGCGAAACGCTCAACGCACGCCGACCCGGGAATCCGTGGAGGCGCACGACCGGTCGACCGGCACGACCAACGGCACGGTCACGGTCAGGATCGGGCTGTTTGGATTCCTCTCGACGTTCGCCGCAGATAATCCCGTGGTCGCGAAGCTGCCTGAAGGCTTCACGCTGCGCGATGCGATCGAGGCGCTGTGCGCCGAGTGCGGCCCCGACTGTCGCAGCTATATAGAGGATGCCCCGGGCCTGCTGGCTCAGGGTTTTCGGATTTTCCTGAACGGATCGCTCACCGACGAGCTCGACGTGCCAGTGGAGGTTGACGGAACCTCCGCCGAGCTCGAGGTGATCCTGGTGATGGCGAACGAGGCTGGCTGACGCCTGGAGGGCGGAACGGTGCACGAGGACAAACGACGAACGGGCTCTGAGGTCACCGGGCGGGTCGAACCGCGCGCCGACGACAACGCCTGGCTGCCGTCGACGTGCGCCCTCTGCTACGCCTCCTGCTCGATTCTGGCGCATCGGGTGAACGGCGTCGTCGTGAAGATTGAAGGAAACCCCGAGAGCGAGGTTGGCAAGGGCCACCTGTGCGGCAAGGGCCCCTGCGGGATCATGACGCACTACGATCCCAACCGGCTCTCGAAACCGTTGCGCCGAACGAATCCCGAGAAGGGCATCGGCGTAGATCCAGGCTGGAAGGAGATCTCGTGGGATGAGGCGCTCGACGAGATCGCCGAACGTCTGAAGCAGATTCATGCCGACGATCCGCGCAAGCTCTTCGTCATGCGCACGACGACCGTGACGGCGCTCCACATTCCTGCCTTCGCCTTCAATGCGGCGTTCGGAACACCCAACGCCTCGGCTGCGGGCGGGGGGCTCCATTGCGGCAATGGTGCCCACCTGGTCGGCGGCATCATGCATGCCTCGTGGTCGATCGTTCCCGACTTTCAACACTGTAACTATGCGGTCTACTTCGGGGCCTCCAAGGGCAACGCCGCCGGACACGCGGCATGCTCGAACATGACCATGTGCGCCGACGCGCGCGCGCGCGGCATGAAGATGGTCGTCGTCGACCCGTTCAGCAATCAAGCCGGCGCGAGTGCCGACGAGTGGGTGCCGATCCGCGTCGGCACCGATGCCGCTCTGGCGCTCACGATGGCGAACGTTCTCGTCAACGAGCTTGGGGCATATGACGCGGCTTATCTGAAAGCGAAGACCAACGCCCCGTACCTGATCGGCCCGGACCAGCGCTACGTTCGCGATCCAGAATCTGGCAAGCCGCTGGTGTGGGACACCTCCGCGAACGCCGCCGCGCCGTTCGACGCGGCGAGCGCAGCGGACATGGCGATCCTGGGACAGTTCGCCGTCGACGGCACCACCTGTCGGCCGGCCTTCGACCTGATCAAGGAGCATCTGAAGAGCTTCCCGCTCGAGCGCGGCGAGGAGATCACGACGATCCCGGCCGAGACGATCCACCGCCTGGCAACCGAGTTCGCCACCGAGGCTCGGATCGGGAGCACGATCGTCATCGACGGTGTGACCGTGCCGTACCGGCCGGTCGCCGCGATCGCGTTCCGCGGGTCGCAGGGACACAAGAACTCCGCCTACAACATGCTGGCGATCGACCTGCTCAACCACCTGGTCGGCTGCGCCGACGTGGCGGGCGGCTGTCTGGGATTCAACCCGGCATGCCACGGACACCCGGAGACGGGTCGTCTGGAGTACGCGCCGCATCCGGATCCCGACGGGTTGATGATCGTGGGGTCGTGGATGGGCCCCCACGCGCCGTACCCGGTTCGCGATCCGGCCAAGCCGCGTCGGGTCGGACTCCAGGAGCTGTTTCCCATGTCGATGGGATCGGTCTTCCAGGCGTCCTCCGACCAGGAAGAGATGTGGAGCAAGTTCGACCTACCCTACCGGCCCGAGATGATGATCAATCTCGGCGCCAATCAGATCATGAGTGTCGGCAACAAAGACGACGTCGCCGCGTCGCTCAAGCGGTTCAAGTTCATCGTCTCGTTCGACATCTTCATGACCGAGACGTCGGAGTTCGCCGACATCGTCTTGCCGGACCGCGGGTACCTCGAGGCCGTCGACTCGCGTTCAAACTTTCCGTTCATCTTCAGCCTGCCGGCCGGCATGGGCGAGTGGTGCTGGCCGATTCGACAGCCGGCCGTGGAACCGGAGGGCGACCGGCGACTGGCGGCGGACGTGCTCATCGAACTGGCCGACCGGGTCGGCGTTCTCGGCGATCTGAATGCCGCCTACAACGCCTGGCTCGATCTTCGGTCCCCGTACCGGCTGGACACCACCCGCCGGTATGCCTACGACGAGATCTGCGACGTCGACCTCAAGGACAAGTTCGGGCCGGACAAGGGGCTGGACTGGTTCAAGGAGCACGGCCTCATCAAGTGGCCCAAGAAACCTGAAGAGGTCTACTGGCGGGCGTTCATCGACGTGCGAGTCCCGATCTACTGGGAGTGGATGAGCGACACCTGGGAGAAGTCGTCCGCGATTGCGAAAGACCACGGACTGGAGATCCCGAAGGAATTCTACAGCCCCCTGGTCAATTGGCTGCCGTGCGCCTCACACGAGTGCGAGCGGCCGGGCTTCGACTTCTATGCGTTCTACTACCGGGACACCCTGCACTCGAACAGCCTCACGATGGAGAACGCCTGGCTCGACGAGGCCGCGCAACTCGACCCGTTCTCTTACGCCATCGCCATCAATGCTGAGGCCGGCCGCACGCGAGGCTTGAAGACGGGCGATACCATCCGTGTCGAGAACGAGTCCGGTCGATCGGTCGAGGGCAAGGTCCGCTTGACCGAGGCGATTCACCCCGAAGCCCTCGGCATCGGTGCCTGCGCCGGCCACTGGGCGGCGGCGCTGCCGACCGCACAGGGCAAGGGTGTGTTCTTCAACAACCTTCTCGAACTCGACTGGGAGCACTCGAGTCCCTCGAACCTCACCCTCGATCTCTGCGTCAAGGTTACGGTCTCGAAGGTCGACTCGACGGGCTGACGATCGCCCGAAGATCGCCACTGGGTCCGACGATTCAAATGGTGCCGGCGGGCATGAGCGGCGCGTAGATGCCAGCCTTGGCGATTGTGTACTTGGCGAAGAAGTCGCCGGCGAGCGAGAACAGCCCGACGAGCGCCAGGCCCACGTGCGAGAGCGGGTTCCCCACCCCGACGACCCCAAGAGCGATCGGCACGAGCAGCCCCACGCAGACGGTCCCGAGGTAGAACGCACCGGCAGCGCGACCGCGTGTCAGCTCGACCACCGAGCGGCGCGCGGCGAGATTCGTCTGTCGCATGACACCCAGGTAGAACCCGAGCATGACCGCGGCCGATACGGCCACCCAGAGTTCGATGATGCCGATCTGCTCCGCGGCCACGCTGGCGCCGGTGAACGGCAGGGCGACCAGCAGCAGGGCGATCCCCCCCCGAATGGCGTAGGTGGCGTAGAGGATCGGCAAGACCGGCGAATTCCAGAACGGCACGCCTTTCGACGCCGCGTACACATTCCCCTTGTAGACGATGAGGAACGTCATCCCCACGATCGAGAGGATGAACCAGACCCAGCCGAGGGGGCCGGTCGGGAACAGGACGTAGAGGCAAGCCGCCGGCAGGAAGATGTTCATGCCGACGAACCCGCGCGCGATCCAGGATGTGCGCAGGCGGAACATCATCCAGAAACGTGACGGGCGCCCGAGAAAGCGGAGATGTGCGAGGCCGCTGAGCCCGACGGCCGCGATCGCCATCCACATCCCGAGCCGTGAGTCGAGCCAGAGCGAGAACAGCCAGGTTCCGGCACCGACACTCGAGAAGAAGTGGCCGATGATCAGATACAGGCCGCGCCCTTCGACCCACTGACGCTGCGGGCGGAACGTGGCCCCGAGGTCGCTCAGGAACTCCGTGTACGCGGTGTCGGCCTGCCTCGGCACTCGTCCCTCACTCCGGCGGCAAGTAGTAGACGGACGGATTCGTGCCCGCCTCAGGCTGGAGTTGCTGACCGCCGCGCTGGCGAATCAAGCGTGACACGACACTGGTCGGGTCCTCGAGATCGCCGAACGTCCTCGCCCGCGCAGCGCAGTTGACGACGCACGCCGGCTCGAGCCCCTCATTGACGCGATCGATGCAGAAGTTGCACTTCATGACGACGTCGCAGTTCTGCTCTGCGTAGCGCGCCTCCTCGTAGGGCGTGAGTCCCTGGCCGCCGTAGTAGCCGCGCTGCTCGTCGTTGTAGTAGCGCGCGGCGTACGGACACGCCTGCATGCACGCACGGCATCCGACGCACGTATCCTTGTCGATGTCGACGATGCCAGCCTCTCGGTAGTGACTGGCGCCGGTCGGACACACATCGACGCACGGCGCATCGTCGCAATGCGAGCAGAGGACCGGCAGAAAGACCATGCGGGTGTTCGGAAACGTCCCGAGCTCACGCTTCAGCACGCGGGCGAACAGCACGCCGGGCGGAGTGCCGTGCTCCGCCTTGCACGACGTCTGGCAGCCGTAGCAGCCGACGCAGCGCTTCAAGTCGATCACCATGCCGTATCTCAACGCGCAACTCCCTTCTCGCGACGCAGGTGCAACCCCCGGAGGCTCACTCGAATAGCATATCTCGATCTACAAGCCCAGGAGCATCCGCGCGTTGCCGGACAGGATCTTCTCCTTCTCGGATTCTGCGAGACTCAATCCCTCGACGCTCGTCACGGCGCCGGGCAGGTCACCGATCACGTGCGGATAATCGCTGCCCAGCACCATGCGCTCTGCCCCGACGGTCTGGTGGGCGCAGATCAACGACGGCGCGTGGAACGACACGGTGTCGTAGTAGAAGTGCCGCAGGTAGGCCGACGGCGGCTTGGAGATCCGTTCGCGGCAGGCCGGGTAGGCCCGGTAGCCGGAGTCGAGCCGCTCCCAGAGGTACGGGACGGCGCCACCGAGGTGGCCCAAGACCCAGCGGATGTCAGGCAGCTCGTCACACATTCCGCTGAAGACCAGGCGCGCGGCGGCCAGCGTGGTGTCGAACAGGAAGCCGACCAGCGGTGTCAGCGTGTAGGCGCTCGTCGCCTCGACACTCGGCGGGGTCATCGGATGGATGAAGATCAGGAGCTTGCGCCGATTAGCCTCCTCGAAGAACGGGCGGAAGTGCTCGTCGTCGAGTCGCTTGCCGTCGATGTTGGATCCGAGAATGATGCCGCGCATGTCGAGATCACCGAGCGCCCGGTCGAGCTCCTGGAGTGCGTAGTCCGGGTGGTTCAGGGGCACGGTGGCCAGACCGACGAACCGATCGGGATGGCGCCGGCACATCGCTGCCTCCTCGTCATTGATCAGCTGCGCCAGTTCCAGGCTGTCCTCGGGATCCGCGAAGTACACGCTGGGCGCCGAGAGGGACAGGGCTTGAATGTCCACGCCCGCCCTATCCATGTCGGCCAGGCGCGCGTCCGGGTCCGCCATCGGCGGGGTGATCGTGAGAAACCTGGCCCCGTCCTTGGTGACGATCGTGTCGCCCTCCGAGTCATGGGTCACGGCGTACCCTTTGCCCACCGTCGCCAAGCGCGCGACGTACGCCTTCGGAAAGACGTGGTTGTGCATGTCGATTCTCATGCGCGCTCCCTCGGTCAAGCGTTGACGAACGTGCCCACGTGCTCCTCGCTCATCGGAGGCGTGGCGAACGACATGACGACCATGACGGTCACGTTCACGGCGAGCCCCCAAATGCCAGGGTGAATGTCCAGCCACTGCAGCGCCGGAAAGAGGTTCCAGACGAGCGTGACGAGGCACCCGGCGAGAAGGCCGCCGAGCACGCCGGCCGGTGTCGACCGTCGCCAGTACAGCGCCGCCAGCACCGCCGGGAAGATCTGCGCGAGCGCCCCGTACGAGAGCAGCAGGAGCAGCACGAGCGACAGTTCGGAATAGATGGCGAAGTAGTAGGCCACCGCGCCGATCACGACGACCATCACCTTGATCAGCCAGGTCTCGCGCCGATCGTCGATGTCCGGTCTCACCAGTACCTTGTAGAAGTCCTTGACCACCACGGCCGACGCCGCGTGGACGATGGCATCGCCCGACGACATCGACGCGGCCAGTGCGCCGGCGCAGAAGAGACCGACGACGAGCGGCGGGAGATCCATGGAGGTCACAATCGTCGGCAGGATCGTGTCAGCCGGCGTGACGTCGGGAAACGCGAGTACTCCCGAGAACCCAATGAACATGATCGGCAGCAGAAAGAACCCGAACGTCGGGAAGAAGACGACCGTCTGCTTCAACGTGCGGATGCTGCGGGCAGTGTAGATCTTCATGAAGTAGTGCGGCCAGACGCTGAAGCCGAACGCAGACACGGCGACCGAGCTCGAGTACGCGCCCCACGTCCACGGGTCGCCGGCCGCATCGAGGCCAGGCACGGTGAGCATGGCCGGCACCGTGTCGGCGAGACGCGCGAACATCGGGCCGATGCCACCATGCAGCCTGTAAGGAAGATAGAGGCCCAGACCCCAAGCGAGCGCCATCATCAGCACCCCCTGGAACGTGTTCGTCCAGGCCACGCCGATGACGCCGCTGCGAAAGACGTAGATTAGCACGACGCCGTAGGTGACGCCAGCGCCCGCCCACTCCGGCATCCGACCTTCCGTGAGCACCGAGAAGACGTAGCCGGCGCCCTCCATCTGGAGCGTCAGGTACGGCACGAACGCCACCAGGCTGATGAGCGCGAGCACCGGTGGAATGTAGCGGCTCTCGTAGCGATGGGCGAACAACTGGGCTTGCGTCACGTAGCCGAACTTGCGTCCGAGTCGGGCCACGCGCGGGCCGAAGAAGTAGGTCGGCACCAGGCCGATCGAGAGGAATCCCAGGAGGTAGAAGGCGGCTGCGCCCCGCGAGTACGCCCAGCCGGGACCGCCCAGAAACGTGAACGCACTGAAGACCGAGGCGCCCATGACGAAGTACATCACCAGGAACCCGAAGGTGCGGTCACCGGCGACGTAGCCTTCGGATCCCGCGGACGCCTTGCCGGCGGACGCCAGGCCGACGGCGAGGGAGAGCACGAGGTACCCGACCGTCACGAGCAAGACGATGACCCAGGATTCCATCAGCGTGGCTCGTCGTCAGACCGATCCCACCAGAGATGGAACGCCAGTAGCGTCACGAAGGACAGCGCCATCAGGCTCGTCGCATAGAAGAATGAGAAAGGAATGCCGAACACGAACGGGCGGATCCGATTGAACACCGGATACACCGGCCACATGGCGGCCAGGAACTGGACGACGAAACTCAGGATGACGAGCCGAGTGGCGTAGCGCTGCACGATCAGCGCTCGGGAGGCTGGCCGGTCAGGGAATCCCTGCGGCACACCGGTGCGTCAGCCGGGTCGACGACGAGGGGCTCCAGTCCGTGAGCTTCAACGCTGGCTCGACCCGCCGGCGTGGTGATGATCCGGGTGCTTCGGCCGGACGCGCGGCCGTTCCGCACGATGATCTCGCCGTTGGCGACGCTGAGAACCGGTTTCTGAGTCTCCAGGCTCAGCACGGAGATGTCGGCATCGGCCCCGACCCCAAGGTGCCCCTTGTTCTCGAGACCAAGGATCATCGCCGGATTTGCGCTGGTCTTGCTGGCAAACTCCGTCACGGTGAAAGCTTGGAGCTTCACGAGCGCCAGTCCCATTTCCACGGTCACATTCCTCGGAATGCCGCCTCCGTCGGTGCTGATGCAGTCCACGACGAAATCCCCCGTCTCGCGCTTCGCCGAAGCCAGGCGAAGTCTCGGACTGTCCGGGTTGACGCTGAAGCTCACGGTCGTATCGGTGCCGCGGCCCCGCCACCACTCAACCGCCTCATCCCCGACAGCAAGAACGACCTGGTCGTCCGATTCAAGATTGATCTGAGCCCACCCGGCCACGATCGCATCCTTCAAGCCTGCCTCGGTTGCCGGGAATCCTCCGGTGTCCAGACACGACTTCGTCACGTCGCTCTCGGG
This sequence comes from Acidobacteriota bacterium, assembly GCA_002730525.1. Taxonomy (GTDB): domain Bacteria; phylum Acidobacteriota; class Vicinamibacteria; order Vicinamibacterales; family UBA823; genus UBA2161. The sequence continues at coordinate 266,747 of PCAK01000040.1, read as the reverse complement.
AACTCCGGATGAACACTTGGCGCTGGTTCCGTTGATCGGAGACAGGTACGATTCGGAGCAAATCATCGGGTGTTGCTCGAGCGCCTGAATCGCTTCCTCGGTCTCGCCGATGCACGGCCTGACCGCGCCGCGGCAGTAGCTGTTGATGTGGGCCAGATGTACCGGGAGATCCTGAATCAACTCAATCGCTTCGTGAAAACCTTCGATGTTCGACTTGGTGTTCAGCGTGCCGGCATGGAACGCCAGGTAGGCGTTCTGTCGATGCGCTGCCTCAATGGCCCGGCGCGTGGCCTCCGGCGTCAGCGGATAATGCCCACCCAGGATCTTCAAGCCGTAGGCGCCCTTCTGTAGAGAATCTCGGAGCATGCCCTCCAGCTCCGGCCTGTCCGGGTCTGCACCCTTGACCGTGTAGCCGGGACGCACAGCCTCCAGACAGGCGAGACTCAACCCGGCCCCGTGATCCCTGGCGATCTCCAGCACGCTTTCCATCGGCCCCGACAGATCCAACGCGGTCGTCACCCCGGCCAACGCCATCATCCTGTGTCCGAACTTGCCACCAAGCCAGGAAGACGCGTGGACATGCAGATCGATGATGCCGGGCAGCACGAGTGACCCGGCCACGTCGACGCACTCCGCAGCACTCCGGGAATCGAGGTCGGGCCCGACCTCGGCGATGCGCCCCTCCGCCACGGCGACATCCATGACGCCATGACGCTGATTGCGCGGGTCGATCACGGTGCCGCTCTTCAGAATGAGGTCGTATCGATGAGGCACGTGTTCACCGCCCTATCTCGTCCCAGAAACGAACCTGCCCAAGCCCGGTGTGCCTTTCAGCTCGCCGTCTTCCATCAAGATCCGACCACGCTGCATCACCATGACCGGAGCGCCAAGGCAGCTTCGCCCTTCGTACACGCTGTAGTCGACGTTGAGCAGAGGGTGCTGAGCCTTGATGATCGTGGCCGCTGCCGGATCGAAGAGGACGATGTCGGCGTCCCCCCCTTCCGCGACGGTCCCCTTCCTGGGGTAGAGACCGAAAATCTTGGCGGGCTTCTCGCACATGACTTCGACCAGGCGGCTCAGCGTGATCCTGCCCTGGTTGACACCTTCTTCGTACACGACCTTGAAGACCGTATCCAATCCCGGGATCCCGTTCGGGGCATCAAAGATCCGGTCCTGGAGCGGTTGGTTGGCTGCCGTGGTGTGGCCGGCATGGTCGGAGCCAACGACGTCGATGAGTCCCTCGTGCAGCGCCTGCCACAACGCTTGAACATCGTCTCGTCCCCTCAGGGGCGGCGACATCTTCGCAAGGGAACCCCACCTGGACATGTCGGCTTCTGTCAGGGTCAGGTAGTGCGGACAGGTTTCCGTGTAGAACTCGAGCCCTCCCCAGCGCTTGAACTGTCGCACGACGTCGAGGGACTCCTTCGCACTGATGTGGGGAATGTAGACGGGGCAGGCGGCGACTGTCCCGAGCATGAGCAACCGGAAGATTGCTTCGGCCTCGCACAATCCGGGGTGCGAGCGACCATGATACTCGGGAGATACCTTGCCCTCGGCGATGAAGGCGGTCTCGAGAAAATCGATGACCGCGCCATTCTCGGCGTGGGCGGCCAGCAGCGCGTTGTTCGCCGCCGCCAGATTCATGATCTTCAGAATGTCATCGTCCTCCAGCTTCATGCCGCGCTTCTTGTAGGCCATGAACACCTTGAACGAGACGATTCCTCTGGCCACCGACTTGGGAATCGTCGCGCTCGCGTCGTCGACATCGTGCTGCATGAGCGCGCCGTGGATCCCGAAGTCGATGACCGATGTGCGTTCCCCTTCCTCGATGAAATCGCCGATTGCATCCAGCAACCCGCCGGTGGCTCCCCAGGCTTTCACGGCGCCGATATACGGAATGATGGTCGTGATGCCGTCGACGGCGGCTGCCTTGGATAGTGTGTCGATCCGGTCGGCATAGACCGGATGAAGGTGGGCGTCGATGATACCGGGCAGAATCAGTTTTTCCGACGCGTCGATGACCTTGAAGGCGGACCGATCGTGATCGGGACTCTCGATGCTGTCCACCAAGCCGTCTTTGATGTAGATGTCGGCACGCTTGAGTTCACGACTGGTGACCAGAACCCCGTTCTTGATCGCCGTGTCGGCCTTCTTGCTCACGGTCGGCACCTGCTGATGCTGCGTGTCATCGGCGTGGGTTCCACGAGGACGTCTTCTCGGCCGTTCTACTCGAGCAACTCGCCCAGCGTCCGAGCGACAAGGGAACTCGAGAGCACGACAGGCTTGCCGGTTACTCGCCTGATGTCGCCGGCTGCTCGTCGGTTGAATCCCATGCAGTACATCAAGATCAGATCGCAGTTCGCCTCGCTGAGCATCGCGCCCGCCCGGGAGAGCCGGTCTCGGTCGGCATAAGGAGACGCATCGGCGACCGTGATCTGGGGGGTCATCCGGGAGAAGGTGTTCCGGACCCACGCCTCCTGCTCCGGAATGGGAATCAGGATTCCCAGGTGGTCGGTCTCGCCCACCAGTCCGTCGACGCACCGATCCACGATCCGTTGGGCCTCGACGAGCAGACAGGAAGATCGGAATCGGGGAAAGTCTCCGAGGCAGAGCAGCAAGATGGCGGAGACCCGTTGGCTGTCGAGGTCCTCGATGGCGCGTTCAATTCTGGGAAGCAACTTCTCCTTGGCAACGACCACTTCGGTACCGTCCCGCATCCGGCTGACCAGGTGCGCCATCCCATGTTCCGGGTGGCACTCCTCAACCTCGTTCAGCGTCAGTCCATCGAGCGCGCCGCGTTCCACGATCTCCACACCGTCGCCGAGAAACGGGGTCATCTCCGGCACGACGTCTGTCCGGGGAGACTGCCCGATGGTGACGATGCCGAGCTTCTTGCTCATGACGTCACAAGGGTCAGAATCTTCCCAAGGCCTTCAAGATCCTCTCGGGTGTCACCGGCAGGTCGCACACTCGAGCGCCGATGGCGTCGCTGACTGCGTTGGCAAACGCCGCCGCCGCCGGGACGCAGGACGGTTCCCCCAATCCCTTGGCACCGAACGGCCCGACACCGCCGCCGGATTCGATCATGATCGTCTTGACATCGGGAACATCGACGGCACTGGGAATGAGATACTCGGCGAATGAAGGGGTCAGCGTGTTCCCCTTGTCCAGGACTACCTCTTCCATCATTCCGTAGCCCAAGCCGTACAACGCCCCGCCGTGCAGTTGCCCCTCGGCACTCAAGGTGTTGATGGCCTGACCGACGTCGTAGCAGGAAACGATCTTGAGCACCTTCACGGCGCCCGTCTCGATGTCCACCGATACTTCCATGGCCTGCGTGCCAAAGGTGAAATCGGGAAACACCTGTCCCTGGCCGGTCTGGAAGTCGATCAGTTCGCGGGCTGGAGCATTGAACTGTGCCACGTCGTACAGGGGGATCCCATCCGCCGCGCAGGCCTTGACGACGCGTTCCAGGGCCACGGCACGGTCGGGGTCGCCTGCGGAATAGATCTGTCGATCCCCCATGGCCAGCTCTTCCGGGTCGACATCCAACAGGTCGGCCGCCTTCTTCACCAGGCTGTGACGCACCGCCGTCGCCGCCTTCTTGGTGGCGTTGCCCGACATGTAGAGCAGCCGCGTCGCGGTGGTAGTCCCGGCCAGTGGCGTCAAGGCCGAATCCCCGACGTAGACGGTGACGTCCTCCATGGGAACCCCGAGGACCTCCGCGGCGATCTGTGCCAAGGAGGATGCTTGACCGCCGCCAACATCCTGCAGGCCGCACCTGACAGAGACGCTCCCGTCCATCTCGATGCTGACCAGCGCTCTGGATGTGTCGTGCAGGAAGGTCATTCGGCCGTAGCTCGTCATGCTGGAGGCGATGCCCCGGCCGATTCTCTCGGTTGGCGAACTGGGTCCGGAGGGTTCACCGAGCGCCTCCAGGGCCCTGTCGGCCGTCTGCTCGGTCTCGACACTGTGCTCGAGGACCCGCCCGGTCGCCAGCGCATCCCCAGTACGAAGATAGTTCTTACGACGGATCTCGAGCGGCGAGAGGCCAAGTTGCTTGGCAAGCTCATCCAGCTGGCTCTCGCACGCGAAACAGACCTGCGGAGCACCGAACCCGCGGTTCGCACTGCTGAACGTGTTGTTGGTGAGCACCGTCTCGGAATCGACCTTGACGTGGGGAATGTCGTAGGGCCCGGTGGCGCCGACCGTGGAATACAGAAGAACCCAGGGACTCAGGTACACGTAGCCCCCGGCATCGGACGTCAGTTCCGCCTCCAGGGCCACCAGCTTGCCGGCCTTGGTGGCGCCGGTCTTGTACCTCATGACGTAGGGATGGCGCTTGCCGTGGGAGCGAATGGACTCTTCCCGCGTGTAGGTCAGCGATACGGGCTTTCGGGTCTTCCACACGAGTAGCGCCAGGTAGGTCTCGACCGTGATGTCTTCCTTGCCGCCGAAGCCGCCGCCGAGCATCGGGGCGATGATCCGGACCCGGTTGTGCGACACGCCCAAGACATCGGCGATTCCCCTGAAGTGCTCGATGACCTGAGTGGCGGATCGAATGGTGATCACGCCGTCCTGATCCAGCCAGGCCACGCCGGATTCCGGCTCCAGATAGGCATGGTCCACCATCGGCACCCGGTAGGTCTGTTCGACCACGACATCAGCCAGCTTGAACCCCTCCTCGACGTCACCCTTTCTGACCTTGTAGCTGCAAATGACGTTACTCTCGTCTTCCCCGACCTGGTAGGCTCCGGCCTGCTTCGCCTCGACCGGATCGAAGACGCCTTCGAGCGGTTCGTACTCCACGTGAATGAGACCGAGCGCCTCCTCGGCGACCGCCTCACTCGTCGCCGCGACCAGCGCAACCGCTTCGCCCTTGAATCGGATCTTCTTCTCGGCCAGGACCCGGTAGAGCCCCTCGAACCCGCCCACCTGATGGGTCTGTCCGAACCGCGTGGCCGTCTCGTTGTTCGGCACATCCTTGGCGGTCAAGACCGCGTCGACGCCGGGCAGCTTCTCTGCGTCACCGGTGTCGATGGACAGGACCCGCGCGGCGGGGTGGCGGCTCCTCAGCACCTTCGCGCAGAGCATCCCCGGCACTGTGTAGTCATGGGCGTACGCCGTGTCGCCGAACACTTTTGCCCAGGCGTCTGGCCGCGGAGCCGCCTTCCCGATGATCCGGTATGCAGGCCTGGTACGATTCTCAGGCATCTTCCCGCTCTCCTACGCCACGCCTGCCGTGTGCCGCCGCGTCCTCGATGGCCTCGACGATCTGCGTGTACCCGGTACAGCGACACAGGTTTCCGGAGATCCCTTCGCGGATCTCCTCTCGGTTCGGGTTCGGATTGGCCTCGAGCAGAGCCTTCGCCGACACCACCACCCCCGGCGTGCAGAACCCGCACTGAATCGCGCCGTGCTCGACGAAGCTCTTCTGAAGGGGATCGGGATTCTCCGACGTTCCGACACCCTTCAGCGTGGTGATCTCCTTGCCGTTGGCCTGCACGGCCAGCGTCAGACAGGCGTTGACCGCACGTCCAGCCAGGATGACGGTGCACGCTCCGCAATCGCCCTGACTGCACCCGTCCTTCACCTCGAAGGCCCTCAGGCGATTCCGCAACGCGTCCAACAGGGTCTCGCGGGCCGTCACCTCCGCCCGCTTCCATTCGCCGTTGACCTTGATGTCGATCGGATACGTCGTCATGCGCCGAATGTCCTCCGGTCTGCCACGGCCATCTCGATCTGTCGCTTCAGGACCGCCGAGGCCACATACGAGCGGTACTTGTCAGAGCCTCGAACGTCACTGATGGGCGAGATCTCCGCCCGCAAGAGTTCGGAACATTCCTCGACGAGCGTCTCGCCAATCTCGTGGCCTTCAAGCAGCTCTTCGATGCGGAAGACTCGCATCGGTATCGGAGCCACCGACCCTGCCGCGACCCGTGCCGTCCGGCAGGTCGTCTCCTCCATCTCCAGCATCACGGCGACGCTGGCAACGCTGATCGACGATGCGCTTCTCAGGCCGATCTTGGTGAAACGTCCGGCCGCTCCATCCGGCGGCCTGGGAAACGTGATCCGGGTCAGCACGTCGCCCTCGCCCAGATCCGTCACCCTGTAGGAATGAAAAAACTGGTGCAGGGGCACATCTCTGATGGCCCCATCCGGACTCATGATCTGAACCGCGGCGCCCAGGGCCAGAAGTGGAGGTGCGGTGTCCGCGCTGGGAGACGCGTTGGCGAGATTGCCCCCGATGGTGGCTCGATTCCGGGTCTGCGGGTGTCCGACCTGCCGGGCAGCCGTCGCTAGGAACGGGCTGCCGCTGGCAATGATGGGGCTCGAGGCGAGCTTGGCCATCGTGGTGGTTGCGCCGATCGCAATGCTGCCGTGCTCTTCACGTATGAACGACAGTTCCGCTATCTCGCAGAGATCGACGAGAACCGCGGGTAGAGTCCGCCCGGCTCGCATCTGAGGAATCATGTCGGTGGCGCCCGCGACGACGGCAGCTCGCCCTTGGTGCTCCGCCATGATCTGCTGGAGGTCGTTCAAGTCGGTAGGCCGCAGGTACGTGGTGCTCGTCACTGTCTTCGTCTTCGTCTTTCTCATCCGTGCCGAGGCTGGAGCAAGGCTGCCGCTACTGGCCGCAGCTTCCTATCGCCTTGACGATTCGGTGATACCCAGTGCATCGACAGAGGTTCCCTCTCAGGTGCTCCCGGATCCGTTCTTCCGAAGGTGAAGGGTCGTGCGCGAGCAGATCCTTGGCCATGAGAATCATCCCGGGCGTGCAGAACCCGCACTGCACGGCTCCATGATCCAGAAACGCCTCCTGGATCGGATCCAGTGATCCGTCCGGTTTAGCCACTCCTTCAATCGTCAGGATATCTGCGCCATCGACGGCAACCGCCAGCGTCAGGCAACTCAGAATCGGCTCCCCGTTGACGAGTACCGTGCATCCCCCGCACTGTCCGGTGCCGCAGCAGTACTTCGTGCCCGTCAGTTGCAACTCTTCTCTCAGGACGTTGACGAGCAGCGCATTCGCCTCCACCAGCGGCTCGACGTGCTCGCCGTTGACGGTCAACGTGACGCGTCGCTTCGTCATCATGGCTATCGCTGAACCCGCTTCCATGCCTGGTCGAACGTGTCCTTGAACAGCACGCGGGAGACGCGTCGTCGATAGAACTCGGTGGATCGCACGTCGGTCAGGGGCGAGATGTCGGCCGCGATTCGGTCGGCGGCCTCATCCATCACGCCCGCGTCAATCGCTCGACCCGACAAGAGCTGTTCCACACCGGGCATTCGCATCGGCGTCGGGCCGACAGCCCCCATCCCAATCCGGCATGAGAGACACCGCTCGCCATCGCTCTGCACCGCAACCGCGCAACTGATCTTGGAGATGTCCCCCGCCACCCGCCCGATCTTTCGAAACGCACTTCCGGTGTGGTCCACGACAGCCGGAACCTGGATCTCCGCCATGACTTCGCCAGGCTCCATGCCGGTCATCTTGGGTCCCCGAAAGAAGGCGTCGAGCGGCACGACCCGCTCTCCGCCCGAACCGATCAGTCGTACCCGGGCCTCCAAGACCAGGAGCGCCAGAGCGGAATCGGCGGCCGGTGAGGCTGTGCAAATGTTTCCGCCCAACGTCCCCATGTTGACGACCTGGGCCTGGCCGATCGAGCCGAGCGCGTCACCGAGGCAGGCGTAGGTCTCGTTGTCCCTGCAGTAGGCCTTGACGTCGCGCAGCCTCACCGCGGCACCGATGTGCAGGGCCCCGTCTCGCCGCACGGTGCGCAACTCGGCTATCTTCGTGACATCAATCAGGTAGTCAGGCGAAATCTTTTCGTACTTCAGCTGGGGCACGACATCGGTTCCGCCCGCGATGATCGTTGCCGCCGGACCGTATCGGTCCAGCAGCGCGAGAAGTTCCGGCATCGTCTCCGGCGCGACGTATTCGAATTCCCGGGTCAAGATCCTCGTGTTGCCCATCGTTACCGCCCCTGCTGGAGCTGTTCCGCGTCCCGCGTCAACGCACTCAAGACGCGTTCCGGAGTGATCGGCGCCTCCGTCAAGCGGATCCCCACGGCGTTGTAGATGGCATTGGCTACGGCGCCGGCGGTCGCATTGTTCGCGGCTTCGCCGACGCCCTTGGCGCCGAACGGACCTGACGGCTCGTAGGTGTCGGCAAAGAACGTCGACAGATCCTCGAGCGAGGGCATGTCCTGTGCCGTATAGACCTTGTAGTCGGTGAGATACCCGCCACAGGTAAGCTCTCCGGTATCCGGCTTGTAAGTCGTATCTTCCAGAAGCGCGAGGCCGATGCCCCGGCAGAGGCCGCCCTCGAGCTGCCCGGCGGCTAGGTCGGGGTTGATGACCGTCCCGGCATCGACTGCGGCCACGGCGCGCATCGGTCGAATCTGCCCGGTCGCCGTGTCGACCTCTACCTCGACGAAATTCACGACGAAGCAGGGCGGACAGTTCACCTGCCGATGGCTCACGACGGCGATGATCGAGCCCCATCCCTTGATCTGCGCGGTCTTGGCCACCTCGGCCACGGTGATCCGTTTGGCCGGCGCTCCGGGCAAGCAGACGACGCCCTGGCCACGGTTCGTGTCGGGTCGGACCTTCAGCGCGTCCGGATTGACGTCGATGATGCGCGAGGCGAAGTCGAACAGAATCTTCTTTACATCTTGGGCGGCCCTCAGAAGGCTCGCGCCGCCGCAGTACACCCCACGGGTCGCGTGGGTGCAGACGTCGTAGCCGGTGGAGCGGGTGTTCGACGGCGAGATTCCCACCCGGTCGAGAGGCACACCGAGTTCCTCGGCCACCATCTTGGCGCCCGCGTCCAACGTTCCCCCGCCGTGGCACATGAGCGCGGTCAGGCAGTCGACCGACCCGTCCTCGTTAATCTTGACCATCGCCGTGGAGTAGTCGATGACCTCACCCGGCGTGGGCGCACCGGTGCCCGATGTGTGGAACCCTCGGCCGACCCCGATCCCCCTTCGGAAGCGCCCGGTCTTGCTCGTGGAGCTCCCGCGACCCTCCCAGCCGACCATCGCCTTTCCCTTCAGCAGCATCTCCTCCACACCGCAACTCCGAATGACCGAGCGCACAGTCGGACCCTGCCCCCAGAACGTCTCGCCGAGCCCCACGTAGTTCTTCAGGCGAACGTCGATCGGATCGATGTCGAGTTCTTCGGCGATGGTGTCCATCATCGACTCCACCGCGAATGTGACCTGCGGGTTCCCGTATCCCTGCATGGCACAGGCTGGAGCCTTGTTGGTGTACACCGCCGTACCCTCGAACTTCAGATGCGGCAGTCGGTACAGAGAGACGAACCAGCCCGCCATGCACCCGAGCAGCGGATACGCCTGGATGTTGTGCCCTCCAATGTCGACGACCGTCTTCAAATATCCCGCTGTCAGGGTTCCGTCGCGTTTCACGCCGTAGGTGAGGTGGATATTCGACGGATACTTGCAGTGGTCGTACATATCCTCTTCGCGGGTCAGCACCAGCTTCACCGACTTCTGAGCCTTGAGCGCCAGGGCGACGCAGACGGCGACGGAACTGTTCATCTGGATGCTCGAGCCAAACGACCCACCAATCGGCACACGTTGCACGTTGATCTTGCTGAGGGGGATGTCGAAGAGGCTTCCCAAGAGCTGGCGGGTATTGTGAATCGACTGCGCGGTGGCCCACACCGTGATTCCGCCGTCGGCTTCCGGGCGGCACACAACCGCCTTGCTCTCCAGCTGGCCGTGGTAGGCCCTCCCGGTCGTGAATTCGTTCTCCACGACGAGGTCCGCCTCCTCGAGCCCTCGAGCCACGTCGCCTTCTACCGCCTCCCGGTAACAGGCGATATTCCGCTCGATGGGGAGGACGGTCTCGCCCAACAGGACCGCGTCATGCAACTGCGGCGCGCCATCTCGCATCGCTTCGTGGGGATCGAAGACCGCAGGCAGCGATTCGAATTCGACGTCAAGGGCGTCGAGCGCCCTGTCCGCCAGCGCTTCCGTCCTGGCGGCGACCGCAACGACGCCCTGCCCGACGTGCCGGACCTTGTCCGGCAGGACCGTTCGGTCGCGGTAGGTCTTGGCCGGAACGCTCACCTGACGCTCGTTGTACTTGACCCGCGGCACGTCCTCGGGGGTGATGCAGACGGCGCCCAGGCGTTCCGCTTCGCTGGTGTCGATAGCGGCGATCCGCGCGTGAGGGTAGGGACTTCTCAAGACTCTGGCCTGAAGCATGTTCGGAAGGCTGATGTCCGAGGAGTACAGCTGCCGCCCGGTGACCATGGCGTGGCCGTCCTGACGCCGGGTCACCCGACCGATGACCTCGAATCTGTCGTCGTTCATCAGATACCTTCACCCACGCGACGGCCCTCATGCCTCCGCCGTGCAAAGCATAACTCCACGGGGCCGTCGGGCGCCGCCGTCGGTTCACCCTCGGCGTCACGCGGCGCGAAGTCCTCCCTTGACAGAAACCGTGATTGCAGGTACGAACGCAGCACCTCGAGATCATCCTCGAGGGCGTCCTGTCTGCGCTCGGAGGGTGTCAATGCGTGAGCTCCTGGCTGAATACCTGAACAATCGCCTCTCCCGTCGTGGCTTCTTCAGGCGGATGGTGGCGGCCGGCTTCACGGCCGGCTTCGTCGAGTCTCTCCTGAGTAATCTCGCGGCGGCGGAGACGCCGGCCGACCAACCAAGCGGCACCTATCGCACCGCGACCGGAACGGGCGGAGAACTCCTCGTGGAGCAACTCAAGGCCGCGAACGTGAAGTATGTCTTCACGAATCCTGGCTCCACGGAAGTTGGCTTCTTCGACGCCTTGGCCGGCGCTCCGGAGATTCAGCCGATCGTGGGGTTGCACGAAGGCCTCGTCATTGCCATGGCCGACGGCTACAACCAGGTGACCGGCGAGACGGCCTTCGTCAATCTTCACGCAATCGCCGGGACCGCCCAGGCATCGGGCCAGCTCTTCAACGCCCACCGCGATCATGCCTCCATGGTGGTCACCGCTGCTCTCGTGGACACCACGGTCTTCAGCGACGATCTCGTGCTTGCGCCACGGCCCGGCTTCGAGCAGGTCGACGTCAACAAGCAGTTCTCCAAGCTCTCCTGGGAGGTCCGCAATCCGGAGAGCATTCCGCTGGCCATGCGGCGAGCGTTCAAGGTCGCCGCGACGCCTCCCGGAGGTCCGGTCTACGTGGCCCTCGGGACCGCGGCGCTGGAAGCCAAGGACGTCTCGGCGGAGATCATCGACCAGAGCAAGTTCTCCGTTCCGATCCGGTCTCGTCCCAACGCCGCAGATATCGAACAGACCGCGCGGTGGCTCTTGGAGAGCGTGCAACCGTGCCTCATCGTGGAGAGCGAGCTGAACCGATCGGGCGCGGTTCCGCAAGCGATGGAGCTGGCGGACCTGCTCGCCATGCCAGTCTCGGATTTCCTCGGCTGGTACAACATTGGCGCGCATTTCCCGACACAGCACCCGCTCTACTACAGCTACGGGGGCATGCGCTTCATCGAAGAGGAGAATCCGTTCAAGACCGCGGACATGTTCCTTGCGCTGGGTGCCGAGAACTTCGCGGTCCGGACAATCTCGACCAGCCCAACGATTTCGGAGCGGGGAGTCTGGGGTCCGGGAAACTATCCTCCCTCGATCCCCGCCGATGCCAAGAAGGTGGCGATCGGAATCGATACCGGTTCGATGGCCCGAACGGAGCCTGTCGATCTGGCCATCGTCGCCGATGTCGGACTGGCGCTCGACGATCTCCTCGAGTCGATTCGCAGCCTGGCCACGACGGAGCGTCTCGCCGCGATCCGCGCCAGCCGCTACGACCGACTGGCGGCGCTCCCGGAGAGGATGCGCCGTGCCGCGGACGCGGATATTCGCCCGAATCTGGGTCAGAATCCGATGCATCCCGATGACGTCGCGCTGCTCACCGAGCGCGCGTCGGATCGCGACGCCATCACGATTCACGAGAACGTCAGCCACGACATGGCCCGTCCCTACGCGCCACTCCAATCTGTCGGCGTCGGTGAGAAGATGCGGCTTCACGCGGCCGGCGGCTCGCTCGGGTGGGGAGTCGGGGCGGCCATCGGCGCCAAGCTCGGCCAGCCCGATCGCCAGGTCGTGCTTCACATCGGCGACGGCTCCGTGATGTACAGCGCGGCCGGTTTCTGGACGATGGCACGCTATCGGGTCCCCGTACTCACCGTCATCTGGAACAACGTCAACTATCAGCAGGTGCGGTTTCGCTTCGCGCGGTATCAGGGCAACATGGCGCAGACCGATCGCTACCCGACGATGTTTCTTGGCGATCCGGAGATCGATTTCGTCAAGCTTGCCGAATCTCAGGGGATCTCCGCTGCGAAGGCGACGACGGCCGACGAACTGGAGAGCGAGCTGGAGATCGGCATCGCCGCCACCCGGGAGGGTCGGCCGTACGTGATCGACGCCAGAATCCGCTGCATCGACGCGGGAGCCGAATCCACCTGGCACAGTCAATTCAGTCTTGCCGACAGCCGCACGCGAAACGTGTGATACCCGGCCGGCTTCAAGGAGAGGCCCCGGGGGCTAACCCCAGAGCTCACTTGGGTCAGTAGTATCCCTCCGCGTGCATGAGGCGTCGTGCATGGGAGACATACTTCACGAACTCGATCTCTTCCGTGATTCTGAGTTCTCTGGGCCTGGGCAAGTCGATCTCCATGATCTCCTTCACGCGCCCGGGCCTGGCTGTCATCACCATGACTCGATCCGAGAGAAAGACCGCTTCACCGATATCGTGCGTGACGAACAGAACCGTTCGCGCTCGTTCCATCCACGTCTTCTGAAGCCAGACGCCCATTTCATCCCGCGTCATGGCATCCAGCGCGCCGAACGGTTCATCCATGAGCAGGAGCGGAGGGTCGTGGATGAGTGCCCGACAGAAGGAGACGCGCTGCTGCATGCCGCCTGAGAGCTCCCACGGGTACCGGTCCTCGAACCCATCCAACCCCGCCAGCTTGATCAGGTCCCGCGCCCTCGGTACGTAGGCGTCGTTCTCGAACTCCTGTCGCACCTCGATCTGCAGCATGATGTTCCGCAAGACGGAGCGCCATGCCAGTAGGGTCGCCTCCTGAAAGACGATCCCGACATTCGGGTGTGGGCCCCGGACCAGCTTCCCATCGACGCGCGCCTCTCCCTTGGACGTCGGAAGGAGACCGGCGATGATCTTGATCAGGGTGGATTTCCCGCAGCCGCTCGGGCCGACAATGGAGAGGAACTCCCCCTCCCTCGCCGAGAAGCTGACATCCGTCAATGCCTCGATCGACCCGCCCTTGTGCGGATACGTCAAGTGCACGCCGTCGAGAGTAATCACGTCTCTCCTCGTCCAAGCCCTGGGAAGCGAGAATTCTGATGGAATCGCTACTCGGGCAGAAACTCGTTCGTGGAGAACCGGGTCAACGGAATGTCTGCCGCTTCGGCGACACCGTCGAACTCCACCGTGATGCGCCTGAGCTCTTCCAAGGCCTCGGGATCCTGGTATCCCAGTGGAGACGGTAAGAGCGAGCGGACACTCGTCAACTGGCCGACGAGAATTTCCTTCCTCGCCAGGGGAAACCGCCTCACCGCGATCTCCGCCGCCGCGTCGACGTCGGCGAAGGTCTCTCCGACTCCCGCGATGTACGCCCTGATGAACCTCCGGATGAGATCGGGATCCTCCCGCGCGGTCGTCGCGTTGACGATCACCCCGTCCCCGATCACGGGGATCCCCCAATCCTCGAACAGCATGACCTGGGCCGGATCGACGTCCATCCCCTGGAGCCTGACGAGGTCATCCACTTCAAGGCCAAGCGCGCCATCGGCCCTGCCCGTTGCCATCGCCTCGAGCATCGCCCTGCCGGCGTTCAGGTACGTGACCTGCTCTTGACGAATCTCGTTTGCGGCCAGAAACGCGTTGAAGAGGGCTGAGGTCCCACCGCCTCCAGACCCGGCAATGACCTTCCCGATCAGATCCTGAGGCGTTCTGATGCCGGTCTCGGGCTTCGAGAGGATGCAGTACCTCCGCGACTCCTGAATCTGCATCACTTGAATGATCGGCATCCCCAGGGCGGCTCCCTTCACGCTGACGTTGGTCGCGGCCACTCCGAACGTGGCGCTACCGGCGGCGACGAGTTTGCTCGTCGCCGATGAACCCGAGCCTTCCCTGATCGTGATGTCTATGCCTTCCTCCTCGAAGAATCCCTTCTCCGACGCAACGATGAACGGCACATGCGGGCCCGAGCACTTCCAGTGGAGCTGCAGCGTCACCTGGTCCAGCGCCGGTGCATCCGTGGAGGATGCTTGACGAGATCGGCAGGCCGTTCCCAGAGCCACGAGAGACAGGCCCAACATTCCGACCATCAGGGAGCTTGTTCTCATGCGTCCCCCCTCTTCTGCGCGGTGGGCCTCTCCCTCCAGTCGGGCGATGCCTTGGCCCTGCGAGTCACGCCGTGAAGAACCTCTGGTCCCTCGCCCTCATCGTGACGTGCCAGGAGATGGCGTGTGTTTCGGCCCAGCCGATGAGCGCATACATCGACCTGCCCAAGACCACGAGCGTGATGACGACCGAGAACAGCAACGTCACGTCGCTGTTGTGTTGCGCCATCGTGATCAGGTAGCCCAACCCCTCATTCGCACCGACGAACTCACCGACGATGGCTCCAAGAATGGCGACCACGCCGCCCAGCTTGAGACCGGCGAAGAAGTGAGGCAATGAACTTGGCAGTCGGACCTTGATGAACGTCTGGAGCGTGGACGCCGACATGGATTTCGTCAGATCGATCAGTGCGGGCTCAACATCCTTCAATCCGGTCATCGTGGCGATGACGATCGGGAAGTACGCCAGCCAGAAGGCGATGATGACCTTGGGAGCGTAGCCGAAGCCGAACCAGACGATGAACAATGGAGCAACGGCCAGCTTGGGTGTCGTCTGAAAGAACACCAGGAGCGGCAGCAGTGTCTTCTCCACCGGCCTCGACCAGACCATGAGTATCGAGACGGCGACCGCGAAGACGGTGGCGAGAAAAAGCCCCAGAAGCATCTCAAACGTCGTGACCAGGAAATGAGGCCAGACCAGGCCGAGATTTCCCACGAAACTTTCGATGACGGCGATCGGACCAGGCAGGATGAAGTCCGGTATGGAAAAGAGGACGATCGACAGCTGCCACGCAGCGAGCATCGCAGCGATCGTGGAGGCGGGATACAGCGCTTCCGGGAGCCTGGCGCTCCAACGGAATCCCTTACCCAGAGCCATCTCCCCCGAACTCCTCATCCTGAGCTGTACCCCTACGTGGTGAACATGATCTGCTCGTTCTCCCGAACGACGACATGCCATGCAATCGCGTACCGCTCGACCCATTCCACGACGGAGAACAGCGCCTTGCCCAGGAGTAGGAGCACGACGAGCACGGCAAAGCACAGCGTCGTATCCATCCGGTCGTTCGCATAGAGGACGAGGTACCCCAGACCGTCCATCGACCCCATGAACTCTGCCACGATGGCTCCGACCAGCGAGAGCAGCGCGCCCAACTTCAGCCCGCTGAACAGATACGGGAGTGAATTTGGGATCCGTATCTTCGTGAACGTCTGGAAGGGAGTGATGGACATGGATCTCGCCAGGTCCAGGACGGTGGGGTTCACATCTCTCAACCCGGTGACCATCTCGATCACGATGGGGAAATAGGCCAGCAAGAAGCTGATCAGGACCTTCGGGAACGGACCGAATCCGAACCAGATGATGAAGAGCGGCGCAATAGCCACCTTGGGGACCGTCTGCAGGAAGACCATCAGGGGCAGCACGGTCTTCTCGGCAACCTTCGACCAGACGATGATCGCGGAGATCGGCACGGCGAACACGAGGGCAAGCGTGAAACCGAGACCGGCTTCGTAGAGTGTGATCAGGCCATGCTGGAATATCAGCGTCCGCTCCGACACCACCGTCGCAGCGACGGCGCGCGGCCCAGGCAGCAGGTAGTCCGGGATCGCCAATAACTGGACACCCAGCTGCCACACCGCGACGAGCCCGATGGCCGCTGCCAACGGGTACAGAGCGTCTCGCCGTTTTCTCAACTAGAAACCCAACTTCGACGTGCGGGTATCTGATCGTCCCCCGGGCAGATCGGCCTTGGGCGGGATCACGTCCCCCGTTCCCGCCCACATGTCCTGTATGGGCGACGCGGTGAATTCCTTTCGGATGACGCCCACCATCGTGAGACACCCATTGGCGTCTTCGGCACAGGCCTCCTCGCATGCGAGACAGACGATGCATTCCTGGATGTTGGCCGACGACACCTGCTCTTCGATCGGATCCCAGTCGATCGCCTCCACCGGGCAGCTGTCCACGCAGTGGAGACAGTTTCTTCCAAGGCATTTCTTGTGATTGACGACGGCATCGACTTTTTCTTCCAGCATCTCTCAAGTTCTCCTGGGAAGGTCACGCAGTCTCTTGCTTCAGGCCTCTGATCGGGAATCTGCCCTCGGGGACCTTCACATAGCCCGAGCGGGTCGGAACAGTCCGCAACTCCATCTGACCGTTCTTCTTTTCCAGTCTGATGTCCTGTATCCAGCGATCGTTGTCCATGTAGGGGTGGTCCAGCCGGTTGTGAACGCCCCGCGTCTCGGTCCGCATCAGGGCCGCCTTCGCATGCATCTCCTGACAATCGATCATGCAGTCAGATTCAAATGCCAGTCTCAGCTCCCGCGGGTCCTCGGCATACATCCTCTCCTGCGCAGTCCTCCGAATGTCGTCCAACTGCTCCAGGCCCTCGAGAAGCCCCTTCTCGGTCTTCAGTACGCCAAACTTGTCCATACTCAGCTTCTGGATCGCCTCACGGATCGCTCTCGGATTCCCGTCAGCCGTCTTCGACCTAGACGAAAACCTGTCGAGGTAGTCCTTCTTGTCTTTCACCTGACTCTGGCTCAGTTCGACACGGGACACACTTCTGGCGTACTCGGCGCCGGCCCTCCCGGCCCTGACACCGAAAACCAGGGTGTACTTGAGATCCTCACCGTAGGACACTTCCCCGCCGGCGAACAATCCGGGAATGTTGGTCTCGCACTCTTCGGAGATCTTGATCCCCCCCCACGATCCAAGTGCTCCTGGATACATCCGGATCGGCTTCTTCTCCCACTCGAAGTTTCGCATCGCATGGAGGCCGGCGATCCCCTTGGGCTCGGCGGTCCACGCGTCCTCGGGGACGTGGGAGAAGTCGGCGAGCACCCCGCCATCATCACCCCGTCCCTCGAGAACCTCGTTGGCCATCGCGCGCGCGATCGTCGCCACGTTGTCAATGACCGGCGTTCCGTACTTGATGTGGAAAGGGTCGCCAGGTTTCAGGGTGGCACCGTCGCCAAGCACCATGTAATTCGGCAGGAAGTCCTCTCCGTTCGCGTTGGTCAGATTGACCATGGTTCGTGCATACGACGGAGGAATCCAGAACTGAGGCTGATCCTTCTCGGAGATGATCCAGGCGTCGAAGCTCTCGTACTCCATCATGTTCATTTCCACGCCGTTGCGATAGGCGATGGCGTGACCATCTCCAGTCGATCGTGTCGGCGTGTTGTTTCGCTTCCAGCACTCGCCCGCGCCGCCCGTGGCCATGACGACAGCCTTGGCCTTGACCACGGTGAAGTCTCCAGACACGACGTCGAAACCGACCGCGCCGACGCACTGACCGTCCACGGTGAGGATGTCGGTGATGTTGAAGTACTTCATCAGCTTGGCGCCCTGGTCCTGAGCGTACTTGTACATCGGACCGGTGGTGGCCCAGCTCACCCGCCCCGGCGGGCCGTAGGTCTTTTGGTCCCTGGGATTGAGAACACCAAACTCGGCAAGCTCATCCTGGTACGGGATCTGCTCGACGGCCGTGATCTCCTCCATCCGCTGGTCCTTGCCGTACATGATTTCCCAGGCGCCACCCTTCACGCCCCGCTCGTAGAGCGCCTTGAGGCCTCGAGGCATGGACAGTGACCAGTAATTCATGACGATGCCTTGTGTTCCGCCGGCGACGCTCGACAGGTTCGTCCGGCCGGTACTCTTCTCCGCGATGATCACGTCCAGGCCGTAGCGCCGGATCTGTATAGCCGCCCGGAGGCCCGCAAGGCCCGCGCCAATCACCAAGACATCGGTCTCCAGGGTGTCGGTGTTCATTCGGATTCCTTCCTTTCACTTCGCCGGACTGTCTAGTCTGAAGCCCTGTCTGTCGGGCTGTTCACAAACCGCTTGCCGGATCGGTCAGGAGTTTGCAGGACGCCATCCACGGCTTCGAGATCGTGCCACCACTTGTTTTTCTGATTCGGGGTCCCGTACCCCATGAGGTCGTCTCCCCAGATGGCGAGCCGCCTGGCTAGGGGAATGTTGGTCATGGTCCACCTCACAAAGCGATGAAACGGTGTGAAGGGCTTGTTCCATGGACAGACGTGTATGCACACCCCACAGCCGGACCCCCACTGATTCCCGATCCTATACTTCAGACACCTGTCCACGTCGTTGTTCCACTTGACGTAGCCGTTGTGCACGACCGTCGAATCTTCTCCGAACGGAATCGCTCCTGCTGGACAGTGCGTCGCGCACTTCGCGCACTTGGAACAGAAGTCCTGGAGCCCGAAATCGATCGGCCTGTCGATCGCGAGCGGGAGATCCGTCGTGACCACGGCCGCCTTGAATCTCGTGCCGAGGAACGGGTTGAGCACGATGTCGCCCGTGCGGCACATTTCGCCGAGTCCAGCCCAGAGCAAGATGGGAGGGAGCATCACCTGATAGTTTCGAATGTGATGCGCGCGCGCCGGGTAGCCGAGCTTCCGGATGTAATCGGCCAGGATGCATGAGATGAACGCGGTCGTGGAATACGAAAGAAAGCCCATCGACGTGCTGATCCAGTCGTTGCCGAAGCTCGCATCAGCGGTCTTCCAGTCCTGGTCGACCAGAACGGCGATGGCATACTTGTGCGCGCATTCGATCGGCTCCCCCGTCGCCTGGCTGTGGCTGTAGACGGCATAGGGGGGCAGTCGGCATATCCCTACGACGTCGGCTCTGAGGAAATAGGCCGTCGCCTTGATGTGGCGCGCCATCGCTTCGGGATCATCCGTCCCCGGAGCCCTGTGCTCGGCAACCGGCCCGTCGACCTTGTCGGCGAGAGTCGCCGCCATCCGTTGTTGCGCCCGAGACAGAGGATACTTGAAGAGCCCCAAGAGATTCTGATAGCTGGGCCCGAGACCTCCGCTCCGGGCCCTCGCAAAACCGCCGGCCCTCTGATCCACGCGCTGAATTCGCTCCTCATCGATGAACGTCGTGGGACGATCGACCCTCTTGAGGGACTCGACGGGATACGGATCGAGCTTCGTCCCGTCATAGGCGCGCTTGTAGGTCGTCAGGATCGTCACAGCGAGGTCACTCCGCGTCCGGTCGACTGTGGTGCGCGTCGTCTCTGTTCGATCCCGACTCGCGTTGCCCTCTGGTCAGGAAAGGCGGCAATACTCCGTCCAACATCTCCGGGCGCATGGAGTATTCGGCGCGGAGGGTCCTTCTGTTCCCCGCCTGCTCGGGTACCTCGAGGGCACCGTCACTGGATTCCAGGTCGAGCCACCACTTGTTCTCGATTCTTGGCTTCCCGTATCCCATGAGATCGTCGCCCCAGATCGCGAACCTTCTGGCGAGAGGGATGTTTCTCATCGTCCATTGCACGAATCGATGAAACGGCGTGTACGGCTTGTTCCATGGGCACACCGTCATGCACGTGCCGCAGCCCGCACCCGCATTGCTCGCGGTCCGCCCGATGACACACTTTTTCACGTCGAGCGGCCATTGCTCGTAACCGTTGCGCCAGACCTTGTCGCCGTCGCTGATCGCCCCGGTAGGGCACTCGCGGGCGCACTTCTTGCACCGTGAGCAGAAGTCCTGGAGCCCGAAATCAATCGGCTTGTCCGGTACCAGCGGGAGGTCGGTGGTCACGATGGCCGCTTTGAATCGCGGACCGATGAACGGGTTGACCACGACACTCCCGATCCGGCTCAGCTCACCCAGACCGGCCCAGAGCAAGATAGGCGGCACCACGACGTCGTAGCTGTAGGTGTGATGCGCTTTGGCGGGGTATCCGAGCTGACGAATGTAGTCGGCCAGGATGCGGGCGACAAAGCTGGAGTTGGTGTAGGCCAGATGGCTCTGCGAACCGCTGATCCAGTCGTTGCCGAAACTGGCTTCCGAAGTCTTCCAATCCTGATCGATCAGGATGGCGATCGCGTAGGTGTGGTCGCATTCCACAGGTTCGCCGGTCGAGAGATGGCGGCTGAAGACCGCGTAGGGGGGCAGCTTGCAGACGCCCACCATGTCGGCCCTCAGGAAATAGGCCGTCTCCTTGATGTGCTTGGTGATCAGCGCCGGATCATCCCCGAGGGGAGCCTGATTCGCTGCCACCGGGTTGTCCGTCTCACCGATGTCGCGAAGGTGAACCTGCATTCCTCTCAATGCGCTACCGAGCGGGTGCTTCGTGACGAGCCGCGCCCTCTGCTGCTGAAGATGCGGCCCGTACTCGCCCCGGGCGGCCTTATTGAACCCACTATCCCGACCGTCGACTCTTGGCACCTCCGCGTCCCGTATCTCGATCGTCGGACGGTCCACTCTCTTCAAGACATGGACCGGATAGGGATCGACCCGGTGCGTGTTGAAGGACCGCAGAAAACTCGTGACCATGCTCATGGCTCGATGCGCCTCACACGGAACGACATCCGACGCTTCCGAAGAACTTCTCGATCGCGCGTGGCCCGGGGGGAGGCGTGATCAGTGAGACCCCAATCAGCGCCGCCGTCGAGATGGCCACCATGACCACCACCGGCATCACGCCTGCCTCCCCGAGGGTGTAGCCCGGGTCGCCCCCCGACCGCAGGAGGAAGTATACCCAGCTGGACACGGCGCAGACGACGCAGGCGATCGCTCCCTGCCTCGTACTGCGCCTCCAGAACAGCGCGGCCGCGACGAGTGGAAACAGCGCCGCGAGACCGGAGAACGACCAGATCGCGAGCGCGAAGATGCTCTGATCGAGGATCTGCGCCAAGACGAACGTCACCGCCAAGACGACGCCGACAAAGGCGCGCCCGAGGCGAATCTGGTGCCGCTCGCTCCACCGATGTCCCGCGGCGTAGTGCCGAACGATGTCCTCGGTGAACATCGTCCCAAGCGACAACGACTGCGAATCGAGTGACGACATGATGGCCGCGCACACACCGGCGGCCAGCAACCCACCCAGCACTCCGGGGGCGTAGTGTCCGACCATCTCGATGAGAACAGAATTCGCCGCGGTACCCTCGAGATCGGGAAAATCGATCCGCCCGAGAACACCCAGCAGAACGCTGGGTAGCCAGACGACCGCAAGGCAAATTGGGAACGCGACGACGGACAAGCGGAACGTCTCGGCGCTACGCGCCGACAGCCAGTGCATGAACATGTGCGGCATCATTCCAACGGACAGCGGGATACAAGTGTAGGTCAGGAACTGCCAGGGCGTGATGGCGTCGCCTCGAATCAGCAGGTCAGGGGTCGTGGCCGCTACCAAGGCCATCGCGGTCGTCAACCCGCCGAGCTTGTCCACGATGACGGCGAACGTGACGATCCCCAGGCTCATGAAGACCGACGTCTGAAACGTATTGACCCAGGCCGTGCCTCGCAAGCCGCCGGACCAGACGTAAGCTAGCACGACCGCGCAAACGACCAAGCTACCGGCCCATCGCGGAATCGCCCCGTCGGTGATCGCCTCGAGGCTCAGTCCGGCGCCCATGACACCGATCAGCAGGTAGGGGATGATCAGACCGACGAGCGCGACGAACAGCAGCAGCCCGAGGCTACGCGACTCCCATCGGTCGCGGAACAGCCCCACCTGGGTCAGGTACCCGTGGCGCCGGCCCAGCCGCCACAGCCGTGTCCCGACGAACAGGAAGATCACGGGATTGATCAAGGCCGCGGCCGAGCCGACAAGGCTGAAGACGCCGATCCCGACGTGGTAGGCCTCGCCCGACGCCCCCAGGACCGCGAAGGCGGTCATGTTCGTGCCGAACAGCGTCATCAGGAGAACGATAGGCCCTATCGTGCGGCTGGCGACGAAGTAATCTTCGCTAGTGCCTCGGAACAGCCGGTGACTGAGGGTCCCGATGGCCAGGACCACCAGCAAGTAGGCGAGTACGATCGTGGTGACCATCAAGCGTCGTCGTGGTCTCGGTGGGGTGTCGCCGGCTCGGGCGCGCCGAGGTAGACGGCGGCCGCCAGCACGACCGCCACAACGAGGCAGTAGACGACATGATAGAGGAGGCCAACCGGGAGTCCGAGCACGAGGCGGGCGTCACGCCAGTACCAGAGATCGTTATGCGCCAGGAACAGGACGACGAGCACCCCGTAGAGTCCGTACCTGCGCCGGCTCGCCACTCCCGTCCCAGGCGCACGACGCGAATTCACGACAGACTGCTACGACCACGTCATAAAGACCATGGCGTTCCCGGTTCCGGCCTCGGACCGGTAGCACGGAATGTAGTCCAGAAGCTCCATCTTCAAGCCGGTGCCGTCGAGCACGCCCGCCGTCGCGATGTAGTTCTTGATCTCCGACGATCCGGACTGGAAGCTGCTCTCCGGCTCGCCGATGATGGCTGCGTCGTCCCGATTCGCGAGCGCGTCGAGGACCCGGCGATCCAACTCCTCGTCGATCACGAAGTGGCTGAATCCACCCGTGGCCGACACGGCAACCTTGAGGTCGCTGTCCCAGGACTTGATCGCCCGACCGACGGCCTTCCCAAACTCCAGCACGCGCTTGGCCGTTGGCTGATTCGGCGGAAAGAACGTGTTCGTAAAGATCGGCACGGTAATGATCGGCCTGTCGTTCAAGATCCGTCGGTACAAGAATCCGAAGGCATGCGGGATGCTCCGTGGGTTGTCGTCCCCGCGTGGCAGTTCGTTCGATGCCGAGACGTCGAATTCCTCGCGGATCAGGGTGGAGATGATGTGGTTGGCGAGCGCCGGCTCGCACGGATAGGTGATGTCCGTCTCTGGATTGGTTCCCCAGATCGACTCGGCGATTCCCGGCGACATCCCCTGCATAGCCTCGGCCGTGACCGCCTTGTTCACGACGGTGTCGCCGTAGTACACGAGGAATCCTGGGGTGTGGCTCGGCTGGAAGACCTCGCGCTGGTCGTTCCCCATGATGACCAGGATGTCCGGCGCGGCCTCGGCGAACCTGTCCGCGAGCTGCTTCAGGCGCGCCTGATTCTTGGCGTCGAGCTCTCGGTAGACGTCGAGGTTGCACCGGGCCGCGAGGTTCTCGCCCTTCCGAAGCTCGACCAGTTCGTCGAACGTGTAGGTACCGCCCCGGAACGGGTGGGCCGGGTTCCGCTTGTCAGCAACGGCCCGGCGATCCCACTGCTCGGGCGGCGTGGACAGATGCGGGCTGTGGGAGACGCCCATGCCGTAGATGATTTCCGCCATCTGGTTCCTCCACTCTCACTCGTTCGAGGGTTACCGAGTCTCGTCACTCACTCCGGGGGGAGAGGGCAACGGAGGCGCGACCGCCAGCGGCGTCTCGAGACCGAGGTAGTTCGACACCATCTCGAGACCCGGCTGCAGATCGAAGTTCCGATAGGAGCCGGCCACCATGCCGGCGGGATCACCGGAGTGCAGACGTTCGTACATCTGCTGACGCGCGCCGTAGGCGTCGCCGGACAGCTCCCAGGCGAGCTTGCAGATCTTGTAGCGATCTTCCGGCGACGACTGCCGGCCCCGCCACCAGCGGTCGAGATACTTCTTCAGCGTCGGATTGTCCCAATCCTCCGCCATGGGCAGGAAGATAATCGAGCTCGTGCCGATCTGCTGAATGAGGTTGATGAAGCGTTCCGAGACCTTCGCCACGAGGGCCCGCCGCTCCGGTGTCGTTGCGGGACGAAGCAATCCGGAGGCGCTTCGCCGGCTGTCGATCTCTGCGGCGCGAAGGCTCGACCGCATGAGTTTCAGGTTCATGCACATCTCGCCGAGCGCCGCAATGATCTCCGGCCGCTTGTGGACACCCGACGTTTCCGCCAGGAGGTGACCCACGGCGATTAGGAACTCCAGGCGCGTCTGTGTTAGCTGCGAGCCGCAGAAGGTCGCCCACATCATCACACCGCCGCGGATCATTCGAGTCGCCTCGAGTGGTTGCTTGTACAGGAACACCCGTTCCCACGGAATGAAGACGTCGTCAAAAATCACGACCGTGTCGATCTCGTCGTACCGAGCCGACATCGGATGGTCCGCTTTGGACCGACCGGAGTAGATCTCGCGGCACATCTGACTCAGGCCCGGCGCGTCGCACCGCACGGTGAACCAGATCGCGAACTCCTCCTCTTCCTTCGTGAAGGCGACGGTCGGCGCAATGACGATCTCGTTGGAGAACGGGCCGAACGTGTTGAAGCGCGCACCCCGAACCACGATGCCATCGTCCCGTTCCTCGACCACGCGAAGGCAGCGATCGGGATCCTCGCTCGGGCGCAACGACTTGTCCATGCACGGATCGTGCAGGGCGTGCGAAATGCAGATGTCGTTGTCTCGCGCATAGTGGTAATAGGCTTCCGCGTTCTTCGCCAGGTCGGGATTCAGCTTGGCCAGTTCGTTGCGGAGGTCATAGAACCCGATGGTCATGGCGGCACAGAAATCAGGGAGGCGACCGCACATCCCCTTGACCTCGGTACACCAGAGCTGCGTGTTCTCGCGCTTGCTCTGGAGGTCGGCCGGCTCCATCGGGAGCTGAAATGATCGAGAAACCCGCCGGCCCTCCTCGGTTTCGAACGTCATGACGTCCCGGGTCTCGGACGCATGCTGCAGATCGTAGATGCGAGCAATCTCGTGCGCCATCTCCGAGAACAGCGGATGCGTCGTGACATCCGTGATCTTCTCGCCCTTGTACCAGATGACCCGGTCGTCTTTCAGGCTGTCCAGGTACCTCTGACCGGTGTATGCTCCCTCACCCTTAGCCGACGGAATCGCCGACTTGATCGGCGGAACGTAGCTCGACGCTGCGCTTGCTGCCTGCTTGGTCATCTTTCACTCCCGAGAACGTGGCCTCGCGTCTTCACACGAGGGCGAAATAACGGACTCCGGCAGAATGGCACCTCGCCGACGGCGTCGCCTCGTGCTTGCCAATCCGCACAGGAACCGGAGGGATTCCTGACCTCTCAGGGGGTAGCACAGGCGACGAAGACGCTATACTCTCGCGGAGCGGAGATAGCTCATATGACGACAATCATACGAATCTTGAGCGTGGGAGCTTCTACTTGGCCAGACGGTCGGCGCTCCTCTCGTCGGTTCATAACGGTCCGTCCTGCGCTGGCAGGGCGCTAGCGGAGGATGTGGAATCAGCAGGCTGAATGCCTTGCGCGGCGGGACCTCGTCGAACTTCAACTGGCGCGCCTGCGCGACCTGCTGAGCTACCTCTCTGACCACGTCCCCTTCTATCGGTGCGCACTCGAACGCGCCCAAGCTGCCCCCGCTTCTATTCGAACGCTGGACGACGTGGCGCGGTTGCCGTTCACGACGAAGAGCGATCTGCGTGACCACTACCCGTTCGACTTGTTCGCCGCTCCGCTGGATGCGATCGTGCGGATCCACGCCTCGAGCGGAACGACCGGCAAGCCGACCGTGGTGGGCTACACGCGCGGCGACATGGAGGTCTGGGCCGAACTGATGGCCCGGACCCTGAGCGCCGCCGGTGTCACCTCAGCAGACGTGGTCCACAATGCCTATGGCTACGGCCTGTTCACGGGTGGTCTGGGCATCGGACTCGGGGCGGAGACCATCGGAGCGGTGGTCGTTCCGGCATCGAGCGGATTCACGAAGCGCCATCTGATGCTCATGGAAGACTTCGGCGCTACGGTGCTCGGATGCACCCCTTCGTACGGGCTCGTGTTGGCAGACATGGCGCGGGAACTCAACATCGACGTGCACGCTCGACTGAAGCTGCGCGTCGGCCTGATGGGCGCCGAGCCGAGTTCCGAGGCACTGCGCGCGAAGGTCGAGTCGCAACTCGGGCTCGAGGTGTTCGACATCTACGGCCTCAGCGAGATCATCGGACCGGGCGTGGCCGTGGAGTGCGCTGAGCACGATGGGCTCCACCTGTTCGAAGACCACTTCCTGGCCGAGATCATCGACCCCGAAACCGGGGACCCGCTTCCCGACGGATGCGACGGCGAACTGGTCCTGACGACCCTGACGAAGACCGGCATTCCGCTTCTCAGATATCGGACGCGAGACAGGACTCGACTCGCGACCGAACCGTGCGCCTGCGGTCGGCGACTCGCACGAATGACCAAGGTCCACGGCCGGACTGACGATATGCTCATCGTGCGTGGCGTCAACGTCTTTCCGTCGCAGATCGAGGAGGCGCTCGTGAAACTCGAGGGGCTGGCGCCTCACTACGTGATTCTCGTGGATCGGCGAGCGGATCAGCTCGACGGGCTGGACATTCAGGTCGAGGCGATGGCAGAGATCTACGGCCGGGGTGCCACGGCAGTTGACGATCTTCGTCGCCTAGCCCAGACCGAGCTGCACCAGAGTCTCGGGCTTCGTGCCGGGGTCGAGGTCGTGGCGCCGGGCCAGCTCGACCGCTGCGAGGGGAAAGCGGTCCGCGTCAAGGACCACCGAACGGAGGCGATGCCCGCAACCGCCCAAAGGGTGCCGAAGTGACCGACATCAACGTCAAGATAGAAGTTGAGCCAGTCAATAGCGCTCCGCACGGCCCGAGTGAGGAACCGGGGCAGATCGTCGGGGTTACTGGCAACGAGGCGATCGCTCGCGGAGCCTGGGAGGCGGGCGTGAGGGTTGCGGCGGCGTACCCGGGGACGCCAAGCACAGAGATACTCGAGTCGCTCGCGACCTACCCGGTCGACGATCTGCACGCCCAGTGGTCACCCAACGAGAAGGTGGCGCTCGACGTGGCGATAGGTGCCAGCCTGGGCGGAGTGCGCGCGCTGGCTGCGATGAAGCACGTGGGCCTCAACGTGGCCGCCGACGCGCTCATGTCTCAGTCCTACATCGGCGTCAACGCCGGTCTGGTCCTCGCGGTGTGCGACGATCCGGGTATCCACTCCTCACAGAACGAGCAAGACTCGCGTTACTTCGCCAGATTCGCCCAGATCCCCGTGCTCGAACCTTCGGACGCCCAGGAGGCGCTCCAGCTTACGAAGCTCGCCTTCGAGCTGAGCGAGCGGTTCGACACGCCGGTCATGCTCCGCAGCACGACTCGACTCTCCCACACCCGGAGTCCGGTAACCGTGGGACCCCGGGTCGAGCCCCCGAGGCGACCGTATCGAGACGACCCGGCGAAGCAGGTCATGATTCCGGCCTACGCGCGTACCCGGCATCCGCTGGTCCTCGAGCGCGAGGCGAAGGTCGCCGCCTGGGTCGACGCCGGCGAGCTCAGCATCCTGGAGGCGGGCGCGTCCAGCATCGGGATCGTCACGGTCGGCATGGCCTACAGCTACGTCAAGGAGGTCGCCCCGCCAGCCAGCATCCTGAAACTCGCTGGTTCCTATCCGCTCCCGGAGCGCACGCTGCGCAGCTTCGCGGCCTCGGTCGATCGTCTCATGGTCGTCGAGGAGCTCGAGCCGGTCGTCGAGACCGCACTCCGTGCGATGGGTCTCGCGACAGAGGGCAAAGAGTACTTCGATCGCACCGGAGAGCTCAGTGCAGAAGGCGTCAGGGCCGGACTCGTCAAGGCGAACGTGCTACCCGCCGGTAACCGCCCATCGACGCACGCCTTGACCCCGATGCCGCGTCCGCCAGTACTGTGTGCGGGCTGCCCGCACATGAGCACCTTCATGGCGATGCGAGCACTCGAGGCTCGAGTGGCGGGTGACATCGGCTGCTACACCCTGTCGGTCATCGAGCCGGTGAGGGCCACCGACATCTGCGTCTCCATGGGCTCGAGTATCGGGATCGCCGCGGGCATGGCCCGGACGACCGACGGCTCGGTCCCGATCGTCGCGACGATCGGCGATTCGACTTTCTTGCACGCCGGCGTGCCGGCCCTGATGGATGCGGTCTACAACCGGTCCAACATCACCGTGGCCCTCCTCGACAACCACACGACGGCGATGACCGGCGGGCAGGAACACCCAGGCACGGGGCGAACACTCAGGGGAGAGGCGACCCATCGCATCGATTTCGAGCAACTGGTTCGCGCCCTCGGTGTGGAGTGGGTCAAGGTCGTGGATTCCTACGACGTGCCTGCCCTCTACCAGGCGTATCGGGAAGCCACGCAGTTCGACGGCGTGGCGGTGGTGATCTCGAATCGGCCGTGCGTACTCGATCCGGTCAAGATCAAGGGGCCGCCGTTCGAGGTTCACGCCGAGGGGTGCACCGCGTGCCAGGCCTGCATGAACCTGGGCTGCCCGTCTATCACCTGGGGCGACGGCTGGTACGAAGGTCGTCACAAGGTTCGAATCGACGCCATCTCGTGCGTCGGCTGCACGCTGTGCGTCCAGGTGTGCCCGACCGACTGCATCCGGCTGGTCGCAGGTCAGGACGCGTGATGCACGAGCGGCCGGCCCGATCGCCGTCGACTCTGGATCACCCCCCTCCCACGAACGTGCTCGTGGTCGGGGTCGGCGGGCAGGGCGTGCTTCTGGTCTCCAAGGTCCTGGCTCGGCTGTGCCAGGCGAACGGTTTCACGGTCAAGCAGAGTGAAGTGCACGGGATGGCCAAGCGGGGAGGCGTGGTGTTCAGCCACGTCCGATTCGGCGCAAAGGTCTGGTCTCCGACGATCCCAGCCGGAGAGGCCGACGTGCTCCTGGCACTGGAGTGGGCGGAGGGGATCCGCTGGTTGCCCCACTTGAAACCGCACGACGGCACCTTCATCTCCGACACGCGGCGGTTGGTCCCGCCATTCGCCTGCCGGGATCGTCGACCCGGGGCTCCATCCGGGTACGTCACCGACACCGCGGCGGAGATCCTTTCTCGAGTCGACACCGGCTATGCGCTGGACGCCACCGGCATGGCGGGCGAGCTGGGTAACCCCAGGACCGCCAATACGGTGTTGCTCGGAGTCCTGTCGACCGTCCTCGACTTTCCCGAAGAGCAGTGGCTCGACACGCTGACCGATCTCGTTCCGGCAAAGAGCCAGGCGATCAATCGTGACGCGTTCCTCAAGGGCCGAGCGTGGGCCGTCAATCCGACGATTCCTCCTCCGGAGCCCGCTCGGTCCGAAGCGGAGAAGTCACAGTCGGTCACACTCGAAATCACCGCGACCTGGTGCAAGAGCTGTGACATCTGCGTCAAGATGTGCCCGGAGCGATGTCTCCGCTTGGACCATCAGCAGATCGTCGAGCTCAAGGAACCCGACGCGTGTACCGGATGCCGGATCTGCGAGATGCTCTGCCCTGACTTCGCGATCGCGGTGCACATTACCTAGAGCGATGCCGAACGCCACCAGCGCGTCCACGCAGAACGGACGGCGACTTGTGCAGGGCAATGCGGCCTGCGCCCACGCGGCGGTCGCGGCAGGATGCCGATTCTTCGCGGGCTACCCGATCACGCCGTCCTCCGAGATCGCCGAGCGTCTGTCCGGAGAACTTCCGAAGGCAGGTGGAGTGTTCGTCCAGATGGAAGACGAGATCGCCTCCATGGGCGCGGTGCTGGGTGCGTCGCTCGGTGGCGTGAAGGCGATGACCGCCACGAGCGGACCAGGGTTCTCGCTCAAGCAGGAGCATATCGGCTACGCGGGGATGGCCGAGATCCCGTGCGTCGTCGTCAACGTGATGCGAGGCGGGCCGAGCACCGGTCTACCGACACGCCCTTCCCAGGCAGATGTCATGCAGGCGCGGTGGGGTACGCACGGAGATCATCCGATCATCGTCCTGACGCCCGCCTCCGTCCAGGAGATCTACGAACAGACGGTGCGAGCGTTCAACCTCGCGGAAGCGTGTCGCGTTCCGGTCGTGGTCTTGTATGACGAGGTGGTCGGGCACCTCCTCGAGACCGTTACGCTGCCGGCTCCAGGCACCGTCGCCCTGACCGCTCGGAAGGCACCGCCGCCGAACGAGGCAGCGTTCGTTCCGTTCGCCGATACGCCGGATGGCGTACCGCCGATGGCGCGCTTCGGCGATGGGAACCGCATTCACACCACCGGGTTGGTGCACGGTGAGGATGGCTTTCCGACGCAGGCGCCCGAAGTCATCGACCGGGTCATGCGGCGGGTGCTGAACAAGCTGGACCATCACGTCGAGTTGATCGAATCCTACGAAACGCACGCGGTCGACGATGCCGAGCTGGTCGTCGTCGCCTACGGGATCACGGCCCGAGCCGCGCGGCGAGCCGTGCGACTCGCTCGAGATCGAGGGATCAAGGCTGGCCTGTTCCGTCCGGTGACACTCTGGCCGTTTCCCGAGCGGCCGTTGCGAGACCTCGCGGCGCACGCGAAGGCGATACTCGTCCCCGAGATGAATGCCGGGCAGCTCTGCCTGGAAGTCGAGCGACTATGCGCGGCGTACGGGTCGGTCGAGCGGCTCAACCGGATCGATGGGGAGCCGATCGCTCCGGCGGCAATCCTCCAACGCCTGGAACAGATGGGATGACCGAATTCGACGTCCGCGACTACATCCGGGCGGAACTGTTTCCTCACTTTCTCTGTCCCGGCTGCGGCCACGGCATCGCGCTGCGCGCGCTGCTCTGGGCGGTCCACGAGCTCGGTATCGACAAGGACTCGCTGGCTGTCGTCTCGGGAATCGGATGTTCCGGACGCCTGTCGGCCTACATCGACGCCAACACGGTGCATGCGACGCACGGACGTCCGATACCGTTCGCGACCGGGCTGAAGCTAGCGAGACCCGACTTGACGGTCGTCGTGATCACCGGTGACGGCGACGGCCTGGCCATCGGCGGCAACCATCTGATTCATGCGTGCCGGCGCAACCTCGACATCACCTGCCTGATGTTGAACAACGAGATCTACGGCATGACCGGGGGGCAGCTGTCTCCCACGACGTCCCACGATCGGTTCACCACGACGACTCCGCAGGGCAATGCCGATCCGGCGTTCGATTCGTGCAGACTGGCCGAGGCGGCCGGTGCGGGGCTCGTCGGACGCGAGGTCACACTCCAGACTCCAGCGCTCAAGGATCTCATCAAGGACGGGATCGCGTTCAAGGGCTTCTCGTTCGTCGAAGTGATCTCCGACTGCACCGAGATCTACGGGCGCAAGAACGATTTGGGTAATTCGGTCGAGATGATCCTGAGCCAGAAGGGCGCCATCCGGCCGGAGAGCTACGGCGGCGCAGTCGATTCTCCCTTCCGGCCGTCACCCTGGAAGACCGGTGTCTTCTGCCGGCATGACTACCCGGAGTTCGGCGAGACCTACCGGCAACGGTTCTTCGCCAGAGCGTCCTCGCCCGATCCAGAGACTGCACCAAGCGATGGATAGCTACGAGATCCGCCTCTGCGGCACGGGTGGGCAGGGCCTGATTCTCGCCGGGCGCATCCTTGCGGACGCGGTGGTGCGGGAGGGACGGTGGGTCGCACAGTCTCAGGCGTTCGAGCCGTTGTCTCGTGGAGGTGTCAGCCAGGCCGACCTCGTCATCAGCAGCTCGATGGTCGACTTCCCACTCGTGAGCGACCTCGACTTCCTGCTGGTTCTCGACGAACTGGCGGTGGCGGGTACCCACGAGTTGCTCACGCCGGCCAGCTCGATCCTGCTTGACTCGGAGCGCGTCGCGACCGACGTGTTAGACGCGTGTCGTCCGATCAGGCTGCCTCTGGTGGAAACCGCACGGACGCTTGGGAATCTTCGGGCGGCGAACATGGTCGCCCTCGGGGCCCTGGTCGCCCTGACCGACGTCTGCCAGCGAGACTCGCTGGAGGCTGCCATGCTGCGCGTGAGCCCGAAGGGATTCCAGCAGATCAATCAGCGTGCGATCGAGGTCGGCTGCGGCCTCGGAGCGGAGTCGAAACAGCCGGCCTAAGGTCAGCGATCAGACCGATGCGCGTGCGCCCTCCAGCTCGCCGACATCCTCTCGTGTTCCTTATGGGGGCAGTGGCGATCTTCGCCGCCGTCGGCTGCGAGCGAGCCGCTCCGGAGCCGCGCCCCGACGGCCTGCCGGAGTCGTTGTTCTGGGGCGTGCGGGCGACGCAAGGTACGACCTACGTCATGGATCTGGCCCTGCTGAGAACCTGGGAGGAGGAGCTGGGAATCAAGTGTTTCACGACCCAGGTCGCCAGCTCGGTTGCCGCGTTTCCCCACCTACAGTCCGGCAGACTGCACGTCTGGCAGAGCGGCATCCGAGACGCCTACCTGGCCAACCACGGCTCGGCCGAGTACGAGGACGCGGATTTCGACATTCGGATCTTCTTCAAGACGGCCGATGTTCACCTGGCGTTCGTGGTGCTGCCTGACTCCGGAATCGAGCGAATGGAGGACCTCGCCGGGCGGACGATCACCTACACGTCGAAACGGGCCGTGACGATGACCGAGGCCGGCACGGCATTGCTCGATTTCTACGGCATCGGAGATCAGGTGAGGGACATCCCGAACCTGTCGATGCGGGAGAAGCACGCGGCCTTGATCGAGGGAAGGGTTGACGCCAGCCTGGAAGGGCTGCCCAACGTCGACGTCATCTGGCGGGACGAACCCGGGGCGAGACCGCTCGACCTCTCCAATGAGGCAACGGCCTACGTGCAGCAGAGGTACCCGTGGTTCTGGGGTGAAACCGCGTCGCCCGACTGGCGGATGTACAAGGAGAACTACCGAGGGGTCGGGCCAGGCTTCGACTATCCTCGCCACGCGGCCACGACCCAGGTCGCTACCTTCGTCGATGTCTCGGCCGACGAAAAGCTAGTCTACACGCTGCTCGAGACGATGTATGCGCGGTTCGATTCCCTCCTGGAGATTCACCCCTACTTTCGAGACTACGCCGTGGACCGGATCGCGAGCGAGACGGTCTCCGTCCCGTACCACGCGGGTACCGTCAGATACCTGAAGGATGTCGGCGTCTGGACGGACGCCATGGAGGCCAACCAGCAACGGCTCCTGGGAGAACTCGGTGCGACGCGGTAGTCGTGACAGCGTGACCCGCCACGAGCAGTGCCGCCGAACGGGAGGTCCCGTCCGGAGGGCACAGCTGACGTGAACCGGACGGACGACTGGAAATCGGCCGCATGGACGACAGACCGGAAGCCTCTTTCGCCAGCCCGACCGTGGGCACGCCGCCCGAGTTGGCGGCGCTGCTCGACCCCACGACGCGCCGGGGCGTGGCGCTCTCCGGCTTCATCGTCCTCTTCTACGCGTACCACATCGCCTACCCTCTCGACATCTGGACCAAGCAGATTCCGCTGGGTCCGGACCGATTCGTCATCCTGAGTCTCGCGCTCAGCTTCGTCCTGGTCTTCCTGTTCGTACCGGCGAAGGCCAGGACGCCCCGGACCGCGATCCCCTGGTACGACGTGCTGCTCATCGTGGCCACGCTGATCGGCTGCGGCTACATGTTCACGAACAGCGACATCATGGCCGAAGGCCGGGCGATCACGTCGGCGGGCATGCTGACAGGCCTGCTCACACTGGGAGTCCTGCTCGAAGGTGTGCGGCGCACCATGGGGTGGTCGGTCGTCTCGGTGATCGTCGTCTTCTTTCTCTACGCGTGGACCTGCAGCTACTGGCCCGGAGTGCTGTGGAGTCGGCGCGTCTACTTCGACGAAGTGCTCTCGGCGACCTACCTGCACGACAGCGGCATGTTCGGCCAGGTGGCCGGACTGTGGGCCAAGACGGTCGTGCTGTTCATGGTGTTTGCCGGGCTGATCATGGTCTCCGGCGCCGGCCGACTCGTCATGCAACTCGCCCTCGGAGCGGTCGGGCACCTGCGGGGTGGACCGGCGAAGGTGGCGATCCTGGCCAGCGGGGGCCTCGGCTCGCTCGGGCCGACCGGGCCCGCCAACGTGGCGCTCACGGGCTCGTTGACCATCCCACTGATGAAGCGCAGCGGCTACACACCGGCCGAGGCTGGCGCGATCGAGGCGGTCTCATCGAGCGCGGGTAGCCTGACGCCGCCCGTCATGGGCGCCCTGACGTTCTTCATCGCCGACTGGTTGGAGCTGCCTTACTACAAGGTCATCCTGGGCGCCATTCTTCCGGCGTTCCTCTACTACGCCACGCTGATCGCGATGGTCGATTTCCACGCACGACGACGCGAGATCCCGGTGATCGAGCGACGGACGTTTCCCAGCGCGTGGGCGGCGTTGAAGCAAGACGGTCACTACCTGGCGCCGATCGTCCTGTTCGTGGTTCTGCTGCTCGGCTTCAGGTGGTCTGTGCAGTCGGCCGTCCTCTACTCGGCGGGCCTGACCGTCGTCGTCGGGCAGTTTGGCGGGCGTGAGGTGCGATTGGGGCCCAAAGCGATCCTGGCGGGGTTTCACCGCGGAGTCTGGGTGCTCGTCCTGATGGCGCCGATCTTCGCCGGCTTGGGCGTGATCATGGGCAGTCTCGAGCTGACAGGCATGCCGGTGCGCCTTGCCGGCATCGTGACCTCCCTGGCCGACGGCAACCTGGTCATGCTGCTCGGACTGACCGCGATCGTCAGCTACATCCTGGGCTCCGGAATGCCGATGATTGCCTGCTACTTCATCCTGGCCATCATCGCGGCGCCCGCACTCATCGAAGCCGGCATCATGCCGCTGGCCGCGCACTGGTTCGTCATCTGGGCCGCGCTCCTGCACTACTTCACGCCACCCGTCATGCCGATGGCGATCGTCGGAGCGGCCATTGCGGGCGCCAGCGTGTGGAAGACCAGCCTCTGCGCCGTTCGGTTGGGGATCGCGCTGGTGATCGTCCCGTGGGTGTTCGTCTTCAATCCGTCGATCATGCTGCAAGGTGGCCACGGTGTCGTGGAGACCGTGGCCACTCTGCTGATCTCACTCGTCGGCTTGATCGCGCTGGCCGCAGGGGTGCAGGGCTACCTCGTGCGAGCCGCCACCGCGGCGGAGCGGGCGGCACTGATCGCAGCGGGCCTCGGAAT
This sequence comes from Acidobacteriota bacterium, assembly GCA_002730525.1. GTDB lineage: Bacteria > Acidobacteriota > Vicinamibacteria > Vicinamibacterales > UBA823 > UBA2161. The sequence goes on along the minus strand of PCAK01000040.1, from coordinate 231,740 downwards.
CATCTCGATGCTCTACTCTCCGCTGCTCGGCGTCTGCGGATGTGCACTGCTGGGCGCGACGGTCGTGCGCCAGGGCGGGCACCGTGCATTGATCGAGCGCGCCGGGATGCGCGTGCAAGGTAAGGCGATGGCTGCGGCGGCCGGACGGCGCGGCGAACGAACGAACGAGGAGGGCGGCTGATGTCCTGGGGAACGTGGATCGACCTGAACGCCGGAAACGACGCGATGAAGTGGCCGTACCCCATACGGTACGGACAGGAGGATGCCGTCGACGTCGACGTGCTGGTTCTCGGCGGCGGGATCGCCGGATGCTGGGCAGCCATCAGCGCCGCGGAACAGGGTGCGAAAGTGGCAATCCTGGAACGCGGCTCGATCCTCGGAAGCGGTGCGGGAACGGGGTGCGACCACTGGCAGTGGGCCATCACCGACGTGCCCGGTGTCAGCCTGAGCGCCGAGGACTTCACGCAGGCGCTCGTCGACAATCACGGCGGCTACAACAACGGGATCTCTCGCTACATTCAAGCCCGGGACGGTTACGAGACGCTCCTCGAGCTGGAGGAGATGGGCGGAAAGGTGAGGGATACCGAGGACACGTTCAAGGGCGCCGAGTTCAGGGACGAGCAGACCAAGCTGCTCTTCGCCTACGACTACGAGAACCGGATCGTCATGAGGGTCTGGGGCATGACGTTCAAACGAGCCCTACGCTCGAGACTCCGTCGGCTCGGCGTCGACATCCATGAGCGCGTGGCGCTGACCGGTCTGCTCACGGAGCGGCGCGGCGAGGACGCGACCGCCGTGGTCGGCGCGACCGGCCTGAACGTCAGAACCGGCGCGTTCAACGTGTTCACCGCGAAGGCCACCGTGCTCTGCGCGGCCCGGCCGCAGCGGATCTGGACGTACTCGACCGAGCTCGCCGGCTCGTGCGACCTGCGCATGCCGGGCGCCATGGGGGGCGGCTATGCAGCCGCCTGGAGGGCCGGCACCGAGTTCGCGATGATGGAGAAATCGATTCCGGCCGGTCTGAGCATCAATCCATCGGCCCCACATGGGTCGGGACACCCCAGCAACACCTGGTACCCCTGCACGATCGTCGACGCCAACGGCAAGGAGGTGCCGTGGGTCGATCGCGACGGGCATGCCCTGGAAACCTTCGAGGAGCGCTGTCGGCCGGCGCCAGGGCAACGGTTCTTCATCAAGGGCGGGGGGCAGTCCTCGTTGCCCCACCAGGGTCTGCGGGACTATCAGGGACCGCGGCTGACCAATGTCGACACCCTGGTGGAAAAGGGCGAGATCGAGCTTCCGCTGTACGCCGACCTGCCGAGCCTGCCGGCCCACGAGCGACGGGCCATCTTCGGCCTCATGGTCGGTCAGGAAGCGAAGACCAAGCACACCTACGCGAACTACACGCACGCCGGATTCGATCCCGACCGAGACATGCTCCTGAGCTACCAGCAGCTCATCGGCGGCGGAGGCTACGGCACCAGCGCGGAAGGCGCGAAGACCGTGCTGGGATTCCCCTCCATCCGGAACGCCCACAGCGGCACGACCGGTGGACCGGTCGTCGACTGGAATCTGCGGACCAATCTGGAGGGCCTCTACGCGGCGGGCGACGGCATGCTCGGCGGCAACGATCACAGCCACGCCGCAACAACCGGCCGCTACGCCGGCCGGCGCGCGGCCTGGTTCGCCAGGCAGGCGACGGCCCGATCCGGATCTCGAGAGCAGATCGAAGCCGAGAAACGCCGAGTGTACGGTCCGCTGCAGCGGAAGGACGGCGTGCACTGGAAGGAACTCCTGGCCGGGATCAACAAGACGATGCAGGCATACTGTGGCGCCGTGAAGAGTGAAGGGTTGCTGCGGATGGCGCTCGAGGCCGGCGAGGACCTCAAGCACGTGGTCGACACCGAGCTGGCGGCGGTCAATCCGCACGACCTCGCCAACGCCCTCAGCGTGGTCGACATCCTCACCGCCGGGATCGACATCATCGTGCCGGCCTGCCTCGCCCGCCGGGCGAGCAGCGCCTTTCTGCACTTCTCCAGGGCGGAGTATCCGGCGATGGACCCGCCGGAGTGGCAGAAGTTCGTGACGATCCGGCAGGAGGATGGTGTCGTGAAGCAGGGCGAGCGTCCGTTGAACCTCGGTGCGCCGTTCGAGGAGAACTACCTGGCCCACCGCCCCGCCGCCCCGATCGGTGCGTGAAGAGGAGACCGCCGTGAGTGAAGAGAACGTCTATCTGAGCCCGAATCCGGCGTCCGCGGCGCGACCGATCGCCATCGACCCGGAAAAGTGCACCGGCTGCAATCTCTGCGTCAACGTCTGCCCCGCCGACGTGTTCGTCCCGAATCCCGAGGCCGGGCGGGTGCCGCTCGTCTTGTTCGTCGACGAGTGCTGGTACTGCGGACCGTGCGTCGACGAATGTCCCCACGAAGGAGCGATCCGCCTCAACTACCCGGTGATGTGGAGGGTTCCCTGGAAGCGAAAGGAGACCGGCCGGCACTACTGGCTGGGGATGAAGAACCCACCGCCGCCAAACGACACCCCACCGGCCTGATGGCGCGACCAGGATAAAATGAGGAGCGGCGCGCAGGTCCGAGTCCCGCGAATGCCCTTGGAGGGTCCAGAGTGCGAAAGCTGACGATGGACGAGTGGGAGCGCAAGTACATCGCGCATCCCATCGAGCAATTCGATCAGAAGAATACGGTGTTCCTCCGGGCCAGTTGGGACCGAGAGATCCGCGAGCGGCTGGACAGCTGGTCCTTCATCGGTGAGGCGAGCGAGAAGCCAGGCTACACCCTCGAGGACCAGGCGCTCCGGTGGGCCGCGCGACGCGGCACGCAGCTCCTGGCACTCCTCAACACCTCCAAGCCGAATCCCAGCGCCGCCACCAGGGAAGTCGCCAAGGCGATCCGCAATGCCAGGTCAGCCGGTCGGACACTCTCCTACCGGCCACCCGACGGTGCGCAACTCAATGTCGGCGACGGCCAGGAGATCACCCGTCGGCTCAAGAAGGTCGCCCGCTGGTTCGGTGCCGACCTGGTCGGAATCTGCCAACTCGACCGGCGGTGGCTCTACTCACACTCCTTTTCGATGAGCGGACCGAACGACGGATCGAACGAGATGAGCGGAGCGAGCAACGGGGAGCACGAGCCACAGGTCATTCCAGACGAGTTCAAATCTGTCGTCGTCCTCGGGTTCGAGATGGACTACGACATGATCAAGTACTATCCGAGCTTCATCTCCGGCGCGGCAACGAGCATGGGGTACAGCCAGATGGCTGTCACCAACCTGTACTTGTCGGCGTTCATCAGAAACCTGGGCTGCAAGGCGATTGACTGCACCACCAACGATGTCGCCCTGACGGTGCCGATGGCGATGCAGGCCGGTCTGGGCGACATCGCGCGAAATGGTCTGCTGATCTCACCCAAGTACGGCCCGAGGGTGCGGCTCAGCAAGATCATCACCGACCTCCCGCTGGTACCCGATGCGCCGATCGATTTCGGCGTCACCGAGTTCTGCGACGCCTGCAAGATCTGCGCGGACAAGTGTCCGGCCCAGTGCATCTCGCCTGGTGAGCGGACGATCGAACCTCGCTGTGTCTCCAATCTTCCGGGCATACGGAAGTGGCCGATCCAGCCCGAGGCCTGCCGGATGTACTGGGGTCGAGTCAATCGGCCGTGCACGACCTGTATCGCCTGCTGCCCCTACAACAAGCCCGACACGCTGTTTCATCGCACGGTGAGGTGGTGTACCGATCATGCGCGGTGGGCTGACTCGATCTACGTGAAGCTGGATGTCTTGTCCGGCTACGGCAAGCCGGAGAACCCGGCGTCGTTCTGGGACAGATGGCGCCCGTCGAGTCGAAACGGTCATCGCGCGTGACGACGGGCGATACGGGCCATCGGCCTCGACCGGCCGGCATTGGTGCTCGATAGGCTGCCGATGGCCACTGCGATCATCCTCGGCGTATTCCTGGCGGCCATGATCGGGCTCGGCGTCTGGGGTGGACGCCGGACCAAGACCCCGACCGACTTCCTTCTCGGCGGTCGACAGATCGGGCCGTGGGCCTCCGCATTCGCCTACGGGACCAGTTACTTCTCGGCCGTGCTCTTCATCGGGTTCGCGGGGCAGTTCGGGTGGATGTTCGGTTTGGATGCGCTCTGGATCGCCGCAGGCAACGCCGTCCTCGGCGCCTTCGCGGCATGGGTCGTCCTGGCCAAGGCCACGCGCCGGATGACCCGGAATCTCGACACGTTGACGATGCCGGAGTTCTTCGCGAAGCGCTATCAGGCGCCGGCCCTGCAAGTGATCGCGGCCGGCGTTATCTTCGTGTTCCTCCTTCCCTACTCGGCGTCCGTCTTCAAGGGCCTCAGTCACCTGTTCGAGATCAGCTTTCCTGGCGTGCTGTCGTACGAGACGGCCCTCCTGATCATGTGCGTCATCACCGGCCTCTATCTGACCATCGGCGGGTACTTCGCCGTGGCGATCGCCGATCTGGTCCAGGGCCTGGTCATGCTCGCCGGGGCCATCGCGATGGTCGTCGCGCTCGTCGGGCGGGCGGGCGGAATCGGGGTCGTCTTCGCGACGATCGGGGCCAACACCGCGGCGCACGTTCCCCCGATCCAGCAGCCCCCGTGGTGGATCCTGTGGTCGGTCGTCTTCATGAGCAGCTTCGGCCCCTGGGGATTGCCTCAGATGGTGCACAAGTTCTATGCGATCGAATCGGAGCGCCACATTGCGAAGGCCACGGTCGTCACCGGCATCTTCGCGACCGTCATGGGATTCGCCGCCTACTTCACGGGAGCGTTGACACACGTCTTCTTTGCTGACGGGCCGCCGGCGAGCGCGCTGATCCAGGGGGAGCAGGGAACGACCACGATGCGCTACGACGTGCTGGTCCCGGAGCTGCTCAGCGGCAATTTGCCCGAGTTGCTGATGGCGCTCGTGCTGCTGCTGGTCGTCTCAGCCTCGATGAGCACGCTCTCCAGCCTGGTGCTCGTCTCCTCAGCGTCGATCTCTATCGACCTCCGAGCCGGGCGGCTCAGGTCTCCTTCCGCGGAGAACGGATCGCTCGTGATGATCCGCCTGGTGGCGGCGCTCTTCATCGCGATCTCCTTCGTCATCGCGAGCAACGAGTTCGCGTTCATCGTGAGCCTGATGTCGTTGAGCTGGGGAGCGGTGGCCGGCGCGTTTCTCGCCCCGTACGTCTGCGGATTATTCTGGCGATCGGCCACGCGAGCCGGTGCGCTCGCCGGGATGCTCACGGGCCTGGGCACCGCGGTGGTCTGGGGCGGCTACCTCATTGCCACCGAACAGGTGACGCTGGTGCCGCTGGCCGCCTCGGTCGCCATGGTGGTCCCGTTCGTTGTCGTGCCCGCCGTCAGCCTGTGCTCCACGCCACCCTCGAGCGACCTGCTCCGCCGCGCCTTTTCGGCCGAGTGAGCACCCATATGTACAGACCCGCGACGATCACCGACTCGCACATCCACCTGAGCACGGCCGGTACTGCCCGAGCCAGGCGCACGCGTCTTTCCCAACTCGACGAGCGGCTCGTCGAGGCCTACCATGGCCGCTGGAGCCGGAGCCTTGCGTCGAGGGACGAACAGGGCCCCGAGACCGACGTTCCGGACGTCGAGACCGTCGCCCGCCGGTGGCTGGCCGAACTCGACGCCGCCGGCATCAATCGCGCCGTGTTCTTTCCAGCCCACGACGCGCCGGATGATCTCCTGGCGTTCATCGCATCGGCGCCCGACCGGTTCGTCGGGTACACGACCTTCGATCCGACCAACCGCGAGAACGCGCACCGCTTGCAGCGGCAGGTCGACGAAGGTGGAGTCCGAGGGCTCAAGCTCTACCCGATGGCCGGGCACTTTCATGCGGACGACGAAGCGTGCTTCCCCGTGTACGAGGTCTGCGCCGACAAGGGGATCCCGGTGATCATCCATTTCGGGATCTCGATCGACGCCACGCACGACCTGCGGTACGGCAACCCGCTCGACCTGTCGCACGTCGCCCTGCGGTTCCCCTCGGTGCGATGGATCATCCCGCACTTCGGGACCGGGTTCTTCCGCGAAGCCTTGATGCTTGCGGCGCAGTATCAGACCGTCTATATCGACACCTCGTCGTCGAACAACTGGGTCCAGTACGCTCCGGTCCCGACCACGGTCGCCGATCTCTTCCGACGCACGCTCGACGCGCTCGGATCGGAGCGACTCATCTTTGGCACCGACTCCAGCTTCTTTCCGCGCGGATTCAGGACGAACATCCTCGAGCAACAGCTCGCGATCTGCAACGACCTGAACCTGTCACCCGCGGAAATGGACAACATCTTCAACGACAACATCCGGCGGATCATCGACGGCTAGGGACACTGCAGCCTGGAGGCATGCCCATGACCGAACCCGTGAATGCCCTGACGAAGGAAATCAAGAACCGGGCGGAGATCTACGTGAAGATCTACTCGCAGCTCGCGGCCGAGCTCGGACCGGACAAGGCGACCGAGCTGCTCGGGAAGGCCGTGTACGCGCGCGGCCGCGACAAGGGTGAGCGGCTTGCCGAGCGGGTCGGCGCGCCGGATCTGGAGCAGCTCGCGCGCGTACTCATCGAGGGGAAGGGTACGATCGACGCGTTTGGACAGGAAGTCGTCGAGGCGAGCCCGACGCGCACGGTGCTACGGCTGAACCAGTGTCCGTTGGTCGACGCATGGGACGAGGTCGGACTGTCCGCCGACGAGAGGATGAGGATGTGCGACATCGCCCATCAGATCGACTTCGGCAAGTTCGAGACCGCCGGGTACACGCTGCGGTTCGGCTGCCGGATCTCCGACGGAGCCAAGTCGTGCGACCTTGAGCTCACGAAGTAGAGCTATGAGGTCGCGCCCTCAGCCGACCCTGAATACCACCGCCATCGCGGTGTCCCCCGCCGCGCAGCCGGAGAAGAGCCCCAGGCCGCCGCCGCGCTCGACCAGCTCCTCGATCAGCTCGATCATCGCCCGCAACCCCGTGGGCGCCTGCGGGTGGCCGAAGACCAGCGGCGACCCGTAGCGATTGACCTTTGCCGGTTCCAGCACCAGCTCTCGACAGAGGTAGACATCGTTGACGGCGAACGGATTATGGGTCTTGACCGCGGCACAGTCCGCGATCGCCACGCCGGCGTCGTCCAGCGCCTGCCGGGCGGCCGGCACGACCGCCATCGGCATGAAGCCCTTCTTCGCCCTGGCCGAGCCGAAGCCCAGAACCTGGATGCTCACGCCGGGTCGTGTCGCGAAGTGCTCCGCGGCCTCCCGGTCGCAGAGGACGACACCCGCGTTCCCGTCGGCGGGATAGGTCTGCGTCCCGTAGGTCACCGTCCCACCGTCCAGGACGGGCTTCAGCCTCGCCAGCCCGTCGGCGGTCGTGCCGAACACTCCCTCGTCCCGGTCGACGACGCGCTCGCTCTTCTTACCCGCGTTCAGAACGACCGGCATCATGTAGCGCTTCTGGAACGCGCGGTCGTCGGCCAGCGCCGCCTGGTACTGCTCGCTGCGGAGCAGCGCCATGGCGTCCTGTTCTTCCCGAGTGATCCCGGCTTCGCGCGCGACGTTCTCCGCCGTCTCGAGCATGGCGTTGCCGGCAAACGGATCCCGGTTGAAGTTGTCCCAGACCGGGTTCTCGGCCTCCCCCAGGGCGCCCGGTCCCGATGGATTCGGGTAGTAGACGTGCGGGCCGTTGCTCGTGCGGTCGCAGGCGACCGCGAGCACGCATCCTCGTTGACCGGCTTCGATCTGCAGCGCGGCACTGGCGACGATGGCGGCCGAAGTGGCGCAGGCCTGCGAGATCGTCGGGCCGGTGAGCCCGTCGGCCCCGATCATGCCGGCGAGCCAGGGTGCGCCGTAGAAGCTCTGCGGCTGCATCACCGTGGTCCCCAGGACGATGCCGTCGAGGCGCTCGAGCTGGCCACACCCCTCGTCGAACGCGCGGCGCGCGACGCTGGCGGCCAGTTTCATCGAGTGCTCGCCGGCGAAACGGCCCTGCCACTTGCAGAACGGCGTGCTCCAGTAGGCCCCGTACGGAATGAATATTCGCTCGAGTGGCATCGACCCTCCTCGTCGTCGTGATCCGTCATCCGGTCCGCGCGAAATCCGGACGTCGTTTCTCCAGGAATGCCGTGACGCCCTCGCGGGCCGCCTCGGTGCAGGCCGTCGCCCCGAACGCGGCGTAGCCGATTTCCAGAGCCACCTCGAGGCCGTCGGCCTGCGCCGCAGCCACGATGGCCTGGTCGATGATGCCGATGACCTCCCGGCTGAGCGGCCGCTTCCCAAACGCCCCGTCATCCAGTTCGGACGGCATCGGGATCTCCACCGGGCCGTCCAGGTCGGCGGCAGAGCCCGCCGCTCCCGAAAGCTCGCCCACGCGGGACACCGCCGACGCAATCAGGTCGTCCTCCGGGCCCACCAGCGCGTCGACCACACCGAGCGCGTGAGCTCGAGCGGCGTCGAGCTTGCGGCCAAGGCGCAGCATGTCGTGAAAGACCGATGCCGCCTGGGGCCAGCGGCGATACGGCACCACCATGCCGCCGATCCCGGGCGCGATCCCCAGGGTCACCTCGGGGAACTGCAGCCAGGTCTCCCGCGTCGCGACGATCCCGCGACAGCGCAAGGCGAGCTCCACGCCACCGCCGAGCGCCATGCCGTTGAGTGCGGCGACCACCGGCTTGGTCATCCGGTCGAGGTGAACGAGCAAGCGGGAACAATCGCGGGAGTACTGGACGCAGTCGCTCAGACTCCCCAGCATCTCGGGAAACCGTCCGATGTCGGCACCGGCACAGAACGCCCGGGACCCGTAGCCCACGATCACGAAACCGCGAACCGTCGCGTCTTGCTCGAACTGTCGGATGACGCCAAGCAGCTCGTCGGTGACCTCGTCATCGAGCGCATTGAGCGCTTGCGGGCGCCTGATCGTCAGCACCTTGACGCCGTCCACCTCATCGACCAGCACGACCCTTCGAAACTCCCGGTAAGCGGCGAGATCGCGCACCGCCGTCGGCATGCCGGGACGCTCCCGCGCGAAACGCTCGAGGATGCGCCCGACCTCCGCGTCACCGAGGCTGCGCATCAGGTCGAGCGGGCCTTGCTTGAAGCCGAGCGCCAGGCAGCAGCCGAGGTTGAGGTCGGCCGGCGATCCGATGTCGCGGTCGAGAATGTCGACCGTTTGCGAAAAGAGGGCCCCGAGCAGCCGGTCGCGCACGGCCGCCTCGGTTTCCGACATCACCGCCACCCGCTCGCCCGCCGTCGCCGTCTTCCAGAGATCCACCGACCCAAAGATCGGCGCCGGCCGGTAGTGCGCGCCCTCCTCCATCTGAACCGTGTTCGTCTCCACGATGATCGGATTGCCCCGTGCGAGGTTCAGAACGAAGAACGGTCCAGCATGAACGTAGTCCACCGCCACGCTGTCCACCTCTGACGCGCTGGCCCGGTCGAGTAGATACCCAGCCTCGTTGCACCAGTTGTCGAAGACGCGGTCGAGCATGAAGCAGAGCGCGTCCGCGGTCACGAACGGGACCTTGCCGGTCGTGCAGAACAGCCAGCGGAGGTACTCCAGGACCTCGGGATCGCCGTGCTCCCAACCGACGACCTCCACGGCTGGGTTCCTGAACGCCGGCGCGAAGAAGTGGGTGACGGTCGCACGCCGCTTGTGTATGAGATCGCCAAAGAGCCTCGACGCCGGGAGCGAACTGGTGTTCGACGTGATGAGTGCGTCGGGGCGGACGACGGCCTCGATGTCCCGGAAGATCTTCCGCTTCAGCTCGAGATTCTCGGTCGCCGCCTCGAGGACCCAGTCGCAGTCGGCCATCGCGGCATAGTCCTGGGTCGTGACCAGGTTGCGACGCACCTGGACGGCCTGCTGCTCGGTCAGCTTCCGTCGGGCGAGCCCCTTGTCCACATACCCCTCGATCCGAGCGACGGCGCGCTCCAGTGCGGCGGGCGCCACGTCGACCAGCACGAGTGTCAGGTCCGGAATGGCACTCTTCAGGTAGTACCCGATGTCCGGTCCGATGGTGCCAGCGCCGACGATGCCGATGCGCTGGGGCATCGGCCGGCTGGGCCGAGCTATGAGGGGATTCTCGCGAGTCGTCGACGGCACTCTGCTCATGACATCTTTCGTGCGTTGCCAAGCCACCGTGGGCAGCGGTCCGTCAGCTCGTCGAAGGTGGCGACCGGGGCCGGAATGATCGGTCGGAACATGATCTGAATCATACCCGGGGAGAGAGCTACCAGAGCATGATCCCGTCGGAAGTATGCTACTGGTACTCCGTCAGCTGATCTCCCTTGTCGGTGGGAAGCAGAGTGAAATCAACGTTCAATCCGGAGCACCCGCTGCTGATCGACCGCGCGGGACACTCCGGGCACCTCCTGGGGAACGAGGCCATCGTGCGCGGTGCGCTCGAAGCCGGCGTGGCGTTCGCCTCCGGCTACCCGGGCACACCCGCGTCCGAGATCGGCGACGCGTTCGCCCGGATCTCGGCTGAACGCGGTATCGTCTTCGAGTACTCCGTCAACGAGAAACTCGCACTCGAAATGGCGTTTGCCGCGTCGCTGGCTGGCGCGCGGTCGATCTGCTCGATGAAGCACCTCGGCCTACTCGTCGCGGGCGACCCGCTCTCCACGGTCCCGTACATCGGGGTCGAGGCCGGCATGGTCATCGTCTCCGCCGCCGATCCGGGCTGCAAGACCAGCCCGAACGAGCAGGACCAGCGCCATCTCGGTCCGATGCTGCACCTGCCGATTCTCGACCCGAGCACGCCCCAGCAGGCACTCACCATGGCTCGCTTCGCCTTCGAGCTCTCGGAGAAAACGCGCCTGCCGGTGCTGCTGCGTCCGACGACGCGTGTCTGCCACACGCGTGGCACCGTCACGTTCGGATCGCTACGCGCGCCGAGCGTGCGGGGCTTCGTGCGAGACCCGCAGCGCTACGTGCCTGTTCCGCACAACGCCCAGCAGATGCGCGTCGGGCTCCAGGAGCGAATCGGACGGGCGGGCGAGTTGATGGCGGGTGCGGGCTTCTTTGAATGCACGGGGAACTCGACGGAGGCGATTCTGGCGGTGGGCGCGCCGGCGGCGACCTGCGCCGACCTGCTCGGGCATCACGCCCTCGGCGACCGAATCGCTCTGTGGACCCTGGGTGCCGTCTACCCGCTGCCGGAAGCACAACTCGCGCGCCGCCTGGACGGGGTGGACAAGGTGCTCGTCGTCGAGGAACTGTCGCCGTTCATCGAGGACCGGGTCCGCAACCTCTGCGCGGTCCATGGACTGCGGACCGAGATCCTCGGCCAGCGTACCGGTCATCTCAGCGAGGTCGGCGAGCAGACGCCGGAACGACTCGAAGAGGCGATCGGACGCGCGCTCGACGTCCCGCTGACAGCGCGCGACCAGCCCGCACCCGCCCCGGTGCCGACTCGGCCCCCGACCCTCTGCCCCGGCTGCCCGCATCGCGCCACGTTCCTGGCGGCGCGCGCGGCCTTCGGCGAGGAGCAGCTCTACTTCAACGACATCGGGTGCTACACGCTGGGCTACGGTGCCCCGCTCGACACGGCCGACGCGCTGGTCTGCATGGGCGCCGGGTTCTCGCTGGCGGCCGGCGTCAGCCGGATGACGGGCCAGCGCACGGTGGGATTCCTGGGCGACTCGACCTTCTTTCACGCCGGCATGCCCGCCTTGCTCAACGCCGTCAAGGAAGACGTCAACATGGTCGCGGTCGTCCTGGACAACCAGACGACGGCCATGACTGGATTCCAGGCCAGTCCGAGTCTCCGTCGGAACGGCTCCGCCTCCATCGAAGCCGTTGCCCGCGCGCTGGGCGCGTCACATGTCGAAACGGTCGACTCGTACGACCTGCCCGGGACGGTGGCCGCTTTTCGCCGGGCGCGGGAGGCGCGGAGTGTCAGCGTCATCGTCGTCGAACGCACCTGTCCCGTCGACGAGGCGCGAGAGCGGGGCCCGGACACGACCCTGCCGCTGTTCGAGATCGATCACGACCGGTGTCGCAGCTGCGGTCGCGAGTCGCTCGATCTGCGCTGCACCCAGTGCGTGACCACGGGCTTCGAGCGCCAACTGGCGCGAGGGTGCGCCGCTCGCGGCGCGAACTCGTCGACACCCTTGGCGCCGTGCAGCACCGAATGCCCGCTCTCCCTCTGCATCCAGGGATACGCCGGACACATCGCCGCCGGCGAGTACGTCGAAGCGTGGGGGCACATCGCAGATCGGTGCGCCCTGCCGGAGTCGGTGTGCCGGGTCTGCCACCAGCCCTGCGAGGCGGCCTGCGTTCGACAGGGTGTCGACGGGTCGGTTGCGATCAATGGCCTCAAGCGGTTCGTGGTCGAGTGGGCGGCCGATCGGCCTGACACGACCATCGAGCCGGAACGCGAACCGGCACACGGTCTGAAGGTGGCGGTCGCCGGGGCCGGGCCGGCAGGGCTCGTCGCGGCGCGGGACCTCGCGCTACGCGGCTACGACGTCACGCTCTACGACGCCGCCGAGCGCCCGGGCGGCCTGCTCGTCCACGGCATTCCGGCGTACCGTCTGCCGCCTGAGGCAGTGCAGCGAGACCTGGCGCAGATCCTCGACCTCGGCGTTAGGTTCGTCGGAAACACACGGCTCGGGCGCGATGTCACGGTCGCCGGATTGCTCGAGCAGGGCTTCGACGCCGTGTTCCTGGCCCTCGGGGCCACCAGGGCCACAACGCTCGATCTGGCGGGCGCGGACCTTCCGGACTCGCCTGCCCAGGTGTCCGCACTCGAGTATCTGGCCTCCGTGGCACGGGGAGCCGCCGTCGACACCGGACGCCGCGTGGTCGTCATCGGCGGCGGGAATGCCGCCATCGACGCCGCCCGAACCGGACGCCGCCTCGGAGCCGAGCAGGTGACGATCGCATGCATCGAGGCCGACGACGAGATGCCGGCCATCCGAAGTGAGATCGCCGCAGCGAAGCAGGAAGGCATCGCCGTGCGGACGGGCGTGCGACCGGTTCGTCTCGGCTCGAAGAGCGTCTGCTGCGCGGCCATCGGCGACGAAGTCGGCGCTGGCGAGTTCGTGCTCGACGCCGACCAGATCGTCCTCGCGATCGGCCAGCAGCCCGACCTCGACTGCCTCGAGCCAAAGTCGACCGGCCTGACCGAGACCGACGACGGTCACATCCAGATCGACCCGGCGACCGGCGCCACCTCGCATCCACTCGTTTTCGCCGGAGGCGACCTCACCCGAGGCGAGCGCACCGTCACCGGTGCCATCGCCGCCGGCCAGCGCGCCGCCTGGGGCATCGACCGATCACTGAGGGGCGCGGAGACGGCCGACCGTCGCCCGCCGCCCGCCCGAGTCGCGCCGGTAGGCCACCCGCCCGCGCCGGCGCCCGCCGACGCCGCCTTCCAGGCCGCGCGGGTGGAACCGCATGAGCTGCCTCCGGACACGAGGGTCTCGGATTTTCGAGAGGTCGCCGGGCGATTGAGCGAGGCGGAAGCGCGAGCCGAGGCGTCCCGCTGCCTCCTGTGCGGCGCCTGTGGCAACTGTCGAGCCTGCATCGACCTGTTCGCTTGTCCGGCCCTGGTGGAGGTCGATGGCCAGGTCGACATCGACGCCGACCTCTGCACCGGCTGCGCCGTCTGCGCCAAGATCTGCCCGAACGACGCGATCCGGATGGTGGCGCGTGTCTGAGGCGCGCTTCGAGGTCCTCATCGTCGGTGTCGGGGGCCAGGGCGTCCTTACCGCGGGCCGGATTCTGGGCGACGCGGCGCACGCGACGGGTCTGCCGGTTGTGGAAGGACAGCTGCACGGCATGTCCCAACGCGGCGGCAGCGTCGAGTGCTCGGTGCTGATCGGCCCGAGCGAGAGTTCGTTCCTTCGAGTGGCCGATGTCGTCGTCGGGTTCGAGCCCCTCGAGGCCCTGCGCGCCATCCCGAAGATCGGCCCCCGAACCCGGGTCCTGCTCAACACCGGGCGGATCGTGCCCGACGAGCTGACCCGCGCGGGCCGGCCCTACCCGCTCTTGGACTCGATCCTGGGCGACCTGCGCGCGGTCGCCGGCGGGCTGGACCTCGTAGACGGCCGCGCCGTGGTCGAGCAGGTCGGCGTGGCGCGAACGCTCAACATCGTCCTGCTCGGTGCGCTGGCAGGGCTCGACCTGCTGCCGTTCGGCGGCTCGGCGCTGTGGCGGGCCGTGGCCGGGCGCTGCAGACCAGAGTTCCTGCAGGCGAATCGCGAAGCGTTCGATCTCGGCCAAGCCGGCGTCGCCGCGCAGCGGGAGGGGGCCGGCGTGAGCCGGGAGCGGCAATCCTGATGGCGGATCGCTTCAAGATCGGGATTGACGTCGGCGGCACGTTCACCGATCTCTTCCTCCACTCGTCGGGCGACGAGGTCGCCACGTTCAAGGTCCTCTCCACACCGGACGACCCGTCGATCGGCGTGCTGCACGGCCTCGAGCGAATCGCGCAGAGCCTCGAACTCGAGGTGGGCGAGCTGGCCACCCAGGTGGACACGATCGTCCATGGCACGACGGTGACGACCAATGCGACGCTTACCCGCAGCGGGGCGCGCGTGGGGTTGCTGACGACCCACGGCGTGCGCGACGCGCTCGAGATGCGACGTGGCGTGCGCGAGGAGCAGTACGACAATCGCTATCGCAACGTGACCCCGATCGTGCCGAGGCGCTGGCGCCTGGTGGTGCGCGGCCGGCTGGACTACCAGGGCGTCGAGATCGAGGCGCTGGATCTCGACGGCGTCCGCCGGGCGTGCGAGGTGCTGCGGGCGGCCGAGGTCGAGGCCGTGGCCGTCTGCTTCATGAACGCGTTCGCGAACGCGGCCCACGAGGACGCCGCGGCCGCGATTGTACGAACCGAGTTGCCCGATGCCTACGTGAGCGTGTCGAGTGAGGTCCTGCCGAGCATCCGGTTCTACAACCGCCTCTCCACAACCGTCCTGAACGCCTACGTCGGTCCGGTGCTGCGCACCTACCTCACCAGCCTCCAGCGACGCCTGGCAGGCGCCGGATTCGGCGGCGTCCTGCTGATCATGCAGTCGAGTGGTGGGGTCGGCCACCCGGACGCGATCCTGGAACGCCCGGCGACGACGCTGCTCTCCGGACCCGCCGCCGGACCGAACGCCGCCCTGAGCGTCACCGACCCGGGCGGTCAGCGAAGCGCGCTCCTCGTGGACATGGGTGGAACGAGCTTCGACGTCTCCCTGGTCCGGAACGGAGAGGTCGCGCTGAAGGCCGAGAGCAACCTCGACCGGCTGCGCATCGCGCTGCCGATGCTGGAGATCACGACGATCGGGGCCGGCGGCGGCAGCATCGGGCGACTCGACGCCGGCGGTCTGCTGCGCATGGGCCCCCAGTCCGCGGGCGCCGCGCCCGGGCCGGCCTGCTACGATCGTGGCGGCGAGCGTCCCACCTGCACCGACGCCGATCTCGCGCTCGGCTATCTCGATCCGACGTTCTTCGCCGGCGGGCAGATCACGCTCCGGCCGGACCTGGCCCGGACCGCCATCGCCACGCACGTCGCGACACCGATGGGGCTGGACGTCGAGACGGCCGCCGGCGGCATGTACCGCGTGATCAACGCGAACATGGCGCACGGTGTTCGGGAGATCACGATCAGGCGCGGTCTCGACCCACGTGAATTTCCGATGGTCGTGGCCGGCGGCGCGGGCGCCTTGCACGCCTGCATGCTCGCGCAGGAACTCGACATCCAGACTATCATGGTGCCCAGTCCGGCTTCGGTACTGTGCGCGGTCGGCATGTTGATGAGCGATCTGCAGCACGACTACGTCCGCTCCTACGTGACGGCCCTCTCCGATCTCGATCCGAGTCGCCTCCAGGCGGTCGTCGCCGACTTGATGGCGTCTGGCGACGCCGAACTTGCTCGCGAGGGCGTGCCGGAGGCACGACGCCAGCACGGCGTCTTCCTCGACCTGCGCTACGCCAAGCAGTACCACGAGGTCACCGTTCCGGTGGCGGCGGAGGCGATCGCGAATGGCGACCTCGATGCCATCGGATCGGCGTTCCATCGCGAGCACAACCGGCTGTACGGCTACGACCTCGAAGCCGAGGGCACCGGGCTCACGCTGATCACCGTGCGGGTCCGCTCGGTCGGCCGCACGGACAAGCCACGCTACCCCAAGCTTGGGAGCGGCGGGGACGCCTCCGACGCACTCAAGGGCCGGCGGCGGGCCTACGTTCCCGAAACGGAGCGATTCGACGAGGTGCCGGTCTACGACGGCCACGCCCTGCGCACCGCCCACGAGATCGTGGGGCCGGCGCTAATCGAGCGCGTCGACACGACGCTCTTCGTCAGCGCCGCATTCACCACGCGCGTCGACGAACTCGGCACCCTGGTGCTCGAGCGCGAGGGGCACGGGAGCCCGCAATGAGCCGTAGCACCCCGATCGACAAGGTGCTCGTGGCGATCATCGGACGCGCCCTGAAGGCGATCACCGACGAGATGAGCGTGGCGATGGAAAAGACGACGCGCTCACCGATCCTCTGCGAGGCGAAGGACTTCGTGACCGGCCTGTACGACGCTGAAGGTCGGATGCTCGAGCAGACCGAGAACCTGCCAATCCTGAGCTTTTCGCTCGGACCGGTCTGCAGCCACATCGCCGAGCAGTTTCGAGGCCACGTCTACCCGGGCGATGTCTTCTTCCACAACGACGTCTTTTCGCTGGGCAACCAGAACAATGACGTCGCGGCCTTCATGCCGATCTTCGTCGGCGACACGCTGGCGGCCTGGGCGGCCTGCAAGGGGCACCAGGCCGACATCGGCGGCGCCGTGCGCGGAGGCTACAACCCCAACGCCACCGAGGTCTGGCAGGAGGCGCTGCGGATCCCCGCGGTCAAGGTCTACGAGCGCGGCGAACTGCGCCGTGACGTGTGGGATCTCATCTTTGCGAACGTGCGGCTGCCGATCGTCGAGGAGGACATGCGCGCGGAGATCGGCAGCTGTACCGTCGGCGAACGCCGGCTCCGCGCGCTCGTCGAGAAGTACGGACTCGAGCGGTTCACGGCACACAAGGCGGCGCTCTTCGAGTCGACCCGCCAGATGATGGAGCGCGAGATTCGAACCATTCCGAACGGCTCCTATTCCGGAGAGGCCTCTGTCTACTTCGATGGGCGGACGCCAGGTTCCCGCTACCAGATCCGGGTCGCGATCACCGTCGAGGACGATCGCGTCGTGTTCGACTATTCCGAGACCGATCCCCAGACGGACGGCTTCGTCAACGGGACCTACACTTCCAGCGCGTCCGCCACCATCCTCACCTTCCTGCAGATGGTCGACGCGAGAATCCCCCACAATCAAGGGATGCTCGAACCGCTGGAGATCATCATTCCCGAGGGAACGATCCTGAACGCGGCCTACCCGGCAGCCACGACGTTCGGGAACCACCTCTGCCCGCCGAACGCCGACGCGATCATCCGGGCGCTGGCGCCGGTGGTCCCCGACCGCGTGACGGCCGGCTGGAACAACCTGCTCTGCTCGCTCTCGACCGGCCACGATCCACGCCGCCTCGATACCTACGTCGACATCCTCTTCATGGGCTTGAAAGGCGGGTCGGGCGCGACGATCGACTGTGACGGCTACGACCATATCGGCATGATCGACGCCTCGGGGGGCCTGCTCGACCAGGACTACGAGATGTTCGAGCAGCAGACCCCGCACCTGCTGGAGCGGCACGAGTTCCTGACCGACTCGGCCGGCGCCGGCCGGTTCCGCGGGGGTCTCGGCGTCGAGACGCGGTACCGGGTCGGCGGAGAGAAGACGCAGCTCGTCATCTTCGGCGACGGCGACGTCGAGCCGGCCTTCGGGCTATTCGGCGGCCAGGACGCCACGCTCAACTCGATCGAGCTCCACCTACCGGACGGCACGGTCCGCAAGACCGCGAGCAAGGAGATCGTCGCGAGCGTGCCCGCCGGCACCGGCTACGTGCAGCGGGCGGGCGGCGGCGGCGGCTTCGGCCCACCCCACGAGCGCCCCGCCGAGACGGTGCGTCGGGAGGTCGCCGATGAGCTGATCTCCGTCGACGCCGCCCGATCCGCCTACGGCGTCGTCATCGATCCGGAGAGCGGGCAGGTCCTCGAAGCCGAGACCGCGGCCCGCCGCGCGGCGATGGCCGCGGACGTGGGTCGGCGCACGACCGAAAACTGAGATGGATCTTTCACTGAGCGACGAGCAGCGCGTCATCCGCGACACGTTTCATCGCTTCGCGGCGCAGGAGATCCGCCCCGTCGCTGACCAACTTGACGAAGCTCCGGACTTTCCCCGGGAGCTCTTCACCAAGGTGGGCGCGCTCGGGTTCTACGGAATGCGCTACCCCGAGCCCGAGGGCAGCGGGGCCGACATCCTCTCCTACCTGCTCGCCATCGAGGAGCTGGCCTGGGGCAGCCTGTCGGTCGCGGCGGCCTGCGCCATGCAGTCGCTCATGGGCACCTGGTTCCTCCACCGGTTCACGGAAGGCGCGCTGCGCGAGCGCCTCTTTCTGCCGGCCCTGACGGGCGACGCCATCGGCGCCATCTGCATGACCGAACCGGACGCCGGCAGCGACCTGATGGCGGTCACGACCCGAGCCGAGGCGCGCGGCGATCGCTGGCTGATCAGCGGGGCCAAGACCTGGGTGACCTCGGCGCCCGTCGCCGACTTCTTCACCGTCCTGGCCCGCACGGGAGACACCGAGCTGAGCTTCTTCCTCGTCGAGCGTGGCGCCGACGGCCTGACTGTCGGACGGAGCATAGACAAGATGGGCGTGCGCGCGTCGCTCACCTCGGAGGTCGGCTTCGAGGAAACGCCGGCGACGTGCGTGCTGGGAGACCCGGGGCAGGGCGCCTCCTGCTTGCGGGATGTGCTCGCGGAGATCCGGCTGCTGACGGCCGCGCTCGCCCTGGGCGTGGGTCGCGCCGCCTTCGAGGACGCCCGCGCCTACGCCGACGAACGCCGCCAATTCGACCGCCCGCTCAGGAAATTCCAGGCGATCCAGGCGCATCTCGCGGAGATGGCGGTCGACCTCGAGGCGGCGCGGCGGATGACGTGGTGGGCCGCCTGGCGCGGCGAGCAGGGCGGCGGCAGCGCCCAGGAAGCCTCGATGGCCAAGCTGCATGCGTCGGAGGCCGCCCTGCGGATCTGCGACCGAGCCGCCCGCATCTTCGCCAGCTACGGCTACGCCCGGGATTACCCGATCGAGCGGTATCTCCGAGACGTCCGCTTCACGCTCATCGGTGGCGGCACCTCGGAGATCCTGCGGGTAAACATCGCGAGGGGGCTGTACTGAGCGCCACGCCACGCCGCCCGATCCGCGTCCTCGTCGCCAAGCCGGGCCTCGACGGACACGACGTCGGCGCCAAGCTGGTCACCCGAGCGTTGATGCGCGCCGGCATGGAGGTCATCTACACCGGCCTGCGTCGCTCGCACGAAGAGATCGCCCAGGCCGCTCTCGAGGAGGATGTCGACGTGATCGGGTTGTCGATCCTCTCGGGCGCCCACCTGCCGCTGTGCGGCAAGCTCGCCGCCGCGCTGCGCGCGCGCGGCCTGAGCGACGTCGTCTGGATCGTCGGCGGGAACATTCCACGGCGAGACCACACCGCGCTCGGCGCCCTCGGGGTGAATGGCATCTTTCCAACCGGCACGCCGTTCGACGCCGTCGTCGGCTTCATCGAGGAACGGGTCACCCGATGAGTCAGCGGCGAAAGGACTCGCCGGCCGGGGTGCACTGGGAGTCGGGGCTCGAGATCGACCCCGTCTACACGCCGGAGGACCTGGAGGCGAGCGGCGGCAGCGATGCGATCGGAGCGCCGGGCGACTACCCCTACACACGCGGCATTCACGCCGAGATGTACCGGACGCGTCCCTGGACGATGCGCCAGTACGCCGGCTTCGGCACGGCGGCCGAGACCCACGAGCGTTTTCTCTACCTGATCGAACGCGGCCAGACCGGCCTCAACGTCGCGTTCGATCTGCCGACCCAGTGCGGCCTCGACTCCGACGACCCGATGGCCGACGGCGAGGTCGGTCGGGTCGGCATGGCGGTCGACACCTTGGCCGACCTGGAGCAGGCGTTCGCGGAGATCGATCTGAACCAGATCACCGTGTCACTGACCATCAACGGGTCGGCGGTCGCCATCATGGCGATGTATTTCGCAATGGCCCGGAAGCGCGGCTTCGATCTCTCCGCGCTGCGCGGCACCGCGCAGAACGACATCCTCAAGGAGTTCATCGGGCGCGGCACCTGGATCTTTCCCGTCGACGCGTCGATGCGGCTGGTCGGAGACACGATCGAGTTCTGCGCCCGCGAAGTGCCCGGGTACAGCCCGGTGAGCGTCTGCGGGTACCACATCCGTGAATCGGGCGCGAACCCGGCCTACGAGATGGCCGCGGGGCTGGCCATCGCCAAGGCCTACATCGACCACGTGCTGGAGCGCGGGCTCGACATCGACGAGTTCGCGCGCGGCCTCTCGTTCAACTTCGATATCTACGGCAACGTCTGGGAGCAGGTCGCGAAGTTCCGCGCCGGCCGGCGACTCTGGGCGAAAATCCTGAAGGAGCACTACGGCGCGAAAGATCCGCGCTCGATGAAGCTGCGCATGATCGCCGGCGGCGGGGGCGGGGGGCTGACCATCCAGCAGCCGGAGAACAACATCGTTCGCGGCGCCTACTACGCGCTGTCCAGCGCCCTGTCGGGCACCCAGACCATGGCGCTCTGCTCGTACGACGAGGCCTACACCATTCCGAGCGAACGCGCGGCCGTGTTGTCGCTCCGCACGATGCAGATCCTGATGCTCGAGATCGGGCTCTGCGACACGGTCGACCCACTCGCCGGCTCGTACTTCGTGGAAACGATGACCAACCGGATGGAACGGCTCATCGTGGAGACGATGGACCGCCTCGACGCGGAAGGCGGCATCGTCCAGGGCGTCACCGACGGACGCGTCCAGGCCGAGGTGAATCGCCAGGCGTTCGAGCGAGAACTGCGGCAGCAGCGCGGCGAAACCAAGAAGGTCGGGGTCAACTGCTTCGCGGAAGACGAACCGGAGGAGCCGTCGGTGGAGTTTCACCCCTACCGGCAGGCCGAGGCCGGCCGTCAGATCGAGCGGCTTCGACGCATCCGGACCGAACGGGACTCGGACGCGGTCGCCCGAGCCCTCGCGCGCGTGCGAGAGAATGCCTCCGGAGGCCGCAACGTCATGCCGGCCGTCATGGACGCCGTCGAGGCGTACGGCACGGTCGGCGAGGTGTGCGGCGCGCTCAAGTCGGTCTTCGGAACATACCAGGAGCCGGTGAGGTTCTAGTGGGCGAACGTTACGCACCAAAGCCACAGGTGGTCCTCAGCATCGAGCAGGCGCTCTCGATGTCGTACGCCACCCAGCGCTTCGTGCAACTCGGCTGGCGAGTGATCCGGATCGAGGCCACGCCCCGATCCGGCCAGCGATCGAAGGGCGACCCCAACCGGTATATCGGCCAGCCGGTGGCCGGTGCCGACCGCCATAGCTACTTCGTCGCGCCCAACGTCGGGAAGCAGGCGCTCGCGATAGACCTCAAGCAGGAATCGGGCCGCGCGTTGCTCCATCGTCTGGTTCGCGATCTCCCGGTCGACATCTTCTGCACAAACACACTCCCGGCCCGGCACGCACCGCTCGGCTTCGACTACGCGACCCTTGCCGACATCCGGCCCGAGCTCATCTGGTGCAGCATCTCGGCGATGGGACTCGCCCACCCCGACGTGCCGGGCTACGACCCGATGATGCAGGCGCTGTGCGGCTACATGGACATCACGGGCCATCCGGATGGGCCACCACTGCAATGTGGCCCGCCGCTGAGCGATCTCAAGGCAGGCGACGAAACTTTCGCGCAAGTGCTGCTCGCACTGCTCGAGCGTGCCGAGACGGGTCACGGTCGGCCGATCGACGTGTCGATGGCCCAGGGTGCCGTGTCGTGGCTGCAGACGTTTCTGCCGATGCTCGACATGGGCAGCGCCGCCGACGAGCTGCGGCGCGCGGGTAACGAGCATCGCCAGTTCATCCCGGTGAACGCCTATCCGACGCGCGATGGCTTCGTTTTCATTGCGGTGGGCAGCGACGCCCAGTGGGGTCGACTCGTCGAGCGCCCGCTGTTCGCCTCGCTCGCGCTGCCCCACCTGTCGACCAACGAAGGGCGCCGCGCCGTCAAGGACGAGCTGCACCGATCCATACGGGCCATCACCAGCGGCCGGCCGACCGCCGAAGTCGCCGCGGCGCTCGTGGCCGCCGCCGTCCCGCATGCGCCGATCACCCTGATCGACGAAGTCATGGACCTGCCGTGCATCGTCCCCGCGCTCCTCGAGACGACGGCACCGGACGGCCGGCGGGTCCGCCTGCCGCCTCCGGCCGTGAGCACGCGGTACCTGGAGCAGCAAGAGGGCCGGCTGCCGTTCGCTCCGGCGTACGGGGAGCACACCGATACGGTGCTCACGGAGATCGGCCTCGAGCCGGACGCGATCCGCCAGCTCCGCCAGGATGGAGTCGTGGCATGACCCCGTTCGACTATCACCGCCCGGAGACGCTGGCCGAGGCATTTCGGATCGCCGGCGCGATCCCTGGCGCCCGCTATGTCGCGGGAGGCACGGACATGATGGTCCGGATCCGTAGCGGCCGCGAGCGCCCTGGCGCCTTGATCTCACTCGGTCGCATCGACACGCTGTCGCGAATCGAGTTGGGCTCGGTCACGCAAATCGGCGCGCGGACGACGATCGGGCAGGTCCTCGAACATCCCGAACTCACCGCGGCCTATCCGTTGCTCGCACTCGCCGCGCGCCCGTTCGCCTCCGTCCAGGTGCGCAACCTCGCAACGGTCGGGGGCAATGTCTGCAACGCGTCGCCCGCCGCCGACATGGCGCCAGTGCTTCTCGCACTCGACGCCCGCGTCGAGATCGAAGGTCCGCAGGGAACGCGCGAGGTGCCACTGGATGCGTTCTTCAAGGGACCCGGGCAAACAGATCTCGCGCCGCGAGAGGTGCTCACCAGCATCGTGCTGGAACCGCCCCGGCCCGAGGCGCGCTCCTGCTTCCTGCGAAGGTCTCGGGTGGGCATGGACATCGCCTTGACGAGCGTCGCGGTTCACTTCCAGCTCGCGGGCAATCGGCTGACGCGCCCGCGAGTGGCCGCCGGGGCCGTCGCACCCTGCCCGCTCCGGCTCCGAGCGGTCGAGAACCTGCTCGAAGGCCGGGCGGTCGACGCGGCGCTGCTCGACGAGGCCGCCCGCCTGGCCGAGGGCGAGATCGCGCCGATCACCGACATCCGAGCGAGCGCGAGCTACCGGCGCCGGCTGACGAGCACGCTCGTTCGACGCGCTATCACGGCTGCCTGCGAGGAAAGCAGATGAACGTCGAGTGCACGTTGGAGGTTAACGGCTCGTCGACCACGCTCCAGGTCGCGCCGAGCGCCCGGCTCATCGACGTCCTGCGCGAGGACCTCGGGTTGACCGGCACGAAGGAGGGCTGCGGCAACGGTGAATGTGGCTCGTGCACCGTGCTCCTCGATGGACGTCCCGTCAACGCATGTCTGCTGGTCGCCCTCGAGGTGGAAGGCCGAGCGGTCACCACCATCGAGGGTCTGCTCGGCCCCGGTGGCAAGCTGTCGCACGTCCAGCAGGCTTTCGTCGAGACGGGCGGGATTCAGTGCGGGTTCTGCACACCTGGAATGATCATGAGCGCGACGGCGCTCCTCGAGGCCACCCCCGCGCCGAGCGACGCCGAGATTCGCGACGCCCTCGTCGGGAACCTTTGTCGCTGCACCGGGTACGCGCAGATCATCGAGTCGGTCCGAGCGGCGGCCGAGCTCATCGGCCCGGGCAGCGGAGGGGAGACACCTCGATGAGCCGCCACCGCCACATCGGCAAGGCACGCCCGCGCCCGGACGCCGCGGACAAGGCGGCGGGGCGCACGCTCTACATCAACGATCTGGTCCGCCCCGGAATGCTGCACGGCAAGGTGAAGTTCAGCGAGCACGCCCACGCCAGGATCGTGCGGATAGACACCTCCCGGGCTGCGCGTCTCCCGGGCGTGCGCGCGGTGGTCACGGCCTACGACACGCCCGAGATCCGTATCGGATTCTTGAACGACAACTTCGCGCTCAAGCGGGGCAAGGTCCGCCAGTTCCGCGACGAGGTCGCGGCGGTGGCAGCGATCGATCCCGATATCGCGGCCGAGGCAGTCGACCTGATCGACGTGGAGTACGAGCCCCTACCGGGGGTGTTCAGTCTGGACGAGGCGATGGCCGAGGGTGCGCCGCTCGTTCATGAAATGGATGCGCGCGGCAACCCGCTCACCACCAACGAGCTCAGCCTCCGCTACGGACACGAGTCAGGCGACCTGGCAGTTGCCGAGCGTGCGTCGGCACACGTCGTCGAGGGTCGTTTCTCCACGCAACTGATGCAGCAGAGCTGCCTCGGCACCGCCGGCTGTATCGCAGAGCTCGACATGAGCGGCAACCTGTCGATGGTGGCCCGGACGCAGATCCCCTTCCTCGCCCAGCGCGATTTCATGAGGGCGCTCGAGGCCCTCGGGCTGCCCGGGCGGAACTGCCGGGTCATCGTCCCGACCCTCGGGGGAGCCTTCGGAACTGGCCTCGACACCCACGCCTACGAGTACATCGCGATCGTGCTGGCGCATCGAACGAATCGCCCCGTCAAGATCCTGTACGACCGCGAGGAGGAGTTCGCCAATCTGTCGCCCCGCCAGTCGGCCGAGGTCGAGATCGCTCAGGGCTGCGACCGTGAGGGAAGGCTGACGTTCCGGCGGGTCCGCGTCCGGCAGGACAACGGCGCCTATGCGTCGTGGGGCGCGACGTTTCCCACCGTCATGCTCCTGCCGGTGACCTCGCTGTACCGTGTGCCGAACGTCTCGTTCGATGCACGCCTCGTGTACACGAACAACACCTACTGCCAGGCGATGCGGGGCTACGGCAACCCGGAGGTCACGTGGCCCATCGAGAGCAACCTCGACGAGTTGGCCGAAGCCGCGAGCATCGATCCGTACGAGCTCAGGATGAGGAACTGCAACGAGCCGGGCGAGACGACCCCGATGGGCCTCCAGGTGACCACGTGCGGCTTGAAGGAGTGCATGGAGGCGACCGCAGCCAAGCTCGACTGGGGCGCCGAGCGGCGCGCGCGGCGCGGCGTCGGGATGGCGTCGCTCATCCACGTCGGCGGATCCGGCCGGATCTACAAGTCGGACGGCGGCGGCGTCATCATGAAGTTCGACGACTTCGGCCAGATCAACGTCTCGTACGGCGGCGTGGAGATGGGCCAGGGGCTGCACTCTGCGCTCAGCCTCACGGTGGCCGAGGCGCTCGGCGTGAGCCCCGACAAGATCACGATCAACCCGACCGATACGGGCACCTGCCCCTGGGACGTGGGGACCCACGCGAGCCGCGGAGCCTTCATCGCCTGCAACGCGGCGCTCGCCGCTGCCGAGAAGGCCCGCGCGCAGATCTTTGCCGCGGCCGAAGAGGTCTTTCCGCGGCTCGCCCGGCAGAACCTGGAGCGATACCGCACGGAGCATCCGGACTATCGGGTGCCGGCGTTCGACGTGGCGACCGCGGCGAAAGCCGACCGCTTCGAACTCACCGACGGGCAGATCGTCGTGTCGGGCGCGCCGGACGAGCCCTGGCTGAAGGTCGATCTCGACCGCCTCCTCCGAGCGATTCACTTTCGTGGAAGCCGCGGCGAGGTGATCACGACAGCGGCCTTCTACGAACCTCAGAGCGAGCTGCCGGACTGGCGGAAAGGGGTCGGAAACATGTCGGCCACTTACGCCTACGGCGCACAGGGGGCCGAGGTCGAGGTCGACGAGGAGACCGGCGAGGTGCGGATCGTCAGGATGGTCGCGGCGCACGACGTCGGCAAGGTGCTCAACCCGCAGACGCTGGCCGGACAGGCCTACGGCGGGCTCGCGCAGGGCGTCGGCTACGCGCTCTACGAGGAGGTCCGCACCGAGCAGGGCCGCATCCTCAACCCGAGCTTCACCGACTACAAGATTCCGACGACGCACGAGATGGGCTTCCCGGTGCACCTCGAGTTCATCGAGACCGACGACCCGGCGGGCCCCTTCGGCGCGAAGGGCGTGGGCGAACCCGGCCTCGTCCCCACGGCACCGGCCATCGCCAACGCCATCTACGACGCCGTGGGCGTGCGGATCCGGGACCTGCCAATCACTCCAGAGAAGGTCCTCCGGGCCCTCGACGCCAGGCGCGCGGTGAACGCGCGGAAGCAGACGAGCACGCCGTGACCAGGCCAACGACCGATCCGGCGAAGTCATCTCGCACCTGCGTCAAGCCCCGGCTGGCGATCGAGATGGTCTGTCCGTACGAACCTGGCAAGCCGATCCGGGAAGTTCGACAGGAACTCGGCCTGACCCGCGTCGTCAAGCTCGCGTCGAACGAGAATCCGTTGGGACCGTCACCGCGCGCGATCGACGCCCTGGGCCGATCGGATCTCGAGTTGCACACCTATCCGGACTGCGATGGCTGGGTCCTGCGTGATGCGCTGGCCAGGCACCTCGGCATCAGCATCGACGGGATCGTGGTCGGCGCCGGCTCATCGGATCTGATGCGCCTGGTCGCGGAGGCGTTCGTCGATCGCGGCGACGAAGTCATCCTGACCGACCTCTGCTTCTCCGTCTACGCGAACGTGACGCGGCTCGCCGACGCCACCCCCGCCATCGTGCCGCTCGACGATCGACTGGACCACGACCTCGAACGGATGCTCTCGACGGTCTCCGGCCGGACCCGCGCGATCTTCCTCGCCTCGCCGAACAACCCGACGGGCAAGGCGATTCCCACCGCGGATCTCGAACTCTTCCTGGAGAAACTCGCGCCCGAGGTAGTCTGCGTCCTGGACCTGGCCTACAACGAGTACGTCGATCCCTCATTGCGCGTGGACCCCGCCCGTGTCGTCGAGCGCCACCCGAACGTCATCGTGCTCCGAACCTTCTCGAAGGTCTACGGGCTCGCGGGGCTGCGCGTCGGCTACGCTGTCACGCATCCGACCGTCGCGCGGGCGCTCCTGCTGGGTCAACTGCCGTTCAGTACGAGTACAGCGGCCCTGCACGCGGCCGAGGTCGCCCTGAGCGACGTCGCGCACACGGAGCGCTCGGTGGTCTTGAACGAGAAGATGCGCGTGCGGCTGTACCGCGAGTTCGATCGTCTCGGGCTATCGGCCGTTCGATCGGAAGCGAACTTCGTGCTGGTCGATGTGGCGCTCGAGGCAGACACCGTCTTCGAGCGCCTGCTGCGCCGTGGCCTGATCGTACGCCCGGTTCACGAACCGCGCCTGCGCACCTGCCTGCGGATCACCACCGGGACCGATGAGCAGATCGACCTGCTCATCGGCATGCTCGAAGAGGCGCTACCGGCCGAGGGCAACGCGCCTACACGAGTCGAGTCCGCGTCTTGGCGACGCTGAACGTCTGATACCAGTCGGAGCCCGCGCCGCCACCGATCTGGCTGATCGCGACGTCGATCAGATACGGGCTCCCGGCTCGGGTCGCCGCCGTGCCGCGCGTCAGCGCGTCGGCGAGCTCGCTCGCCGTCGTGACCTTCACCCCTTCGACCCCCTGGCTCTTCGCCAACCCGACGAAATCGATGTCGGGATTCCCGAGGTGCATCCCGGCATAGTGCCCGGTGTCGGCCATCTTGCCGCCGAAGGCGGCAAAGCCGTGTCGAACGGTCTGGTAGTTGTGGTTGTTCCAGACGATCGTCAGGACCGGGATCTCGTAGCGAGCCATCGTCCAGAACCCGGACGCGCTGTACATCACCGACCCATCGCCGATGTTCAGCACGACCTGACGGTTCGGATCGCCGATCTTCGCGCCGATGGCGGCCCCGACACCCCAGCCCAGGCTGCCGCCGCCCGAGCCGATCCGCATCCTCCCGTCGCCGCCGTAGCGCTGGATGACACCATGACGCAGCGAGAAGTCGTGGCTCATGTTCTCGTTCACGATGTAGGCGTCCCGCTCGATGGAGCGACCGATGGCCATGCCGAGTTCGTCCGGATGCATCGGCTGCTTCCCGAACGCCTCCTGGACCTCATGCTCCACCTGCGTGCGAGCCGCGGCGACCGCTGGCGCGATCCGATCGACCCGATCTCTGCGAATGGCAGCGAGCCGTTGCTCAGTGGCTAGGCTCTTCACCGTGTCGAGCAGGTCCTCGACGGCGGCCTTCGGGTCGGCGACCACACCGAGCTCGAACGGTGCCGTGCGGCCCATCGTTTCGACGTCGACGCCGACGACCGCCTTCCAGGCATGCGCGGCACGTGTGACCTGCTCGGGTGACCGGCCCGAGGCGATGTTCTCCGTCCCGATCCCGAGGAGGACATCGTAAGCCTCGTACGGATTGGCCGTGCGGGACAGATTCGCGCCGCCGAACACCTTGCCATCCCAGTAGAGCGGATGCTGATTCGGGAACCCGCTGTTGGTCGAAGCGGCCGCACGCGGATCGAGGACCGCCAGACCGAGCAGGTCGACCAGTTCGACGGCCGACTCGACGGCCCCCGACTTGTGGAGATCCGGGTCGACCACGAGCAACGGCTGCCGCCCCTCGATGAGGCGCCGCGCCACCTGCTCGATCCGATCGGCGTCAGGCCGAGGCCGCATCGGAATATCGAACCGCGTCTGGTCGACCAGTTGCGCCGTGACCGGGCCACTGCGCTGGGCGCCGGTGGTGATGGCGACGTACACAGGTCCCCCGGGCGGGGCACTCGCCACCTTGAAGGCGCGTCTCAGGGCCAGCGGGATGCTCTCGGGTTGCCGGACATCCCACGCGAGCTTGGTAACCGGCCTGGTGACGTCCGCCTGACCGTAGCCCGGGGCCGGTCCCAGTCCCGGCGTGTCGCTGAAGATTGTGTTGTCGGAGAACCCGGCTGTCACGACGATGGCCGACCGTGCCTTCTGGGCATTGTAGAGTTGCCCGCCCATCTGCGCCGTGCCCGGCATGGCGTGCACGTTCACGAAGGCTGGCTTGCCAGTCACGCGGTGGTAGACGTCCGCCATCGCGATGACCACGCCCTCGTGCAGCCCCATGATGAGCTGGAGACCGGGGCGGTCGGTCATTGCGTCGAAGAAGCCCGTCTCGGCCGACCCTGGATTGGTGAACACATACTCGACGCCTGACGCCTGGAGCTGGTCGACCCACAGCTCGCCACCGATGGCCGTCACCGTCCGGTAGGCGCCGGGATCATCGGGCTGCGCCGCCTCCACGTTGGCCAGGACCGCGCTGGCAGCCTGAGCGGTGAAGCCGATGGCGGTCATGCTCTTGATGAAGCCGCGCCTTGAGAGTCCGTTGCCGAGCAGGTCCGCTACGAGTTCACGCATGGCTGATGCTCCATTCCGGTGTCGCGGGACGAAGAAACCTGTCTTGGTGAGAGGGGTGGTCGAGGGAATCGATCTCGCACGCAAGGGCCAATGTAGTTGGAGGGCGAGCCAGCGCGATATGATGCCGGTCATACGGAAGAGGTCGAGACCGACCGAGAGTAGCCAGGAGATCAGATAATGGACGTCCCGTCGGACAACAACGCGGCCTGGCCCTACCCGGTCACCTACGGGAACGAGCTGGAGGTGGAGGCGGACGTCCTCATCCTCGGTGGCGGCGCGTCGGGCTGCAGCGCCGCTCTCGCGGCGGCCCGGGCGGGAGCCCGGGTGGTCGTCCTGGAGAAGGGCGCGACGCGGTCCAGCGGTGCCGCCGGCTCTGGCTTCGACCACTGGATGGACTGCCCGTCGAACCCGGCGAGCACGGTCGACCCGGAGTACTACACCCGGATGCCGATCGACGACTACAAGGGCGGCTACGGCAACTACATCTCGACCTACATCACGGCGAGGGACAGCTACGATGTCCTGCTCGAGCTGGAGCAGCTAGGGATGCAGGTCCGGGACGTGAACGACGAATTCGTCGGCGCGCCGTTCCGGGACGAAGAGACGAAGTTCCTGTACGCCTACGACTACGCGACGCGCAACTGCCTCAGGGTCTGGGGGACCGGACTCAAGCCGGCCCTGCACAAGGCGCTCCGGCGCAACCGGATCCAGCTCTTCGAACGGACGATGGCGACCTCGCTCTTGACGGAAACCGGAGCGACTGGGTCGCGCGTCGTCGGCTGCACGGCCGTCAACGTCCGGACCGGCGCGTTCCTCGTCTGCAAGGCCAAGGCCGTCGTCATGTGCATGGCGACGCCCGAGCGCCTCTGGATCTTCTCGAGCGAGTTGACCGGCCTCGTGGGCCGGGACGGGCCGCCGACCAACGCCGGGAACGGTCATGCGATGGCCTTCAGGGCCGGGGCCGAGTTCGCCCGCATGGAATCGTCGACTCACGAAGAGTGGGGCGGGGCGACCGGCATCGGCACCGTCATGTTCGGCAGCGGGTCCAACTTCGCCTCTTGGTATCCCTGCTCGATCGTCGACGCTAACGGAAAGGAGGTCCCCTGGCTGGGCAAGGGGGGGCAGCCGCTCGAGACTGTCGCCGAGCGGACGCATCCCCGGCCGGAGGACGGCTTCTTTCACCTTGTCCTCGGGCCGGAGGAGGGCCAGGCGCCGTCGATTCCCCAACTGATTCCCGATCTGCAGGAACGGATCGAGCGGGGCGAGTACACGCTGCCGCTGTATGCCAACCTTCCCGGCATGCCCGCCGCCGACCGGCGCGCTATCTTCGGCCTGATGATCGGTCAGGAAGGACACACCTGGACGATCTACCGGCAGCTCACGCAGGCCGGCTTCGACCCCGACAAGGACCAGCTCCAGGTCTGCGAGCGGGGCAACGCGCCACTCGGCTGGCGCCGCCTCCGCTACGGCGCGATGACCCACGACTGGACACTCAAGACGACGCTCGACGGTCTCTGGGCGGCGGGACAGCAGGTCTTCGATGGGATTGGGGTCGCGCAGGCCTGCTCGACCGGTCGGTGGGCCGGCACGCACGCCGCGGAGTTCGCCAGTGGCATCGCTCACGCCCCGATCGTTCGGTGTCAGGTGGACGCGGAGAAGGCGCGGGTCTACGGGCCAGTGATGCGCGACGACGGCGTCAGCTGGAAGGAGCTGTCCGGCGGAATCGCGAAGGTCATGCAGGAGTATTGCGGCGATCGCAAGAACGAGACGCTGATGCGGATCGGCCTCCGGTACCTCGAAGAGTTAAAGGAGGCCGAGGCGACGACGCTCTGCGCGCGGAACCCGCACGAACTGATGCGGGCGATCGAGGCGCTGGACATCCTCACCTGCTGCGAGATGATCACACACGCGAGCCTCGCTCGCCAGGCGAGTTGTAGCTGGCTCTTCTTCGAGCGGCTCGATTTCCCGGATGACGATCCGGCGGCGTGGCACAAGTGGGTCACCATCAGGCTCGACGGCGACAAGGTGGTGGCGGGCGATCTGGCCCTCGACTACGCGGGCGATCTCGAGCGCAACTACGCGCACCACAATCTGTCTTCTGTTGAGGCGTAGCCAGTCATGAACGAATCCACTGCGCCGGGACTCACGGGTCTCGCGGATCGCAAGGCGACGCGCGGACCGAATCTGGTCACGCCCAACCAGCCGATCGTCTTCGACGAGGAGGCGTGCAACGGCTGCAAGCTGTGCGTCGAGGCGTGTCCGATCGACGTGCTGGCCCCGCAGGCGGGTAAGGGAACGGTGCCCTTGGTCCTCTACCCCGACGAGTGCTGGTATTGCGGCTGTTGTGAGATGCGGTGCCCCGAGTATGAGGAAGGCGCGATCCGTGTCAACTTGCCGTTGATGCAGCGCGCCCGCTGGAAGCGGCAGGCAACCGGAGAGCACTTCCGCCTCGGGATGAAGAATCCGCCGCCACCCAACACTCGCCCACCGGTTTAGCCGTCGTCGCGCGCGGCGTTGAGGTGACACGCCAGGAAGTGGTGCGTGCCGACATCGAGGAACGGCGGGCGCTTCACCCGACAGACATCCGCCTTTCGAGGGCACGGGGCGTAGTACGCGCAACCGTCCGGGCAGCACGCGTCGGCGGCGGGCGGCGCGATCGCAGCGCGTTCCAGGGCTACCCACCCGGGGTCCGGAACCAGCGGCGGAACCGAATCCATGAGCAGCTGCGAGTAGGGATGGCGCGGGGTCCTGACGACCGCCTCGGCCGGGCCAAGCTCCACGAGCCGCCCGGCGTGCATCACCGCGATCCGGTCGCACGTCCGGTAGGCCAGGGCCAACTCGTGGGTGATCAGGATGTAGGTCAGCGCCTGGGTGCGCTTGAGATCCATCAGCAAGGAGACGATGCCGGCCTTGACGGAGGCATCCAGCATGCTCACCGGTTCGTCCGCAACGATGAGGTGCGCGCCGATCATGAGACATCGGCCTATACCGATCCGCTGCCGTTCCCCCCCGCTGAGCTCGCTGGGCACCTTCATCAGGAACTCGCGGGTGGACGGGAGGCCGACGAGTTCGAGCATCTCTCCTGCTCGTTCTTCCAGCGCGTCGGCATCGCAGAGGCGGTGGACCCGGGCCGGTTCCGTCAGGATCTCGAAGACGCTCTGCTTCGGGTCGAGCGAGCCGTAGGGATCCTGAAACACCAGCTGAACCTGGCGGCGTAGCGCCTTGGTCTCACGCCTCCCCAGCGCGTTGATGTCACGACCGTCGAACGAGACTCTCCCCTCGCTCGGCGTCGCGAGTCCGACGATCAGGCGGGCCAGCGTCGTCTTTCCGCTGCCGCTCTCGCCCACGATGCCGAGCGTTTCGCCTCGGCGCACCTCGAAGCTGATGTCGTCGAGGGCGCGGTGAGGCTCGCGTCGCCTCGCGAGCAGGCCCGGACCGCGCGGGACGAACAGCTTGCTGACGTGATCCACCTGGAGCAGTGGTCCGTTCATCTCCCCTCGCTCCAGAGATGACACCTGACCTGGCGTCCGGCGCCGACCCCCAGTAGATCGGGCTCGACCTGCTCGCACCGGGCATCGCTCTCCGGGCAACGCGGGTGAAAGCGGCAGCCACGTGGCGGGCTGGACAGCTCCGGGGGCTTGCCGGGCAGGGGTGACATCGGCCTGGGCGCTGCCGTGATGTCAGGAAACGAGCCCAGCAGCGCCTTGGTGTAGGGATGGCAGGGCGAGTGGAACAGGTCCGCGACATCCGCGGTCTCGACGATCTGACCGGCGTACATCACCATCAGCCGGTCGCAGATCTGCGCCAGGACGGAGAGATCGTGCGAGATGAAGACCGTCGCGATCTTCATCTCGCGCTGCAGTCGGCGCAGCAAGCCGACAATCTGTGCCTGCGTCACGGTGTCGAGTGCCGTGGTCGGCTCGTCGGCGACCACCAGGTCGGGATCCAGCACCAGGGCCATGGCGATCATCGCGCGCTGCCGCATGCCGCCGCTCATCTCGTGCGGAAACGCTCGAAGCGTCGACTCGCCCAGCCCGACGCGCGTCAGAAGCGCGCGCGCGCGTTCGAGCGCCTGCGACTTACTGACCGATCGATGCGATCGGATCGCCTCGACGATCTGGTCTCCGACGCGATACACCGGATTCAGGCCGCTGATAGCGGCCTGGGGGATGAGCGCGATGCGCTCCCAGCGGATCCGGTTGAGCTCAGCCTTGCTCATCTCGAGGAGCGACTGGCCGTCGAAGACCACCCGACCGGAGTCGATCCCGCCGCCTCTCACCTCGAGCAACCGTAGCAGCGCCAGCGCCACCGTGCTCTTCCCGCACCCAGACTCCCCGGCGATCCCGAGTGACGTCCCGCGCTCGAGGGTGAAGCTCAGATCGTCGAGCGCTCGCACCGGCCCGTCGGTGGTCCGGTAGTAGGTCACGAGATGGTTGACGGCAAGCAGTGGCATGGCGCTACCGGCCCGCCCTCGCCGGCGAGAGCGAATCGTTGATCGCCGTTCCGATGAACGCGACGGAGCAGCTGAGCAGCGCGATGCAGAGTCCCGGCGACAGGATCCACCACCAGGCGCCGCGCAGGAACGCCCCCTGGATCTGGGCGAAGTAGAGCATCACCCCCCAGCTCTTGTTCGCCGGATCCCCGAGCCCGAGAAAGCTCAACCCGGCCTCGGCGAGTACGGCGAACATCAGCTCCATGACGCCGTTGGCCACGACGATGCCGAGAACGTTGGGCAGCACGTGCTCCCGGAGCATCCGGGCGTGACCGGTGCCGATGCCGCGCGAGGCCTCGATGAACGAGGCCTTGCGAATCGACAGCACCTGCGACCGGATCTGGCGGGCGACGCTCGCCCAGCCGACGCTGGAGTAGACGACGACGATCGTCCAGATGCCCGGCCCCAGGTAGGCGGCCATCACGATCATGAGCGGCAGCCGGGGCAGCATCAAGACGATGTCGGTGACGCGCATGAGCGCCTCGTCGATCGCGCCACCGAAGTAGCCGGAGACGAGGCCGACGGCGGTTCCCAGAACGATGATGGCGCCGGCCGCCAGGAAGCCGACCATCATCGAGATCCGGCCGGCGAACATCAGCTCGCTCAGGACGTCGACGCCGATATCGTTGGTCCCGAGCCAGTGCTCCCAACTGGGCGAGCCGAACGGTTCGCCGACCCGGCTCGCCGCGTCGTAGGGAGCCAGATAGGGCGCGAAGACGCTGGCCACGACGAAGACGCCGACCACCGCCAGACCCAGGAGCGCCGTCCGTCTCCGGGCGAAACGCCGAAGGTAGCGCCGCCGTCGCTCGCGCACTCGGTCGGATCGTCTGCTCGGCATGGCTGCTCAGTAAGTGATCCTCGGGTCGAGGAACCAGTACGCGATGTCGACGAGCAGGTTGGCGGCCACCACGACCAGGGAGAACATGAGGAAGCACCCCTGGAGCATCGGGTAGTCGCGGCTGAGCACCGAGTCGTACATCAGCTTGCCCAGGCCAGGATAGGAGAACACC
The DNA here is from genome assembly GCA_002730525.1 of Acidobacteriota bacterium. GTDB lineage: Bacteria > Acidobacteriota > Vicinamibacteria > Vicinamibacterales > UBA823 > UBA2161. Next base: position 196,888 of record PCAK01000040.1, on the reverse strand, counting down.
GATTCGACGAAGACCGACCCGGTGAGGCTCATCGCGAGACTCACACCCAGGAACGTGACGACCGGCAGCAGCGCGTTACGGGCCGCATGGGTGTGCTTGAGTGTCCGATCGCTGAGCCCCTTCGCCTCGGCCATGAGCATGTACTGCTCCTGGAGCACACCGACCATGTTGTTCCGGAGGATGATCTGATACGAGGCATACTGCGCGATCGTCAGCGACGCGATCGGAAGGATCGCGTGACGGGCCACGTCGCCGACCCGGACCGCGAGACCGGCGTCGAGCCCGATCGTGAACGCGCCGCTCAGCGGCAGCCAGCCGAGCTGAAACCCGAAGACGTAGAGCAGCACCATCGCCACCCAGAACAGCGGCGTCGAGAAGAAGATCAGCGACAGTGTCTGGAGCCCGGCATCGAGACGGCTGCCGGCGTGCCAGCCGGAGGTCGCCCCGAGGAGGTAGCCGATGCCGACCTGCAGCACGAGCGACGTGACGAGAAGCAGCAGCGTCCAGGGCAGCGCCCGCAGCAGCAACTCGGAGACGGGCTGTGGGAAGTAGGCGAACGATTGGCCGAGGTCAGCCTGCAGCGTCCCTGCGAGGTAGCGCCAGAACTGATCCCACAGCGGGGCGTTCAGGCCGAAGCGCTCGATCAGCGCGTCGCGTGCCTCGGCCGACATCTTCGCGCCGCCCGCGAAGCGATCGACCGGGCTCCCCGGCATCAGGCGCGGGAGCGCGAAGTTGACGACCAGCGCCGCGAACAACACGACCGCGTTCGTCGAGAGCCGGCGGATGAGCCAACGCCCGGACACAATCAGATCGGTTCGAGCGACAGCAGGTTCACGATCGAACCCAGCGGGTGCACCATCCCACCGTAGATGATCTTCGCCGGGTTCCAGCCCATGAACTTGTCCGTGCGATGCGCGGCTGGATGCAACCGGTGTCCCAGGGTGATCACCGGGAGCTCCTCGGCGAACAGCGCCTGGGCGTCCTGAATCATCTGCTGGCGCCGGGTGTCGTCCATCTCCGTTCGGGAATCCCGCAGCAGCGACTGCAGACCCTCGTGCTCCCACCCAAAGGCGACGGCGTTGTCCCACGGGTTGGGAGGAACGGGCGCGAATTCCCTCGCGAAGTGATCCGGATCGGGGTGCAGCGTCGAGCCGTGCACGAGGAGCTGCCAGTCCAGCGACCGCTCGCCGCTGAAGACGATGCCCCCGTACAGCGTTTCCGGATCCGAGACCTGCACGGTGAGTTCGATCCCCACCTTCGCCAGGCTCTCCTTGGCCAGCTCCGCCGCCCGGATGTAGGAGGGGTAGGTCAGGCTGCTGACCGTGAAGGCCAGCGGCTCTCCGTCGCTTGTTTGCCGGAGGCCGGCGTCATCTCGGGCGAGTCCGAGGTCGTCCAAGAGGCCGTTCGCCGCCGCGAGTCGCTCGGCCTCGGTCATCCCAACGCCCCGCCACTCGACCGATGGGTTCGCCCACTTGGTCGCGAGCGGCGGCACGTAGCCCATCAGCGGCATCTCGGCGAATCCAGCCAGCGAGGTATCGAGGATCGCCTGCTTGTCCAGCGCGAGGTCGACCGCCTGCCGGAACTCCTTGCGTCCCCAGGGATCGACCCGATGATTCGGCGCCAGATAGAAGATGTGCGGCCAGCGGTCGATGAGCACCTCGACGTTGGCGTCCTCCTCCAGGGGTGGGATCAGCGCCTCGCTGCCCGACAGGTCGGGCATGAGGTCGAGCTCCCCCTTCATCAGCGCCACGACCTCGGCTTCGAGGTTCAGGAAGACGCGGATCACGACCTCGTCGATCCGGGCGGCCCCGCGCCAGTAGTCGGCGTCGCGTACGACGTGGAGGAAGCTGCGAGGCTGGAACTCCTCAAGGACGAACGGGCCGCTTCCGACCGGCATGGCGTTCTGGTGCTGTGCGACGTCTTCCACCTCAGCCCAGACGTGCCTCGGCATGATCAAGGTGCCGCCGAGCAGCGAGAGGGCGCCGGCGAAACCGCCGTTCATCGCGAAGCGAACGGTCTGCGCGTCGACCGCCTCGACCGACTTCACGAACGCCTTCGTCGTCGATCCCATCGGGAAGTCGCCCTGGTAGATAGTCTCGAACGTGAAGACGACGTCATCCGCGCTGAGCGGAGTGCCGTCGCTCCAGCGCGCGCGCGCGTCCAGATGGAACAGCCACTCGTTCCGATCCGCGTCGAACTCCCAGCTCTCGGCGATCCAGGGCTCGACCGAGCCGTCCATCATCGGCATGCAGAGCGGCTCGTAGATGAGACCGAGGAAGAGGTAGTCCCCCTCATTTCGCGCGAGGAACGGGTTGAGCCCAGCCTGGGGACTCTCGCTCCACCCGATGTCGAGCCGGCGCGGGTTGACCTCCGTGCAGGCGCTGCCAGCGACGATGATGACGACGACGATGCAGGCGGCTAGCCGGATCAGGCGCCACCGTGCGGCGGAGTTCCTCATGGATCCCTCCTGACTCGCGTCAAGCCTACGGCACCGGTACGCGAGCCTTCAACTTCTCGAACCAGTTTTGGACGACGACGATCTGCGTCAAGCCGGCGAACGGGTCGTCGGTGTCAGCAATCGCTGCGTTCTTAAGCATCAGAAACCGCTGCCCGTCGGGTGCAACGTCGTACTGTCGGCCGAAATCGCTAAAGTAATACTGGCCCTCGAAGACTCGTTCAGGATTTCCCACCGTCAATGAAGGGCCCGTCTCGATCGTCACGCCCATCAGGCGCAGGTCCGTCGGGGCTGTCGTCCAAGTCGGGATCCAACTCAGGGATCTCGGACGGGATGTCGATGCCGCCGCCGATGGTCTTCAACTCCGCCGTCACCGTCACCGCATGAAGCGCCACCGCGCTCCACAGCGTGATGACCTTCGGCTCAACCGTCTCGATCGTGGCCCGGGTATCCGCCGCCATCACCCCCACGAGCCTGACGACGTTCATGCGCTGGAAGCCGTCCGTCTCGAAGCTGCCCTCATCGGTGCGCGTGAGCGTCCGTGCCTCGGGATCAACGATCAGGCGGATCCGACCCGTGGTGCGGCCTCGGTCGGTGATCGCGCCCACCTGCTGCTTCATCGTCGCGGCGAACGCTCGCTCCTCGTCATCGTCATCCGGGCGCGCAACGCCGTTGATGACATCGGCCAAGATCTGCTCCATAGTGCGAGCTTCAATCATGAAACCTCCAGAGCCTTGGACACGAACGCTTCCCAAGCGTCCTGGTGGAAAATCTTGAGCTTGCCGCCGGGAAGGGCTTCGTCGATCGAGATAGCGCCTTGGGCGATGCGCTCAGCGAGCGTTTGCCCATCCACCAGCTCCATTTCCAAATAGTGGATGCCGTCCGCCTCCTCGAACCCGTAAAGCGTGGCGATGTTCGGGTGGTTGAGCGAGGCCAGGACCTTCGCTTCGCGCTGAAAGCGCGCCAGCCGCTCAGGGTCGGTAGCGAAGTCTTCCGGGAGGACCTTCAGGGCGACGTCGCGCTCGAGCTTCGTGTCACGCGCGCGGTAGACCTCGCCCATGCCGCCCGCCCCGATCTGCGCGGTGACTTCGTACGGGCCGAGGCGCGTGCCGCGCTCCAAGGTCATGCTGAACTGCCCGGCCGTTGCGGAAGCCTGGCGCTGTGTCCGTGCGGTGGTTCGGTCCTGTTCAGACGGTCTGATTGCCCTGTCCGGCTCTTCGGGCGATGAGATCCTTCTTGTGGTAGTGCCAGATGATGAGAATCATGATCCCCAGAACCAGGATGAGCGGAAACGGGATCAGTGACAAGAAGGCGAATGTGAGCAGCACGCCGTGCACGTCGTGTCGCAGCATGTCGATGATCGCCCTGACCATGAACACGAGGTACAGAACGAGCAACACGATCACCACCAGCACGATCGGGATCACGGCAGCGGCAGTGCTCAACGCACCCAAAGGCATGTCCTGTATGGCCACCTCCTGCAACTGCCGCTCGGGGCGCCGATCGGTCGAGCCACCAGTTCAGCGCTTGACGATCGGCACGTGGATCCGTGAGGGGTGCTGCCGCGAGTGGTGCACGGCGTTGTGCGCCACGACGCCTTCGGTCTCGTCGTAGTTGTTGCCGCCAGTATTGAGGTTGCGGGTGAACCTGGGGAAGTTACTGGACGACACCTCGATCCGGATCCGGTGACCCGCGTCGAAGTAGTTGCTGGTCGACAGCGGGCCGACCGCGAGCTCGTAGACCTCACCCTCCGCCATGAAGACCTGTTGGTCGTAGCCGTCGCGGTAGCGCGCGCGCTGGATCGTCTCGTCCAAGTTGTAGGCTCGCCCATCGGGATGGACGTCAATGAGTTTCACGGTGAAATCGGTGTCGCGCGCGTCCGACGAGACGTACAAGGTCACGTCGATCGTGCCGCTGACCTCGATCCCCTCCGACAACGGATCGCTCGTGTAGACGAGGATGTCCTGACGCGCTTCCATCCGCCGCTGATCGAACGAGCCGGCCTGGATCGCGTTGCCGGTGCAGCAGACGTTGCCGCCGTAGGAGAGCACCGGATTGAACGGGTCGTACGTGAACGTGTCGGCGGCATCCGAGGCCGACGCCTCCATCACGAGGCGGCCGTCTCCGAAGAGGCTGTTCGCCTCGCCGTCGCTCGACAGGTAGTAGGTCGTCGTCTCGACCCCGGCCGGCGGCCAGGTCTCGGACGCATTCCACTCGTTCTGGCCCATCGTGTAGTACTGCACCCTGGGCGTCGCCTCGAGAAAGCCGTTCTCTTCTCCCTTGAGCCAGTAGTCGAACCAGCCGTAGGTCAGCGCGTCCCAATCGAGACGTGGATCGCCCATGCTGCGCTCGCCGACGATCGTTTCCTCGGTCGCCCGCCGGAACGCGCAGTGGCCGACCGGGGCGACCAGCGCGAACTGGTTGCCGGCGACCTCCGGGTCGGTGGCCTGCTTCGTCACGTGGTTGAACAGCGCGAGGTTCGGACCGACCGAGACGTCGTACCACGACATCCACCAGAAGGCGGGCACGCCGAACGGCTCGTCGTCGTGGTAGAGGCCCCCTCGGTACCAGGCCGGATCGTCCGGCGTCCGTTGGATCATCCGGCCACCGGTGGCGACCGGAGCCGGATCGGCGAAGATGCCAGCCGGCCCGTCGACGTTCCTGAGGATGTCCTCGACCGGCAGGTGCCAGAGCGCCTCGGACCAATCGACGCGCGGCATCTCGGGCGCCAGGTCGAAGTACCTCGACAGCCGCACCATGTCCTGTCGCGGCATGTCGACCGGAAAGGTCGGCCGCTGCGTGTTCTGGACACCGTAGAGCCAGGCGAAGAAGAGCATCTGCTCGGCGCCGCCGCGATACCAGTTGCCCTGCTCGTGGAACGGGGCGACGCGCCCGACGCCCGCACCGAATCCCTGCGGGATCATGGCGGCGTGCGCCGGGTGATCGAGCGCCGCCAGCCCCATCTGCCACTCGGCGGTCGATGAGCACCCGATCGTGCCCACCTTACCGTTCGACCAGGACTGATCGGCGATCCAGGAGAGGGCGTCGTAGCCGTCGGTCTTCGGCGGCCCGAGGATGTCCCACTCGCCCTCCGAGAAGTACCTCCCGCGCTCGTTCTGGACGATGTAGGCGTAGCCTCGCTCCACCGCGTCGAGCGCCGAGTCGATCTGTCGTGTCTGCAGTTCGCCGTCGCGGTAGGAATTGAAGTTGTAGGGCGTTCTCACGAAGATCGTCGGCACCGGCTCGGCCGTGTCCGGGCGGTAGATGTCGGTCGCCAGGCTGACGCCGTCCCGCATCGGCACCATCAACTTCTGGTCGACGACCGCCTCCGACTCGAGTCGCGCCAGGACGTCCGCGCCGCCCTGGGCAGCCGCCGGAAGGACCGTCGCGACGACGACGAACGTCGCGAGCCAGAACACCCCGACCGGTCTCATTGCTCGCTTCCGGCCTTCCGTTTCGCGCTCATGTAGAGCCCGTAGGCGTCGGCACCCGGCAGATCCAGCGAGCCGCTGAACGCGCCATCCTCGAGCGTCATCGCCACCTCCGCGACCCCGAACTCGGTGTCGAACGCGAACGTCAACTCGCCGGCATCGAACGTGACGTCATCGAGCGACTCGGACAAGCCGCGCTCGACGACGGTGATGCTGCCGCTGAGCGCTTCGCCTTCGACCTCGATCGTCAGGTCACCGCCCATCACACCCTGGTCGGTATCGAGCGAGTGCGCCCACACTCCGGCCGCCGGATGCGCCTCGCCATCCTGAGCCGATACAGCAGCTGGTGAAGCGCAGAGCGCCAGGATCGTCGCCGCCACGAACCATCGTCCGGGGATTCTTACCTTCATCGTGCACCTCGCCAGTTAGTATGTCGCCAGTCTGCACCGCGACGGACGCACCAGGTATGACGAGTATCATAACTCGCCCCCCCGTCAACCCCGCAGTCGGTAGAACCTGAAGAAGAAGTTCTCGATCGGCAGGATCTCGACGTCAGCGAACCCGGCGTCGGTCGCGCACCGCCGCGTTGAACGTTTCGACCGGCATGTTGGCTTTGACGACGAATCGCATTGCGATCTCCTCTTCTCGATAGGGATCCGTTCAGACACCGCACCAACGGCGCATGATCTCCAGATAGGCCTCGGTCGAACTCTCCAGCTTCGTGATCGAACAGAACTCGTCGGTCTTGTGGGCACAGGTTGGCTCGCCCGGACCGAGGATGACGGTCGGCGGTCCGCCGTAGGCCGGCTTCAGCACCGACCCGTCGGTGAAGTAGACGGCGGTCGCCGGCTCGGGCCGCTGGCCGAGCAACGGCTCCATGACGTCGTAGACGTCCTGCACCCATGCATCGCCGGCGTCGGTCACGACGCTTTGCTCGCTCGCGATGTTCGTCACGGCCGCGTCACTCCCGAGCACCGCCTCCAGCCGGCCCTGGATCTCTTCGGCCGTTTGCCCGGGAATCGTCCGGATGTCTATGCCGATCTCCGCCTCGTCCGGCACCGAGTTGATGTTCAGGCCGCCTGCGATCGTGCCGATGTTGAGCGTCGGCGATCCCATCACCGGATGCGGGGCAACGCCGAAGTCGAACCCCTCGAGCCTCTGCACGACCTCGGCGATCTTGTGAATCGCATTGTCACCTTCCTCGGGCATCGACGCGTGGGCCGTGACACCGGTCGTCCTGACGAGGTAGCGCACGAGACCCTTGTGGCCGACGAGCGGCCGGTTGGCGGTCGGCTCGCCGATGACGATCGCCCCGGCCTCCCCCAACACGCCTGGCTGCGCCGCCAAGTGGTGCGCGCCCTCGCAGCGCGTCTCCTCCCCCGCCGTGAACACCAGGACGATCCCGGCCTTCCGCGGCAACGACGCGAGGCGCGTGGCGGCCAGGACGATCGCCGCGAGCGCCGCCTTCATGTCGGTCGTGCCGCGCCCGTACAGCCGGTCGCCGTCGCGCTCGCCCGCGAACGGGTCGTGAGCCCACACGGCCTTGCCCAGCGGGACGACGTCGATATGGCCGGTGAAGCAGATCGGCGGCTTGTCGCCCGACCCGCCGAGGCTGGCCACAAGACTCGTCCGGCCTTCCTCGAACTCGTGGTACGCGACGCTGAAGCCGGCCACCTCCAGCAGTTGGCCGATCCGCTGCGCGCAGGGCCGTTCCGCTCCAGGAGGATTGACCGTCTGGAACCGAATCAGTTCGGACGTGAGGGCAACGGGGTCGGTCAACGGCATCGACCGCCCATTGTACGGCGTCGTTCTGCCGCGGCGCGACTCGACGCTGCCGTCGGCCGCGCGGCACGGCACCCGTGGGTGGCAACCGGCACGCTACCGACTCGCCTGCCGCTGGGCTTCTGCGATGAAGGCCTCCCACTGCGGCTGTGACGCGGGATCCCAGATCTTGACCAGGTCGGCGCGGGCGTCCGCTTCGGACACGCCGCCGTGGAGCGTTCGATAGAGATAGACGAACGCCGACGCGCGCATGTTGGCGAAGCAGTGCACCAGGACGTCGCGGTCAGCATTCGCCTCCATGACGTCGAAGAAGAGCTGCAGGTCGCGCTGGCTCGGCTCCTGCCACGACACGGGGATCTGGATGTAGGTCATCCCTGCTTGCGTGACATGGAATCCTTCCAGTTCGTTCCGCTCTTCGTTGGCCGGCGCCAGGTTGATGACGACATCGAAGCCCGCCGCCTCCACCGCCGCCACCTCGTCGTAGGTAATTTGCCCGGCCGTGCCGAGTTGGTCCGAAATCCGCAGATAGGCGCGCGCGTCGGCCAGCCCGTCGTCGCTCTGGGCCGATGCCCCCCACGGAAGCACCGCCACCAGCGCCAGAACCAAGACTCCTCGCTGCATATTCGCCTCCAGTCGCGCGGTCGGTGTCGGTACCGACCCGCAAGCGGATAAGATCATCTCTATGGAACCCGTCTAGTCTATCGCCACGCAGAGTCCCGGGAGGAACAATGCTCCACCTTCTCGCTGTCGTTCCATCGCTACTACTCGCAACGACCACGGTCGGCGCACAATCGGCCGAGGAACTGGCCGGCGTGTACGAGCGCGTGTCGCTCACGAACACGACCAGCGGGCTGGAGATGGACCCCGGACAACGTGGTCTGCTCATCATGACCCGCGAGCACTATGCAATGATGACGATCAAGCCAGACCGGCCTGCGCTTGCCCGTGGCGAGCAGCTGGCCGACAGGTCGGAGGCCGAGCAAGTCGCCTTCCTCCAAGCATGGCTGCAAATGAACGCGCATGCGGGGCGCTACGAGGTGGACGGCCAAACGCTCGTCTGGCACCGCGACATCAACGAGGATCCTACTCAGGTGGAAACGACCTCGCGGCTGGCATTCGAGCGCCGAGACGATCTGCTGGTCATCAGCTTTGGGCTGCCAAACGGTGACCGCTACGAGTGGGTGTGGCGAAAGATTCGCTAGCGCCCCTGGTAAGAATGCCGTGGCACTTTCGCCAGGGGCTGCTAGGAGGGTTCGATGACGATGCGTCACTTGAGACTGAGTGGACTACTCGCGGTGGTGGCGGTCGGATCGCTGAGCGTCGGTGCGGCCGCGCAGGAGCTCCGGTTCGAAGTCACGATCCCGGACGGCATGAGCGACGGCCCGGTCGATGGGCGGATTCTGCTGCTGGTCTCACATTCCGATGATCCCGAGCCGAGGTTTCAGCGGCTGCGCAGCCTCGACACGCCGCTCATCTTCGGCGTCGACGTCGAGGGATTTCTGCCGGGACAGCCGGCGGTCGTCGACACCGACGCGCGCGGCTTCCCGCTGGAATCGGTCACCGCGATCCCGACAGGCGAGTACTTCGTGCAGGCGGTGCTGAATATCTACACGACGTTCGACCGTGCCGACGGCCACACCATCAAGGCCCACATGGATCAATGGGAAGGCCAGCACTGGAACCGGTCACCAGGCAATCTGTACAGCCCGGTCGAACTGGTGACGGTCGATCAGGCGTCGGGCGGCGTGGTGTCGATCGCCCTGACCGAGGAGGTCCCACCGATCGACCCGCCCGCCGACACGAAGTACGTCAAACATATCAAATTCCGGAGCGACCTCCTCAGCGACTGGTGGGGCCGCGACATCGATCTCGGCGCGGTCGTCGTACTGCCGGAAGGATTCGACGAGCACCCCGAGGCGCGCTATCCGATCGTCTACTGGCACGGCCATTTCCCTCGAACGTTCACCGGCTTCCAGGAGGAGCCATCGGACCCCTCGCTCACCGGCGCCGCGCGCGAGCGGGCCGAGGGGCGCTACCGGTTCTTCCAGGACTGGGTCTCGGGCGATCTGGGCCGGTTCTTGATCGTCCAGATGCAGCACCCGACGCCGTTCTACGACGATTCCTACGCCGTCAATTCGGCGAACAACGGGCCGTACGGCGACGCGCTGACCCAGGAACTGATGCCGCGCGTGGAGGAACAGTTTCGAGCGATCGGCGAACCCTGGGCGCGCACACTCTCGGGCGGCTCGACCGGCGGCTGGGAGTCGCTCGCCTGGCAGGTCTTCTACCCCGACATGTTCAACGGCGTCTGGACGTTCTGCCCCGACCCGGTCGACTTCCGGTACTTCCAGATGGTGAACATCTACGAGGACGACAACGCCTTCTACCCGAACTCTGCCTGGAAGACCAGCGCCGTTCGGCCATGGCAGCGCGGCACGGACGATCAGGTCCGGTTCAACCAGCGCGACGCCAGCCACCTCGAGGCGGTGCTCGGCTCGCGCGGGCGTTCCGGCGACCAGATGGACATCTTCATGAGCGTCTACGGCCCGGTCGGCGACGACGGCTACCCGAAGCTCCTCTACGACAAGTGGACCGGCGAGATCGACAGGAGCGTCGCCGAGCACTGGCGCGAGAACTACGACCTCCGGCACATCCTCGAGCGCGACTGGGCCACGCTCGGGCCGAAGCTCGTCGGTAAGCTCCACTTCTACATGGGCGACATGGACACGTACTTCCTGGAAGAGGCGACCCGCCTCATGGAGGAGTTCTTGGAGGGGACAACCGCCCCGTACTACGACGGGTCGTTCGACTGGGGCGCGCGTCAGCCGCACTGCTACTCGGGCACGCCGGAGTTTCCCGGCCAGACGTCGTACCAGCGGGTGCTGCCGCGGATGCGGGAGCGGATCCTGAGCACCGCGCCGGCCGGCGCGGATGTCAGCAGCTGGCGGTAATGGTAGCCCGACGCTTCGAGGACGGTCTCCTCCGCTCCGATCAGTGAGGAACCCGCGGAGCTATCGAGCCACTCCCAGAAAGCTCTGCACCGCCGACAGAAATTCCTCGGTCTTCTCCAATTGAGGCAAGTGCCCGGAGCCATCGAGGATGACGAGCTGCGATCCGACGATGTCGGCATGGACACGGTCCGCGGTGGCGACGTTGCTGACGCCGTCCTCGCGCCCCCAGACGATCAGCGTCGGCACCTGGATGCCGCGCATCTCCTCCGCGGTCACTTCTCCCCCCACCTCCAGCATCTGTTCGATGGCATCGGCCGATTTCAGCCAGCGGACGAACGCCTCCTCCGCCCAGGCATCGGTCACGAGGGCGTCGTTCTCGACGCGTCGCCTGAGGAACGTCTTCGTCGCGGCAATCGTCGAGCCGGTCACGGTGCGGACGAACGGAGTCGGCAGCGGGCCACGGCGTGGCTCGTCACGCTGATAGCCGGCGCCATCCACGAGGATCAGGCGTTCGACGCGGTCGCCATGGTGGGCGGCCATGAAGGTGGCGAGATTCGCACCCATTGCGTGTCCCGCCAGGGTCACCCGGCGAAGATCAAGCGCATCCATGAAGCCTATGACGAACTGCGCGAGAAGCGCGTTGTGAAAATTGGCCAGCGGTTTGTCCGAATCTCCGAAGCCGGGCAAGTCAGGGATCAGCACCCGGTGATCACTTCCGATTGGCTCGATGACCGGCTCCCATTCGTTCCGGCCACCCCACAGGCCGTGGAGCACGACAATCGGTGGACCAGTGCCGACCTCGGAATAGTGGATATCGAAATCGTAGACCGTCGTCTGGCGTTCGACGATCTGGGCATCGGCGGTCGCCGCGGTCATCACCGTCAAAGCAACGAGCGCACCTAAGATGGTCATGGGGACTCCTTCCTGTACCCTCGTCACGTTCGTAACAACTCGGCGACCGTCAGCGCGTACACCGCCGCGGCGCGATTCACGTCGTCCAACTTCACGAATTCGTTCGGTCCATGCGACACCGAGAGCAGGCCCGACCCGTAGGCCAGCGCGGGAATGCCGCGCTCCGCGTAGAACCTGATCTCCAGGAGTCCGGGACACATCTCGAACCGGGCGGGCTGGCCGTTCACGGCCTCGATGTTGGACGCCAGCGACCGCGCCAGCGGGTCCTCCGCGGACGTCTCCGACGACCGGCCCTCCTGAATCACCTCGACATCGAGGCCGGCGCCCGCGTCTCGCGCCTGGTCGAGCACGTCGAAGAGTCTCCGACGCTCGGTGTCCAGATCCTCATCGGGATTGAGCCGGCGGTCGACGGTGAACGTGCACTCCCCCGGCACCAGGTTGAAGTTGCTGCCTCCCTCGACGCGACCGCCCAGCATCAGGATCGAGTGCCGTGCCGCCGCGGGTTCGATGGGGAGTCCGGTCGTTCGCTGTTCGACCTCGCGCTTCAGCGCTACGAGCCGGTCGGCGAGCGGCAACATCACCTCGCCGCGCACCGTGCCGTGGCCGACCATCGGCACGACGTTCAGCGCGGTCCCGCCACGACGATACGCGGCGATCTCGTCCTCGATCGGCCAGATGGGATTTCGGTCGTCGGGCCCGAAGACGACCGTCGTAATCCCCTGGGCCACAAGATTGTAGACTTCACGCGACCGCCGGTCGTTCGACGAGAGCGCTCGGTCGGCGTGCGAGTGCATGTCGATGAAGCCCGGTACCACGAGCCGTCCGGTCGCATCGATGACCCGACGGGCCGAGACGCTGTCGAGCCGGCCGACCACCTCGATCGTGTCACCACGGATCGCCACATCGGCTCGGAACTCTGGGCTGCCCGAGCCGTCGACGACGTGGCCGTTCAGGATGACGAGGTCGAACGTCTGCGCTTCGGCCAACGCGGACATCCAGACGAGCAGCAGCGGCGCGAAAAGCGCGAAACAGCGGTGCAGATGCGGCATGGTTCGTCCTTCGATCGAATGACCTTCCGACGACGGCACCCTGGCCGGCGCGAAGACTGGTTATACCGCACGGACCAGGCGAAGGTGATAAAAAGGGGGCTTCCAGGAGGGGGAACCATGATCAACCGTGTGCTGTCGCTCGTGCTCGCAGGCGCCGTCCTCTGGCCGGCTGCCGCGCAGGCCCAGCTCGAGACGCGCAAGCTCGATCTGGCGACGTATCTCGATTTCGAATCAGTGACCGACCCGCGGCTCTCACCGGACGGACGCCAGGTCGTCTACACGCGGCAGTGGTTCGACAAGATGAACGACCGGCGCGAGTCGTCGCTCTGGATCGTCAACCGCGACGGAAGCCGCAACCGGTTCCTCGTCGACGGCTCGAGCCCGCGGTGGTCGCCCAGCGGCGATCGCATCGCCTTCATTGCATCGGGCGATCCGGATGGCCGGCAGGTCTTCGTCCGCTGGATGGACGATGAGGGCGCCGTCACGCAGGTCACGCGCATCGACAATGGCCCGTCCAACATCGCCTGGTCCCCCGACGGGTCGCGCATCGCCTTCACGATGATGGTGGACGACAAGACGAACTGGTCGATCGACCTACCGAGCCGTCCGGAGGGCGCCACGTGGACCGGAGCGCCGAAGATCGTCGAACGGCTCCGGTATCGGCAGGACGGCGTCGGCTACATCGACGAGGGCTGGCGGCATATCTTCGTCGTACCCGCCGACGGCGGCACGGCTCGGCAGATTACCGACGGCGGCTACAACCACACCAACGTCGAATGGACACCGAACGGCCGCGCGATCGTCTTCAGCGGCCTGCGCCTCGACGATGCCGAGTACCATTTCCGGGAGTCGGAGATCTACTCGGTCGCCGTGGCGAGCGGCGACGTGACCCAGTTGACCGACCGAGAGGGCCCCGACCAGCAGCCGAAGGTGTCGCCCGACGGTACCCGGATCGCCTACACCGGCTACGACTGGACGCGAGATTCCTGGATCGACAGCAAGCTGTATGTGGTGAACGTCGACGGCTCGAACGCCCGCCTGATCTCGGGTGACTGGGATCGCTCGCCACGCAACGTCAGGTGGAGCGCCGATGGCGGCACCCTCTACTTCTCGGCACAGAACGAGGGAACACAGAACCTCTATCGCATCGCGGCGAGTGGCGGCCCGGTCACGCCGGTGACCGAAGGCGTCCACACGCTGACCGTGACCGACATCAACGAGGCGGGCCAGGCAGTCGGGGTCTTGACCGACTTCGACCGACCGACCGACATCGTCGCCTTCGATCTCGCCTCACCGGCCGAGCGAGATCAGTTGACGCACGTCAACGACGACATCCTCGACGGCGTCGCGCTGGGAGAGACGACCGAAGTCTGGTACACCGCGCCTGACGGCGTGCGCGTCCAGGGCTGGTATCTGACGCCGCCCGATTTCGATTCGGACCGGAGCTACCCGCTGCAACTCCACATCCACGGCGGTCCGCACAGCATGTACGGCGCGCGCTTCAACTACGGCTTTCAGGAGCACGTGGCGAACGACTACGTGGTCTTGTTCACCAATCCGCGTGGCAGCACCGGATACGGCAGCGCGTTCGGCAACATGATCGCCGACGCCTACCCCGGTCCCGACTACCAGGACCTGATGGCCGGCGTCGACACGATGCTCGAGACGGGCTTCGTCGATCCCGAGAACCTGTTCGTCACCGGCTGCAGCGGCGGCGGCATCCTAACGGCGTGGATCGTCACGAAGACTGATCGCTTCGCGGCCGCGTCGTCGAACTGCACGATCGTCGACTGGATGAGCACGAGCGGCACGACCGACATCTTGCCGTACTACCGGTTCCCGCAGCTGCCGTGGGAGGACCCGACGCTATGGATCGCGCATTCGTCGATCTTCCACGTCGGCAGCGTCACGACGCCGACGATGCTCATCACCGGTGAGGACGATCTGCGGACGCCGATCACGCAGGCCGAGCAGTTTTATCGCGCGCTGAAGTTCCGGAAGGTGCCGACGGCGCTCCTGCGCTACAACAACCAGTCGCACGGCACCGGGTCGCGACCGTCGAACTTCATGCGGACGCAGCTCTACCTGCGTCAGTGGTTCGAGAAGTACGGGACGACGGGCGATCGGATGACCGACGCCGGCCAGTAGTCCAGCGAATGTTTCGTCAGCAGACAACCCCGGAGGTATCAGTGTTCAAACGCACCCTCGGCCTCGCCATCTTCGCCGCGTCCATCGTAGCGCCAACCGGCGCCGTCGCGCAGGAGATGCCGACCATCGCCGACAAGACGGCTGGCATGCAGACGATCGCCGGCTACTTCCCAATGTACTGGGACGACGCTGCCGGAACGCTCTGGCTGGAGATCTCCCGCTTCGACAGCGAGGAGCTCTACCTGTCGGGGCTCTCGGCGGGGCTGGGATCGAACGACATCGGCCTCGACCGTGGCCAGACCCGATCGCGGCTGGTGGTCTTCGAACGCATCGGCCCGAAGATTCTCATGGTGCAGCGGAACTACCAGTTCCGGGCCAGCACCGACGATCCGGACGAGCGGCAGGCCGTTGAGGACGCGTTCGCCCGATCGATCCTCTGGGGCTTCACGGTCGGCGCCGAGACCGATGGCCGCGTTCTGGTCGACACGACCGACTTTCTGCTACGTGACACGCACGGCATCGTGCCGCGGCTGAGCCAGGACGGCCAGTACCGCGTCGACCCATCGCGCAGCGCCATCCATCTCGACCGGACGAAGGGCTTCCCGCAGAACTCGGAGATCGACGTCACGGTGACCTTCACGAGTCAGCCGCAGGGCCGCCGAGGGTTCGGGCCGCGCAACGAACGGCGGCACGGTGTTGCCGACGTCACGCCGGCGGCCGAGGCCGTCACGCTGCGCCAGCATCACTCGTTCGTCCAGCTGCCCGGACCGGGCTACGAGGCGCGCACCTGCGATCCGCGGTCGGGGTTCGGGAGCGTGTCGTGGCAGGACTACTCGACGCCGCTCGGCGACTCGATGGTCAAGCGACTCATCAGGCGGCATCGGCTCGAGAAGGTCGACCCGATGGCCGCGGTCAGCGACGCTGTCGAGCCGATCGTCTACTACCTCGACCGCGGCACGCCGGAACCGGTGCGCTCGGCACTCCTCGAGGGCGCACAGTGGTGGAACCAGGCGTTCGAAGCCGCGGGCTACCGCGACGCGTTCCGCGTCGAACTGCTGCCGGAGGGCGCCGACAGCTTCGACATCCGCTACAACGTCATCAACTGGGTGCACCGGTCGACCCGTGGCTGGAGCGGCGGCGGCGGCGTCACCGACCCGCGGACTGGCGAGATCATCAAGGGCGTCGTCACGCTGGGCTCGCTCAGGGTGCGGCAGGACTTCCTGATCGCCGAAGGGCTGCTATCGCCGTACGAGGGCGGTGACGAGATGCCGTCCGAGCTGTCGGAGATGGCGCTGGCCCGGATCCGGCAACTCTCGGCGCACGAGGTCGGCCACACGCTCGGCCTCGGGCACAACTACTACGCGAGTACGCAAGGCCGCATCTCGGTGCTCGACTATCCGCACCCGCTCATCACGCTCGACGACGACGGGACGATCGACGTGTCCGACGCCTACGACGTCGGCATCGGCGACTGGGACAAGGTGGCCATCAACTACGGCTACCGGGATTACCCGCAGGGCGTCGACGAACCGACGGCGCTGCAGCAGATTCTCGATGACGCGTGGAACCAGGACCTGATCTACCTGACGAACCAGGACCTCGACGCCAACCCGCGGGTGCATCAGTGGGCCAACGGCGTCGATCCAGCGACGGAATTGAATCGGATGCTGGAGGTCCGGCGCACGGCCATGACCGACTTCGGGGAGGCGGCGATCCGCCGCGACATGCCGCTGGCGACGATGGAAGAGGTCTTCGTGCCGCTCTACCTCCACCACCGGTTCCAGATCGACGCGGCGGCCTCGGCGATCGGGGGGATGCACTACATCTACGCGATGCGCGGCGACGGGCGCGAGCCGGTCGTCGGGGTCCCGGCCGCTGAACAGCGTGCCGCACTAGATGCACTGATGCGGGCGATCAGTCCGGGCGAACTGGCCGTTCCTGACGACGTCATCGACCGGTTGCCGCCGCGGCCGGCGGGATTCGGGCGTCATCGAGAACTGTTTCCGCGGTACACCGGGCTGATGTTCGATCCGATCTCACCGGCCGTCGTCGCCGCCGATCACACCGTGGCGATGATCCTTCGCGGCGACCGCGCCGCGCGGATGGTGACCCAACACGCCGTGACACCGGGCCTGCCTGGCCTCGATGAGGTGCTCGACACCATCATCGCCGGGACTTTCGATGTCGCGCCGGTAAACGACTACGAAGCGGAGATCGGCCGAGCCGTCGAGCACGTCGTCGTCGACCGGATCACGCGCCTGGCGGACAGCGCTGCGATGCCGCAGGTGCGCGCGGTGGCGTCCCTCGAACTGGAGGAACTCGCCGCGCGCCTCGGGCGCGAATCACGAAGCGGCAGCAACGGCGAGCGCGCGCACGCCTCCTTGCTCGCGCGCGACATCACGCGGTTCCTCGAGCGGCCCGCCGAGGCGTTCGGCCAGCCGGCGCCCCCGCCGGAGCCGCCGGGCGCACCGATCGGCGACACGGGCATGGACTACCTGATGCCGGATCCGACCTGCTCGGTCTGGTGGATTGAACAATGAGTAGGGCAGGACTTTAGTCCTGCCTGGGCGAGCCCGAAGGGCGAAGCCCTCCTGAAGTTGGACTCGCGGCCCTTAAGGGCCGCGCTACCGTTCGGCGCCGCTAGCCGTCGTCTCGTCTGCCCCCGCCGGGATCAAGCGCGTGAACCAGTCGAGGTTGCGCGTGAGCAGGTCGCGCACGAGCCGCGGCGCTCTTACCCCGTGGGGCTGGCCCGGGTAGATGACGAGCGACGTCTCGGCCTTGCCGATCGCCCGGACCGCCTCGTAGAACTGGATGCTCTGCTCGGCTGGCACGCGCTCGTCGCGCTCGCCCACCTGGATCAGCAGCGGCGTGACAACGCGCTCCACGAACCGATAGGCCGAGCGTTCCTCGTAGAGCTCGAAGTCCTCCCACGGCTTCGGGCCGAGGTAGGTCTGGTAGAACTCGGGCAGATCGGTCTGCGAGTACATCGAGATCAGATCGTTCGCCCCGGCGCCCGCGCTCGCCGCGCGGTAGCGATCGGTCTGGGTGATCCCCCAGAAGGTGTGGTGACCACCGAAACTCCAGCCCATCACGCCAAGGCGATCGGGGTCGGCGATGCCAGCCTCGATCAGCGCATCGACGCCCGAGTCGATGTCGACCCAGTCGCGCCCGGAGATGTCACCCCGGTTGAGCCCGCGGAACGTCTCGCCGTAGCCGGTGGACCCACGGTAGTTCGGCTGCAGGACGGCGTAGTCGCGCCCGGCGAAGACCGCGATCGGATACGCACCGGACCGCGCGACGAACCGGGCGGCCGATACCCCCGACGGTCCGCCGTGAATGACCAGCAGCAGCGGGACGCGGTCGCCCTCGGCGTAGCCGACCGGCAGCGTGAGCACCCCTTCGATCTCCTCGCCGTCGGCGCGCGACGGCCAGGTGACGACGCGCTGCTCGCCGAGCCGGAAGGAACTCAGCTTGGAGTTGTGGTCGCTCAGCCTGCGAGCTGACCCGCCCGAGACGTCCGCGACCTCCAGTACATGGACGTCGGCGGGCGCCGTGCCGGACTCGGCGAGAAACGCGACCAGCGATCCGTCGTCCGTCACCGTGAAACTCCGGCGGAACATGGCATCGTCGGTCATGCGCTCGGGTTCGCCGTCGGGCAGCGCGATCCGGAACAGGCCGCGGCCGGTCCGTTCCGCGGCTTCGACGTAGAGCAGGTCGTCGTCTGTGAGAGCCACGTACCCGGCGTTCTCGTCGAGGCCGTCGGACAGCGGCACGAGCGCGCCGCCGTCATCAGGCACGCTGAAGAGCCGGCGATTGTACGTCCCGAGCGCCTGTCCGGAGCCCGCGACGATCAGGCCGCGCGAAGCGGTCCAGGCCACTGGACTCTCGCCACCCGGCAGGTCGGTGACCTGACTTGGCGTCTCGCCGGGTCCGGCGACGACGTAGACGTTCGCCTCTCGGTTCGTGCGCAGATCGGGCGCTGGTCGCGCGGCATAGGCGAGCCGCGACGAATCTGGCTCCCAGACGACGGTCGTCACGAACGCGCCGTCGGGTGAATAGCGCTCGGCCTCGCCGGCGTGGCCATCGGTGAGCGGCGCGACCCAGAGGTGAGACCACTCGTCCTGGTAGAACTCGCCCCAGACCTCAGGCCGGCCGCGTTCCCTCTCGAAGCTCTCCTGATCTTCGGTCTTCTCAGCGGTCGCAACGAACGCAATCCGCCCACCGTCAGGTGAGAGCCGGAACGACTGCGTGCCGGTCGGCCAGTCGGTCACTTCCCAGGCCTCGCCGCCGTCCGGCCGGATCCCGTAGACCTGCGTCTCCTCCCCGCGGTCGGAGAGAAAGGCGAGCCAGCCTTCCGGCGACCAGCGCGGCCCGTTGTCCCGCCCGGCCCGCTGGGTCAACCGCACGGGCGCGCCACCGCCCGTCGCCACGACCCAGAGTTCCGAGTCGTTCGCGTCTTCTTCGAAGTCCATCGTCGTGACAACGTAGGCGACGAACCGGCCGTCGGGGCTGATCCTGGGGCCTGACACGGAGGCGAGGGCGAGGAGATCCTCGATCTCCATCGGTCGGCGGTCCTGCGCCGCGATGGGCGACACCGCGAGTAGCGGCAAGGCGATACTGAACGCCATCATCCGAAGGAAGTTGGTCATGGCATACCTCGTGTCAACGGGAAGGCTACGCGACCGGCCGCGGGCCGGGCTTCAAGACGTTCATGACGAACGCCTTGACCGCGTCGAGGGTGGTGCAGATGGGCACCTCCTGGGCTAGATCAGGGATATCGGTCGAGTTGTGGACGTACGCCGCAATCGGCTTCCGGTAGACGATGGCAAGGTGCGCTTCGCTCGATGTGCCGGCGCGTCCGGGCATGACGACGACGACGTCGGCGCTCAGCACGTTGATATGGTTCCGGGACTTTGCGTCGGTCCCCTGCGCGCCGGACAGCGGCAGGTGCGTCGCGATCGGAATCTCGACCCAGGGATTCGGATACCCCTGCAGCGTGTTGCCCGCCTCGCCCGGCAGCACTCCGATGACGAGGCCGCGGCGCCCCGGCACGGCGTGGAACGCGCGGCTGACCGCGGCCATGACGCCACCTCCACCACCTGTCAGCAGGTGCACGCCCAGCCCGCCCAGCCAGCGGCCGAGCGGTCGCGCGAGATCGTCGTACTCGTCCACGCCCGACCCCAGCACGGCGACGATCGGGAGTCGTTCCATCATCTCCTCAGAAGCGCCCGGGCGAGAGCGGCGCGGCGTCGACGACCGGTGTCACCCCGGTCACCAGATCCGCGATCAGCGTGCCGGTGGCCGGCCCGAGTGTCAGCCCGGACATCGCATGTCCGGTCGCGGCGAAGACCTTGGGCTGCCCCGGCAGCCGGCCGACGACCGGCAGGCCATCGGAGGTGCAGGGCCTGAGGCCGCACCATTCGGAGTTGGTACGCTCCGCGTCGATGCCGTGGAGGTAGCGGCCGGCGGCGGTCGTGAGTTGCGCCAGTCGCGACGGCCGCATCCGGTGATTGAGCCCCGAGAACTCCATCGTTCCCGCGAGGCGCAGCCGGCCCGACATCGGCGTGCAGAAAACCGACGTCTCGCTCAGGACGCAGGCCGCCCCCAGACGCGGTCCGTCTTCCCGGCCCTCCGTCAGATCGCGGTGGTAGCCCTTGCCCGGCTGAATCGGCAGCCGGCACCCGAGGTCCCGCGCGAGGTGAAGGCTGTAAGCGCCGGTCGACAGGACGACCGCGTCGGCCTCGATCCGGTCGCCGCCGGCGGTCGAGACCGCGGGCTGCGGACCGCCGGTGACGCGCGTCACGGCCTGCCCGGCCTCGAGCCGGACGCCGCCGCGACGAATTCGATCCGCAAGCGCCATCACGAAGCGGTGCGGGTCGCACGTGGCCGCGTCACGGAAGTAGGCGCCGCCCGGCATGCCGTCTTTGACCGACGGCACCCGCCGCGCAATCTCCTCACCGTTGAGCGCCTCGGCATCAAAGCCGTGGGACCGCATGAGCGCCACGTCGCGACGCGCATGCTCGGCCCCCTGCTCGGTGCGGCAGACCTCGTAGTAGCCCGACGCCTGGTAGCCACAGTCGAGGTCCTCCTCCGCCACCAGCGAGTTGAACAGATCGAGTGTCGAGTGCCCCAGCGGGCCGAGCACGCCCATGTTGGCCTCGAGCTTCCGCTCGGTGCAGTTGGCGCTGAACCGCCACAGCCAGGCGGCGAGCGTGGGGTCGAACCGGGGCGCGATGTAGAGCGGTGTCGTCGGATCGAGAATCTGCGTCAGTGCATGCTTCACGCGATCGGGCTTGTTCATCGGCGGATGGCCCGCGGCGATGACACCGGCGTTGCCGAAGGATGCGCCGTGGCCGATGGCGTCCCGTTCGAGGAGGACGACGTCGGCCCCGCGATTCGCGAGGTAGTAGGCGCAGCAGACGCCGATCACACCGCCGCCGACGACGACGACCCGCGGACGGCTCATGACGCGACGAGGCGCACGCCCCAGGCGACCAGAGCCGCCCCGGCGGCGCGGCCAAGCCACGGACCGCGCGCCACGGCGTGATCCACGAGCACGAACAGCGCCACCAGCGCCATCCAGATGAGGTTCATCACACCCGCGACGAACGAGAGCGCCATGAGCGCCCAGCAGCAGGCGACGCAGAACGCGCCATGTCGCAGCCCCATCCGCACCGGCCCCCAGCGCCCCGATCGCCACGACGTCAGGAAGAAGCCAAGCGGCGACCGACAGTGCTTCAGACAGGCCTGCTTCGCCGGCGTCCACTGGTAGACGCCGGCCACGATCAGTAGTCCACCCGCCGCCTGCGGGCCAAGCGACGACGCTGTCGATAGCCAGCCGACCTCGTGCAGCCCCCATTGCACCGATGCCGCCGCGACACCGAAGCCACTCCAGACGAGCAGGTAGCCGGCCACGAACTCGCCGGCAGGCAGACCGCGGCCGGTGCGTCGCCCCATCGTCGAGAGCGCGGCGACCCAGGGCGCGACCGTCGGCAGCATCATCGTCACCATCATCACGATCCACAGCGACGCGGCCATCGCCAGCTGGGCGCCGCCCCATGGCATAGCCGCGCGATGGGCCATGGGCATTAGGCCAGGCGTACCCGCGACGAGGACGACCCAGGCCAGAGCACAGACGATGACGAACGAAATCACGCGGCGTTGTCCCACGAGAAGTCCGAGTACAGCCCGTGGGTCTTCTCGTTGTGAATGTCGAGCCGACCGTCCGTGTGGTCCGTCGTCCCGCGCGCCAGCACGTGCACCGGCCCGTGGATGACGTTGTGCAAGTTCGACAGCACCGCTTCGGATTGGCTGTCACTGCCCCGGATCGCCTGGATCGTCGTGTCGAAGACGTCGGGGATCGTCAGCCGCTTCACCCGTCCGGCGTCCTCGAAGGTCATCGGCACGAACTGGGTGTCGAGCTGCTCCGCGACGAAGCCGGCCAGCGTCTGCCAGGGTCCGCCGGCCTGGCCCCGGAAGATCGTCTCGAGCGCCTGCCGTTGCGCGGGGTCGGCCCGTTCGTCGACGTAGAAGACCTGCGTCCAGTTCCCGGAGTACATCCGCACCGGCGAATCGAACACGACGACGATATTAAGACCGTCGAGCGGCGCCTCACCGTACCGACCCCCCGTGATGTGCATCGACCAGTGGCCGCGACACCGGTCGTTCTGGCAGTACTGCTTGAACGACACGTGGGCGGGACAGATCAACTGGCAGCTGCAGTTCTCGAACAGCAGGCCCTTGGCCCACCACGGTGTATCAGTCATCGGCGCCTATGCCCAGGGTGCGAGTTCCGGCGGGCCGCTTCGCGCCGCGACCGGCCTACTGGCCTCGGTCAGGTGGTTATCACCGTCGCGCGAGTAGAAGCCTCTGACGAACCGCTCTCGATTCGACCGCTCGGCGATCGTCTCAACGAAGAACCAGTCAGCCTGGGCCCGCTCGGGCGTGATGTCCAGGATGAAGTAGCCCCTGTGCACCTGATCGACGAACTTCAGATGCGGGCTCGCCGCCAGTCGCGCCTCGTGCGCGGCGTCGGCTTCCTCGGGCGTGTCGGTGAACTGGCTCGGCGACGAGATGGCTGGTGTCACGTACTCCACCGCGAGCGAACCGCGGCCGGTCGCCGGATCGTAGCCGTTCCAGGGATCGCGCGGGACGTCGAGTGCCCACGAGCTATGGATGTCGCCCGTGAGGACGACGACGTTGTCGACGGAGTTGGTCTCGAGAAAATCAAAGATCCGGTTCCGGCCGGCCTGATAGCCGTCCCACACATCGGAGTTCCGGATCGCGTCGCTCGGCGCCTGGGCACCGAAGAAGACCTGCTGGCCCAGCACGCGCCAGCGTGTGCCGTCGCCGACCGACTCCTCCAGTTCAGCGAACAACCACGCTTCCTGCGATGCCCCCAGCAGCGACCGTTCGGGGTCGTTTACAGCGGCGTCGTCTTCTCGATCGACCTGCTCATCACGCCCGGTCAGCCGCGTGTCGAGCATGACGAGGTCGACGAGGTTGCCGTACCGGAAGCTGCGATAAATCTGGAGTTGGCGTGCCGACCGGTTCTCACGGATCGGCATCCACTCGTAGTAGACCCGCACCGACGCTGCCATGCGCTCGGCCCAACTCCCCTCGCTCTCGTCCGGATCGTGGTTCTCGGCGCCATCCATCCAGGAATTGTTCGAGCTCTCGTGGTCGTCCCAGACCGCAATCAGCGGATGCTGCTGGAGCATCGCCTGTGAATCGATGTCCATCTTGTACTGGGCGTGGCGGATCCGGTAGTCCTCGAGCGTGACCACCTCCTTGTCGGGCAGTGGTGCGCGGCCGAGCGCCGTGCCATCGCCGTACTCGCCGTTACGATATTCGTACAGGTAGTCACCCAGATGCAGGACGGCATCGAGGTCGGGGCGCTCGGCGATGCACCGATAGACGTTGAAGTACCCGAAGGGCAAATTGGAGCACGACACCACCGCGAGGCGCACCCGATCGATGTCGCCTACCGGCAAGGTCTTGGTTCGGCCGATCGGCGACGAGGCGCCCATCGCCGCAAACTGATAGTAGTAGGTCGTCCCCGGGCGAAGCCCCGGTGGATCCGCCTTCACCGAGAAGTCCCGGTCGGCGTTCGTCACGATCGAGCCGCGCGCCACGACCGACTGCATTCCAGCATCGCTCGCGAGCCACCAGTTCACCTCGACGTCTCCACGCCCGCCCGAGACCCGCGTCCACAGAATCACCCGATCGTCGAGGGGATCACCGCTGGCGACACCGTGCGTGAACACGTCGCGAGAATCCTGTGTCAGCGCGGATGCACTGCCGGGCGCCGCCAGCGCGAGCGACCCACTCGCGACCGTGCCAAGAAACCGTCGCCTGGAAACTGTCATCTGTCCCTCCGCAGAGTCGTTCGATGTCGGATTGGCGGACTAGAATTCCTCGAGCCGCCTGGTGAGGTAGCTGGTGAAGCCCTCGGCCGACTGGCCGGTCAGCGTGTTGAGGTCCTTGCTCACGACATCCAGGTGCCCCTCGCGGATCGTCCGGTACATAGACAGGCGCACCTGGTTGCCTCGGTCGATACGCCCGATGCCCGACACGCTTCGACGTAGTCGAAGCCACTCGCCGGTTTCGGCTTCACCGGTTTGCCCGTCACCTTCGCCACAACGCCACACAGTTGCGCTGTCGTCAGGGCTTTCGGACCGGTCAGGTTGTACACCTTCTCTTCATGGCCGCTGGTCGTCATGACGACGGCGGCGGCCCGTGCGATGTCGTCGCGCGTGATGTAGGCGCAGCGGCCGTTCCCAGTCGGGAGCGGAATGGTCTTCATCTTCACGATCGCCGGTACCCAGTCGACGATCGGGTCCATGAATACACTGTTCCTGAGGACGGTCCAGGCCAGCCCGCTCATCCTGAGCGCCGACTCGGCGGACAGCAAGAACGGCGTGATCTGAAACGGCGACTCGACCATCGTCGGCACGAAACCGTAATGCACCAGATGGCGGACGGCGGCGGCGCTGGCCGCGGCGATAGCATTGTCGTACTGGCGCGCCCGCAGCGAGGATGGCGCGGACGTCGGTATGAGCAAGACGCGGTCGCAGGCGAAAGCGGTCTTCAGAGAGTCCGGATCGTCGTAGTCGGCGGCGCGTACCTCGACATCCCTGGCGAGCAGGTCGGCGGCCGACGACGGGGTGCGGACGGCCGCGATCACCTGCTCGGCTGCCGTGCCCCGGGCGAGGATCGCCTCGACCGTCCTGTGGCCCAACTCCCCGGTCGCACCCATAATGCCCATCGCCATGCGAGGCCTATTCTAGCGCCACCCGGCGACGGTGCGTCGACCGCCGCGCGCGGCCCGGACCTCTCGCCACTACCCCCTTCCCCATCTATACTTAGCGGTGCGCCTCACGCCCGACTCACCTGGGCGGTGTCGGCCTGGCTTTCTCGGAGCATTCGTGAACGAACTGAAACAGAATCTGGAATCGCTGCGAATCGACCATGACGCCCGCACCAGCCGGCCCGGCTGGTGGTTCTGGGTGAGCCTCGTGCTGATCGTTCTGGCCGTGATCGGCGGCGGTCTCTGGTGGACCACCGGCGGGTTGGTGGTACAGACCGCGCCGGTCACCACGGCCACCGTCCGCTTGGAGTCCGCCGCCGACGCCGCGGCAGCCGACGCGGTGCTCAACGCCTCCGGGTACGTGACCGCCCGCCGGCGCTCCACCGTCTCATCGAAGATCACCGGCAAGGTCACCGAGGTGCTCGTCGAGGAAGGGATGCAGGTGCGCGAGGGCCAAGTGCTGGCACGACTCGATGACTCGACGGTCCGAGCCAACCTGAACTACGCGCGCGCCCAGCACGAGGCGTCGCGTCGCCAGGTGACCGAGAGCGAAGTTCGCCTCAGAGAAGCGGAACTGACGCTCGACCGGCGGCGGCAGCTCGTCGACGAGGGCGTCGTCGGTGTCGCCGATCTCGACGCGGCGCAGGCGGAGGCCGATTCCCTGCGGGCTCGGATCGAACTGGCGCGCGAGCAAGTCGAGGTGGCCCAGAGCCTGGTCGCGATCAGGGAGACCGAACTGCGCGACACGGTCATCCGGGCGCCATTCGACGGTGTAGCGATCTCGAAGGATGCCCAGCCGGGCGAGATGGTCTCGCCGGTCTCGGCGGGCGGCGGGTTCACGCGCACCGGGATCTCGACGATTGTCGATATGAGTTCGCTCGAGATCGAGGTGGACGTCAACGAGAGCTACATCAACCGCGTCCGGCCCGATCAAGCAGTCGAGGCCGTGCTCGACGCCTACCCCGACTGGCGGATTCCGGCCTCGGTCATCACCACCGTGCCGGCCGCCGACCGTCAGCGAGCAACGGTCCTGGTCAGAATCGCATTCGACGAACTTGACGATCGGCTGCTGCCGGACATGGGGGTCAAGGTGGCGTTCCTCGGCGAGGAAACCCGTCCCGATCCGGAGCGGTCGCGCCTCATCGTGCCCGCGGCGGCGGTGAGGACCGACGGCGAGCAGTCGGTCGTCTTCGTCATCCGCGACGACCGGGTCGAGCGCCGCGCCGTAGCGCTCGGCTCGAGCGACGGCGACCGAGTGGAGATCGTGTCCGGCCTGCGGGACGGCGAGCAGATCGTCGTCGATGGGCCCAAGACGCTGACCGACGGCGACCGGGTGGAGCTCCCATGACGACGTCGGACGGCGCCAACGGCACGCTCGTCGAGGTGCGCGATCTGCACAAGGTCTTTCGGCGCGGCAGCGAGCGAATCGACGTCCTGCAAGGCGTCAATCTGGACATTCCACGTGGCGATTTCCTGGCTCTGATGGGCCCGTCGGGCTCCGGCAAGACGACGCTGCTCAATCTGGTGGGCGGCCTCGATACGCCGACCAAGGGCTCGGTCAGCGTGGCCGGCGACCGGATCGACCGGATGGCCGGTGGCAAGCTCGCGCGCTGGCGGGCACGCCATATCGGTTTCGTCTTCCAGCTGTACAACCTGCTGCCGGTCCTGACGGCCGCGCGCAACGTCGAGTTGCCGCTGCTCCTCACCAAGCTGTCGCGCCGGGAGCGGCGGGAGCACGTGGCCGCCGCCCTCGAGGTCGTCGGCCTGACCAACCGGGCCCGGCACTATCCGCGACAGCTCTCCGGCGGCCAGGAACAGCGCGTCGGCATTGCGCGGGCGATCGTCACCGATCCGACCGTCCTGCTGTGCGACGAGCCGACCGGCGACCTCGACCGCAAGGCGGGCGACGAGATCCTCGAGCTGCTCTCCGCGCTCAACCGCGACCATGGCAAGACGATCGTGATGGTCACCCACGATCCGCGCGCGGCCGAACGGGCCTCGCGGACACTACACCTGGAGAAAGGCGTCCTCCTGGAAGGAGAGCCGGCATGAAGTTCCTGCCACTCGTCTGGCGCGGCCTGATGCGGCGCAAGACGCGGACGGCCTTCACGCTGCTGTCGATCATCGTGGCGTTCGTGCTGTTCGGCGTCCTGTCGGTCATCCGTGTCGCGTTCACGCTCGGCGTCGATGTCATCGGCGCCGATCGATTGACGACGATCCACAACGTCTCGATCATCCAGCTGCTGCCGGAAAGCTATCTCGAGCGGATCCGCGCCGTACCGGGCGTTAGCGAGGCCACTCACGCCACGTGGTTCGGCGGCGTCTACCAGGATCCAGTCAACTTCTTCGCGCAGATGGCCGTCGAGCCCGAGGACTGGCTGGCGATGTATCCGGAATACGTCGTGACCGACGAGGTGAAGGCCGCCTGGCTCGCCGACCGCACCGGCGCGCTCGTCGGACGCGGCCTGGCCGAGCGCTTCGACTGGTCGGTCGGGGACCGGGTGCCGCTGCAGGGCACGATCTTCCGCCCGCAGGGCGGCGGCGCCTGGGAGTTCAACATCGTCGGCCTCTACGACGGCGCCGAACCGGGCGTCGATACCTCACAGTTCTTCTTCCACCGCGATTACCTGGCCGAAGCGTTCGGCGACCGGCCATTCGGACTGGTCGGCTGGTACGTTGCGCGAATCGACGAGCCCGATCGCGCGCCCCAGATCGCCGAGGCGATCGACGGCCGGTTCGCGAACTCGCCGGCCGAAACCAAGACCGCGACCGAGAAGGCGTTCGTCCAGGCGTTCGCCAGCCAGATCGGCGACATCGGGTCGATCATGACGGCGATCTCCGTCGCGGTGCTGTTCACGATTCTGCTGGTCGCCGGCAACACGATGGCCCAGTCGATCCGCGAGCGGACCAGCGAGCTCGCCGTCCTGAAGACGCTGGGCTTCTCGAACACTCGGGTGCTGGTGCTGGTGCTGGCCGAGTCGTGCGCCATCGCCGGAATCGGCGGCGCGGTGGGGCTGACGCTCGCCTGGGCGATCACCCTGGGCGGCGACCCGACCAACGGGATGCTGCCGGCGTTCTTCCTGCCCGCCCGAGATCTGGCGCTGGGCGGCCTGCTGATCGTGGCACTCGGCCTGGCGACCGGGACGCTCCCCGGCCTGCAAGCGATGCGACTTCGGATCGTCGACGCGTTGAGAAAGGTGTAGGGCGACCCTTCGATGCTGAACTGGTTCATCCAGATCGGTGCGGTGACCGCGCTGAACCTGCGCAACATCGGCGCACGGGCCGGGTCGTCGGCTGTCGCGGTCGTCGGCATTGCCGGTGTCGTGATCGTCTTCGTCGCCGTCCTGTCGATCGCGGCGGGGTTCCGTGCGGTCCTGACCGACGCGGGGTCGCCCGAAACCGCGCTCGTGATGCGCGCGGGCAGCGACAGCGAGATGACGAGCGGCCTCTCACTCGACCAGACGCGGATCATCGCCGACGCTCCAGGAGTTAGGCGTCAGAACGGCGCGGCGCTGGCGTCGGCCGAGCTGTTCGTCATCATCAACATCCCGAAGCGGACGACCGGCACCGACGCCAACGTGCCGCTGCGCGGCGTGCAGGAGGCCGCGTTCGGCGTCCGAGAGAACGTCCAGATCGTCGAGGGCCGGACGTTCGAGTGGGGCCGGAACGAGATCATCGCGGGTCGCAGCGCGGCCGGCCAGTTCGCGGGGCTCGAGGTCGGCACCGAGATGCGTTGGGGCGACAACACCTGGACCGTCGTCGGCATCTTCGAGGCCGACGGCACGATCGCCGAATCGGAGATCTGGTGTGATGCGGGCGTCCTGCAGCCGGCCTACCGCCGCGGAAGCAGTTTTCAGGCGGTCTACGCTCGACTCGAATCGGAGGAGGCCTTCGACACGTTCAAGGACGCGCTGACGACCGACCCGCGCCTGAACGTCGACGTGATCCGTCAGGACGAGTACTACGCCGCACAGTCGCGGACGCTCAACGCGATCATCACGACGATCGGCTTCGGGATCGCGGGCCTGATGGGCATCGGTGCTGTCTTCGGCGCCATCAACACGATGTACACGGCCGTCGCGGGAAGGACGCGCGAGATCGCCACACTTCGGGCGCTGGGGTTCAGCCGCGGACCGGTGCTGATCTCGGTAATGGCCGAGGCCGCTCTGCTCAGCCTGGCCGGCGGCGCGATCGGCGGCGTGCTCGCCTACGTTGGGTTCAACGGCTACCAGACCGCGACGATGAACTGGCAGACCTTCAGCCAGGTTGCCTTCGCGTTCGCCGTCACCCCATCGCTCCTGATCCAGGGGATCACGTACGCGCTGGTGATGGGGCTGCTCGGCGGGCTGTTGCCCGCGTTCCGGGCGGCGCGCCTACCGGTCGTGACCGCGCTGCGGGAACTGTAGTTCGAACTCCCTCCGCCGCAGCGGCGGATCGTTCACGAAACACTCTCACGTCGTCGAGGTGGGAATGAATAGCAAGCCACTCGTGCTCGCGCTAGTCAGCCTCGGAGCGCTGTGCGCGATCGCGGGATGCGCCACGCCTTCCCCCCCGAACATCGTCCTCATCTACGTCGACGACCTCGGGTGGCGCGACCTCGGCGTGATGGGCAGCGACTACTACGAGACGCCGAATATCGACGCGCTGGCGTCGCAGGGTATCCGCTTCACGCAGGCCTACTCGAACGCGCCGAACTGCGCGCCGGCACGCGCCAGCCTGTTGTCCGGCCAGTATCCGCCGCGGCACGGGGTGTACACGGTCGGAACCGCCGCACGCGGCGACGCCGCAGATCGGAAGCTGGTGCCGGTCGACAACGTGACCGAACTCCCCCTGGACACCGTGACGCTCGCGGAGGTTCTGGCCGATGGCGGCTACGCGACGGGCCATATCGGCAAGTGGCACCTGGGTGGCCCCGGCTTCGAGCCCGAAGCGCAGGGCTTCGACTGGGCCGTGGGCGGCGACGCCTCCGGAGCACCCCCGACCTACTTCCATCCCTACACCCGCAACGGGCGGTCGCTTCCAGACCTGGAGAGCGGTGACAACGGCGAATACCTGACCGACCGTTTGACCGACGAGGCGATCCGGTTCCTCGACAGCCACCGCGATCGACCGTTCCTCCTCTATCTGTCGCACTACGGCGTCCACACGCCAATCGAAGCCAAGGCCGACATCGAGCGGTACTATCGGGACAAGCCGACTGGGACCGGGCATGACAACCCGACCTATGCCGCGATGATTCAGAGTGTCGATGAGGGCGTCGGCCGAGTCCTGCGTCGACTCGACGAGCTGGGGCTGGACGAAGACACCATCGTGATCTTCCTCTCCGACAACGGTGGCTTCGGGCCCGCAACGTCGATGGCCCCGCTGCGAGGCTCGAAGGGGATGCTCTACGAAGGCGGCATCCGCGTCCCGCTGATCATCCGGTGGCCCGGCATGGTTGGCGACGGTACCGTATCTGACACGCCGGTCATCGGGGTCGACCTCTTTCCGACGCTACTCGCCGCGGCGGGAATCGGTCGACCCGGCGATGCGCCGCTCGACGGGGTCGACCTGACGCCGCTGCTGACGGGCACGGGCCCGATACCCGAGCGTCCGCTGTTCTGGCACTTCCCCGCCTATCTGGAAGCGGACGCCAGCGTGCCTGGACCGTGGCGGACGACGCCAGCCGCCGCTGTACGGCGCGGCAACTACAAGCTCGTCACCTTCTTCGAGGACGGTCGCCACGAACTGTACGACCTCGCCGACGACCCGGGAGAGTCGCGTGACCTTGCGGCCCAGGAACCCGACCGCACGGAGCAGCTGCGGGCAGCACTCGAGCGCTGGTGGGACGACACCGGCGCGTGG
Source organism: Acidobacteriota bacterium (assembly GCA_002730525.1). Lineage (GTDB taxonomy): Bacteria > Acidobacteriota > Vicinamibacteria > Vicinamibacterales > UBA823 > UBA2161. The sequence goes on along the minus strand of PCAK01000040.1, from coordinate 166,007 downwards.
ATTCCGGCTGAACCGAATCCCCTCTACGACGCCGACTCGCCCTGAAGCATCCGGCGGATCTCGCCGTCGTCGCCGGTCAACTGCCACCGAAGCAACGACACCGGGATCACGCCGGCCGCACTCAGCTCGTCCATGAAGCCGCGGATCGAGAACTCGTCGCCCAGGTCGAGGGCGCGCTCGGCCAGCAGTTTCTCGATCTCGATCTTCCCCATGATGTAGCTGGTGCCGTAGCCGGGTTGCGACAGATAGAGATGCTGTTCGCCCATGACGGTGTTGCTGTCGGCCGGCATCCAGCCACGCGGCGTCCATCGGGAGGCGAACTCCGCAGCCTCCTCGATCGAGTACTCCAGACCGTGCATCATCAAGCCGCCGAGCGCGCGCGCCGCGCGCTGCGCCAGCATGATCTGGATGATTTCCCGGCCGCGCGGTCGCGCGTCGAACAGGCCCGCATGCATCGTCCACTCTTCCATCCCGGTAGCCAGGCCCTCGGACCGCTGATCGAAGATGTTGAAGAGCGACGGCACGCGACGGATCGGGCTCGGGTGCGGCTCAAGCTCCATCCGGGCCAGCTCGGCCCAGTGGAAGCTGTGCGTCCGCATCGCCACCGGATCGCGGTACGAGACCTCGCTGAAGAAGCCGCGGGGGCCCTCGGCCGGCGCGGGCGAGAAGCTGCCGATCTTCGCGCGCAGTGCGGGCGCCATGTAGCCGCGGACCGTAATGATCTCCTCCTCGTCGAGGAACCCGACGAACTCGTCGACCGAGGCGTTGACTCGCCGGTCGTACTCGCCGACCGAGGCGATGACCGGCAAGGGCGGCAGGTCGCGATTCCGGTGCTCCAACAGCCGCAGCGTGGCGTGCGACCGCGTCAGCTCGTGACGCATGATCGCCACTTCATCGGCCCAGGTGTACGGCACGAGGTGGACGTTTTGCAGGTACCAGGTGTACTCGTCCTTCCCGACCCCGGACGGCCCACGCTTGGACGCCAGTTCGCGGTCGAGCCAGAAGCCGAACTGCACCGTCGCTTCACGGGCTTGGCCGATCGCGTCATCGAGACCGTCGCTCGTGCCCGCCACACGCTCGGCGAGCGTCTCGAGCGTCGACACCTGCCCCTGCATCGAGCGGATCCCGCCGATCCAGAGGTCGCGCGCGTTACCGACCAGGTTCGATTGCGCTTGCTGCAGGAGCGGCGCGACCGTCCTGAGCCGGGCGGAGAGCCGTGCCGCGTCACCGGCATCCAGCGGATAGTCGAAGGTCCACAGGTCGATCCAGCCGTCGGCGACCGGCCCCTCGTGTGCGGGCACGTCGCTCTGGGAAGCGAAGACTGTCGCGTAGAAGCCCGGATCGCGAGCCCACGGCTGGCGGACGCGGTGGTCGAAGTCGAGGCCGTTCATCTCGGCGCGCACCAGCACGTGGTCGACCTGCTGCTCGACCGGCCAGCCGCTCGGGTCGATCGTCCCAAGGCGTTCCTGATAGATCGCCAGATCGGCGTGCTGCGCCGCCATGGCCTCGGCCGAGTAGTTCGGCACGCCGTCGGCCAGTGCCGGCGCCGCCAACGCGCGCCAGTCGTCGAAGAGCGCCGTGAGGTCGTCGTAGCTCGCACTGCCGAGAATCTCCGCCTCGGGCGCCAAGGACGTCGAGGCGTCACGTTCCGATGAACACGCGGTGAGCGTGAGTATCGCGATCACGAGAGTTGGGTGTGAGCGCCATCGACGCATTGCGTACCTCCAGGGCAAGGTGGACCTGAAATCACTTAGGCAGCAGCCGCACGGAGCGGGTGAGCTCGCCGAAGGTCTGGGCGTAGTCGGCGTACTCGTCTTCGGGTGACACGGCGATCAGGTAGAGCAAGCGGCCGTCGGGCAGAATCGTCGTCGAGATCATGACGGTCTCCTGCCAGCCCGTGGCCTCCGAGAAGTTTGTGAAGATCGTGAGGTAGGCGCGGCGCCCGGCGAGGTACTGCTGCGCCGCGCCGCCGGTGGCCTGCATCTGGGGATTCCCCGCCGTCAGCGACTCGCTGAACGCCGCATGGACCTGCGCGAGGTTACCGCCGGCGCGCTCGGCCATCCCGATCTGCACGCCGTGGCTGAACGAACTCTGGTTCCGCGTCCGAATGTGCCCATCCTCTGGCGAGAATGTGATCGCCTCCGCGCCGGGAAGCTCGATCCAGTTCTTCGGAACGTCGACCGCGTACACACCTGCCACCTCGTAGTACTGCGTGTCGGTGTCGGGCCGCTCCGGGCGCGTGCCGCTTACGGCACCTTCCGCCGTGATCGGTACCGCCTCGCCGTTGAGCGACGCCTGGATCCGCTCGAACTCGCGGGTGTCGGTGACCGGATCGTCGATCGTCAGCAGCTCGGCTTCGACCGCGATGTACTCCGACCGGTTGCCCGGGTTCGGGTGCGAGCTGAGCCACTCGGGCGCACCGCTCCGGTTCTGCTGCTCGATCAGTTCGAACATCGTCGCCAGTTCGCGCGGGTCGTAGCCGGCGCTGGCCATGACCCGCGCGCCGAGCAGGTCGGCCTGCTTCTCGAACTCACGGCCGTACTTCAGAAAGAACGCGCCCAGACCGAAGCTCGTCCCTTCCATGACCGCCCGCCCGGCAGTACCACCGATGACGGCGCCGGCGATCGTACCCGCGAGTGCGCCCCACTGGAATTTCTCCCCCCGCGTCGCCTGCGCCGTGCCGTGCCTGAGCGCCACATGGCTGATCTCGTGTGCCATCACGCCCGCGATGCCGCCCTCGGTCAGCGCCGCCTCGAGCATCCCCCGATGCAGGAACATCGGACCACCCGGCAGCGCGAACGCGTTGATCCCGTCCTCGTCGACGACCTCGAAGGTGTAGGCGAACTCCGGATGCATGAACTCGGAGGGGATGGCCTCCACGAGGCGCTCGCCGAGTCGGGTCACGTAGTACTCGACCGCGTCGTTCTCGAACGCAGGCAGCTGCTGCCGAACCTGCTCGGCTGCCTCCTCGCCGATCGCGACGTCCTCTTCGATCGAGTACTTGGTCTCGGGCGGCTCGATGACGGTCTGCGCCGTCGCCAAGCCGGGAACGGCCAGCAGGACGGCGGTGAGCATCAACGGTCGATGACGCATCGTGGGGTACCAGTGTAAACCCGGACGTGGGTATCAGCTAGACTCTCTCTATGGGCGCCACGCCGTCACTCGTCCTGCCACTCGACGCCGCCGGTACCCTCGCAGACTCCGGCGGAAAGGGTGCCAATCTGGCGCGGCTCGCGCGGGCCGGGTTCGCGGTACCGCCGGGCTTCGTCCTCACGACGACGGCCTATACCGACGTCACCGATCGAAACGACCTGGCGCACGTCATTGCCGGGGCCACCGACGGCGTCGCCGCTGATGATCTCGAAGCTCTGGCTGAGGCATCCGCCACCATCCGCCGCCGCTTCGGCGCTTGCGCCATGCCCGAAGCGACCGTCACCTCACTGGACGCCGCCTACGCGCGGCTCGGCACGCCACCGGTGGCGGTTCGATCGTCAGCGACCGCGGAAGACCTGCCGGGGATGTCGTTCGCAGGTCAGCAGGAGAGCTACCTGAACGTCGTCGGCACCGATGCCCTTCACGAGGCGGTCGTCAACTGCTGGAGCAGTCTCTGGACCGCCCGGGCGATCAGCTATCGCGCGCGCCACGGAATCGCGTCGGACGCCGTGTCGATCGCCGTCGTCGTCCAGCGCATGGTCGACGCCGAGGCCGCCGGGGTCCTGTTCACGGCGAACCCACTCTCCGGCGCTCGGACCGAGGTCACGATCGACGCCGGACTGGGCCTGGGCGAGGCGCTCGTCTCGGGACAGATCGAACCCGACCACTACGTCGTCACCGCGGACGGCGGGATCGACAAGACGCTCGGCGCCAAGGCGGTTTCGATCCGGGCCCGCGCCGGCGGGGGCACCGAGACGCGCGAGGCGGACCAGTCGGGCCGACAAGCGATTCCGGACGCCGTCATCGAGCGGGTGGCGACGCTGGGCAGGCGGGTGGCCGCCTCGTTCGGGGAACCACAGGACATCGAGTGGGCGTGGGATGGCAAGCAACTCTTCATCGTGCAGTCGAGGCCAATCACGTCGCTGTTTCCGCTGCCCGACGGCCTGCCGCCCGACCCGACGCGGGTGCTGTTCTCGTTCGGCGCGGTCCAGGGGATGCTCGATCCGATGACGCCCCTCGGTCGCTACGCGATCCAGGGTCTGGCGGCGGGCGCGGCGGCGCTCTTCGGGTTCACCTACACACCGGACACGCAGCCGGCGGTGCGGACGGCCGGCGAACGACTGTTCATCGACGTCTCGCCGCTCCTGGCCCACCCCGTGGGCGCGCGTCTATTCCCGCGAGTGCTGGAGATCATCGAACCGGCCACCGCTCAGGCTCTCGAAGCCGCGCACGCGCGCGCCCAGCCGCCACCCCGAACCGCCACGCCGTGGCGCGCGGCGCCGCGGTTCGCGCGGTTGGGGCTCCGGGTCGTGCCGCGCATCGTCTGGACCCTGCTGCGACCGGAGGCCAGCCGAGCGAGGTTGCATCGGGAGGTCGACCGGTCGCTCCAGGAAGTTCGACAGCGAGTCGCCGCCGCAGCCACCACGGTCGAGCGGGCGACGTTGCTCGAGGCGACGCTGGCTACGCTCCCCCCCTGCGTCATCACGACGTTCGGGCCACGCGTCTCCACCGGCCTCGGGTCGCTGAACGCGATGCGGATCCTGGCCGCCGGGCTACCCGACGCGCCGGATGCTCTCGAAGTGACCCGCGGCCTGCCCCACAACGTGACGACCGAGATGGACCTCGAGCTGTGGCAGACCGCCTGCACGCTCAAGAATGAACCGGGAACCGCGACTCGCTTCGCCGGCGCCGCCGCGTCCACGCTCGCATCCGACTATCGAGCAGGCACGTTGCCGCCGGGCGCCCAGCGTGTAATCGGCGATTTCCTCGATCGTTACGGGATGCGCGGCGTGGGGGAGATCGACCTGGGGCGCGCGCGGTGGCGCGAGGATCCGACAGCGATCATGCAGGTGCTCCGCAGCTACCTAGCGATCAAGGACCCGGCGCAGGCGCCCGAGCAAGTCTTCGCCCGCGGCGCGTCGGCGGCGAGGGACGCGCTCGCCCGCCTCGCCGATGCCGCCGGCGCGTCACGCGGGGGCTGGCTCAAACGCCGCCTTGTGCGGTGGCTCGGCCGGCGCGTGCGGGCCCTGGCCGGCCTGCGCGAGAGCCCGAAGTTTTACGTGATCCGGATCTTCGGCCTGCTGCGGGAAGCGCTGCTCGCCAGCGGGCGGGATCTGGTGGACGGCGGCCGCCTCCGGCACGCCGACGACGTCTTCTTCCTGGATCCGGCCGAGCTACGGGCGCTGGCCGCGGGCGACGGCCGCGACTGGCAAGTGCTCGTCGCCGCGCGGCGGGCAGCCTACGACCGAGAGCGGCATCGGAAGCAGATCCCGCGCCTGATGTTCGGTGACGGGCGGGCGATCTACGACGGCCTCCGCGCCCCGGACGATGACGGCGCATTCGTCGGCAGCCCGGTCTCGCCCGGCGTCGTCGAGGGCACTGTCAGGGTGGTCCTCGATCCACACCACGCCGATCTGGCACCCGGCGAGATCCTGGTCTGCCGAGCGACTGACCCAGGCTGGACGCCGCTCTTTCTGGCCGCCGGCGGGCTGATCATGGAGGTTGGCGGTCTCATGACCCACGGCGCGGTCGTGGCGCGGGAGTACGGCATACCCGCCGTCGTCGGCGTTCACGAGGCCACGACGCGACTCACGACCGGCCAGCGCGTGCGCGTGGACGGATCGAGCGGGCGCGTTGTTCTGGAGGCGCAGTCACCCAAGTCGCCGCCAGCCGATCCTGACGTATGATGGCGGTCTCCGGGAGGGACAGATGAGCTTCATCAAACGCTCGCACATCCAGCTTCTCGCGGTTCTGGTGATCCTGGCTGTCACCGCCGCGCCGGCGCTGGCGCAGCGCCAGGCGCCCGCCGACTATGGCCCCCGAAGCATCAACCTGGAAGACCTGCCCTATCCACATCCGGTGTCGTACCTCGAGTTCACGCTGTACGGCCAGGACGTCAGGATGGCCTACATGGACGTCGCGCCGATTGGCGTCGCGAACGGCCGCAGTGTCGTCTTGCTCCACGGCGGGAACTTCTTCGCCGAGTACTGGAAGGGCACGATCGAAGTGCTGCGGAACGAGGGCTTCCGGGTACTCGCCACCGACAGGATCGGCTGGGGCCGATCGTCGAAGCCGATCGTCCCGTACACGCTCAACGACCAGGCGCTGCACGTGAAGATGCTGCTCGACGAGAAGGGAATCGCCGAGGCGGCGATCGTCGGCCACTCGATGGGCGGCATGGTAACGTCGCGCTTCGCCTCCCAGTATCCGGAGATGACGACGCACGCTGTGATGGTGAACCAGATCGGCCTGACCGACGCGCGCCTTCAGCGCCGCTGGAGTAATCCCGAGGATCCGTATCGGGGTAACGAGACCCGCACCTACGAGTCGATCCGTCGCGGCTTCGAGCGGTACTTCGTCACCTGGTCGGACGACTACGAGTACTTCATCAAGCTGCACTGGGGCTGGACCCAGAGCGGCGCCTATCCGCAATACGCAGCGATGCGCAGCCTGACGTCGGGGCTCCTCTACGCCGACCCGGTCGTCTACGACTGGCCGCACATCAAGGCCAAGACGCTGGTCATCGGCGGCCGGGAGGACGGGCCCGAGTACGCCGGCCTGGCAAAGAACGTGGCTGATACCGTCCCGAACGGCCAACTGATCCTGATCGACAACGTGGGGCACCTGCCGCATCTCGAGGCGGCCGATCGGTTCCACGCCGAACTGGTCCCATTCCTGAAGTCCGACCCGATTCCGTACACGGAAGAACAGGGTCAGCCGTAGCTCGAGCGGCCCGCGCACTCCGCCGCGGCCTCACGCGATGCGTCCATACCGGAGCGTCGTTCGCCGGATCTTCGCGGCGGCGTCTGTCGCGCCGCTGTTGCTGGGCGTGGCCGCGGGGCTACAGCCGTCGCAACCGCAGTTCACCGATCGGGCAGATGTCGCACGGATCCTGATCGATGCCCGGGTGGTCGATGACGCCGGCCAGCCCGTGCTCGGCCTCGAGGCCGCCGATTTCGACGTCGAAATCGGCGGTGAGCCGGCGCCCGTCGATTCCGCCGCGTGGGTCTCCGGGGTCCGGATCTCCGACGACGAACTCCTCACAGCCGCCTCGACGGCGGCCACTCCTCTGCCGCAGGGCCGCCTCGTCGTACTGTTGTTCCAGAAGGACATGGAGCGGGGCCGAATCCGAGGCCTGATCCGGATGCTCGCCGAGGTCCGCGGCTTCCTGGATACCTTCACGCCCGACGACCGCGTCGCCGTGCTGTCGTTCGACACCTACCTCAAGATCTGGAGGGACTTCACGAACGACTTCGACGACATCGACACCGTCCTCGAGCAGGACGTGCTGTTCCGAAGCCCTGGCCCGGTGCAGGCGACCTCGGCGCCGTCGCTGCTGGCGCATCTCGACCCAGCCGAGGCGCGACAGACCTACGCCATCGAGAAAGCGCTGCGGCTGGTCGGCGACGCGCTCGAACCGCTGCCGGGCTCGAAGTCGATCGTCCTCGTCGGACATGGGTTCGGCTACATGACCCGGAACTTCAACGTGATCCTGAACAACCGCTTTCGGGAAACGAGCCTGGCGCTGCAGGCGGCGCGGGCGTCGGTCTTCTCGCTGGACCTCACGAACGCCGACGGTCATGCGCTGGAGGTGGGACTCCAGACCGTATCGGACGAAACCGGCGGGTTCTTCGCGCGGACGCACATCTTCACCGAGCGGGCCCTGAACCAGCTCGAAGGTGCGCTGGCCGGCCATTACGTCCTATTTCTGGAGAAACCCGATCTCGGACCCGGCGATCACCGGATCCGCCTGAAGCTCACGCGCGACAAGGGCGAGGTGCTGGCGCGCCTCACCTGGTCGAACACGTCCGACGGCGCGCGATAGCTCGCACCGTCTTCACCGGCATCACTACCCTATCAGCGCCGCCAGGCCGATCGCGGCCAGCCAGAGTGCGTTCAGGTGAAAGATCGGGGCGTAGTACTCGAGGTCGTCCGGCAGACCCATCGTCACCGCCATCGCGGCCAGGCCGAAGACCGCGCCGAGCACGCCGACCGGCGTCACGCCCAGCTGGACGAGGGCAAACGCGAGCGCCAGCTGGCCGAAACCGAAGAAGACTCGGCCGAACCGGACGAGGCAGGTGACGTACTCGGTGCTGACCCGCAACGAGTCGACGAAGGCGGCGAGCTCGTCGTCCGACTTCCCTGCGTTGTCGAGGGCGCCCCAGGCGCCGAAGTGGTAGTAGAACGCCGAGGCGAGCGCCGACACGAGCAGCCCCGCGGTGCAAATCGCGATCGCCGGCCAGGCAACGACCCGGACTGCGGTCTCGGCGGCCAGAGCTCCGAACGCCACCAGCGCCATCACCGTGACGACGTGCCTAAGAGATGGATCCGGAAGAGCCAGATCCACGGGCGCAACCTGGCGTGCACCTTCGCGAAGTCGCCGGGCACGAAGAACGTGCCTATCCGGAACGGCAGCAGCACCCACCCGAGCCAGGTCATCGTCGCCCCGGCCAGGAACAAGCCAGCGGTCACGCCGGTCGGGAAGTCAGTCACGGATTCACCTTGAGGATGCCGAACTGCGACGATGCATCGTCACCGCCGAATGCGCCGGTCAGCAGATACCCACCGTCGGAGGCCAGAAGCATCCGGACCCCGCGATCCATCCCCGGCGCCTGGAGCGTCCGTTCGGCGACGCGGTCGCCCCTGGCGTCGGTCTCGAGCAGCAGGAGATTCCAGTCGCCGTCGCTGTCGGTCGATCCGATCGTGAGGAAGCCTCCACCGGCCTTGGGGACACTCATCATCGCCCGGTCGTCGCCAGCGCCGCCGATCTCATTCCTCCACTCGATGACACCATCATCGGCGAGGTAGATGAGATAGGCGTCGTTGCCGCCGGCGCCGAACGAGCTGCCGTAACCGGTCACCACGAACCCGCCGTCGCCGACCGACACGATACCGTGGGCGACGTCGTCGGCATCGCCACCGAAGGCGCGCTGCCAGACGGGCTTTCCGGACGGATCGACACGGATGAAGTAGAGGTCGCGTGGCGCGTCGAGCTCGGACGTCGTCGTGCCGACGAAGACGAACCCGCCGTCCTCAGCGAGCGCGACGTCGAACGCCCGATCGACACCGTCGGCGCCGAGCACCTGCGCCCACATCTGGTTCCCGGCCGGAGTCAGACGGAGCATGTAGGCGTCCCAGTCGGGGTCGCCGACGCTCTGGGTCTCACCGGCGATCGCCATCCCACCGTCGGGCGTCGGCTCGAGACTCCAGGCCCGCTCGTTCCGATCGCCGCCGAATCTGCGCCGCCACCTCAGCATGCCCATCGGGCCGATGCCGAGTAGCAATACGTCCTCGTCGCCAGCTTCGGTCGAGGTCGTGTAGCCGACGACGACGATCTCGCCCAACTGGTTCTCGGTCAGATCCCAGCCGTAGTCGTCACCCGGTTGCCCGTAGGCATTCGCCCAGACGACCAGGCCCGCCGGTTCGAGCTTCGCCACGTAGACGTCGATCCCGTTCTCGTCGGTGTCGGTGTAGCCAACCACGGCGTACCCACCTCCGGCCAGTTCGATAACGGAGTTGGCCACGCCCGCGCCGCCGCCGCCGAGCCGCTGCTCGAATTCGACGGCGTCTCGGAGATCCTGACCGGCAGCCGGGGTTACCGCGAGCGCGGCAACGACGATCGCCGGCAAGAGCGTAAGAATCGGTCGACGCATCAGGAGCCTTCTAGGGAATGACCGCCAGCCTATCCAGAATCGACCGCGAACCGATCTCAGGGCAGGCCGAAGCTCTCCAGCGCCTCGTCGGGATTCAGCACTGAGGCCGCGCGCCGAGGCGGACCAGGCGGGACGCCCGAGTCGACCGAGGACGTGCTGGAGGCAGCGGGTAATCCCTTCGCGTGGATCGGTCAGCGTCCCGTCGAGGTCGAACAGCAGATGTGGGGTCATCGGTGAGCTGTCGGGTGTCAGAACGACTGGCCGATCCGAAAGTGCACCCGCCAGTGGCGCGTCTCCGGCAGACCTTCGACGAGCAACCCGTCGATCGGCGTCAACTGGTAGCCATAGTCGATGCGCGCCAATCCCAGCGGTGTCGGGAGTCGCAGTCCGACGCCCACGGCCGAGCGCAGGTTGCCGAGGTCGATCCGCCACGACTGGTCCCAGGCGTTGCCGGCGTCGACGAAGGCGACGGCGCCGATCCCTTTGGGCAGCAACCACCGCAGCTCGGACTGCAGGTTGATGTGGGACAGCCCACCCAGTGGCAGGCCAGACTCGGTGCGCGGTCCAATCTCGTATCGGCCCCATCCCCGCAGCGTCTCGGCGCCGCCCAGAAAGTACCGCTTGTAGAGTGGTGGCCCGACGAAATCGTCCAGCACGGTCGAGTCCGATGGCGCATCGATCGTCCCGGTCAGGAGGCGGTTGGCGAGCACGACGCGGTCCGAGAGCGACAGAAAGTGCCTGCCGTCGGCACGAATCTCGTTGTAGGTGAACCGACCGCCGAGCCAGCGGCCGGCCTGCTCGAACCGGAGCGTGGCGGCATAGCCCCGGCTGGAGTTCAGCGACCCGTTGGTCGTGTCCCGGGTGAAGTCGAACGCCAGCGCCGAGAGTCGCCCCGCGCCGAGCCCGGTGAAAGGATTGAGGCCGAGCTCGAGCAGGTCGTCGAAGTCGCCAAGATCGAACTCGAAGTCGTCCGACGTTTCGAACTCGTCGTAGGAGTTCGTGTAGGACACCGAGGCCGTCGTTCGCGGCGCGGTGGGCGGCCAGGTGGCGCCGAACCGACGGGTCAACAACAGTACGCCGCCGGCCCGCTCGGTATAGAACGTCGGCTCGTCCACGACTTGTATCTCGCCGGCCACCCGAAGCGTGTACCGGGAATCGAGAAAACGCGGCTCGACGAAATCGACCAGGACGCCGCGGTCGAGCGACGACCAGCGGCCCGACACGCCCGCCGAGCGTCCGCCGCCGAAGAAATTGATGTGGCGCAGGTCCCCGGTGAGGTCGAGCTGGCCTTCCGATCCGTAGCCGCCGCTCAGCGAGTACTGCCGGTGGTCGGCCTCCTCGATGCGAACACGCGTGAAGACGTCCCCCGGCTCGCCCGCCTGCGGGAGAACCTCGATCGTGGCCGTATCGATCAGGTCGCGTGCGGCGAGTCGTGCCTCGCTCTCGAGGAGCCGGCTGGCTCGAAACAGTTCTCCGGGACGGTAGACCAGATCCTCTCGGATCAGGCTGTCGCCCAGCCCGGCATTGCCAACGATGTCGATCGGGCCGAACAGCGTCGGCAGGCCAGGCTCTGCGACCAGCGTGATCCGCCGGTCGCGAAAGGTCGCGCCCGTGCGGTTGGTGGAGCCGAGCACCGCATGGGCGTAGCCCCGATCGCCGAGCGCAAACAGCGCCCGCTGCCCCGACGCCTCCAGCAGAGCGGCATCCAGCGGCGCGCCAGGCTGGAGTGGCAACTGCTCCGCCAGGGCCCCGAGCTCGGCGGGTGACAGCGGATCGAACCCCTCCAGTTCGAGCGATTCGACGACGCGGGGACGACCTTCATCGACGACGACTGTCAGATCGACCCGATCGGGATCGAGGCGCCGGATGTCCGCATCGGTAATCCGCGCCTCGGGATAGCCGCGCTCGCCGTAGTACTGGACGATCCGCACGAGATCGTCCTGAAACGTGGCTTCGTCGAAGGGATCCTTGTCGCCCCAGAAGAATCGGGGCCACGCGCGGGTCTCCAGGGTGCGTCGGAGGTCTGACTCGTCGATGGAGGTGACGCCTTCGAACGTCAGGTGACGGACCCGCAACGGCGGATCGGTCTGGCCGGCACTCGGTCCGGCGATGCCGAGGATCACCAGACCGATCAGCCCACCGCGCGTCAGCGCCATCACCCGCATGCCCGATCAGACGATATCAGGCTCGGGCTGGCCGCCAGCCGGCGCGACCACTGACTAGCGCGAGGGCGGGCGACGCCGGTAGCCCTGCCGACTCACGCCGCGCAATGGCGAACCGCTGCGGCTGCCGCCGCTCGACGCGCCGCTGCGGCTACCGCCCGACGACGGGCGCGAAGCCGACGAGGTCGAGCCCGAGGGCGGGTTGCGCGGCTTCGCGCGACGAACGCCGCTGCTGGTCCCGCCGCGTGACGGCGACGACGGGCTGGCCGCGCTTCGCGAGCGCCCACTCGGCGTGCCGTCCCCGGGTCGGGTCACGGGCACCGCCGGCCGCCGGGTGTAGCCGCGCGGGCTGACTACCGACGCGTTCCCCCGACCGGGGCGCGGACCGACACCGGGACGGCTGCCCCAGTACGGCCGGTTGCCGTAGTAGCCACCGTAATAGCCACCGTATCCATACCGCCAGCGCGGTCCCCACCCGTACGAGACATGAATCGAGGAATAGCCGTACGGCACCGGCCCCCACAGGTAGAGATGATCGTACGGCGTCCAGGCGTAGTAGTGCCCGAACGGCGCCGCGTAGTGGCTGTACAGCTCGACCCGACCGAACCGATCCGACTGGTATTGCGACTCGGCGATGCTGTAGTCGCGGCTGACGTCCCGGGCCGGCTCGCGTTCGAGGTCGAAGCGGTCGGGATACGTCAGCGCGACCATCAGATCGATGACGTCGTCCGACACGCCGGCGTCGTCGAGCGCGACCAGTGCGTCGGCATCCAGGTCGAACTCGTCGCCGGTCTCGTAGATCGCCGCCTCGACGACCGGTCCCTCGACGAACGTGCTGGCCTCGATGACGTCCTCGACCGTCCAGGTCGCCGGCTGCGCCGCCGCCGCGAGAGTACGGGCTGCCAGGTCCGGGGGCAGGCTCGGCGCACCCGCCGCGGCGGCCGCCAGATCGCTGGCCCGTCGATACCGCCGAATCGTGAGCGCCGACGGCTCGCCCACATCGACGAACTGGATGTCGACCCACCCACCGTCGGGCGCCATCACGCTCATGCCCGAGATCGCCCGCGACGCGCCATCCTCACAGCGCAGCTCGGCGCGCGAGTAGAGCCGCGGCGCGGCCGAGGCCCACCGATAGACGTGCCAGCCGCGACACGACGGCTCCTCGATCGGATAGCGGTAGGCGTCCGCACGGATCGCCCGCGAGAACGCCTGGGTGCCCGCCGCGAACGCCGCCATCTCGACGGCACCGTCTTCCGCGGGTCGGAGGCAGGTCACGACCGAGCGCCCCCCGGTGTCGGCCTCACCGAGCGGGTCAACGGCCGTGTCCAACTGCCAGCACCCCATCCAAGGCAGCCAGTGCGGATCGAGTTCGCCGCCAGTCGCCGTCGGACCGACCTGGCCAGTCGCCGAAACGGCCAGTACGACACCGAACGCCAGAACGCTCGCACCGAGGGTCAGGCCCCAGCGTCCGCCACGCGCGTCACTCGAGGGTCGGATGCGCATCGGTTCATCCTTTCGTGTCAGAACTTGAACTCCAGCCCGGTCGTGATCTTGAAGCCGGCGAGATCCAGCTGATCGAAGCCAACGAAGTCCCGCCCCAGTTCGGCGCTGGACCAGATATACCGCGCTTCCATCGCAAGCGCCAGCCCCCGGTTGATCTTGATCGAGCCGCCACCGAACAGGTGTGAACTGAAGCCCCATCCGGACGATTCGAAGTAGTCGTCGAAGATCGCGAGATCGACGAAGTCGACGAAGTCGCCTTGCTGCTCGAAACGGTACCAGAGCCCGCCGACGCCGGCACCGACGTAGGGGGTGAAGCTGTTGGCGACCCAGGCAAACCGCCCGACCTCGCGCCCACGCGGCATCAGCAGGAACCGGAAGTTCACGCCGAGCGGCACCTGGGTGAGGCGGGTCGTCTGGACGATCGGCAGATCGAACTCGTCGACGAATTCCCGGAACTCCGAGTCGGCCGACGCACGGCTGTAGCCGACGTCGAACACCAGGTCGGCCCGTGGTGCGATCGGCGCGCCAACCTCGAAGCTTATGGCCGGGCCATCGAAATCGCGCTCGCCGATCGTCAAGTCGTCCCGCACGAAATCGAAGAGCTCGCTCTCACCCCGCACGAACAACTTGGAGAGCCGCACGCCGACCCAGCCGGCCGGCGGGCCGAACCGGAAGTCTGGGCCTGAGGGCCGGCCGGCCTGCGGCCTACCCGGCTCGCCGGCAGGCTGGGCGATCACCTGCGGCGTCGACCCCAGCACACACGCCAGACTCAGCACCGCGCCCACGAGCACCATCCGTGTCTGTCTGTTCAGCTTCATGGCGGCCCCTCCCAGATCTTCCCTTCCGACGCCAACGGAATCAGCATAAAGTGTGCCGACTCCTCGAGGCTGCTTTCTGGGGTTTTTCGGCGGCAGAAGCCACCCGAGCCGACAGGACTGTCCACCTCAGCGGACCGTCCCGGGGACACCGACCGGCCGGAGCCCACCGTGCGTCGGGGCTCCGGCGCCGGTAAGCTAGCAGGGCGCAACCCCCGGAACCAGCATGGATTCCCGCCTGACCGTGGTCCTCTGGACCGTCGTCCTCGTCTTCGTCGCGGCCCGTCTGATGTTCTGGCTGATCGCGCGGTTCAGCCGATGGGACACGCTGGCGGGTCTCTACCCGGCGCCCGGACCGCTCGACGGCCGACGGTTCAGGTTTCAGTACGTGGAGTTTCGCCGGTGGCTCTCCTACAACGGCTGCGTGACCATCACGGTCAACCCGATCGGTCTCGGACTCTCCCTGACCTTCATCCTCGAGCTGAGTCACGCGCCGATCTTCGTGCCCTGGGAGGACTTGCGGGCGACGCTCGGTAAGCGCTTCGGTTTCACCGTGGTCCAGCTAGCGTTCGCGCGCGGGCCCGACGTGAAGCTCACCCTGTCGCGGCGGGCGTTCGATCGGATCGCCGACGCGAGCGGCGGCCGGATGCACGCCGAGGACCCGCGAGCACTCGACCCCGCGTGATGGTCGTGGTTCAGTCGGCCTGACTGGCCAGGACACCCAGATCGTCCCACCCGTAGCCGACACCCGGGTACTCGGCATCGCCGAGCCTGATCGGCCTCTCGCCGACGACGCGCCCGCCTACCGATTCGAAAAAGCCCCGAACCGGGCTGGCCTCCAACTCCCAGAGCACCAGCCGTTCGAAGCCCTGGTCCTCGAGCGCCGCCGCACACTCGAACAGCAGGCGCCGGCCGAGCCCCTGCCGCTAGCGCGGCGGGCGGACCGAGATGGAATAGATTTCGGCGTCGTAGTCGGGGAGCTCGCCACGATTCTGGCCGCCCGACACGAAGCCCACCACACCCTCGGTGTCGGACTCGACGATAAACGTCGCCGGCTTGATCGCGATGCGACCGCCCAGCCGGTACTCCCACGACGACCCACGGGACTCGATCGACATCGTGTCCAAATAGGCGTCGGCAACGACCTCGCGGTAGGCGGTCTGCCAGGCCTCGACCTGCGTCGCGGCGATGGCCAGGGCATCTGAAGCGGCAGCGGAGCGAATTTCCATCGTCGAGCGCCGTAGTATACGTCAAAGAGGGAACCATGAACGGATGGAAGGCGGTCCGGCGGAGAGAGGGCCCAGTGTCGTAGCCGGCGTCAGCGGATGCCAACCTCGGGAACGGTGAAGCTGACCTCCGTCTCGAACCGGCGGAAATTTGAGTAGGTCGCTTCGCCCCAGATCTCACCGTCGCGTCGGCGCACGTTGATGCTCTCGGTTCCCCAGCGGGTCCGCTGCCCCACGATCTCCACGTACCTGTAGCGCTCGCTCATCCTCGCAGGGACCAGGAGCCCAAGCCGCGGATCGGACTCGTAGTGCACGGTGACCTCGGTTTCGAGGTCGATCGTCGGATCGTCGGTCTGGATCTCCGTTCTCAGGACCCGGCCGGTGCCCGGCTCGATCCAGAGCTGCCCCGAGGCGTAGATCGGCACGCCGCCCTCGCCGATGATCAGCGCCGGCGGCGCGAACTCCTCGAAATCGATCCGCCACGTGTCGATGTCGTCGATACGATCCTCACCGTCCTTCTCGAACCGTACCCGATTCTGGTCGGCCCAGGTCAGCAACTGAAGCGCCATCGTCGGCACGTTGACGTTCCGGTAGACCTTGCCGATGTTGAAGCGGGCGCTCTCGGCGACCAGACGCTCCCAGAGCGCGGTGTCGACCTCCGGCGTTCGCCGAAAGAGATCGACCAGCCGCTCCTGCCGACCCTCGACGGGCGTGCCGTCGACCTCGAAGACGTCCCGGAAGGCGATCCAGGGCTCGTCGTTGCCGGGCTGGACGAAGAGCAACAGCTCGGACAGCATGTCCTGGCGCTTCCAGCTGAGGATCCGGCTGTTGGCCCCGGCCACGACCCGATTCGTGAACTTCGACAGGTCGGGCTCGTTGATCCGCTGGACGTAGCGCTCGTCGGCGATGACGCTGCCGAGCTCGTGCTTGTAGACGCTGACGTAGGCGCCAGCGCGGCGCAGAACGGCCGTGAGCGTCGTCTGGGCCTCGTGGTCGCTGAAGGCGCCGCGGTGTCGTGGGTGCCGACGGCACAGAGCGCCACGAGGCCCGCTCCGAAAGGGGCGAGCCAGCCGGGGCGGGCGCCCTGGGCGAGTCTCATGGCTTTCCCTGATTGGGGAAGGCCATTCTATCAGGGCTCCGCGCGGCTGGCGGGTCCCTCCTGCCTGCCGCGTTCGTGGCGCGCTACTGACTCATCGCCTCCAGTAGCTCGGTGTTCGCCTCGTGCTCGAGGAATGTGTCGAACTCCAGGAAGTAGCCCTCGGGGTCGTAGCCGACGAAGGCCAGGAACCGGTCGTCGGCCTCGCTGACCGCTTCCGAGCGTAGCTCGAACGCCTGCTCGTCGCGGGTGTAGTCGAACCAGCCCCGGATGTCATCGGTGAAGAACGACACGGTGACCGCCTTGGTTTCGGTCGCATCCCGCATTCCGCGCTCGCCGTCCACTAGGCCGATGTAGCCGGCGGGCGACGTCTGGTAGATCTTGGCCCACCCCTGGTCGACCGTCAGATCGAGTCCGAACTTCTCCTCGTAGAAGGCCTGGATGCTGTCCATGTCGGCGTAGTAGAGCCAGAGGACCGTCGCCTTGATCCCCAGGTCCGACGGTGCCGTCGCGCCCCGATCGGCCGGCGGGTAGAGCGAATCCAGCTGCGCGAGCTGCGGCGTCAGGTCGACGTTCTCCGGATGGTCGTTGAAGCGCTCGAACTCGAGCAGGTAGCCTTCCGGGTCGAGGACGACGAAACCGTCGTGCGGGCCGTCCGGATTCACGCTGAGCTCGGATCGAAACTCGACGTCCTGCCCCTGGAGATACTCGTGCCAAGCCTCCAGTTCGTCGGTCAGCAGCGCCAGCGCAACCGACTTTGGCTCGTCGGTGGAGTGCATCCCCATCTCGGCGTCGACGAGGATCAGGTACGACGTGCCGGCCAGCCGGAGAATTTTCGCGAAGTCGTAGTCGGCGACCAGGTCGACGCCCAGCGTGTCGGTATAGAACTCGGCCGCCCGTTCAACGTCGTCGTAATAGAAGAAGGCGTTGTTCGCGGTGATGCCGAACTCGCGATACGGGTTCGTCGTCGCGAGCGCAGCTTCGGCCATGGCGGGTTCAGGTTCGGGCGCCGGTTGTCCCCCACACCCGGCGAGGATCATCGCGCCCAGACATACGCCGGCCAGGCCGATCACTCCACTCGTCGTTCGTCGCATCGTCACACGCTCCAGTTCTGAGTCGGATCGAGACGTCGATCATGCCAGATCCAGCACCGGCGCTCCCAGGATTTCCATACGCGGCCGGATACCGAGCCCCGGCTCGCGGCTCGCAGCCAGCCGGCCGTCACGCCGCTCCGGTGCGCCGTCGGCCGTGCGCACCGAGACGTAGCTGTTGAAATCGGTCGCCGAGAGCAGCAGCCCGGGCGGCGTGCTGTGCGCCAGGTGCGCGATCGCCGCGGTCGTGACGTCGCTGCCCCAGCTGTCCTCGATGGTCACGGCGATGCCCAGCTCGACGCAGAGATCGCGCACGAGGCGCACAGCCGACAGACCGCCCAGCTTGCTGATCTTCAGGTTGACAGCGTCCATCGCGCCGTCCGCGTGCCCGCGCAGCAGGGCGCCGAGGCTGTCGATCGACTCGTCGAGCACGAACGGATGATCGGTCCGCCGTCGGATCGCCAGGCATTCCTCGTAGGTGGCGCAGGGCTGCTCGATGAAGACATCGACATCGCGCACGGCGCGGACGACGCGCGCGGCGTCCTTCATGAGCCAACCGGTGTTGGCGTCGGCAATGAGCACGTCGGTGTCGTCCAGCACATCGGCGACCTGGCGGATCCGTTGCACGTCCGTGTCTGGATCCGCCCCGACCTTGAGCTGAAACTTCCGGTAGCCCTCGGATCGATACTGTGCGACCTGTTCGGCCATCGCCTCGGGCGCCTCCTGGGAGATCGCGCGGTACAGCGGAAAGTCGTCGCCGTAGCGGCCGCCGAGCAGTGTGCAGATTGGCTGCTGGGCGACCTGTCCGAGGATGTCCCAGCACGCGATGTCGATCGCCGATTTGACGTACGGGTGGCCCTTCAACGCCGCGTCTATGCGACGGTTCAGGCGCACCAGCTGGGTCGGATCCTCGCCGAGGAGATGCGGACCGATTTCGGCGATCCCGGCGCGCACTCCGGCGGCGTAGGCGGGCAGGTAGGCCGGCCCCAGCGGACAGACTTCTCCGTGCCCGATGACGCCTGTGTCGGTCTCGACCCGGACAATGGTGCTGTCGAACAGTTCGACCGACTTGCCGCCGGACCAGCGGTAGCTGCCTTCGCGCAGCGGCAGGTCGACCTGGAAGGCGCCGATGCGGGCGATCTTCAGAGCCATCGATACATCACCAGTGCGTCGGTCAGTCCGAGGCGCGCGTGGCGGAATGCCTTCGGTAACGTGCCGACGATCTCGAAGCCCATCTGTCGCCACAGCGCGACGGCACCCACGTTCGCGGCCACCACCAGGTTGTACTGCATCGCCAGATAGCCGAGTTGCCGCGCGGCATCGAACGAATGTTCGCACATCGCACGTCCCACGCCGCCCCGCCGCGCGGACGCGCGGACCATGTAGCCGGCGTTACAGACGTGCGACCCGAGGCCGGGGTAGTTGTCCTTGAGATAGTAGAGGCCGACGACCTCACCGTTGGTCTCGGCCACGTAGGTCGCCTTCGGCAGGTCGAACAGGAGGCCCATCGCGTCGTCGCGCGAGGTGTCCGGCGCGAACGGGTAGGTCTCACCCGCCGCGACGACCTCGTGAAAGATCGTCCAGACGTCGTCGCGGTCCCTCACCTCGGCCAGCCGTATCAGCATCGCCTCTCGCGCCGCCGATTATAATCTAGCGGCTCGGCAGACCGACGACTGGCCCGAGCACGAGGGAGGCGGGATGAACGACACGACAGCGGCGCTGCGGGTCGACGCCGAGCGGTTGCGCGCCAGGTTCGACGCGCTGGCCGCCATCGGCGCGACTGGTGACGGCGGCGTGCACCGGCCGGCGCTCGGTCAGGATCACCTACGCGCGCGACAGTGGTTCCTAGACGAGGGGCGCGCCATCGGCCTCGACACCCATGTGGACGGCGCCGGCAACCATTCAGCGACGCTGGCCTGCGGCCAGGCAGGCGCGCCGGCGCTGCTCCTTGGCTCGCACCTCGATTCGGTGCGGCATGGCGGTCGGTTCGACGGCGCCCTCGGCGTCCTGGCGGCGCTCGAGGCGTTGCAGGTCGTGAAAGAGGCTGGCCTCGAACTCGACACCAACCTCGAAGCGATCGACTTCACCGATGAGGAAGGAACCCATCTGGGCTTCCTCGGCAGCCTGGCAGTGACCGGCGCGCTCACCGCGGACGAACTCGGTCGGCCGGGCAGCGGCGTGGAGGTCTTTCAAGCGGCGCTCGCCGGGGCCGAGTTGACGGACACGTCGATTCTCAGCGCGGCGCGGGACCCCAAGACGATCGCCGGCTATCTGGAACTCCACATCGAACAGGGCAACCGGTTGAACGCGGCCGTCGCCGATATCGGGGTGGTCACCGGAATCGTCGGGCTGCGACGCCAGAAGGTCACCTACATCGGTCGAGCCGACCACGCCGGGACGATCTCCATGACGGACCGACTCGACGCCGGTCAGGGCGCGGCTGGACTCATGCTGGCGGCGCGCGGCATGGTGATGACCGCCTTCCCCGACAGCGTCGTCAACATCGGCGTCATCGCGTTCGAACCCGGCGCAATGAATGTCGTGCCCGAACGCGCATGTCTCACGCTCGAGTTCCGCGCGCCTGTGGCGGAGGACCTCGAGCGCCTAGGCGTCGTGCTGAAGTCTCTCGTACGCGCAGAGGCGAAGAGCCGGAATCTCGAAGCTGAAGTCGAGGAGGTCGACGGCATCCAGCCGGTGCAACTGGACCAGCGAGCCCAGGGCGCGCTCGCCGGCGCCGCCACTCGGATCGGCCTCAAGCAGATAGCCATGCCGTCGGGCGCCGGCCACGATGCCCAGGCGATGGCGCGGATCTGCCCCGCGGGAATGATCTTCGTCCCTTCGGCCGGCGGCTTCAGCCACTCGGCGCGCGAGTTCACCGAGTGGGACGACTGTGTCAACGGCGCGAACGTGTTGCTGCAGGCGGCGGTGGGCGGACTGTAGCGGATCGGTTAGCTGACGCGGGGCGGGCGACAGGTCCGCCGCTCGTCAGTCACCAAACTTGATGCCCTGCGCCAGCGGCAGCTCGGTGCCCCAGTTGACGGTGTTGGTCTGGCGGCGCATGTAGGCCCGCCAGGCGTCGCTGCCCGATTCGCGCCCGCCGCCCGTCTCCTTCTCCCCGCCGAACGCGCCGCCGATTTCCGCACCGCTGGTGCCGATGTTCACGTTGGCGATGCCGCAGTCGCTGCCACGCGCCGACAGGAAATGCTCGGCCTCCCGCAGGTGCTCGGTGAAGATTGCCGATGACAGGCCCTGGGGCACGCCGTTCTGCAGCGCCACGGCCTGGTCGATCTCGTCGACGGCCTGCGCTGGCGTCGCGTCGGCCGCGCCGTAGTCGATGAGGTAGAGGATCGGCCCGAACGTCTCCTCCTGCACGATGCTGAAGTCGTTCTGCGACGTCGCCACGCACGGCGTGACGTAGTGCCCACCGGGGTGGTCGGCATCATCGAGGCACTCGCCGCCCCAGAGAATCTCCCCACCCTCGGTCTTCACGCGCGCCACGGCCCTCATGAGGTCATCGACCGCGTCGCGGCTCACCAGCGGCCCCATCAGGGTTTCCGGCTGGCGCGGATCGCCGATCCGCACGCCGCCGTAGGCGCGCTTCAGCCGGGTTATCAGTTCGTCCCGGATCGAACGGTGGTAGATGACCCGGCGCGTGCTGGTGCACCGCTGGCCGGCCGTGCCGACCGCCCCGAACACGATGGCCGGGAGCGCCAGGTCGAGATTGGCATGGGCCGTGACGATGATCGCGTTGTTGCCGCCGAGTTCCAGGATGGTGCGGCCGAGCCGCCCACTGACGACCTCGGCCACCCGATGGCCGACCTCGCAACTCCCGGTCGCCGAGATCAGCCCGACCCGGCGGTCGTGCAGCAAGCGCTCACCGATCGTCGACCCACCGCCGATGGTCAACGCGAAGGTCGCCGGATCGACGTCGTTGGCGCGACAGACCGCCTCGGCGATGCGGGTCACCGCGATCGCGGTCAGTGGCGTCCGGCTCGCCGGCTTCCAGACCGTACTGTTCCCGCAGACCGCACCGATGGCGGCGTTCCAACTCCACACCGCAACCGGGAAGTTGAACGCGCTGACGACGCCAATCACGCCGAGTGGATGCCACTGTTCGAACATCCGGTGGTCGGGGCGCTCGGACGGCATCGTCAGACCGTACAGCTGCCGCGACAGGCCGCACGCGAAGTCACAGATGTCGATCATCTCCTGAACTTCGCCTTGCCCCTCCGCCGCGATCTTGCCCATCTCGAAAGTCACAAGCGCGCCGAGCGCCTGCTTGGCCGCGCGAAGGCGGTCACCAAGTTGACGCACGACCTCGCCGCGCCGGGGCGCCGGCACCGCGCGCCAGGCGTAGAAGGCGCGCTGCGCTCTCTCGACGATCTGTTCGTACTCGTCCTCGGTGACCGTCTTGACCGAGGCGATCGGCGAACCGTCGATCGGCGTGCGCACCTCGATCTCGGGCCCTGAACCGAGCCACTCGCCCGCGAACCCTCCAGGGTTGATCGTCGTGATACCGAGACTCTTGAGCAGGTCAGACATGGGAAGAGATCTTACACCGCCGCCGGATGCATCGACGTGAGAGGTCCTAGGCGCGCACGGCGCGCCTCGCGGCCCCGGAACGGGGCGTTGCGGGGTCCCCGCGCAGGGGCCGCGTGGGGCTTGGGGCGCAAGGCGCCCCATCTAAAGGACGATGCCGAAGCGATCGTGCAGGCACCGATGCCACTCGTCATCCGACACCAGGTCCAGGACGTCGCACCGGTCACCGTCGCGCACCGTGAACTGACGTTCGACGAGCGTCAGCCGACCGCCCGCGGTCGCCAACGTAGCCAACCGTTTCTGAGTGAAGTGCGATTCGGGCGATGTCTGATGGTGGTGGCATCGCTCCGCGAACTCCTCGCGGTGCCGCGGCGCGAGGTCGAAGAGGAAGCGTGGGGCCCACTCATCGTGGCCGTCCCGGAACCACAACGCTAGCGCGTCCTCGTGCACACCGGCCCGGTACGTCCGCCCTTCCGCGCGGCTCTCGGTCGAGTCATCGAGCGGCAGTGGTTCGCGGCATGACTCGCCGTTGCCGACATCGACCAGATACGGGCGGTCGAGATCGACCCGGAGCACCATATGGTCGAACGGGACACCGACGCGGTCGCCCGCCACCATGCGTGCCGACAGCATCGTCACCGTGAATCCGATCGCTGTCAGCATGTCGGCGAACAGCCCGTTGCATTCGTAGCAGAACCCGCCTCGGCCGGCGCCGACGATCTTCGTGAAGGCGTGGTCTCCCGCCACCGTGATCGGCCGGCCGAGATGGATGTCGAGATTCTCGAACGGGACGCTGAGCAGGAAGGCGCGCTGCAGCGCCGCGAGCGCGCCGAGCGTCGGCACGCGATCACCGTCGTAGCCGATTCGTGCGAGCGCGCGGTCGAGGTCCATGCAGGTGGGCAGGATCCCCGTGAGGGATCCGGACGAGCGGCGTGAACCGTCTTGTGTCCGCGTCTACCTTCTCGCGGTCGGCGTCATGACGATCTCGCGCTTCTCGCCGTTACGCATGAAGACCACGGTGATCGGCTCGTCGATCTTGATGGCGTCGAGCGCATACATGTAGTCGTAGATGTTCGTGACCGTCTGTCCGGCGAACTCGACGATGACGTCGCCCTCCAGCAGTCCGGCTTCGGCCGCCGGACCACCCTCGATCACGCCGCTCAGCAGCAGACCTTCGACTTCGGAGGTGTAGTCGGGAATCGTCCCGGTGAAAGCGCGCAGGCTCTCGCGCTGCCCCTGCTGCTCGACCTGCTCGACCCGCACGAACTCCAGGGGCGAGTCCTGATTGGCCACGTTGCGGGCGATGATTGCGCCGAGCCGCACCACCCGGTCCAGATCCTCGTAGTTGATGCCGGTCGTGTCGTCACTGGGTCGGTGGTAGTCCTCGTGGCTGCCGGTGAAGAAGTTCAAGCTGGGCACCTCGGCGCCGTTGAAGCTCATCACATCGGTCGGCAGGTACGGATCCGACTGGATCTGGACGTTGAAGCCCACGGGCACGTTCGCCCGCTCGATCAATCCTTCCCAGCTCGGGCTGGAACCCACGGCCTGCAGGGCGAGCCGGTTGTCGCGCGCGCGCCCCACCATGTCGAAGTTCAGGTAGGCCGAGATCTCCGCCATCGGCACCGGTTCGGTCTCGACGAAGCTCGCCGACCCGAGCAGGCCCAGCTCCTCGCCCGACCAGAACGCCAGGATCACGCCGCGTCCGCGTTCGACGTCGACCAGCGCACGGCCGGCCTCGAGCACCGCCGCGACGCCAGACGCGTTGTCGTCGGCGCCGTTGTGAACTTCGCCGCGTTCACTCTCGCGCGCCAGCGAGTTGCCCTGCATCCCATGGCCCAGGTGGTCGTAGTGGGCCCCCAGCAACACG
The DNA here is from genome assembly GCA_002730525.1 of Acidobacteriota bacterium. GTDB lineage: Bacteria > Acidobacteriota > Vicinamibacteria > Vicinamibacterales > UBA823 > UBA2161. Next base: position 141,902 of record PCAK01000040.1, on the reverse strand, counting down.
TAGGGCTTGGCGTCAGACGCCACGGCCGCCGCGGTCGGCGGCAGATACCCGGCAACATTGAAGCCGGTATGCTGCTCCCGCGTTACGGCGACCTCAAGGGACAGGTTCACGCCGTCGATCGCGAAGCCGGCGACGTGGGGATTGCCACTGTCGAGTTCCGCCTGCATCTCCTCGACCGTCCGGTCGGGCACGTGCTCGAAGAGCGCGTCGCCGACGGCGCCGCTGATGCTGGCCGCGGCGATGCCCGACCCGGAGATCGCCGTGTCGAAGGTCATCGGCACCGTCAGGCCAGCGTTCGGCGACTGCGGACCGGTCAGCACCACGAGGGCCTTTGCGCCGCGCTGCCGGGCGGCCATCGCCTTGTAGCGAAGCCCCGAGTAGCGCGAGAGGATGCCCCGCAGCTCCTGGTCGACATCCCCGGGGAAGTACCGCAGCACGACGACGATCTTGTCGGTGACGTCGAGCGTCGCGTAGCTGTCGTAGCCGAAATCCTGCGACTCGGGCACGACGAGCCCGTAGCCAGCGAACACTATCTCACCCTCGACCTGGGCCGAGTCGGAGAACGACAGCGCCTGCACATCGTCCGTCGCGCTCCAGGAGGCCTCGCCGATCGCGATCGACGTTCCCGCATCGTTGACGCCGGCCGTGAACTCAAACGGCAGACGGAAGTCGGAGCGCCCCGGCAACGGAGCGGCCCCGATCGCACGCAGCTGCGAAACGATGTAGTCGGCCGCGCCCCGTGCTCCGGCCGAACCGGTCAGCCGTCCGTCCAGCGCATCGGCGGCCAGCGCCTCGACATGCGGCTGTGCCGGCGATTGCTGCCCGATGGCGCCGGCCGGTAGCATGACCACCATCGTCAGCACTGCCACTAGCGCCACCGCCGAACGCCGAATCGCTTCTGATCTGGTCATGTCGTCACTCGCTCCCTGCACCACGCCGCGGGGCCGCCGCTAGCGCTTCGAGCGCCTTGGCGTGATCCCAGCGTGCGAGAAAGATCTGGGCGCCGTCGCCGCCGGCGCGGTTCGACGTCCAGGAGAGTGTCTGACCGTCCGGAGACGGCACGGGCAGTCCATCGAAGTCGTCCGTGTGCGTGATCTGCACCGGCTCCTTCTCTCCTTCGGCGTCGACGATGTAGACCTCAAAATTCGTGAACCCGAGCTTGTTCGAGGCGAAGAAGATGTAGTCGCCCGACGGATGGACGTAGGGCGCCCAGCTCATCGAGTTGAAATCGGTGACCTGCGTCTGGTCGCTGCCGTCGGGGTTCATCAGCCAGATGTCGGCAATCAGGCCAGCTTCGTCGAAGCGGCGCCAGACGATCTTCGTGCCGTCGGCCGAGAAGAACGGCCCGCCGTCGTAGCCGGCGACGTCGGTCAGACGCCGCTGGTCGGACCCGTCGGCGCGCATGATGTAGATCTCGGCGAAGTACGAGGGATCCAGCTCCAGCTGCTTCAGCTCATCGGCCGACAGGTCGCGATTGTAGGCATCGCGCATCGACGTGTAGACGATCCATTCCCCGTCGGGCGAGTAACTGCCCTCGGCGTCGTAGCCGCGCACATTCGTCAGGCGGTCGTACGCACCCGTGTCCTGATCGAACGTGTAGATCTCCATCTCGGGGTCGTAGTCCCAGGCGTAGCGCCGTTCCTGGCCCGACTCACGGAACGCGAGCTCTTCGGCCTGCAACGCCTCGGACTCGGGGTCGTGCTGTGTCGAGCCGTACATGATGAGCGACGAGCCCGGCTGGAAGAACGCGCAGGTCGTCTTGCCGTGTCCAGGCGAGATCCGACGGGAATCGCCCGTCTCGAGGTCGAGCGTGTAGATCTGATAGAACGGATTGTCCGGCTCGCGCTCGCTCTGGAAGACGATCATCCGGCCGTCCGGCCGGTAGTAGCCTTCGCCGGCCCGCTTCCCTTCGATGGTCAGCCGCCGCGCGCGCGAGAGGAAGTCGCTTTCGGTATAGCCGTCGCCGTCCTGGCCCACCGAGGCCGGGGCCCAGCCCACCACCGCCGCCATCGCCATCGCCGCCGCCCGCACCCGGAACCGTGTCCTGCTGATCTTTGCCATGGCTCTTCCCGTTTTCACCTTTCGATAACCCCTCATTTTACCGCGAAAGCGCCCTTCTGAAAGTCTTCGACCGCCACGATCTGACCGACCTTGCGGCAGCCCATGTCACCTCGTGTTCTCACCGCGCCGCTCAAGCCACGACCGGGTCAGGCTTGACGACTCGGCCCGGCGCGGCGCCGGTGTGCTCACCGTCCTTGATCACCAGCATGCCCCCGACGATCACGTGGGGCACACCGGTCGGATACTGGTGCGGATTCTCGAACGTCGCCTGATCGGCCACGGTCGCGGGGTCGAACACGGTGAGGTCGGCGATCGCACCCGGTCGAATGACACCGCGATCGCGGAAGTTGAGGCGACGGGCCGGCATCGCCGTGATCTTGTGGACGGCTGTCTCGACCGGCATCGCCTGGCGATCGCGGCAGTAGTGGCCCAGGACTCTGGGGAACGTGCCGTACGACCGCGGGTGAGGCGACCCCTCCGACAGCGGCCCGTACGGCGCGCGCGCGCCGCCATCGGAGCAGACCATCCCGAACGGATGGGCCAGGAAGCGCTCGGTGTTCTCCTCGCTCATCCCGAATCCGACCATGCCGGTCCCGCTGCGATCCTCGAGCATGATCCGCTTCAACAGCAGGTACGGCTCGGCGCCGCGTTCGGCCGCGAGATCGCCGAACCGGCGCCCTCGCGCCCACGCGAGCGATTCGGACTGGGTCGACGTGATCTGGACGGAGTTCCAGTCCCCGATTTGCGCGATCTTCGCGCGCACGGCCTGCTCGATTCGCGCCTCGAGGCTCGAATCGGCCAGCCGTTCGAGGAACGGGTCGGTGCCGCCGTCGCGTGACCAGATCGGAAAGAGATTGGACAGGCCGGTGGCATAGGCGACGTAGGGATACCGGTCGTACATGACGTCGATGCGATCGGCGTGGGCCGCTTCGAGCATGTCGAGCACGACGCGCGCCTTCCACCAGTTGCGCTGACCCTGGGCCTTCAAGTGCGCGATCTGAACCGGCACGCGAGCGAGCCTCCCGACGTTGAGCGCCTCCTCGATGGCAGCGATCAGCCGGTCGTCTTCGTTCCGCATGTGGCTGGCGTACGGCAAACGCCGCGCCCGCAGCGGCTCGGCCAGCGCGACCAGTTCGTCGAGATCGGCGAAGCCGCCGGGCACGTACTCCAGGCCGCTGGACAGCCCGCATGCACCAGCCGCCAGCCCTTCGCGGACGAGCGCCACCATGCGCGCCAGTTCCTCGGCGGTCGCACCGCGATCGTCCGGCCCGACCACCGCCCCACGCACCGACCCGGCGCCGACCATGCTGGCCAGATTCACCGAGGCGGGCGTACGCCCGAGCCGATCGAAGAACCCGGGCAAGTCGCGAAAGTCGATCTCCACGCCGTAGAGCCGGCGATAGCGGTCGCGCGCCGACTCGAATTCTCCGTCGGTCCAGGGGCCGATCGAGCTACCGTCTTGCCCTACGACCTCGGTCGTAACACCCTGCCGGATCTTGCTTTCGGCATTAGGATTCACGAGCAGCACGAGGTCGGTGTGGGAGTGCACGTCGATGAACCCGGGCGCCACGGCCAACCCGCGCGCATCGACGACTTCGGCACCGGCCGTGGGCAGCGCTGGACCGACGGCCGCGATTCGATCGCCGCCGAGCGCCACGTCCGCGGTGAACGGCGCGCCCCCGGAGCCGTCGTAGACCGCCGCGCCGCGTACGACGATGTCGGGCTGCGCGGGCACCTGCGCCCACACGGACTCCCGAGCCCACGTCGGCGCACCCAGGGCGGCGACGCCGGCAGCCCGGGCAAGGAAGGCGCGTCGATTCATCGGTGTTGTCCTCTCCGGCACAGGTCGGCTTCGGCGGAAGACCCAATGATAACCGAGACTCCTGTATCCTTAGTAGTAACCATGGCGCGCACGGTTTCCACGATGCGGCCGCTCGGCGCGCCCGCGCCGAACTTCGTCCTGCCCGATCCGCGCGGCGACATCATTTCCCTGGAGCGATTCGCCGGCGCGCCCGCCCTCGTCGTCATGTTCATCTGCAATCACTGTCCGTACGTGAAGCACCTGAAGCCGGCACTCGGGGCGTTCTCGCGCGACTATCAGCCGAAGCGGGTGGCGATGGTCGGCATCAACTCGAACGACGCGAGCGAGTTTCCCGACGACGCGCCCGAACGGATGGTCGAGGACGTCGCAACGTTCGACTACCGATTTCCATATCTGGTGGATGGGACCCAAGACGTGGCCAAGACCTACCGCGCCGCCTGTACGCCCGATTTCTTCCTGTTCGATGCCGACCGCCGACTCGCCTATCGCGGCCAGTTCGACGCCAGCCGGCCGGGCAACGACGTGCCCGTGACCGGGGTGGACCTCCGCGCCGCGGTTGACGCGGTACTCGCCGGGACCCCGGTCGCCGAGCCCCAGATCCCGAGCCTCGGGTGCAACATCAAGTGGAAGCCGGACACCGCGCCCGACTACTTCGCCGGATGAAGCCGATCGATGAGCATTTACGACCGCAACGATCCGATCGAGTCTGACGCTGGCTCCGAGGAAGAACTCGACGCGCTGCCGGAAGCATCGTTCGACGACCCGCCGAGTGACGCCGAGGCCGGCGGCAACACGTGGACGGTGCGCCTCCTGGCGATGCCGCTCCTCGTCCTCTTCGCCGTTCCGACGATCTTCCTCGGCCTCGGCCGCTCCAGTCTGTGGGAGCCCGATGAGCCCAGATTCGCCGAGGCGTCCCGGGAGATGCTGGCCAGCGGAGATCGCCTGACGCCGTACTTCAACGGCGAGCCGGCCTTCGATGAACCGATCCTGTTCTACTGGTTCCAGGCGGTGACGTTCGATCGGCTCGGCGTCAGCGAGTACGCCGCGCGCATGCCGGCCGGGCTCGCCGGACTTGGTTGCCTGCTGCTTGTCGCGCTGATCGGGGCTCGGTTGTTCTCAGCGCGGGCCGGCCTACTCGCGGGCCTGGCACTGGCCACGACGTTCCGGTTCGTCGTGTCGACGCGGAGTGGCGTACCCGACACGGCGCTGCTTTTCTTTACGCTGGCCGCGCTCTACGCATTCATCCGGGCCGCCGAAAGCGACCCGCCTGGCGGCCGGGTCGCGCTCCTCGGCTGGATCGCCGTCGGGCTGGCCGTGCTGACGGGTGGGTTGTTCGGCCTCCTGCCGGTGGCGATCTGGATCGTGTGGCTCGTTCTGACCGCGCGACTCGGCGGACTCGGAAGGATGCGAGCGGCAAGCGGTCTCTGGTTGATGCTGGCAACCGCGCTGCCTTGGTATCTGTACATGGCGTGGACTCACGGACGCAGTTTCATCGAACTCGCCGTACTGTCGGACGTGATGGCACGCTACGAGCCCGGCGCCGCAACGTCAGCGGGCAGCGGGGTCTTCGCCCTCATGGCGTGGCCGGGCGATGCGATGCCGTGGACGGTGTATGCCGTCGTCGCGGCCGCTTCCGTCTTCCTCGGCTGGAGTCAGCTAAGTACGGAGCAGCGCCGTGGCGCGGGTTTGTGCGTCGTCTGGTTCGCCGTCGTCCTGGCCACCTGCGCGGTGCTGTCGGCCCGGCGGCCGGAGTACCTGCTGGCCGCCTATCCGGCCGGCGCGCTCCTCGTCGGCCTGCTCTTCGATCGAGCCGTGGACTTCGGGGACGACGCCGGGCCCTGGACGGGCCTGGCGAACTGGCTGACGGCACTGTGTCTGCTCGCCCTGGGCGGCCTGGTTGGGTGGTTGCTGCAGCGGCTCTTCGGGGCGCCGCTCATGAGTCTGGCAATGGCGCTGCCGGCGGCACTGGTGCTGGGCGGCGTCTTCCTGGCGATCTTTCAGCGAACTGGACGGCCCCTTTGGGCGTTCGTTGTCGTCGCGCCGGTATTCGCACTCGGCTACGGGCTCCTGGCCGTGGACATCGTCCCCCGCGACCTCGAACGCTTCAAGCCCGGCAGGCCGCTCGCCCAAATCGCGGCCGCGCAGAGCGGACCGGGCCGGCGGATCGGCATGGTCGGCGATCTCGATCGTGGGCTCGTCTTCTACTCGGGGCAGAACGTGGAGCGGCTCGACACGATCGATGACGCAGTCGCGTTCCTGACAGAGGACGGGCTGCGGCTGTGCGTCTTGCGCTCGGATGATCTCGACGCCGTGGTTGGCCGCTATGCCGGCACGCTGTACCAGCTTGCCGACCAACCCCGGCGCAACATCCGGTTCGCCGACCTGCTCGGCGACGGCGCCGGTGCCCAGACGACGACCTTCATTCTGGTATCGAACACCCCACCCGAGTAAGGCTCGAAGACACGCCGCTCGTCAGCCCCCGAAACCCGTGTCGACCTTCAGCGCCTCCTCGAGCAGCGCGAGATACTGATCCCGCGGTACGTCGATGCCGCCAAAACGCGCGAGGTGTGGCGTGAGCCACTGAATGTCGAGCAGCTGAAAGTCGCGTGCTCGCAGGCGCTCCACCAGTACCGCCAGCGCCGCCTTGGACGCGTCGGTCACATGGTGAAACATCGATTCACCGAAGAACGCGCCGCGCAGCGCGACGCCGTACAGACCGCCCACAAGCCGATCGCCGCACCAGGCCTCCACCGAGTGCGCGAACCCCGCGCTGTGCAGCGCCGAGTAGCTCTCGATAATCTCCGCGTTGATCCAATCAGTGTCGGCGCCGCGCGAGGCACAGCCGGCGATGACGTCGTCGAACGCGCGATCGAAGGTCACGGTAAACCGTCCGCTGCGAAGCACGCGCGCCAGGCGGCGCGACACATGAAAACGATCGAGAGGGATGATCGCGCGGGGGTCAGGCGCGTACCAGGCGATCGCACCCGACGGCCCTGGCATAGGGAACAGGCCCGAACGGTAGGCCGCCAGCACGACCGGCACCGGAATCATGATCGGGTTTGTAATATATAGTGGTTCTTCGATGTACGAGTCCGAAGCCGTCACGCGGGGCATCCGAGTGCACGTGACCTCGCAGTACTCCGCCGAACACTCCCAGCCATCTCAGAGCCAGTGGTTCTTCCTGTACACCATCGAGATCTCGAACGAGAGTGCCGACACGGTGCAGCTCGTCAGCCGCCACTGGATCATCACCAACTCCGAGAACGAAACCCAGGAGGTGCGCGGTCCCGGCGTCGTCGGTAAGCAGCCCGTGCTGGCACCCGGCGAATCGTTCGAGTACACGTCAGGCTGCCCATTGACCACGCCATTCGGCACGATGCAGGGTACCTTCCAGATGGCCACGACCGAAGGTGACGACTTCGAGGTCGAGGTCGCGCCCTTCGCACTCACCGAGCCCTATACCGTGCACTGAGCGGCCACTCGCGCCCACCGGACGCCCGTCCACGCCCCCCTTCCATCTAATCGGTTAGCACCGCCATGGACACCGACGAACTGCTGATGCGCACCGCCGAGATCGCGCGCGCCTACAACCGGGATGTCGGATCTCGCCGCGTCGGGGCGTCGGCGACAGCGGACGACCTGCGCCGGACCCTCGGCGGCCCGCTGCCGGACACCGGCGTCGAGCCGATGACGGTGATCGACGAGTTCGCGCGCGGCGCGGAACCAGGCCTGACCGCCACGAGCGGACCGCGCTTCTTCGGATTCGTCATCGGCGGGAGTCTACCTGCCGCGCTGGCGGCCGAATGGCTCGCGACCACGTGGGACCAGAACTGCGGCATTCATGTCTGTTCGCCGGCCGCCGCGGTCGTGGAGGAGATCGTGTCGGGCTGGTTGCTCGACCTCCTGGATCTCCCCCGAACGTCGAGCGTCGGCTTCGTCACCGGCGGACAGATGGCCAACTTCACCTGTCTGGCGGCCGCGCGCCACGAGGTGCTGCGCCGTGCCGGCTGGAGCGTCGAGGACGACGGCCTTGGCGACGCGCCAGCCGTCCGCGTGGTGACGAGCACCGAAGCTCACACGACCGTCTTCGCGGCGCTCAGCATGCTCGGGCTGGGCCGTCGACGCGCCGTGCAGGTTGCCACTGACGCGCAGGGTCGGATGCGTCCGGACGCGCTCGCCGAGGCCCTCGCCGGATACGACGGCCCGACGATCGTCAGCGCACAGGCCGGCAACGTGAACACCGGCGCGGTCGATCCGCTGCAGGAGATCGCCGAGATCGCGCACGATCATGGCGCATGGCTCCACGTGGACGGCGCGTTCGGCCTGTGGGGACGCGCAAGCGCCCAGCGCCGTGACCAGGTGGTCGGGGCGGAATTTGCCGACTCGTGGGCCGTCGACGCGCACAAGTGGCTCAACGTGCCGTACGACTCCGGGCTGGCGATCGTGGCACACCCCGACGCGCACCGCGCGGCGATGACCGTGATCGCCTCCTACCTCGTCGAGGCCGGCGCCTCGGTACGTGAACCGCACTGGTGGGTCCCCGAGTCGTCCCGACGCGGCCGCGGGTTCGCCATCTATGCCGCGCTTCGCTCGCTCGGCCAGGATGGCGTGGCAGCCCTCGTCGACCGGTGCTGTGACCATGCGGCACGCATCGCCATGCGGCTGGGGCAGGAGCCGGACATCACGGTCCTGAATGACATCGTGCTCAATCAAGCGCTCGTGCAGTTCACTCCGCGTGGCGGTGGCGACGCCGATGCATTCACTCAGGCTGTCATCGATCGGGTTCAGGCCGACGGCACCTGTTACCTGAGCGGCGCGGTCTGGCACGACATGAAGGTCATGCGCATCTCGGTGTCGAACTGGTCGACGACCGAGGCGGACATGGATCGTTTGGCCGACGCGATTCTTCGAGCCATCGAGCTTGAGGACGCGGCGCGCTCGGCACCGTAATGGAACCGGTTCCCCCGGCCACCCGCCGGGCGGCGATGGCCGCGCTGTTCGTGAGCGTGGGTCTGTCGTCGAGCGGCTACATCGCGGCGATCATCGTCGCCCCGCTCATTGCCGAGGATCTGCTTGGCAGCACGACGCTGAGCGGCTTGCCGTCGGCCTTCACGGTCATCGGCATGGCGGTCGGCTCGACGGTGCTGGCGACGCACATGGCCGAGCGCGGCAGGCGGAGCGGCTTGATCCTGGGGTACTCGGTCGTCGCGGTCGCCGCCCTGCTGGCGCTCGTCGCCACCAACGTGGCCTCATTCGCGCTCTTCTCGATCGCGATGTTCACGCTGGGTGCCGGGCACAGCGCGAATCGTCTGACGCGCTATGCGGCATCCGACCTCTACGAATCGCAGCACCGCGCCTCGGCAATCGGCTGGATCATCTGGGCGGGCACGATCGGATCCGTCGTGGGCCCGACCCTCCTCGAACCGGCCCGCCAGTTCGCGCACTGGCTGGGCACGGTCGACACATCGGGGGCCTACCTGGTGGCGATCGCCGGGGCGGTGAGTGCGGCCGGCGTGCTGCGGGCCAGGATGCCGCCGCTCGCCCCGTCCCACCCTGCGACAGGCCAGCCACTTCGACGACTCGACGTCCGTCGCCTGCTCGCGGTGCCCGACACGCAGATCGCCGTCGTCTCGCTGGTCATCTTCCAGGGCGTGATGATGCTGCTGATGACGATGACGCCGGTGCACATTCGCGGCGCGGGCGACGGACTGGGATCGGTCGGTCTGGTCATCGGCACCCACGCCGTAGGCATGTACGCGCTGTCGCCGCTGACCGGCTACCTCAGCGACCGCCTCGGACGCATCCCGGTGATCCTGATCGGCGTCGCCCTGCTGATCGGGTCGGTGTTCCTGGCCGCGAACACGCCGGGCGACGAGACCGCGCGTCTGACCGTTGCGCTATTCCTGCTCGGACTCGGGTGGAATTTCGGGTTCGTCGCCGGCAGCGCGCTCCTGACCGACAGCGTGCCCGAGATCGACCGTGTTCGCGCCCAGGGTTCGGCCGATTCGTTGACCTGGCTGAGCGCCGCCGCCGCCAGCCTCGCCTCGGGCGTCCTGCTTGGCCAGGGTGGCTTCACGCTACTGAGCACCGTGGGCGCCGGATTCGCGGTCATCCCGGTGCTCGTCATCGCCCGGCACCGGATTCGGCCCAGATAGCCCGGCCAACTCAGTTCGCGGCCACGACGCTCCGACGAACGACGCGCTCGATCGTCAGACCCTGCACAACGATCGAGAAGATCACCACCCCGTAGGTCGCGGCCAGGAGCAGTTCCCTTACCGGTGACGGTGGCAGCGACAACACCAGTGCCACGGAGATGCCCCCGCGCAATCCGCCCCAGGTGAGCACGGGAATCGCACCCGGCGTGAACGTCCGCCAGGGCCGGAGCAGGGTGATCGGTCCGGCCACGCTCACGAATCTGGCCGCGAGCACAACCGGGATCGTCAAGGCCACGGCCGCCACCACCGCGCCGCTCAGTGACAACGCCACGACCTCGAACCCGATGATCAGGAACAGCACCGAGTTCAGGATCTCGTCGAGCAACGACCAGAAGGTCTCGATATGCTCGCGCGTGTTCGCGCTCATCGCGAACCGCGCCCCGTGGTTGCCGATGAAGAGCCCGGCGACGACCACCGCGAGCGGGCCCGAGAAGTGCCATCGGGCTGCGAGTGCGGTCGTGGCCATGACCAGGGCGAGGGTCATCATCACCTCGAGGTTGTGCTCGTCCAGCCGACGCATCAGCCGGTATGTCACGTATCCGGCGACGAGGCCAAGGGCGACGCCACCCAGCACTTCGGTAACCAGTAGTTCGACCACCGCAACGGGCGAGACGTCGACCGCCGCCGCACCGCCAGCCCCCAACCCCGCCAGCACGGTGAAGACGACGACGCCCACGCCGTCGTTGAACAGGCTCTCGCCGGCGATCTTGGCCTCGAGCGTCGGCGGCACGGACAGCCGCTTCAGGATCCCGAGCACGGCGATCGGATCGGTCGGCGAGATGAGCGCGCCGAAGATCAAGCAGGGCAGCCACCCGACGTCGAACCCGAGCGCGCGCCATCCCGCGTAGGTCAGGCCCCCGACGATGGCGGTGGAGGTGAGGATGCCGACGGTCGCCAGAATCGAGATCGCCCAGCGCCGCTGCAGCAGATCGTCGAGGTCGACGTGCAGGGCGCCCGCGAAGAGCAGGAAGCCCAGCATCCCCTTCATCAAAGTGTCGTACAGGTCGATGTCGGTGAGCGCGCCGCGGACGGCCGGACCGAACCCGAGCGTCGGGGCCAGAGCGTCGATCAGCAGCGCGGTAAGGGACGCGAACAGCGCGATGACGACCAGGCCGACGGTGTGCGGCAGCTTCAGCCACCGATGGTTCAGGTAGCCGAACGCCGCCGCCATCGTCACGAGGAACGCGGCGAGGTTGAGGACCGACTCGATACCCATCGCGCCACTCTACCGTGAGGTGGCGCGGACAGCTAGACGGGTCGGTCGGCGGCTCGTGCGTGGAGCCGCGTCGCGATCACTCCCACGGAATCTCGATCGCGTGGAGCGAGCCGTCCACGCCCTCCGCGGACACCTTGACGGATTGCGGGCGATGGACCCGGAGGTTGAACGGCGTGCCGTCGCTCCCTCGCAGATCCGACATCGAGAACTTCTTGAGCGCCTCGGACTCGAGACGGTACTGGGTCACCGAGAAGACCATCTGCCGGCCCACCGGGAACACCTCCAGCTTCACATCGGCGATCGCCGTGCCGGTCCGATTCGTCACGTTGATGAACAGCTGTGTGACCTCGATGTCGATCGGCCCGCCGATGTTCTCCATGGCTACGCCCGACCCGCACCCTGCGACGACAACGCTGATGCCGAGGGCGAACGCCGCCACCGCCATGCGAGCACGTACTTTCGTCATGGTCCTACCCTCCCCAAACTCTGCCGGAAATCCAGACTCGAACGGACGGTCACGTCAGCCGACGTGAGGGCGAAACCGGAGTGGCCGGGCTGGACACAGCCCGCAGGAGAGCCGAGCGGAACGCGCGCGCCGCCGAACGCCGAGGGGCTCATGACCACCTCCGGGAACGGAACGCCGGACACCGATGAAGAGAAACGCCTACGTGGTGTCGCCGAGTCTAGCGCGGCGCCTCCGGCCGCGCAAGCACGCTCGAACCGGCCGCGCAAGCACGCTCGAAACGCCCCAGCGGGTCAGCGGGAAGCGGCCGTGGAGGTGATGTTTCCGCCGAGGTATCGCTCGTACCAGGCGATCGAGCGTTCGAGCAGATCGACCTGGTGGGCGGTCTCGCGGATCCCGTGGCCCTCGCGCGGGTAGCGGAGCATCACGGCCTCCACACCCACGTCCTTCAACGCGATGTAGAACTGCTCCGCCTCGGCGATCGGCACGTCGTTGTCGTTTTCGCCGTGCGCCAACATCGTCGGCGTCGTGACGTCGCCGGCGTACCGGATCGGCGAGCGCTCCCAGAGCAGATCGATGATGCCGTCCTCGTGCGGGTAGGCGCCGAACTCGACGGCGAGGTAGTCGTGGTAGTAGGCCATGTAGTTGAAGCTGACGAGGTTCGAGATGCTGGCGCGCGGGATCGCCGCCTTGAACCGGTCGGTCTGCGTGATGATCCAGTTCGTGAGCTGCCCGCCGTAGCTGCCGCCCTCGATCGCCAGGCGGTCGCCGTCGAGCCAGCGGTAACGATCGAGGGCCGCGTCGACGCCGGCCACGACATCCTGGGCCTCGCCGCCGTTCTGGTCCTTGAAGATCGCGTCGGCCAATTCCTGCCCGTAGCCGGTCGACCCGCGGTAGTTGACCATCAGCGTCGCCCACCCGCGCGCGGCGTAGACCTGCGCGTTCGCGTTGAACGTCGCGCCCTGCTGGCCGTGCGGCCCGCCGTGGATGACGACCACCAGCGGGTGCCGGCTCGCCGGGTCCACCGTCACCGGCTTCGTCAGGAATGCCTCGATCGATCGCCCGTCGAAGCTGTCGAACGTGAACGCCTCGACCTCAGCGACCTGGCGCTCGGCGAGGAACTCCTCGTTCAGCGTCGTCAGCGCGCGCGCGCCGTCGTCACCACGCACGTAGAGTTCGGCCGGAGCACCCGGCCCGCTGAACGCGTAGGCGACGCTGCCGTCGGCGGCCGCCGACCAGGCGCCGACGCGCCCGCGGTCGATGACCATCATCTGCGGCGAGCCGCCGGCGACCGGTAGCCTGAACAGATGCACGTTGCCGCGTGCCTGAACGGTGAAGTAGACCGACTGGCCGTCGGCGGCCCAGCCGACGCTACGCTGCCGGTTGTCCACCTCGTCACCGATCTCGCGGCGGTTGCCGCCGTCGGCATCGATCAGCCAGGCGTGGGTATCCTCCATCGTCGTCTCCGACGACGTCAGCGTGCGTCGGGTCCCGAGATAGGCGATGGTGCTTCCGTCGGGCGACCAGCGCGGCTGGTACTCGGCGTTGGCGGTGTCGGTCAGCCGCCGGATCGTCTGATCGGCGACACGTACCGCGAAGATGTCGTAGTTGAAGACCCGATCGGGATCGGCGCCGCGGTTCGAGACGAAGAGGATCTCGTCACCGTCCGGCGACCAGTCAATCGAATGCTCGTAGTGGATCCCGTTCGTCAGCTGATGCACCCGATTGGTCAACCGATCGACCATGAACAGGTGTACCCGGCGGTTGTCGTTGAACCGCGTGCCGCCCTCCGCGGCGGTCGGCTTGTAGAGGTAGCGCGTGATGACGGCCGGGTCGCCGCTGGCCTCCTCCTCAGGCCCCTCGGTCGCCGAGACGAAGGCGATCCGGTTGCCATCGGGCGCCCAGGCGATCCGCTCGCCCGCCGAGGGCAGCGGATGATTCGTGCCGGCGATCGGCGCAAGGAACGCAGCGTTCGAGCCGTCGGCGCGCGCGACGACGAGCCCAGACTGCCCCTCGGCCACGCCCGTGTAGGCGATCTCCCGGCCGTCGGGCGACCAACGCGGCCCCGAGGCCGAGCCATCCTCGCCGCCGAGCCGCACGATGGCGCCCGAGGCGATCTCCATCACCCAGACCTCTGAGTAGGGCCGGGCCGGCCGGTCGCTCTTCCGAACGCTGTAGGCGACCCGCCGCCCGTCGGGCGAGAGTTGGACGTCGCCGACCGACTGCAGCCGGTGCAGATCGTCGCTGACGAAGGGCGTCTGGGCCCGGGCCGGCAACGCACCGGAAACGAGCAAGGCGACGAGCAGGACGGCAGCGGACGGTCGAAGGCGCATGGCTCTCCTTCCCTCGATTGGGGGTGCCGGGCAGGATATCAAAGAAGGAGGCCGGAGGGGTTTAACGATCAGCGGTAGATTCAGCCTCCTGCCTCCTACGCCAACTCCCGCCCCTTGGTCTCCGGGATCCAGATCCAGCAAACCGCGGCCAGAACGAACGCCACCGAGGCGATCGAGAGCGCGGCCGCGAAGCCTTGGGTCTGGGCGAGCGTGCCGACGACGAACGGGGCCGCAGCGCTCGCCAAACGGCCAACGTTGTAGGTAAAGCCCTGGGCCGTGGCGCGAATCTCGGTCGGATAGATCTCGGCGGTGACGGCGCCGAAGCCGCTGAATGATCCGGTCCCGAAGAACGCGACGAGCGGGCCGAGGACGAGCAGCGCCATCGGGTTCCGCGTGGCGGTGTAGGCGAGGATCAGTACGGCCGCGGTCAGGACGTAGGCGATATAGGTCCGCTTCCGGCCGATGTGATCGCTCACGAAGCCGAACAGGACGTAGCCGAACCACATGCCGACCTGCATCGCGATGACTAGGCCCGACATCGCGTAGGCGCTCAAGCCGATGCCGCCCTGCTCGACCGGCAGCGACAGGTAGGCCGGGATCCAGAGGTTGAAGCCCCACCAGGCGAACATGATGCAGGCGTTCATCAGGGTCACGGCGACCGTCAGGCCACGCCGGCCTGGCGCGAAGACCTCGCTGAAGCGGCCCGTGGCGCCGTCGCGCGCGCGCGCGCGCCAGACCTCGGGCTCGTCCACGCTGCGCCGGACCCAGACGGTGAACAGTGCCGGCAGGATGCCGACGAAGAAGACGGCGCGCCATCCGAACGTCGGCAGGACGAGCGCGGTCACGACGGCCGCCGCGGCGTAGCCGATCGCCCACGAGCTCTGGACCAGGCCGAGGGCCTTGCCGCGATGCTCGGCGGGCCAGGTCTCGGAGACGAGCGCCGCGCCGCTTGCCCACTCCCCGCCCATGCCGATGCCGAGAAAGACGCGGAAGACGGCGAGCTGTCGCACCGATTGCGCGAGGCCGCAGGCGGCGGTGAAAACCGAGTAGATCAGGACGCTCCAGACGAGTGCGCGGACCCGCCCGAAGCGGTCGGCGAAGACGCCGAACAGGACGCCGCCGACCGCCGAGGCCGCGAGCGTCAACGAGGCCAGCGAGCCGCCCACCGCCGCACTCATGTCGAGGTCGGCCATGAGCGTGGCCAGCACCAGCGCGTAGAGCATGACGTCGAACGAGTCGAGCAGCCAGCCCATCGACGCCGCCAAGAGGGTGCGGCGCTGGGTCGGCGACGAGTCGCGCCACCAGCCGAGGTGCAGGAGGGATGGTGCGGAAGTGGCGGAATCGGGCACGGCTCAGGCGGCGCTAGCCTTCGTCGTCGGGGACATCGTCGTCGGTCTTCGGCGGCCGCGGCCGGGTCATTTTCAGGCGCACGCCCCCGAAGAACTCGCTGCCGTCACGTTCGACCTCGTGGTCACCCTCGAAGAGATAGTCGAGAATCGCCTTGTCCCACTGCAGTCCGGCCGTAGCGACGAGCTCCATCCACGGCCCGCGCGCGGTTTCGTCGGGCGCCTCGGTCGTGCCGCTCCAGATGGTGACGCGTGGGTTGCGCGCCATGTAGCTGCGGCTGCCGGCGCTCGGCCGCGATCCCTTGATGGCCGAATAGATCAGGACATCGTCAGAGAAATCGAGTTTGAAGTTCTCATCGTCGTGGTCGAAGCCGTACCGCTGGTAGCGCGCGTAGGCCCGGGCATTCAGCGCGCGCACGTCCGGCGCGGCGTTGATGGCCTCGGTGATCCGGTCTCTGATTTCGAACGCCGCGTCCTTGTGGCGCGGGTAGCGCGGATCGTCGAGATAGCTGAAGCCCGGCATGAACCATCCGCGCATCCCCCACCAGTCGCGCGACTGCGTCACGCGGTTCCGCACCCAGCCGGCGTACTCGGAAAAGAGCTGCACCCATTCGTGCGACGGGTAGCCGTGTGGATTGAGAAAGATGTCGGGCAGCCACGTGCGCCAGAGGTCGGCACGGATCGTCGACTCGGGATAGATCGGGTCGGTGTCCCACTGCCCCGACCCCACATCGACCCCCAGCGAGCCCAGGTAGCCAGCGTGCAGCATGTGGTTGGGCGTGCGCAGCTGCAGGTCGTAGGCCAACTGCGCGCCGTCGGCGTTCGTGATCGGATGGATGACGACGTTCACCTTGTCGAGGTGGGCTGCGTATGCATCGTCCGTCAGCAGAAGCTCGGCCAACTTCAAGACGTGACTCGTCGACGACACCTCGTTCGCGTGCTGCCGTGCCGAGTAGACGACGGTCGGCTTGAAGGTCGTAGCTTTGGCGTGCGACCAGTGCGACGCCTCGATCGGCGCCATGAGGTCCATCGCCCAGACATCCTTCCCGAGATAGCTGCCGCCGACCCGATAGGTCGTGGCCTCGGGATACTCGGCCATGACGGCCAGAATGGCGTAGGCCTCCGCCGGGGGAATCGGCGTTTCCCACTGCACCAGCGGTGCATCCGGGTCGCGCGCCGGGGCGCCGCGCAGTAGCCCTCGAACGTCGGGAAGCGGGTCGGGCCGACCGCCGCGCACCAACGTGGCCACGACCTGCGTCTCGGCCTCGATGTCGTGCTCCCAGCCGGCCGCGACCCGGAGTTCACCGAGATCGGCATAGGCGAGCGCCGACTGGTAGAGCCCGGCCTCGCGGAGCCGCTCGGCGTGGCCGACGACCGCCTCGACCTGAGCGGCCGACATGATCTGCTCGTCGACACGTTCGGCCCGCGTCCGCTTGACGAGCTCGCGTCGCTCGTCCAGCTCGGAATCGACCTTCACGCGCAGATCGAGTCGCTCGAGCCCGTCGCGTCCCGCGCGCACGTAGGCCGCGAGCGCTTCGGGCCGCTCGAGCACCACCTTCGGAATGTCGAGGCGCCGCTCGCCCTCGCCGCCGTCCACTTCCCGGTAACGCACCTCGACGCCTGGGCGCGGGGAGTTGAACCCGGTGAAGCGGATGGCGGCCGTGCCGGCGGTGCCGTCCGACTTCGCCTGCACGATCGGGATGACACGACCCGGATAGTTCAAGGCCTGCCCCCGCGCATAGCGCCCCAGTACGTCGAAGAAGTGCAGCGTCGCGAAGTAGATTTCCTCGTGCAGCGCCTCCATCGGCGCAATCTGTTCCTGATCGACGCCGATCTGGTAGTCGGGCTCGCTCAGCGTCACCTCAACCGTCAGCTCGCCAAAGTGCGGCGCGTCGGCGGCGCGCGGCTTGCCGTCGCTGAGCGCCATCACGTAGTCGTAGATCGCCGGCAGCGTCGTACCCTGAAAGTGATCCCAGAATCGCTCGGGATCGGTGACGATCCGGGCGTCGACGACCTGCCGGTCACCAACCCGTGCATCGAGCCACCCGGTCGTGACCCGCACCTTCTCGTAATCCGGAAACTGGTCGAAGTACGACCGCACGACGACGGCCGGCTCGAAGGTCTGCCGGAGCAGCTCGCCGCCGGCCGCGTCCCAGGCGATGACTTCGTAGGTCGGGGAGCCGATCGGCATCTTCTCGAACACGATCGCCTCGAGCGGAAGGTCGAGTTCGCGCGCGAGGACCTCGTCGATCGGATGCAGCTCGAGCAGCCAACGTGTCGGCGTGAACATCGCCTGCTGCTGCCAGCCCGGGGGCGGACCGATCTCGGCGAAGCGAATCTCGATACGGGCTACGGGCAGCCGGGCCAGTCGCGGGCGCACGGCGTCGTAGAGCCAGCTGTACCCCTGCTTGTAAGCGGACAACACCGACACCGACACTTCCGAGAGCATCGCGCCGGCGTCGACGAGTTCCTGCACCGCCTGCTGCTCGACGCGCGCGCGCATCGTGGGCGGCTCGCTCAACCTCGCCACGATGTTGATCGGCTCGTCCCAGATGACCGCCGGAATCACGTCGGTCCGGAATCGCTGCCAGAACTCGTCGACCTCTGACGGAATCTGGACCTCTCCACCAACCGGCGCGCCATCGACGCTGACCGGGCGAGCCTCCTGGACGTCGAGGCTCTCGACGACAACGTCGATCTCGGGCGCGCTCAAGGCCGCCTCGGCCGTCCGCCGGACCTGCCCCACGAGCCGGTCGTCAGGCTTGTCGACGTAGACCGCGACCTCGACCGACGCCAGGTCGCGATCGGCCAGGTCGGCCGCCAGTTGCTCCAGCTTGTAGAGCGCCGTGGCAGCCTGGCCGATCGGGGTCCGTCCCGAGAGCATCCTGCGCGCGTCGTCCTCGACGGTGTCGAGCGTCGGACGGTCCTTGCCGCGGGCCCAGATATGAGGAAACCGCTCGGCGAGTTGGCGGATCGCCCGGTCGAGGCCGGCCGCATCGCCTCCGGTGACGACGATGGCGCTCTTGCTGCCGAACGCCGGCCGCACCAGGTGAATCAGTCCCTGGCCAGGCGCGAGGTCGGGTAGCTCGAACTTGTCGTCCTCGATCAGTTCGTCGACTAATGGATGCTCGGTACCGATGAGCACCAACGTCGGACGCGAGTCGGCGTTCTCGATTGCATCGGCCGGCACCGCCAGCGGTACCGATAGGCCGGTCGTCTCGACGCCGATCCGCGCCGCGAGGTCGATCGTCCGCATGACGCCGTCGCCCGACGGCACCAGGAGGATGTCGGTCCGATCGGGAATCAGATCGCTGTTGGCGTCGCCCAGGAAGCCGTCATTGGCATAGATCGAGGACAGGTCCAGGTTTCGCTTGGCGCCCGCCCCCGGCCGGACGCCCATCGGCTTCGGATCGGGACCGTTCGCGCGCGGGAAGTCGATCGTCACCTCGACACCCTCGGCGAGCAGATCGATCTGGAGCAGACGCGCGCCGGGGTACGAGAGCGCGGGAGCGTCGTCCGCAGTCGCCGCATCGCCATCGGCACCCGCGTCACTCTCCGGGGCGGACCGAGCGGCGACGAGTTCACTCAGCGCAGCCTCGGCTCGACGGAGCGCCGCGACCGAATCGAACTCGACCACAGCCTCCAGTCGATCAATGGCCGCGTCGCCGGCGACGACGCGAACCTGACCGACCTCGATGCTGACGCCATCCTCCGACGCGTCGGCTCCGTCATCCTCTTGGACCAGAAACTCATGGAGCGCCTCGGTGACATCGGCCAGCGTCGCGCCTTTCGGATCCCAGACCCGCGGCAGCCGTCCGGCGAACAGCTCGGCGGCCGCGAGCGTACCGGCGTCGTCCGCACCGGCCACGACGATCACCGGCACACCGGCAGCGCGCGCCACCCTCACCAGCCCCTCGCCCGCGGTCAGGTCGTCGAGGCCGAGCGCGGACGCGGAGAGACCGGCGCGGACCGCGGCGGCGGGACCGATCGCGACGATCGGCGCGTCAGCCGAGGCACCTTCCCCGGTCAGCGGCAGATCGACGCCCATCGACTCGAACCCGAGGCGTGCGGCGACGTTGGCGGCCGCGGCGACATCGGCGGCGCCTGGCGGATCCGCTAGGAGGAACCGGACGTTGATGAAATCTATGACGCCGTCACCGTTGCGGTCCTGAAGCACCGCGCCCTCGTCGTAGACCGCGCCCAGCGTCAACAGAGGCGGTTCGGCGGGCTCCTGACCGACCAGGGAGGCCGACAGGGCGAAGACGCAGAACACCAGGCCAGAGAGATGGACGAGCCGTTGACGTGACGGACGCACCGGCGCTCCTCGAAAGGTTCAGGGGTTACGGCACACGGCCCGGCACCGCGCAGTCGGGACCGTGAAACAGCGATCCGCCAGACTAGCCCGTGGTCGCCGATTGATCAAGGATCTTGGCCACTTTCTGCTACGATTGGCGCCGCAACCGACCCCATTCGAGGATCCATGGAATCACGAATCACGCGCCGGCACTTTCTCGGCATTACCGCCGCCGCAGCCGGACTCGCACCCAGCGCGACCGATGCGCTCGCCCAGCAGCCCAACGATTCATTGTTCCGGATCTCCCTTGCGCAGTGGTCGCTGAACCGAACGATCTTCGGGCCGCGCGATAACTTCAATTCGCTGCTGAGGACCGACCCCGACGCCGTGCTTCGAGGTTCGCTGCACCCGCTCGACTTCGCCCGCACCGCGCGGCGCGACTTCGGCATCGAGGGGATCGAGTACGTCAATACCTTTTTCTTTGGGCATGCGAGGGATGAGCCCTATCTGCGCGATCTCAGGCAGCGGGCCGACGACGAAGGGGTGACGAGCCTTCTCATCATGTGCGACGCCGAGGGCGATCTCGGCGATCCCGACGCCGCCGGCCGGGCGCTGGCGATCGAGAACCATCACAAGTGGGTCGACGCAGCGGCGTTTCTCGGCTGCCATTCGATCCGGGTCAACGCCCGGAGCCGCGGGCCGTGGGGCGAGCAGGCTAGGAACGCCGCCGACGGCCTCTCGCGCCTGGCCGACTACGCCGACGGTCACGACATCAACGTCATCGTGGAGAACCACGGCGGATTGTCGAGCAACGGCCAGTGGCTGTCGAGCGTGATGGCAATGGTGGGTCACCCGCGTGTAGGGACGCTGCCCGATTTCGGCAACTTCAATCTGGGCGACGGCGAAACCTACGACAGCTACCAGGGGGTCTCCGAGATGATGCCCTACGCCAAGGCGGTCAGCGCAAAGTCGCACGACTTCGACGCCGACGGCAACAACACGACGGTCGATTTCGAGCGGATGATGCGGATCGTGCTGGACGCGGGCTACCGCGGCTGGGTCGGCATCGAATACGAGGGACGGCAACTCGCCGAGGCGGACGGAATCCGCAGGACCAAGGCGTTGCTCGAGCGGGTCCGGACCGATCTGGACGGACAGTACTAGCCGGGCCTTGCCCGGTCACGCTGCACCTCGAACCTTCAAGCAAGGGTTTCACCCACGCGAGAGGAAGATCGCCATGTTGAAGAACGCGTTTCGTCGGAAGTTCATGGGCGGCATGCTGGGCATGGGCGGCGCGGCCGCGGCGATGTCGGCGGTTGGCGGGCCGGCGTTCGCGCAGGGGCCCGGCGGCCGAGGGCGTGTCAACACACCGGGCGGCCTGGCCGGACTGTTCCTGCAGCGGCAGGGGCAGCGGCGGCGTGAGTCGAGCTGGAACCGCGACGGCCGGAACGCCGACCGCTACCAGATCGAGCCCGGCGCGACGCACGTCATGGCCGATCTCCAGGGCGCGGGGATCATCCGGCACATCTGGGTCACCATCAATCATCAAGAACCCGACTACCTGCGCAAGCTGGTGCTGCGTACCTACTGGGACGGGCAGTCTGAACCGAGCGTCGAGGCGCCGATCGGCGACTTCTTCGGCGTCGGTCACGGCCGGGTCTCGAACTACTGGTCGCTGCCGCTGAACATGGTCACCGGCGGCGGACCCGAGAGCCAGAACCGCGCGGCGATGAACTGCTTCTTCCCGATGGCGTTCGGCGACGGCGCGCGGATCACGGTCGAAAATCAAGGGGACGAACCGACGCTCGCGCTCTACTACTACGTCGACTACGAGTCATTCGACTCGATGATCGACGAGGCGCTGCGGTTTCACGCGCACTGGCGCCGAGTGAATCCAACCTCACCGCGGCTGGATCTGTCGAACCGCGCGAACGATTTTCCGAGGACCAACGAGGAGGTCAACCTCGACGGCGCCGAGAACTACCTGGTCCTCGACGCCGAGGGCCGCGGCCACTACGTCGGCTGCAACCTGTCGATCGACCACCTCAACCCGATCCCGAACTTCAACTGGTTCGGCGAGGGCGACGACTTCTTCTGGATCGACGGCGAGCAGACGCCATCGCTGATGGGTACGGGTACCGAGGACTACTTCTGCGCGGCGTGGGGCTACCCGGGCGGCTTCAACTCGATGCCCTACCACGGGATCTCGTATCCGGTGGCGCCCGAGGAAGGGCCGGAGCGCTACTCGGGCAAGTGGACGATGTACCGGTACCACGTCGAGGATCCGGTCATGTTCCAGCGGTCACTGAAGTTCTCGATCGAGGCCGGGCACGCCAATGTCCATGCGAACGACTACTCGTCGGTCGCCTACTGGTACCAGACACTGCCGCATCGCGCGTTCCCGACGTTGCTGCCGGTCGCGGATCGGCTGCCGGTCGCGGACCAGGAGAGTCAGCGAAGTTTCTGGCGAACGTTTTGAGGAAGCTGTGTTTGGCCTTCGCCCTGCGGGCTCGCCCTCGCAGGGCTGAAGCCCTGCGCTACATTGGCCCTGGGGACTACCGAATGTTGGCAAGACTCATCGTCATCGCGGCACTCCAGGCGCTGCCGCTTCACGCGCAGCCGGCGGTCGACAACGTCATCCTCATTACGTTCGACGGCGCGCGGACGCAGGAGATCTTCGGCGGGCTGGATCTCGACGTCCTACGCGCCTCGATCGACGGCGGCGAGCCGGAGTCGACCGAAGTCTACCGGTGGTTCTGGGCGCCGACGCCGGAAGCCAGGCGGACCCGCCTGATGCCGTTCTTCTGGGAGACGCTGATGGTCGAGCACGGCTCGATTGCCGGCAACCGCGCGCTCGGCAGCACCGTCGAACTCGCGAACCGGATGCGGTTCTCCTACCCGAGCTATGCCGAGATCCTCACCGGCGAAGCACACGATGACACGATCACGAGCAACGACAACCGCCGCTATCCGTTCCCGACGGTGCTCCAGTTCCTGCAACGTGAGCTGGGCCTCGACGACACGCGGGTCGCGGCGTTCGCCGCCTGGGAGACGTTTCGTTGGATCGTCTCCAGCGAGGCCGGTACCTTTACGGTCAACGCCGGCTATCAGGCGTCGGACGATCCCGATCCCGTGATGCAGGAACTGTCGAGTCAGCAATTCGACACCCCGACGCCCTGGGACAACGTCAGGCACGACCATTACACGTTCGCCCTCGCCATGCGGCACCTGGCGGTCCATCACCCGCGCGTGCTGTACCTGGCACTGGGCGAAACCGATGACTGGGCCCACGGCGAACGCTACGATCGGACCCTTGAAGCGTTCGCGCGCAACGACCAGCAGTTGCGCCAGCTCTGGAAATGGCTGCAGGCCGACGACCAGTATCGCGACCGGACCGCGATCGTCCTGACGACGGACCACGGGCGTGGCCACACCGGCGCCGACTGGACCGATCACGGGAACGACACGGAAGGTGCCCAGTTCGTCTGGATGGCCGTCGTCAGCCCGACGGTGGCGCTCAGAGGCGAGTGGCGTGACCACGCACCGATCCGCCTGAACCAGGTCGCCGCGACGCTGGCGGCCTTTCTCGGCCTCGATTTCCGCAGCCTGACGCCGGGCGCCGGCCCGCCGATCGCACGCCTCGTCGACCGCTGATTCCCCCACGATCGCTGGGGGGGTAGCCCGCGATTCGCGCCCGCCGCGTCGCACCGACCCGGCGTAACACCTTGCTCCCAAGGCGCTTCGGCGACCGCGTCCATCCGGTACGGTGGTTGCTTCGTGTGCCGGAGGCACGCTCTGGAGCACGATTATGCGAAACCTTTCGACATCTCAATCGCAGCCGGTCGGGCGAACCGTCGCGACGGCGGTCCTGCTCCTGACCCTGGTGACAACGCCGGTCTGGGCCCAACCCGAGACGGTCGTCCTGTCGATCGACCTGCCGGACCGTCCCACCGCAGGGGCCGAACTCTTCGAGGAACGGAGTTGCGGGCAATGCCACGCGCTCGGCGGCGGGGCGCCCGACATCGGCCCGGACCTGAGCGGCCTGCTCTTCAGCGGGACGGCGCTGGACCTGGCGGGGGCGCTCTGGAACCACGCGCCCACGACGCGCGACCGAATGCAAGATCTCGACCTCGAGCAGACCGCCATGTCCAGCGAGGACATGACCGACCTCGTCGCCTACCTCGGCATCCTGCGCTACTACCTCGCAGAGCGCGAAGAACCAGGCGACCCCGCCGTGGGCGAGCGCGCCTATCGCGAGAAGCGCTGCGCGGTCTGCCACGAGCAAGTGGGTCCGGTGACCGGCGTCATGTGGAACCACAGTCAGTGGCTGGCGTCCGACTTCGTCGAGCGCGCCATCCCGAGGGTGCGGATGAGCGGGCAGGAGATGGCCGACCTGATCGCCTACGTCTCCTTCGCCGACTGGGCGAACGTCAGGGCGACGCCGGCGCGCGGGGCGGAAGTCTGGGCCGGCAACTGCGCGGTCTGCCACACGCTCGGCGGCGGCTCACGCGTCGGGCCGGATCTCGCGACGGCACCCGGCATCGGCGATCCGCTGTCGCTGATGGCCTCGATGTGGAACCACGCGGCAGCCATGGACCAGGAGATGCGGCGGGTGGGCATGCCCCGGTTGGCGCTCCGGCCTGGGCAAACCGCCGATCTGCTCGCCTTCCTGATGACGCGGCGCGCGCCGCTGGCTGACGACTGAGGCTCGGCCGCGGGCGAGGTCCGGCGCGGGTGGGATCAGTCGGCGCGCAGTAGCCACCGCCTGAGACGACCCAGCCAGTGGCCAAGCGCGTACTGATGGTCGAGATGGTCGGGCGCCGTATTGCCCGCAAAGCCGGCCAGCAGAAAACTCCCCTGCTCGACCGCGCTCAGCTGCTGCATCCCGACGGGGCCCTCGCTGAGGCCTGGCGCCCGTGCGAGGCCGAGCCGGCCCAGGAGATAGTCCGCGGTCTCCGTCGTGCTCGCGTAGGTCCCCGGAAAGACCTCCGAGTGCGTCACCCACATCAGCTTCCGTTCCGCCACCGCATCGGCGGCGAAGCGCGCAAACACCTCCAGATCCTCGGCGACCACCGCCGGTGACTCTCCGCCCGGCCGCGGGGGGGCGGCGCCCTCCACGTAGGCGGCGTGCAGGCCGTCGGCCAGCAGGATGCCATCGACCCGCGCGTAGTGCTCGGGATGCCGGAGGATGGCGCGCGTCGCACCGTAGCCCGCACTGAACGAGCTGAGGAGAATCTTGCCCACGGTGGTCTCGCCCCCACCAATCCACTCGAGCGCGAGTTCGACCTCGTCGATCATCGTGCTGAACACGTCGGGATCGGCGAACGCGTCGCTGTAGATCCGGGAGCCGGCACCCAGTGGCACCATGACCAGCGCCGCGTCGGGGACCAACTGCGACACGTAGTGCTCTCCTAGCCAGTAGGCGTGGTGAAAGTTGACGATGAGCGGCACGATCTCCTGGCCGCTGAAGTTGCCGGGCACGAACAGCGTGCCGACAGCGAGCGACTCTCGCTGGCCGTCGGCGATCGGCGGTTCGATACGGGGATGCGGCCTGGTCGTGTCGACCATCGGCGACGGACTCTGTGGTACCTGCGCGCCGAGCGTGGCGGGCCGCAGCAACGCACCGGCGAGCACCGCCATGCTGATCACGAACGTGGCGACTCGTGTTCCGTGTTCCATCGGTGCCGTCACTAGCCGCGGTAGTCGGTGGCAGACACTCTGCCGCCCGACCCGGCGCGCCGATTATAGCGCCGCCGGCGTCGCCGAGCGCGGTCGCGGACTCCAACCCGCGGCAGACGCGTGGGACAATGCAGCGGACACTCGATGATGGCTCGCCCACAGTTGGTCCTGATCGGTGGTGGCCACGCCCACGCGCTGGTGCTCGAGAGCATGATCGCGCGGCCCATCGACGCCGACGTGACGGTCGTCGTCGATCGACCGATCGCGATCTACTCGGGCATGGTGCCCGGTTACGTCGCCGGCCAATATCGTGTCGAGCAGTTGCAGATCGACGTCCCCGCGCTGGCGGCGCGCGCCGGCGCCCGCATCGTGCTCGAGTCGGCCCGCAGCATCGACGCCGACGGCCGTCGGGTCGTGCCCACAACGGGCGAGCCGCTCCCCTATGACCTCGCGTCAGTCAACATCGGTTCAACGGTCGCCGGGCTCGACCTCCCGGGTGTGCGCGACCATGCGATCCCCACACGGCCGATCGCCGACTTCGTCGAGCGGATCGATGCGCTGGTCGGCGATATCGGCCAACGTCGCAGCAGCGACACCTGCCGGGCCGTCGTCGTCGGCGGCGGCGCCGGGGGTGTCGAGGTCGCCTTCAGCCTCGACGCCAGGCTGAAGGCGATGGCCGGGCCTCCGATCGAGGTCACCCTGCTCAACCGGAGCGAACGGGTCATCGAGAGCTACCCCGCCGGCCTGGCGCGTCGCGTCGAGCGGCACGCCGGGACACGGGGCATTCAGATCCGCAACCGCACTCGCGTGGATGCGGTCACCGCCGACAGCGTCCAGCTCGACTCGGGCGAGTCCATCCCCGCCGACGTCGTGGTCTGGGTGACCGGCGCCGTCAGTCACCCGGTGTTCCGCAGCTCCGACCTGCCGACCGACCCGCGCGGGTTCGTCCGGATCCGAAGCACCCTCCAGCTGGAGGAACACGACGACATCTTCGCCGCCGGCGACTGCGGAACGTTCATCGACTATCCGAGGACGCCGAAGGCGGGTGTGCATGCCGTCCGGCAAGGACCGATCCTGATCGACAACCTGCGCGCATCGCTCGCTGGGCGGCCGTTGCAGACCTACACGCCGCAGCCGGAGTTCTTGACGTTGCTGAATCTAGGCGATGGCCGGGCGCTCGGCGTCAAGAGGGGCGTGACGTTCGAGGGCCGCTGGGTGATGTGGCTCAAGGACTACATCGACCGCGCGTTCATGAAACGGCTTCAATAGCGCCGGACGCGAGCTTCGCCCATCGATGCCGTGAGGCGAAGCTGGATCTCGGGCGCGTCGGGGCGGTCGGTCTCGCGGCGCCGATCTAGCCGCCGCGTTTCGTTGCCCACCCGCACGCGCGACGACTCCGAGAGGCGAATCTCGTTCGGCACGTCGACGCGAAGATCCCCCATCGAATGGCGGATCGACACTTCGGCGTCAGCCTGCCAAGTGCCGCCGAGATCGACTCGGCCCTCGCCCATGCCGGTGGTGATATCGAACTCGAGGGCTCGCGCGTTGCCGAGGTCTCGGAAGGACACCTCACCCATCTGCCCGTCGAACCGGGCGCCGCGCATCTCCCTCGCGGTGGGACGGCTGAACCGCACCTCGTGCTGGCCCATCGAGAACTCGCCATCGAGTTCGGTCACGTTCAAGCCGCCCAGGTCGACCTCCGACTGGCCCGAACCGAACCGGAGCGAGAGGTCGACGAGCAGGTCCTCGGGAATCGACACGGTGAGTCGGTTCGGATTCCCGCGGCCGGCCATCAGGCCAGCGAACAGCCGGACCGGGAGTGAGCGGCTGGACCGGAACCGAATCGTGAGGCCGCGACCGCCGTCGGCGTCCTCGTCCCGCTCGTCGGTCAATTCGTAGTAGGTCGACGCAAAGGTCCCGTCGACCCGCAACTCGCTGCCCGCCGGGCCGGATCGCACCTCGAAGCGGCCTTCCTGCATGTCGATCCGGAGGCGCAGCGGTTCGTCGTCACCCGATTCGTCCGGAAGCACCAGCGAGGTTTCGACCGATGGTTCGTCGCGCCGGTCTCTCCGACGGTCGTCCTGACGGTCATCGCGTGAGTCATCCCCCCGCGCAGCGTTGCGGTCATTCGCCGACCGGTCAGCGCGGGCGATCGTCCGGGAAACCGGATCCGGCGTCGGATCCCCCAGGCGGCGGGCGGACGATGCGGCCCAGACCAGGGCGATTCCGGTCACCGTGACGACCAGCACGATGACTGAGACACACCCCAGTCCCGCGACAAGGCAGCCCTTCTGCCAACCGGTCATCTTGGCCATATCAGTTCTGCGTGTCGCCCATTCCCACCGCTGCGATCCCTATCGGCGGCTATCGGCCGCATGTTGACAGGCCTGGATCGCCCGGAAACAATGCCTCTGCTCGTTAATACGAGCCATGGGGCCGGTTTGTTTTGCACCGTCGCCCGTGCCGTGGCCAAGGACGAGTGACCGATGGGTGGACGGACCAACCGGCGGACCTGGCTGAAAACAACCCTCCTGGGCGGCTTCGGCGGCAGCCTGGCTGCCCACTGCGCCCGCCCGAGCGCGCCGGCGCCGGTCCGACTCCCTCGGGTGCGGGTGGCGCGGGACCGGATCATCCGGACGACTGTCGGCCTGCGGCCCTCCCGCCCCTCGGGCTTCGTGCTGCGCACTGAGTCCCACGGCGAGAAGACGATCATCCACAACTATGGCCACGGCGGGAGCGGCATGTCGCTCTCCTGGGGAACGGCCCATCTCGCTGCCGATCTGGCACTCGAGACCGGCGCGACGCGGTTCGGCGTGATCGGCGCGGGCGTCATCGGCCTGTCGACTGCCCGTCTCCTGCAGCAGCGGGGCCGCGACGTGACGATCTACGCGAGGGATCTGCCACCACGGGCCACCTCCAACATGTCGGCGGCGTGGTTCGGACCGACCGGCGCCTCCGAGGCGGAGCATACGACGCCGGCGTTCGAAGAAGTGTGGCACCGGGCGACGCGGCTGTCGCACCGGCATTTTCAGGACTACCTCGGCGACGAGTACGGCGTCCGGTGGGTGCCGTACTACTCGTTCTCGCAGAACCCGCCGAACCCCGAGGGCCAGCAGCGCGGCCTCGGCCGGCTCATCACCGACCTCTATCCGGAGACGGCCCAACTCGAACCGTCCGAGCATCCGTTCCCGGCGCCCTACGTGCGCCGGCGGTGGACGATGCGCTTCGAGCCGCCGGTCTACCTGAATGCGCTGATGCGCGACGTCAGACTCGCCGGCGCGCGGGTGGTCGTGCGAGAGTTCGCCGACCTCGACGAACTGCTCGCCCTGGACGAACCTGCGCTCGTGAACTGCACCGGACTCGGCGCCAAGCCGCTCTTCGGCGACGAGGAACTGCATCCGGTCAAGGGCCAGCTCACCGTCCTGTTGCCGCAGCCCGAGGTCGACTACATGGTCATCGGCGGCGGCCTCTACATGCTCTCCCGTCGCGACGGGATCGTGCTCGGGGGCACGCAGCAGGCCGACGACTGGTCCCTGGAACCGAGCGCGACCGAAATGGACCGGGTCATGAACGGCCACGCCGAGTTCTTCGGGGCGATGGCGTAGGACCGTGGCGCAGCGGCCGTCGCCGGATCACGGCGCGCACAGCGCGACGCGCGGCGTCCGGAATGGGGCGTTCGGGGTCCCCGTGGAGGACGCCGCGGGGGGTCTGGGCGAAGCCCCATCTAGACATGGCTCCGTACAAGGCACGAGCCTGGCGTCCACTAGACCAGGCTCGCGAGGAGGCAGGGAACTCGGAGAACGTCTGAAACAGGAAATATGAAGGGGCCCCGTCGCGACGATACCCCCTTCGATTACCGGGACCCGGCTCCCCAGCACTTGCGGCTCCCCACCGCAATCAGGCTCCGGCGCCTGGATCTAGAGCAAGGGCCGAACCAGCGATTTCCTTAAGGTTTTTCGAGGCCAGCCTGAAGTGAGCGCACCATTTTGCGACACTAGTTTCAGGATTGAAATTACAGGGCGGGGACGGGTGACGGGCTATTCGCCCAGTTGGCCTTTCCGAAACGTAATCGCCATTCCTTCGGTTGGATACTGTGCATGCCAGCCATTGGCCGACCCGACGTGTTCGATGTGCATGTGCGCACTGAGGACACCGTTCTTGGTCTTGACGTCGAACGTGGAAAAGCTGACTCCACCCGAGAGGTTGAAGTCCACATCGGCCAGATCCGCTTCTGATGTCGGAAATGCTCCGAAAGTGTTGACGTACTGCTCGATCGCCGTCATGGCGCTCTTCAGATCAGCCTTGGCGACGGTATCACCGGCGGCCGACCGCGCTCGCGCGAAAACGGGGATTGCAATCGCCGCCAGGAGCCCGATCACCGCCACGACGATGAGCAGCTCGATGAGGGTGAACCCCAACTCCCCCCGGCCGCGATCTCGAAGACCCGTCATCACCCTATTCCTAGCCTCCCGCGACGGACCGCAAGAGATCTGCCAACACGCTGACGGGACCTACACAGGATTTCACTCAACCTGTCGGGGCTAGGTCGAGGCGCCTTCCGGGTACTGCAGCGCTAGGCGCAATTCGGTCGCCAGGGACTCCACCGTCGTGTTCTTTCGCTTCCAGGCCCCCTCGGTCTCGAAGCGCAGATCGCCGATCCGGCGGCCCCACGGGGAAATGACTCGCCCGATCGCCCGGAAATCACTCCGATCGGCGTGCTCCTGGTCGAGGCGGCTGATGACCGAGGGTGAGACCCGGATGAAGGCCCTGAGCGCCGTTGCCTTCTTGATGCTGTACTTCCGACCGTTCCACGCGGCGCCGAACACCTGAGCCACCTGACGGAAGTAGTTCACGTAGAATTTCTTGGCCTCGTTGCGAAACGCCGCGGACTTCCGCTGGCCGCCGAACGACTCGGTCGCAAAAAGCTTCTTCAACTCCTGGGCCAGCGGCGCTTGGGCCACGCGACCCTGCCCCACCCCCAGCAGCTTGATCTCGCCGCTGAGCGCCGAACCGCTTCGCTCGGCCAGGACACGCACGATGTCGTGCGCGGCGGCCAGATTGTCGTCACGGTAGAGCTGCCGACCCGACAACGACACCAGATGCGAGGCGTTCAGCCGCGTGTGCTTCGCGTTGATCGTCACGAACATCTGGACGACGTGGTCTTCTGGCAGTCGGTCGAAAACGACGGCGGGCACGCTGAACAGTTCCTCGCCGAATCGTTCGATGTCGGCGTGCAGCGCCAGCAGCCGATGCTGGCCGTCGATGGCGCGCAGGACGCCCTCGCGCTCGGGCACCTTCAGCACGCCGAGGTTGGAGCCGGCCTGGGACGTCTCGAACCGCAGCGGCTCGTCCGACGAGATGATGACCGCCCCCGGAATCGACGGGAGATCTCGCGCCTGGCGGCACTGTTCGTAGTACTGGACCAGTTCGTCGATCTTCCGCTTGATGATCTGGCGCTGGTAGGCCTTTTCGCTCGAGCCGATCCGCCGCTCGAGGAAGTCCCAGTTGACCTTCGACTGGCGGCGCTTCCCACCCCGAGCCGGAGCCTGGCCCTGCTCGCCGTAGCTGAGCACCTCGAACCGGACCAGCCGGTCGATGTCGTTGGCCGTCAGCGACGCTTGGTAGAAGTGCACGCCGAACTGCTGCATCCGGATAGCGGCGACGTTGATCATGATTTCGGCAAGGCCCCTCTGAGACCCGCCGCCCGCCAGCGTCAGGCCGGCAGACGGCCGCCCCCGTGTGGGTGGCTAAAGACGCGTATAATAACGGCTTATCGCGTAGGACTCAACGGCTTTTTCGCCGGCCGAACCCCCTGAAATCAAGGAGTTAGGACGGATGCCCCAACGATTCGGCCAGATTCTCGCCCCCCAGCGGGCCTCCTGGGTGCCTCGCCCGACGGTCGGGCAGGCCTTGCCCTGGCTGGCTCGGACGATGCCCGTGGCGATCTCGCTCGCTCTGACCCTCGCCCTGGCCCCGGCCACGGCCTGGGGCCAGCCCGGCGGCCGGACCTACCCATCGGCCCGCCACGGCGGCAACTACATGCACAACTACTACCTGCCCCCGGCTCCCAGTTCGACCCCGTGGGCGCCGAGCTGGTCGCCCGACGGACGCTGGATTGCGGTCGCCATGAGCGGGTCGATCTGGAAGGTGGATCCGGAGACTGGCCGGGCGGACGAGGTCAGCTACAACGACAAGTACCACTCGATGCCCGACTGGTCGCCCGATGGCCGATGGATCGTCTACACCGCCGACGACGGGGGCGAGACCATTCAACTGGAGGTCGTCGACGTCGAGACCGGCACGGCCCGCGCGCTGACCGACGACGAATTCATCTACACCGACCCGGTCTATTCCCCTGATGGCACCCAGCTGGCCTACGTCTCGACGAAGCCGAGCGGCTACTTCAACGTCTACGTCCGGGCGATTCGTGACGGACAGTGGGCGGGGGACGAAATCGCCGTCACCGAGGACAACTCGTTCGGCCGCAGTCGCCTGTATTTCGGCGAGTGGGACATGCACCTGACTCCGGCGTGGCTGCCGGACGGGCGGGAACTCTTGCTGGTGTCGAACCGCGACGTGCCCCTGGGATCGGGCAACGTCATCCGGGTCCCGGCCATGGCGCAAGGCATCGAGGAAGCCCAGACGGTTCTGGCCGAGCAAACGCTGTATCGCGCGCGTCCCGACGTCTCGATTGACGGGAGGCGGTTCGTCTACTCCTCCACGTCGGGCAGCGCCGACCAATACTCGAACCTGTACGTGCAGCCGACCTCAGGCGGCGAACCGTACAAGATGACCTTCTTCGCGAACGACGCGTTCAACCCGCGGTGGTCGCCCGACGGCGAGTGGATCGCCTACGTGTCGAACGCCGGGGGGCTGCCTCAGCTGGCCTTGCTCGAGACCTACGGCGGGGCGCAGCGGACGGTCGAGATCACCGATCGCCGCTGGAAGCGACCGATGGGCGTCCTGACGCTCCAGACGCGGCACGGGGCCACGACCGAGACCACCGCCTCACGCGTCCACCTGATCGCCGCGGACGGCAAGTTCTACGCGCCGGCCGACGCCTACGCGCGGGTCAGCGGGGCGGGCGATCGAATCTTCCACTCACGCGGCACGGCGCGCCTCGAGTTGCCCGTGGGCACCGTGAACCTGACGGTGGCCAAGGGCTTCGAGTTCTGGCCCCGTGAACTGACCGCCGAGATCACGGCGGGCGACGTGACCACGGTCGTCGTCGACCTCGACCCGATGACCGACATGGCCGCCAAGGGCTGGTACAGCGGGTCGACCCACATGCACATGAACTACGCGGGTAACCTCCACAATACGCTCGACAACATGATGATGATGTCGGACGCCGAGGATCAGGACATCGTCAACGAGCAGATCGCCAACAAGGACAACCGGATCCTCGACCACCAGATCTTCGTGCCCGGCGGCAGCGCGCATCCGCTGTCGACCCCCGATCGCATCCTGGTGGTCGGACAGGAGTACCGGCCGCCGTTCTACGGTCACGTCTTCATGTTCGGCCTCGAGGACCACCTGATCTCACCGTTCACAACCGGCTACGAGGGCACCGCGATCGAAAGCCTCTATCCGAGCAATACCGACATGTTCCGCAAGGCCAAGGCCCAGGGCGCGACGGTCGGCTACGTCCATGCGTTCTTCGGGAACGCCGACCCGCTCGAAGGAGCGCTGGGCGGCGGCAAGGGCTTCATGGTCGATGCCGCGCTGGGGACTACCGACGCGGTCGAGTGGTCGGGCGCGGGGCGAGCCGGGTTCTACCCCGTCTACGCGGCCTGGAACAACGGCCTGCGGGTCACCGCGGTCGGCGGCGAGGATTCGATCAGCAACCTGCACGCCAGCAAGCTCGTCGGATCGGTCCGCACCTACGTGCACACCGGCGCCCGCGGCCTCACGATGGAGGCCTGGTTCGACGGTCTCAGAGCCGGGCGCGCGTTCGTGACCACCGGGCCCATCGTCGAGTTGACTGTCGACGGCGCCCTGCCGGGTGAGACCGTGGACCTGCCTTCCGAGGGCGGTACCGTGGAGCTGCAGGCGCGGGTGAGGTCGATTACCCCGATCGATTCCTTGCAGCTGGTCCGGAACGGTGTGGTGATCGAGGAGGTGCCGGTGCTCGGCAACCGCCGCGACGCGGAACTGTCGCGCAGCCTGACGGTCACTGAGTCCGGCTGGTACCACCTTCGAGTGGAGGGCCGACCCGAGGACCGGTTTCCGCTCGACGCCGGCTTCGCCCAGGCCTTCACCAACCCGGTCTGGGTGCACGTCGGCGACCAACCGGTCCGATCGCGTGCCGCCGCGGAGTACGCGCTGCGATGGATCGACAAGCTCCAGGAGATGGCGGACGCCTGGCCGGGCTGGCGGTCGGACCCGGAGCGCGCGCACGTGTTCGAACAGTTCGAGCAGGCACGGGAGGTCTACCGTGGACTGGCCGCCGAGGCGGACGCCCGATAGCCGACTGGCGCGGCACAGCGATTCCGCGCTACCATCGATGGGATGTCGTTGCTCCGTACACGGCTGGCCGCGCTGACCGTCGTCATCCTCGGGATGCATCTCGGCACCACCGCCATCGCCGCCATGCTGTGCTGTCACGAGACATGCCAGATGGCCATGGCGAATGACGACGACTACCACGCTGCCCAGCCCGTCGCGACGCCTGGCGCGATGTGTCACATGATGGACGAGGCGTCGGATACCTCAAAAGGTTCGGCCTCGATGCAGTGTGCATGCGGCGACCACGACGCGGCCGTGAATGCCTTACTCGGACCGCCCGGCCTGGCCACGGCCCCGTCCGTCATCGACATTCAGATTGCTCGGCTCCACGCAGTCGAAGGCCCGGTCGCCCCGAGCATCGACTGGCTCCCCACCTCCACGCCTCCTCCACCCCGTCGCTGAACCCGCTGCTCTTCCGCACGGGACATTTCACCGCCAGCTGACCGTCGGCACCTCGATTCGAATGGCGCCACGGGCCGGCTTCGGCCGGCCCCGTGCTCGAGATCGTTCGATCGACCGGTCCATGAGGATCGGTCCGTGGAGATCTACATGGCGATTCGCTGTCTCTCGAGAATTCTCAACGAAACGGAACACAACACCCGCGCCTGCCTGCTGACACTGATGATCTGCTTGACCGCTGTCGCGGCCGCCGCCGCACAGTCCGCGACCCTGACGGGCCAGGTCGTCGACCCCCAGCGCCAAGTCGTGCCAGGAGCCTCGGTCACGGTTCGCTCGCTCGACGGCACGGTCGTCGATCAGTTCGTCACCGGCGCCGCCGGGGAGTTCCAATTCACGCTGGCGCCCGGTGCCTACGAACTCGTCATCGACCTCTCAGGTTTCGCGAGCGAACGTCGCGCGGTCTCAGTCGACTCTGACGCGGTGCCCGAGCCGATGACCATCCAATTATCGATCGCCGGATTCGACCAGGAGGTTCTTGTCTCGGCGAGCATGCCGGACATCGCCCGCGAGATCCGCCTGCCCGGGCGAGAACTCGACGAGCGGGCCGAGCAGGATGTAGGCGAGTACCTGCGGACGCAGCCTGGTCTCTCGTCGGTCCGGCGAGGGCCGATCAACCTCGAGCCGACGATCCGCGGCCTCCAGGAGACTCAGATCGCCATGTTCGTCGACGGTACGCGCACCTTCTCGGCGGGACCGGCGCGCATGGATTCCGACATCAGCCATGTCAGCCCGCGCACGATCGAGTCGGTTCGCGTGATCAAGGGGCCCTATGCCTTGACCTGGGGAGCCGGGACGCTGAGTGCGATGCAGGTCGAGACCTTCCGGCCGGCCTTCACCTCGGGAGCGTTCCAGCTGAACGGCCGCGCCAGCATGAACTACGGCGGCAACGGCGACCGGGCGGAGGGGGCGGCCGGCCTGTGGGGTGCCAGTGAACGGGCACGGTTCAGCCTCTTCCAGAGTGTCCGCACCGGCAACGACTACGAGGACGGCGACGGCAATGTGGTGCCTGCTGACTACGAGTCGTTCGACACGATGTGGTCGGCCGGTGGCCGAGTGGGCGAGCGCGGACTCCTCGAGTACACGGGCGGGTATCAGAAGCAGAACGACATCGACTATCCAGGGCGGATACTCGACGCGACGTTGTTCGAGACGTTCTCACACGCGGTGGAAACCACGTGGTCGCCGGCTGGGGGCCTGGTGCGGGAGGTGCACGCGCAGTTCTACGTCAACCGCAAGGACCACGTAATGAACAACGACGAGAAGCCCACGGCGCTCGGCAATCCCAACCGGGTTCCGCCGTTCGGGCTGCGAGTCGACCTGCCCGCCACCTCGGACACGATCGGCGGCAGCGCTCATCTCAGCCTGGGCCAGGGCCCGACCGAGTGGAAGGTTGGGGTCGATTTCTACAGCCTCGACCAATCGGCCGACCGCTTCGTCTACCGTCGGCGGGACGACAAGCTCCTCTTCCAGGACATCGTCTGGCCCGACGCGACCATCAACGACGTCGGCGCCTACACGCAGATGGTCTACCGGCGCGGGCGGGGGCAAGTCGGTGCCGCGGTTCGGATCGACGCACTCGACGCCTCGGCCGGTGAGACCTCGCCGTTCTTCGACGAGAACACGACCGGCGACGTCGATCAGTCCGAGGTCAACTTCAGCGCGGCGCTCAATGCCACGATGCAGGTAAACGATCTCTGGAACGTGTCGGCTGGCGTCGGGCAGGCAGTCAGGTCGGCCACGCCACTCGAGCGATACTCCGATCGGTTCCCGTCGACCAAGTTCCAGATCGCGGCGGAGTTCATGGGCAATCCGAGCCTGACGCCCGAGCGCAGCGTCGAGTTCAACGTCGGCACCATGGCCGGGAACAGCCGCGGCTCCGTCGAGGCCGATTTCTTCTACCGGCAGATCGACGACTACATCACGGTCGTACCCGATCCGTCGCTGCCGAAGCGGTTACCGCTG
This sequence comes from Acidobacteriota bacterium, assembly GCA_002730525.1. GTDB lineage: Bacteria > Acidobacteriota > Vicinamibacteria > Vicinamibacterales > UBA823 > UBA2161. The sequence continues at coordinate 105,544 of PCAK01000040.1, read as the reverse complement.
AGTCCGGATACCGTCTACCGCTACATCAACGGCACGACCGCCACCTTCACGGGCTACGAGTTGCGCGGGCGGGTTGCGGCCACTGAGTACATCGACGTGCAAGGGTTCCTTGGCTACGTCCGGGCGAAAGACGAGTTCCTTGATGAACCGGTGTTCGGCATTCCGCCGTTCGAGCAGCGACTCTCGGTTCGGGGTCACACGGCGAGCGCTGAGCCCTGGGTGGAACTCGTCGTCTCGCATGCGAACGAGCAGGACCGGGTCGCCACGTCGCGCCTGGAAGTGCCGACCGAAGGGTGGACGACGATCGATCTGCAAGCCGGATTCCGACTCGGCGAGGGAGCCACGCTGCGAATCGGACTCGAGAACCTGACGAACAACGCCTACGCGACCCACTTGAACGCGCTGAATCCGTTCACGCGGTCGCGAATCTTCGAACCAGGGCGTCGCGGCTACCTCGGCCTGGAGTACGAGTTCTAGGGCGATGCCGTCGGCCGGCGCGGTTTGCCAAATTGCAACCCGCACCGGTATCTGCTAGAGTAGTAAGAACTTCGCGGGATCTGGCCACCCAGCCTTACCGCGTTGCGCACCCAAATGAAATCCGCCTGACGGCCCCTCGCGGCGCCTCGGCGGCTACTGAACAACGGAGCAAGGAGGCACCATGGCTCAACGAGGACGACCGACGCTGCAGAAGCGGCAGCGCGAACGTGCCCGGGTCGAGAAGCAGAAGGACCGGGAAGCGCGGAAGGAAGTCGCCAAGGAGCGGCGAGCCAACGCCCCCGATCGTTCGGGCGCCATCGACCCGGACATCGCCCACATTGCGGCCGGCCCGCAGCCGATGCCTGAGTGGCAGGCAGAGGTGTTCGCCGAAGCCGAAGCCGCAGCAGAGGCCGAGGCGGAAGCGAAGCCAGCCACCGGCGAGAAACCAGACGCGTAGGGACGCGTCCAGACGCCGCCCTCGCCCGGCGTAGTTCGGTGAACGGCTAGCGCCCGGCGACGGCCTCGACGTGCCGTGCCCGCCACGACGCGAAGGCTAACCAGGTCACCGGCAGCAACACCAGCAGATACGTCAGATACTGCCCGTAGCGACCGTCCGGCCCGTAAGGCTCGGTCGCCCAGTGAAGGGGTTCGCTGTACGGAAAGATGTTGGCTTCGGTCAGTTCGTGAAACCCGTAGACGAACAGTTGGGCGACGAAGACCAGCAGGAAGATCGCGGTCACCTGGAAGAATCTGGCCAGATTCACTCGGTGGCCATAGCGCGACCAGAGCCAGGCCACGAACGCGGCGCAGAGGATCCCAGCCGCCGCGCCCGCCAGGAGCTGCGCTGACCTTACCTGAAACAGCAGGGCGTTCATCAACAGCGCGGTCTCCATGCCTTCCCGCGTGATCATCAGCAAGGTGAAGGCGAAGACCCCAAGCATCGCCCAGGGGCCCGGCCGCATGCTGGTCTCCTCGAGACGCTCCTCGATGTCGCCCTTCAGGTGCTTCGCGACGCGCCACATGTGGACCGTGAGCGAAGCCACCATGACGGCCGCGACGATCGCCAGGACCCCCTCCCACAGCGCCTGGTTGGCCGCGCGCTGGAAGGCCATTCCGGCCGCCACGCTGAGCGCGATCGCCACCGCGATGCCCCAATGAACCGCCGGAATCAGCTGATGACGGCCAGTCTTGCGCAGATAGGCCAAGCTGATGGCGATGATGAGGAACGCTTCGAGACCTTCCCGAAGCGTGATGACGAAGGCTTGGAGCATGGCGTCCTGGCAACCCGTTTGACGAACTCCGCCGAACTGAAAGTGAGACTCAGTCTCGTTTAGACAGCGAGTTTATCGTGATCGCTCGAACCGGGTCAACCGCGGCCCGGTGCTAGAACTGCACGCTGTACAGCAGCTTGAAGTTACGACCGATTTCCGGCACCACGTCCTTGATGAGCGACAGGTGGTTCCGGTACAGCCGGTCGGTCACGTTGTCGAGCCTGGCCGTGAGGGTGCTCGTCGCCCCGCCCGACACGAACGAGTACGACGTGAACAGCTTGATCAGCGAGTAGCCATCGGTCGCGGTCTCGGCCCCGAAGATCCGGTCCTGGCGGCCGGCCACGATGACCTCCCCACCGGCCTGAAAGGCGTCGCGCTCGTAGCGCAGGCCGGTCCGGACCCTCAGCGGTGGCATCCGTGGCAGGGGGTCGCCGGTGGTGCTCTGCTCACCCCGCACCCAGTCGAACCCTACCTCGGCAATCAACCAGGGCAGCACGGTCACGTCGGTGTGCGCTTCGATCCCCCGCAGTAGACTGTCCGCGGCCACGAACTCGACGACCGCAAATCCCTCGGGGTTCTCCTCGTCGGGAAACCGATCTTCGAACTCCTCGTCCGTCAGCTCTCGCCGAACGATGAAATCGTTTATATCGTTGAAGAAGTAGGTCAGCTCACCCGACACGCGGGCGTATCGCCACCTGAGCGAGGCATCGAACCCGACGGCATGCTCCGCACCGAGGTCGGGATTACCTATCTCGATCGCCAGGTTCCCCGGATGCTCGCCGAAGAAGTAGAGCTCCTCCAGCGCCGGATGCCGCGCGGCACGCGCGAGGCTGATCGCGACGGTCATGTGGTCGTCTGCCGCAGAGGGACGGAACAACAGGCCTAACGAGCCCGAGAACTCGCTGAAATCGCGGTTCGGCAGCAGGCTCCCCTGCGGCCTGAATCGTGCGTAGTCGAGTCGGCCGCCGGCCTGGAAGGTGAAGTGCGGCCAGGTGACCTCCTCGTACGCGAACACCGCACCGCCAGACTGATCGACGGGCGGCGACAGCGCCTCCTCACCGAACGCCGCGAACGCCCGCGAGTGCGCCCAGCCCCCGAACGTGCCGGTCAAGCGCCCGCGGGCGCGATGATTCGCGAGCACCTCGACCTCGACACCGTCGTTCTCGAAGCGCGTGCCGATATCGGTGCCCTCGAGTTCCTCGTGCCGATACTGCCGGTAGCCGACCGACGCGCGGACCGATTCGACGACGCTGTCGATGTCGCGCAGCTCCGTGCGCAGGCCAAGCTTGTGGCGCCGCGGGGTCAGCTCGATACTGCCCTCCTCGATCACCGGCACGCCGTACCGCGTCTCCTCGTAGCCGTAGTTCGCTCCCAGGTAACCTCGCGCGCCGATGTAGGACAGGCCCAGCGAGCCAGATGCCCCGCGTAACTGCGTGTTGTCGACCGTGCCCTCCGGTGTGTCGACATCCCCCGATCGGCGTCCGCCGCCAGAGGCGTGCAGTGCCCAGGGCCCTTGGCCCCAGCGCAGATCCGCCGCGCCGCCGCCCTCGGTGGCGGCCGTACCCAGATCGACGGTCACCGCACCAGCGACCCCGGTAATGCCCCGCTCGGGGATCTGCTCAGAGATCACGTTGACCAGCCCCCCGATCGCGCTCGACCCATGCAGCAGCGTGGCCGGCCCCCGCACGACCTCGATCCGGGATGCGCTCGCCGTGTTCACTGTGATGCCGTGGTCGGCCGACTGGCTCGACAGGTCGCCCATCCGCTGGCCGTCCTCGAGGATGAGCACGCGATCGCCGTCGAGACCCCGGATGACGGGGCGCGCCGGGCCCGGCCCGAGCGAGCGCTCGGCGACGCCGGGCTGCGTCGCCAGGGTGGCGCCCAGCGATGCCTCGAGCTGCTTGGACAGGTCCTGCCCGGCCAGGACGGCGATCGGTTGGTATGCCTCGAACAGATCGCGCGGCTCGGGACTGACCGACACAACTTCGGTGTAGTGCAACTCGGGCGGCAGCTGGATCTCGAAGACCGCCTCAGCGCCAGCCACCACCACCTCGATCCGCTGCGAGGTGTAGCCCTCGGCCGCGACGAGCATGTGGTACGCGCCGTCGGGCACCGCATCGAAGACGTAGCGACCCATGCCGTCCGACGTGGCCTCGAGGCCGAGTTCCTCGATGAAGATGAGCGCGCCGGTGACCGGGGCCTGGGAATCCGTTTCCAGTAACTGGCCGCTGATCCGCCCCGCGGGCTCTTGAGCCCCAAGCGGGCTGTTCGAAAGGATGCAGACCAGGCCCACGACGAGCGAGTATCCGATTCCTGATGGGCGCCTACCACACGAGTCCATGCCGTGCCTCCTGTACGTCCGAGCGGCGACCCGAACTCCGGATCGAAACGAAGAACCTGAAGATGACCGAACGAGGCTAGGACAACGAGTAGCTAGACGGGAGGAGACCGCGCCGGGAGCTGGGAGACGACGAGGCGGCCGGAGATGGAACTGAGGGCGTAGTCGAGCTGCCCGGCGACGAGGCGATCGGCGCCAACCCGGCTGGACTGTTCAGCCGGCCGGAACGACCGGACCCAGTGGCAGACGTAGCAATGCTCGTGCGCGTGTTCGGGCGAGCGCCCGACGGCGCTGAGGCGATGCCCGTCCGCCTCGTGCTCGACCCCAGTGAGCGGGCAGAGTGCGCCGACCTCGTGATGCCCATGGTCGAGCGCAACGGCCTCGCCGGCGAGGCCCGTCACGATTACCGTCGCGGCGAGGACGAGCGGCCAGCGCTGTGCGCGCAGCACTCTCAACATCGGATCTCATCGAGTCTATCTGGGCACTCAACGCGAGTCAAGAGACACCGGATTCTACGCGGAGGGCTTGAGCTGCTCTGCCGCGCGGCTAGCGCATGAGCACGACGGAATCGGGCGGACCGGGCGCCGGCGCGTCGCTGCGGCTCGGTGGCGACGCCGAACCTGCGCGTGAGCCAATCGGCGATGAGCGGATGAAACTGGGACATGGTGGCGCGTAGGTTTATCATGCTTGCCAGACTGCCTCCACTCTACCGGGGCAGCGAACCCGATGCTTCGACAGAACCTGCGACCGATCCTGCTCGTCTCCAGCATGTTTGCCGGGGGCACCGCCGGCTATCGCTACATCGAGGACGCATCGTGGTGGGACTCGTTCTACATGACGGTGATCACCCTGACGACCGTCGGCTACGGCGAGGAGTTTCCGCTCTCCGATCGGGGTGAGGCGTTCACCGTACTCTTGCTGTTGGGCGGGGTCGGAGTATTTCTCTTCGTGCTGACGGAGATCGGGCGAACGATCCTGGAAGGCGAGTTGCAAGAATTCTGGGGACAGAGGCGGAGGTCTCGCATGATCGATCAGATGAGGGATCACCAGATCGTCTGCGGCGTCGGGCGGATGGGCCGCGCGGTCGTCGAGGAACTACAGCGCACCGGCGAGCAGGTCGTTGTCATCGACCGCGATCCCGATCGCCTCGCGCTGCTTCACGACGCCTCGATACCGACCGTCCGGGGCGACGCGACCGCCGAGGCCACGCTGCGTCAAGCGGGTATCGACCGCGCCCGCGGGTTGATCGCCTGTCTCGCGGACGACGCCCACAACGTCTACGCGGTGCTCACCGCGCGCACGCTCAACCAGAAGCTCTTCATCGTGGCACGCGCGACCGAGGACGACGCCGAGCAGCGGGTGCGCCAGGCCGGTGCCGATCGCGCCGTGAACCCGTATCAGATCGGTGGCCTGCGACTCGCCCACCTGGCGGTGGAACGATGAACGCCCCGCCACGCTCCGGCACCGTGGCCCGGGCCCTTGCCTGCACCGTCGCTGCCCTCACACTCGGCCTGGCAGCACCGGTCGCCGGCCAGACGTTCGCCGACGAACTCTGGGAAGCCAACCGTGACGTGTACGAGGCGATTCTGGAACACCCGTTTCTCCGCGGCATGCAGGACGGTTCGCTCCCGCCCGACACGTTCGCGTTCTACATCGTGCAGGACGCCCGCTACCTGGGCGCGTTCGCGGACGCGCTGAAGGCGGCCGCGACCAAGGCGCCGGAGCCGGCGTGGGCGCGGCAACTGAGCGCGGACGCCCAGGACAGCCTGGCAGAGGAACGCCGGCTGCACGAGCAGGTGTTCACGACCCATGGCATGAGCGAAGCGGATGCCGCGTCGACCGCATCGGCACCCAACGCCGTCGCGTACGCCAATTTCCTGCTCGCGACCGCGCACGCCGCTTCGTTCGAGGAGGCGATCGCCGCGCTGCTGCCGTGCTACTGGATCTACTGGGAGGTCGGGAAGGCCCTCCAGGCGGAAGGCTCGCCCAACGCGACGTACCAGGCCTGGATCGACGCGTACGTGTCGCCCGGCTACGCCGACGCGGTCGGCGCGATCGTCGACATGGTCAACGCGGCGTCAGCCGGAGCGGATGCCGCCACGCGCGAGCGGATGCACGAGCGGTTCCGCCGCAGTAGCCGCTACGAGTGGATGTTCTGGGATGCCGCGTACCGACGGCAGACCTGGCCGCCCGAGTAGGTGCTAGCCCGCCTGGCGCGAGGGCGGAGCGGGCGAACTCTTCCGTTGCGAGAAGAAGCGATCGCAGGCGTCCTTGAACCGGGCGGCCAGACGCTTCCCCTCGTCACCGTGCAACGGCGTCAGGCGTTTCCATTCGGTCTGGGCTCGCTTGACCTCCTCGGCCTGCGCCCGGCGCGCTGCCGCGGGATCGACCTTGGCGCCCATCGTGTTGGCGGCCAACGTCTCGCGCCACCGCTGCGCGAGGAGTTCAGAGGGCGACAGATCGCCAGCGCTCCCCTGCTCGGTCGCCGCCGGCAGCTTCTCGACCCGCTCGCATAGCTGCTCCATCCGCCGTCGACTCTTCTGCGGATCGAGATCGGTCCCCCCGAACGCCTCTGGAAACGCCGCCACGAGCTTGCCCACCGCGTCGTGGAATCTGAAGCCAAGACTCTGAGCTCGCCGGTGCGCCAGACCGCCGGCCTGTTGCCACCGCTTGCGAACGTCCTTGACCAGAACGGCGAGCCCGTCCGGCGGTGCGGGCGGCGGGTCGCTGCCCTCGGTCGGCAGAAGCGCCTCCAACTCGGCGCACATCGCCTCGCGCTCCGCGACCTTGTCGGCCTGCGCCGCCTCCTCCTGCTCGACGAGCTTCTCCGACACCTTCGCGCAGGCGGTCCGGAAGCGCTGCCAGATCGCGTCGGACTTGGTGCGCTTGACCGGGCCGATCTTGCGCCACTCCGCCTGCAACTGCTTGACGGCCGCGATGGCCTTGGTGTCCGGCGCGTCCGCAAGCGCCTCGACCTGCTGGCAGAGCGCCTCCTTCTTCTCGAGGTTCTCCGCCCAGACCTGTTTCCGTTGCGTGAAGTCGGCCTTGCGCCGCTCGAAGAACTGGTCGCAGGCCACACGGAACCGGTTCCAGATCGCCTTGGAGTGCTTCCGGGGTACGGCCCCGACCGACTTCCACTCCGCCTGCAGGGCGACGATGCGGCTGGCGGTCTTGATCCAGTCCGTCGAGGTCGCGAGCGCCTCGACCTGCTCGCAAAGCGCGGTCTTCTTCTTCAGATTGGCTTTTCTGGCCTCGGCCTGCTCGGCAAAGAAGCTGGCACAGCGTGCGTACGCCGCGTCGTGAGCGGTCTTGAACCGCTGCCACAGTTCGCCGGCGCGCTCGCGCGGGACGGTCGCGGCGGTCTTCCACTGGGCGACCGCCTCACGCAAGCGTTTCGCCACCTCCGCCAGGTCGTCGATGCCGGCCAGTGCCTCGACACGCTGGCACAATTCCTCTTGCACGTTGAGGTTCGCCCACCGCTGCCACGAGTCGATCTCGCGAAGCTCGTGAAGCTTCGGGTAGAGCGCTTCCTGCAGCGCCTTCAATCGCACCTCGAGCGCCGTCCGATCCTGCTTGGTCGGCAACGGCGGTGGATGATCGAGTGTGGCACGCACGTCGCGATAGCCGCGCTCGGCGTGCTTCAGCGTCATCGCGTCCGAGGCCACCAGCGCCTCGAGCTGATCGCATCGCTGGGTCAGGCGGGACAGGTTGGCGCGGCGCCGTTGGGTATCGGTCGCTCTGGCCGCGTCCTTGACGGTCTTGAGCGCGTCGTCGATCGCGCGCGCGCGCGCACGCAACTCATCGGTCCAGCCCCCTTCGAGCGCCGGCCATCCCTTCTTCATGGAGCGCCACGTCGAGGACACCTCGTCGAGCGCGCCCGCCGAGACCTTCGCTTCGAGCGGTTCGAGATCGGCGGCTACGCGCTCACGCCAGGTGAGGATTTCGCTGAGTTGGCTGTGGCGGCGCACCGCGGCGGCACAGCCGTCGTCGAACCGCCGCGCGAGTGCCGCGGCCTCGTCGGCCTGAAGCGCCGTTGGCGTGGTCAAGGCGGACCATTCGGCTTTCGCCACCTCGACGTCACTCGGCGCCTGCTCGCCCTCGATACGCTCCACACGCTCGCACAGCGCGACTCGCGGCGCTGCCTCGGCGGCGTGCGACTCCTTGCGGCGTGCCTGCTCCGCCAGCGCGCGATGGTGGGCATCGAGCCCGCTCCTCAACGCATCGACGGCCGCTGTGAAGCGCTCGTCGAGGGTGCTCGCTGACGGCACCGGCGCCGCCAGACCGGCCCAGGCGCTCTCAGTCTCGCGGAGTCCGTCGGTCACCGCCGACCAGTCCTCCGACCCAACTAGCGATTCCACCCGGCTACAGAGGGCCTCGCGCTCGGCCTCGACATCGAGGACGCTGCCCGCCGCCGTGGTGCGCTCCTCCAGCACGGTTCTGGCGCGCCGCGCGGCGACCTTGTTGCGCGCGTGCGCGGCGATCGCCTCGAGGCCAGCGGTGGCCGTCGGGTCCGACGGCGGTGCGTCCGCGACCTGGCCGATCGCCGCGAAGGCGACATCCTTGTGGTCGCTCTTGATCGCCACCGCCGCCAACTCGTCGACCTCGGTATCAGCGATTCGCGCGACCGCCGCGAGACGCACGCTGCCGTGCACGGCGCGGCGCGCCACGGCTCCGAGCGCCTTCGTCTCGTTCACTCGCGCCAGCGCCGCGAGGGCCATCGACTCACTCGCCGCGGCGCGCGCGACATCTGCGAGATCGCGAGGATCGTCCAGCGCAGCGAGCGCGGTGGCGCCGACCTCGACGTCGTCCGCCGAGGTCGCCAGCTCGAGTAGGATGGCAACCGCCGTGGCACGGACGGACTCGTCGGCGTCGTCGCGTACCACCCGCGCGAGCTGCTCCGGATCGGTCAGTCGTTCAACCGCCGCCTGGCGCACCCGCGCGTCGGAGTCGGTCGCGACGATCTGGGCGAGAATGTCGTCGGCGGCCTCGACATCGTCGTCGGCGACGAGCTGATGCACGGCGGCCAGCCGGACACCCGGGTCGTCGTCCTTCCACTCTGGTTGAGGCCGCAACTTGTCGAGGATGCTCATCGAGTTCGCGTCAGCGTCCGACTGACGCCTGTCCGTAGTCTACAAAACAGCTGCGAACCGGCGCTACCGGGCCGGCTGCCACCGCCCGCTGGACAGGTCAGCGAGAAATTATGCATACTCGGGACCGGGCCGTTGGAACTGTCGGTCGGCTCGAAACCTGCGGTTTCCTTAGGGCTGAGGAGATCAGGAGTCGTTCGGATCCTGATTTTCGGATCGCGATCCTGAATTCCGAATCTCATCGTCGAGTCGTGTGCATCCTGTCATAGCCAAGGAGTCACTCATGTCGCTGCGTGTCGCCGTCGGAATCGCCTGCCTCGCCGTCCTGTTGGCCGCCGCTCCAGCGTCGGCCCAGAATGCGATCGTCGTCATCGAGACCAGTGTCGGCAGCATCACCGCCGAGCTCTATCAGGACGAGGCGCCGCTCAGCGTAGAGAACTTCCTAGCCTACGCCGATTCCGGGTTCTACGAGGGCACGGTCTTCCACCGCGTCATCAAGGGCTTCATGGTCCAGGGCGGCGGCTTGACCCAAGAGATGGTTCGGAAGGAAACGAATCCGCCAATCAAGAACGAGGCGACCAATGGCCTCGGCAACGAGCGTGGCACGCTGGCCATGGCACGCACCGGCGCGGTCGACAGCGCGACGGCGCAGTTCTTCATCAACACGGTCAACAATCGCGCCCTCAATCATCGCAGCACCGAACAGGCGGCGTACGGCTACGCCGTCTTCGGGAAGGTTATCGATGGCATGGATGTCGTCGATCAGATCGAGAACACGGAGACCGGCACGAGCGGACCGTTCCCCGATGTGCCCTCGACGCCGATTCTCATCACCGGCGTCTCGCGACAGTAGGCAATCCCCCGGGGCGCCGCGCCACGCGGCGTCCCGGGTTCCATCCCGCCCCTCGGCGAGCAGGCCGTTTGACACTTCAGCACCTCCCCGCTTCCTTCGACGCGCTCGAGACTCGCGTGCAGGCTGCGCTCGGCGAGCCCCTGCCAGGCAGCCCCGCCCATCTCGGCATGGCGCCGCGGCCACGACGGCCGCTTCACGCGGATGAAGGCCGGTTGCGCAAGGCCGCTGGCCTGCTGCTGATCTATCCGGTCGACGGCCGATCCACGATCCTCCTGACCGAACGGGCCGGGACGCTCTCCCGGCACGGCGGGCAGATCTCGCTGCCGGGCGGGACCCTCGAGGCCTCGGAAACGATCGAGGAGGCCGCGCTGCGCGAGGCGTTCGAAGAGTGCGGCGTCCAGCCCGACACCGTGCGCGTCCTGGGCGCGCTTACACCGCTCCAGATTCCGGTCAGCCGCTTTCTGCTCTCTCCGATCGTCGGCGCCGCCTCGAGGCAGCCCACGCTACGCCTCGACCCGGGGGAGGTCGCGCGTGCCCTCGAGGCACCCCTCGAGGCGTTGATGGACCCGGACCGCCTGGGTCGCCAGCACCGGACCCGCGACGGCGTCGACATCGACGCCCCCCACTTCGATCTCGACGGCACCCGGGTGTGGGGCGCCACGGCGATGATCCTGTCCGAGTTCCTCCACCTGCTCGGGTACGCGCCCGACCCCTGGTAAGAGTGGGGCTGCGCCCCACGCCCCCGCGCCGGCCTGCGCGGGGATCCCGAATTGCCCCGCTCCAGCCAGCGCGCGGTACGCTGTGCGTGCCGTGACTCTTCTCGGAGGCAGACGCGGGAACCCGCCTGCGGGCAGGACTGCACACTATTGCTCGCTCCGGAACGTCCGAGAATACATGATGAGGACACGCCGGCCCGTCTAACGGCGACTGCCCCGGGGACGCTCACCACGGGCTGCGCGCCACCCGCACACAGACGACTGCGCACCGGCGGAACGGAGGCACTCGCACTTGGCTCGTCGTCGACCCACGAAGAAACGAGGCGCGCTGCTCGATCTGACCGAGAGCGGTGGTGCCGGATCGGCCTCGAAGTCCAAGACCGCCGGCGGCACGCGCGGCGAGGAAGGCGTGGCGCTGCACGAGGCAGCGCAGGCCCGCTACCTCAACTACGCCCTGTCGGTCATCACCTCGCGAGCGCTCCCGGACGTCCGTGACGGCCTGAAGCCGGTGCAGCGCCGCATCCTCTACACGATGTGGGAGCAACACCTGACGGTCTCCACCAAGCATCGCAAGTGCGCGAAGGTGGTTGGCGACGTGATGGGCGGATACCACCCACACGGCGACACGGCGCTCTACGACACCCTGGTGCGCATGGCGCAGCCCTTCTCGCTCCGCTATCCGCTGATCGATGGGTCGGGTAACTTCGGGTCGCTCGACGGTGACAGCGCCGCGGCGATGCGCTACACCGAATGCCGGCTGGCCGCGACGGCCGACGAGATCCTGGGGGAGATCGATCAGGGCACGGTCGATTTCAAGCCCAACTACGACGGCACCCGGCAGGAGCCGACGGTGCTGCCGTCGCGCCTGCCCAACCTGCTGATCAACGGTGCGACCGGGATTGCCGTGGGCATGGCGACCAACATCCCGCCGCACAATCTCGGCGAGATCAGCACGGCGCTGCTCAAGCTCCTCGACGACCCCGAACTGAGTTCGGTCCGGCTGTGCAAGTGGGTCAAGGGGCCCGACTTCCCGACCGGCGGGCAGATCCTGAACTCCCCCGAGGAACTGAAGGCGATCTACAAGACCGGGTCGGGCACGGTCCGGCTACGCGCCACGTGGGAATCCGGGCCGAGCACCCGAGGCGGCAAGCTCATCTACATCACGAGCGTCCCCTACATGGTGAACAAGGCGCAGCTCATCGAGCGGATCGCCGACGTCGCGCTCAGTCGGAAGCTGCCTCCGCTGCTCGACGTCAAGGATCTCTCGACCGAGGAGGTGCGCATCGCGCTCGAACTGAAGAAGGAGGCCGACGAGAAAATGGTGTTGGCCTACCTCTTCAAGCACACCCCGTTGCAGAGCAGCGTGACGGTCAATTTGACCTGCCTCGTGCCGACCGAGATCCCGGGCGTCGGCCGTCCCGAACGTCTCGACCTGCACTCGATCCTTTGGCACTTCCTGCACTTTCGGCTGGAAGTCGTGACGCGCCGCCTCGAGCACGAACTGGCCGCGCTCAAGCGGCGGATTCACATTCTCGAGGGCTTCGCGAAGGTCTTCGACGCGCTCGATGCGATCATCAAACTGATCCGGAGCTCGGACGGCAAGGCCGACGCCGCCAAGAAAATCATGAAGCGGTTCACCCTCGACGCCGAGCAGACCGACGCGATCCTCGAGCTGAAGATCTACCGGCTGGCACGACTCGAGATTCTCCAGATTCGGCAGGAGCTGACGTCCAAGAAGCGGCGAGCGCGACAAATCGGAGGCCTGCTGCGGGACGAAGACAGCCGGTGGGCGATGGTCCGCGACGAGGTGGCCGCACTCCAGAAGACCTACGGTGGCCCAAAGGTCGACAGCCGCCGCACGACCATCGAACCCGAGGAGGAAGAGGTCGAGTACTCGGCGGAGGACTTCATCGTCGAGGAGGACAACGTCGTCATCGTGTCACGCGACGGCTGGGTGAAGCGTCAGAAGGAGGTCCGCGACCTGTCGACGACGCGCCTGCGCGAAGGCGATTCCGTGCTGACGGTGCTCGCCGGCAGCACGCGCGCGACCGCGGTGTTCTTCACGAACTTCGGCACCGCCTACACCTGCCGGCTCATCGACGTGCCAGCGTCAACCGGCTACGGCGAGCCGATTCAACGCCTCTTCAAGTTGAAGGATGGCGAGCGGGTCGTAGCGGCGTCGAGCCTCGATCCCCGGGTGATCGGCAAGATCGCGGTTGGCAGGGGGGGCAAGGCACCACGGGTGCATGGTGTCGCCGTGACGAGTGACGGCTACAGCCTGCGCTTCGGCTTCGAGCCGTTCGTCGAGCCGAGCACCCGCGCCGGCCGCCGCTTCGCCCGCCCGTCGGGCGGCGCGGAGGTCGTGGGCGTCGCTATCACCTCCGGAGACGAAGTCGTCATCGTCGCGACCCAGCAGGCGCGGGCACTCCTCTGCCACGCCGACGAGATCAACTTCCTGTCGGGCCCAGGCAAGGGCGTCATCCTGATCAAGATCAAACGCGGCGCCGATCGGGTCCTCGGCTTCATCGCCTCCACGGGCGATCGCGATCTGCTGACGGTCGAGACGAGCCGCGGGGCCGCTCAGACGATCAGCACGGCGAAGTACGAAGTGACCGGACGGGGCGGCAAGGGTCGGGAACTCCTCCAGCGCGGACAGTTCACGCGGGTGGTGCCCACCGAACCAGAGGTGCCTGACACCCTGGGCGGCGACTAGCACGAACGAGACGAGAGCCATGGCGCGCAGCTACACGGCGAAAGACATCACGGTCCTCGAAGGGCTCGAGCCCGTCCGGAAGCGCCCCGGGATGTACATCGGCGGCGTCGGGGCACCCGGACTCCATCACCTTGTCTGGGAGATCGTCGACAACGCCGTCGACGAGGCGATGAACGAGCACGCGTCGTCGATCGGCCTCACCCTGCACGCCGACGGGGCGTCGGTGACGGTCGTTGACGACGGTCGCGGCATCCCGGTGGACCGGCACGCCAAGACCAAGAAGAGCGCCTTGGACGTCATCTTCACGACGCTGCACGCCGGCGGCAAGTTCGAGCACCAGACCTACAAGACGGCGGGCGGCCTGCACGGGGTCGGCGCCAGCGTGGTGAACGCGCTGTCGAAGGAACTCATCGCCACGTCGAAGCGCGATGGGCGTCGCTGGCAGCAGAAGTTCAAGCGCGGCAAGCCCGGCGGACCCGTGAAGAAGCTCGGCGCCGCCCGCGGCACCGGCACCACGGTCTTCTTCCGGCCCGACCCGACGATCTTTCCCAAGGTGCAGTTCGACGGGGACCTGCTCGCCGACCGGATGGAGATCATCAGTTACCTCCATCAGGGGCTGAAGGTCACGTTCGAGGACGAAACACGGAAGACGAAGGTCGTCCATCAGCACAACGACGGCCTGGTCGAGTATCTGGCGCGCCTCGTCGCCGAGCGATCGGCCAAGACGGTCCACGACGCGCCCTTTACAATGCTCAAGGACGCGAACGGCAGCGGTGTGCGAATCGGCCTCGTGCTGCACTGGACCGAGTCGACCGAGGAAAGCCTGCGCAGCTACGTCAACGGCATTCCGACCGGCTCGGGCGGCACCCATGAGAATGGCTTCCGCGCCGGACTCGGCAAGGCGTTGCGGAACTTCATCGACACACACAAGCTGGCGCCCAAGGGCGTGACGATCGCGAGCGAAGACCTGCGTGAGGGCCTCGTCGGCGTCTTGAGCGTCTTCATGGGCAACCCGCAGTTCCAGGGGCAAACCAAGGACCGGCTCAACAACACCGAACTCGCCGCGATCGTCGACGCGATAGTGCGGCCGGCGGTCGAACACTGGTTGAACCACAACAGGTCGGTCGCCGAAGCGATCGTGGCGCGGATCATTCTCGCGGCGCGCGCGCGCGAGGCGAGTCGGGCGGCCCAGGAGCAGGTCTCGCGCAAGAGCGCGACGTCGAATCGCCTGAACCTGCCGGGCAAGCTCAGCGACTGCACGCATCCGGGCGCCTCGGGCAGCGAACTCTTCGTCGTCGAGGGCGACTCGGCCGGTGGCTCCGCCAAGCAGGGGCGTGATCGTACCCGGCAGGCGATCCTGCCGTTGCGTGGGAAGGTGCTCAACGTCGAGAGCGCGTCACTCGCCAAGGTCCTGGAAAACAAGGAGCTCTCCGACCTGGTCACCGCCCTCGGTTGCGGCCTCGGCAAGAACTTCGACGTCTCGCGGCTGCGCTACGGCAAGGTCGTCCTACTGGCCGATGCCGATTCCGACGGCAACCATATCGCGACGCTGCTGCTGACCTTCATCTACCGTCACCTGCCGCAGCTCATCTCAAATGGCAAGGTCTTCCTGGCTCAGCCTCCGCTGTACCGGGTCGACATCGGCAAGGAGACCCACTGGGCGCTCGACGATGCCCACCGCGACGCGATCGTCAAGAAGCACGGCAAGCCGGGCCCCGGCAAGGCCACGCCCGAGATCGCGCGGTTCAAGGGGCTGGGCGAGATGATGCCGAAAGTGCTCTGGGAGACAACGCTGAATCCGAAGACCCGCCGGATCCTCAGAGTCGACATCACCGATCAGATCGTCACCGATCGGGTGATCAACGACCTGATGGGCAAGGACGCCTCGGCGCGCTTCCGCTTCATCATGGAACGCGCCGAGGAAGCCGAACAACTCGACGTCTAGCGGTCCCCCTCCAGAGTCCGGCGGACGTTGATCCACCCAAGGGAGCTCATATGCACGTGCGGAGCCTGATCACGATCGGCCTACTTCTTTTGACGCAAGGCGAGAACCAGTTGCGACCGGACCCCCCGATCGTCTGCGATTCATGTGACGGCTGGAATCGCATGCAGGAGCCGTTCAAGATCTTTGGGAACACCTACTACGTCGGCGTCGGCGGGCTCTCGGCGATTCTCGTCGTCACCGATGATGGGCACATCCTGCTCGACGGTGGCTTGCCGCAGTCAGCGGCGCTCATCGACGCCGGCATCAGAGAGCTCGGCTTCCGCACTCAGGACGTCCGCCTGATCGGCAACTCGCACGCGCACTACGATCATGCGGGCGGCATCGCGGCACTGCAACGCGCGAGCGGTGCCACGGTTGCAGCGAGCCCGGCTGCGGCCGACGCACTGCGTACCGGAAGACCGACCGCGGATGATCCGCAGTTCGCCTACGGAGGCAGTTTCCCGGCGATCGGCGGGCTGCGCGTCGTTCAGGACGGCGAGACGCTGAGCGTCGGTGATCAGGAAATCACCGTGCGCTTCACACCCGGCCACACGCCAGGCGGGACGAGCTGGACATGGCGCTCCTGCGAAGGCACGAGATGCCTCGACATGGTCTACGCGGACAGCCTCACCGCGGTGTCCGCGCCAGGCTTTCGGTACACGGGAGACGACACGCATCCGAGCATCGTCGAGACGTTTCGAAGGAGCATCGACACGGTGGCCGCGCTGCCGTGCGACGTCATGGTGTCCACACACCCCGAGTTCTCGAATCTGTTCAACAAACTCGATCGGCGTGACCGGAGAATCGATCCGGATGCGCTCATCGATGCGCAAGGCTGTCGCGACTACGCGGCGGGCGCGGCCGAGACGCTGGAACGGCGGATCGCCGAGGAACGGTCGGCAGCCGGCTAGCCGGGCGCGCCGGGCCCTGTCGACGTCTAGCTGCCCGACAGCCCCGTGGCTCGGGCCGCAGCCTCTTCGTCGAGCGTCCGAATCGTCTCCTGGTACAACTCGTTCGCCCGATCGCGCGTTCGGGCGATGCAGACGACACCGAGCTTGCCGAACTCTGGCAGCGCCCCCAGGAGATGAAAGACGACGCCTTCCTGCGTGGTGGCGTGGAAGTGCAGCGACCGGTCGACGGCGATGTCGATGAGATCGTCGGGCGTGAGGCCGCGGTACTCGGCGTGCTGCAGGTTGTCCGACGCGTAGTAGTAGCAGGGCTGCCCCGTCGGTGCGTGGTAGAGACCGCTCGACTCGTCGAAGACGCCGTCGGTCAGGAACTGCAGCATCATGTAGGGGTGGGTCGTGCCACCCTTGCGGAGATTCACTTCGAGCCCGAAGTGACGCCACCCGCTGGGCGTTCTCACCGAGACGAAGTCGACGCTGAACCGCCCGAGCACGCCGCGCGGGCCGCCGACTGCGCGGCACGGCTACCCCGCTGGCAGCTGCACCCGGATCGTCGCCCCGGCGTCGGTCGACTCGACCGCGATCTCGCCGTGATGCAATTCGACCACCTGCTTGGCGATGGCCAAACCGAGCCCGGAGCCGCGGTGCTTCGTCGTGACGAACGGCTCGAACGCGCGGTCGTGCACCTCCTGCGGAATCCCCGGCCCCTGGTCGGCGAACACCACCTCACAGCAGCCATCGGCGGCCGACGACAAGGTGACCAGAATCCGCCCTTGCCCATTCATCGCCTGGGCGGCGTTCAGCAGCACGTTCTGAAAGACGTGCTGGAGTTGCTCCCCATCGGCATGCGCGACGACGTCGTCCCCTTCGACCACAACCTCGACCTTCGCCAGATCAGGGTCACGCACCAGCACGGCGGCCGTCCGGTCGACCAGCATCCTGAGCGACATCGGCGCCGGCTTGGGGGTGCGCGGCCGAGAGAACAACAGCAAATCCTGGACCATCTCGTTCAGTGAATCGAGCCGCGCGATGATGTCGCCGAAGATCGCGTGGTCCCGGCCGTCCTTCGGCAGCGACCTGCGGACCACTTGCAGCGCACCCTTGATGCCGGCCAGCGGGTTCTTCACCTCGTGCGCGATGATCGCCGCCATCTGTCCGAGCCGCGCGAGCCCTTCGCGCTCCCGCAGCCGCTCCTCCGCCCGCTTTCGCTCTGTGGTCTCGTAGCGGATCGCCATGTACTGGTAGGGTCGGCCGTCGGTGGCAAGGAAGGGCACAATCGTCGTGTCGACCCAGTAGAGCGTGCCGTCCTTGGCGCGATTCCTGATCTCGCCTCGCCAGATCTTGCCGCTCTCGATCGTCTTCCACAGATCGTGCATGAACGCCTTCGGATGGAACCCCGAGTTGAGGACCCGGTGATCCCCTCCGAGTAGCTCCTCGCGCGGATACTTCGAGATCTCGCAGAACCGGTCGTTGGCGTAGGTGATGGTGCCGCGGGTGTCGGTAATGGCGACGATCGCAGACTGATCGAGGGCGTACTTGAGCTCTTCGAGTTCGCTCGTGTGGCTTCGGCGCCGGGAGGATCCCATGTTGGTCTGAGATTTGAATAACTCGATGGCCGTGCGGCCAGCCCGTCGTTGGCTCCGCCATGATAGCAGCCTCACCTGAGCCGCCGGCAGTCCACGGACTGGAGGGTTGAGCCGCGGAGAATTCCCACTATGGGCGTTGGAAAATCCCCCACGGCCCGCGTGATCGTCGCCGACGACGAACCGCTGATCCGCTGGTCCATCTCCGAAGCCCTCGCCCGCGAGGGCTACCACGTCGAGGAGGCGCACAACGGCGCGCGCATGCTCGAACACCTGGAGAAGGAATCAGAGCACGACGGTCTCGTGCTCCTGGACCTCAAGCTGCCCGACTGCAGCGACTTGAGCTTGTTGAAGATGGTTCGGAAGCGCGCGCCGCAATGGGGAGTCGTGCTGATGACCGCCCACGGCACGCCCGAACTGGCTGAAGAGGCGCTGGCCCTTGGCGCGCTCCAGGTCCTCAATAAGCCATTCGACATTCACGACATCGTACGAATCGTCGAGGATTCGCTCGGACGCTCCTCGACATGAGCGCGACGGCAAACGAACCGCAGGAGCCACCGGACGGGTCCACTATAATCGTCCGCATGAACAAGGCTCGGGTACTTGTCGTCGACGACGAAGACTTGATCCGCTGGTCACTCGTCGAGCGGCTGGCGCAGGAAGGCTACGAACTGGTCGAAGCGGCGACCGGCCAAGCCGGACTCGACCAGTGCGCTGAGGGCGTGGACCTCGTCCTGCTCGACTACAAGCTTCCCGACATCGACGGCTTGACGATTCTCAAGCGTGTCCGGCAGAGCCATCCCAACGCGCTCGTCATCCTACTGACCGCGTACTCGACGGTCGACTCCGCCGTCGAAGCGATGAAGCTGGGTGCCTACCACTACCTCTCGAAGCCGTTCGACATCGACGAGGTGGTCCTGCTCGTCGAGAAGGCCCTCGAAACAACCCAGCTGAGGCGTGAAGTGGGCCGTCTCCGCGATCAAGAGGCGCGCCCCTACCAACTCGACCGGATCATCGGGGAGTCGCCGGCGATGCAGGAGATCAAGGCGCTCCTCCAGAGGATCGCGACGAGCCCGGCCTCGACGGTCCTGCTGACCGGCGAGAGCGGCACAGGCAAGGATCTTGCCGCGAAGGTCATTCACTACACGGGTGACCGCGCCGGTCGCCCGTTCATGAATATCACCTGCTCCGCACTGGCCGAGACGCTACTCGAGAGCGAACTGTTCGGCCACGAGCGCGGCGCGTTCACCGACGCCCGGCAGATGAAGCGCGGGTTGCTCGAATCAGCTGACCACGGCACTGTGTTCCTCGACGAGATCAGCGAGATGGCGGCACCGCTGCAGGCCAAGCTCCTCCGTTTCCTGGAGGAGAAGACCTTCAAGCGAATCGGCGGCTCGACAGACATCACGGTCGACGTACGCATCGTCGCCGCGACGAATCGCGATCTCGATGACGCCGTCAAACAGGGCAAGTTCCGGGAGGACCTCTACTATCGCTTGAACGTGCTCCCGGTCGCGCTGCCGACCTTGCGCGAGCGGTCGAGCGACGTCCCGACGCTGGTGAAATTCTTCGTCGACGCCTTCAACGCCGAGTTCAGAAAGCACGTCACGCAGGTAACACCGGACGCCATGGAGGCGTTGAGGCGATATCCCTGGCCCGGCAACGTACGAGAACTCCGGAATGCGATCGAACGGGCGATGTTGCTGACCGACTCCGAGGAACTGGGGCTCGACGAGTTCCCGATGCTGGCCAGGCGCCTGCCGCTCACCCAGGGCGTGGAGCTGCCGGCCAGCGGCATCAGCTTGGAGCAACTGGAACGCGATCTGGTCGCGCAGGCGTTGAAGCGGACGAAAGGCAACCAAACCAAGGCCGCGTCACTCCTGGGCCTCAACCGCGATCAGATCCGGTACCGCATCGACAAGTTCAAGCTCGACAAAAACTGAGCCGGCGGCGCCTTCCAGAACTGGTCGGCACGGGCGCGTCGCTGGCAAGCGCCGAAGAGCTGATTCCCGAATCGCAGCATGGCGGCCATGGCGACATCGCCACGGTCGCGACCATCGTCGGGTTCGTCATCATGATGACGCTGGATGTCGCGTTCGGCTGAAGCCTTCCAGTATTCGGCCCAGGCGCTCCAGAAACTCATGCACCTCGGCCGGACTGCCTAGCGAGAACTGCGCGGCCGTCGGCCGGTCGTCGTCGGCCACCACGATGCCGAGGCCGAGCCCGTCGTGAGCCAACGCCGCGAACGCGGCCTCGTCGGTCAGATCGTCGCCGAGATGCAGCGGGATTCCGTGCGTCGTCGGCCAGCGATCCAGAAGCCACCTGATCGCCCGCCCCTTGTCCCACTCGATCGCCGGT
This sequence comes from Acidobacteriota bacterium, assembly GCA_002730525.1. Classification (GTDB taxonomy): domain Bacteria; phylum Acidobacteriota; class Vicinamibacteria; order Vicinamibacterales; family UBA823; genus UBA2161. The sequence continues at coordinate 85,259 of PCAK01000040.1, read as the reverse complement.
CTCAGCTCGAAGACAGCCTTCCCCAACGCCAGGGCGAGTTCGGGCGCCCCAGCCAGAACCTCCCGCACGGCGGTCTCCACCTCCGCGCGGTGGTCCGGTGCCCGCCGGTAGTGAGCGGCGACACCGAATCGTTTCCGCTCGACGGCGGCGCCCGGGACTCCGGCCAACCGATCGCGCAGGGCCGCCTCGGCGGCATCGAGCGCCCCGAGGTGACCTTCCCCGACCTCGTGACGCACCGGCGCTTCGGTCGGCCCGACGATGTCGAAGCCGTGGCTGCCGATGTATCCGAGCCCGGACAATCCCACCAGCGCCTCGACGACGGTCCGGTCTCGCCCACTCACGATCGTGACCGGACAGAGCGCGGCCACCGACCGCACCACCTCACGGCTCGTTGCCGCGAGGGTCGCCTCCTCAGGTCGCGCCACGATCGGCGTCAGCGTGCCGTCGTAGTCGAGGAAGAGCACGGGCGCGGTACCGTGCAACCGCTCGACGACGGCGTCCCACGAGTCGAGCGCCGAGGGAAGCGAGCCGGACGTCGTCATCGCAGGCGCCCGCTGCGAACGCTGCGTCGGCGCGCGCGGCTGAGGAGACGGCCGAGCATCTGATCGTCGTCCTCGTCGAAGACCTCGCCGAACACTTCTTCGATGATGTCCTCCAGCGTCACGACGCCGCCTGGAGACCCGTCAGAACCGTAGACGATCGCCAAGTGGCTCCGGCGCTCCTGCATGGCCCGGAGCACCTTCAGCAGCGGGTCGCCGACGCGGGCGGTGAGCGCCGGCCGCACGAGGGTCGGCCAGTCGTCCTCGCCGGCCAGTCGAAACCCCATGAACTCTTTCGTGTGAAGCAACCCGGTGACTGCACCGCGTGCGTCGCAGACCGGTAGCCGCGTGTGCCCCGACTTGACCACGACCGACATCACGTCTTCGGCCGACTGCGCGGTCCTGACGAACGTGACGTTCTCCCACGGCAGCGCGATATCACCGACGCTCTTGGCTTCGATGTTCACCAAGTTGATGATGTAGCGCTCGTGGGCGTCCGAGAGCTCCTCCTCGGCGCCGTCCGCATCGGCTGTGGCCGCGGCGTGCGCGGCGCCGAACAGGCGCATGACGATCTTGGTCGACCATTCCAGGGAGGTCACGGCCGGGGACAGCAGCCTATCGAGCGTCGTCAGCCAGAATGCGCCGCTCAGGCCGATGCGATGCGCGTTTCTCAACGCCATCGCCTTCGGGGCGATCTCACCCACGACGACCGTCAGATACGTCAACGGGGCGACGACGACCGCAATGGCCAGGAAGTCGGCCCACGCGTGGCTCAGGCCCCACTGGCGTTCGAACACCGGGCGCAGGGTTTCGCTCGCGCCCGCGCCGCCGACCGCGCCAGAAATCAACCCGACCATCGTGATGCCGAGCTGGACGACCGACAGCGTTCGCTCAGGGCGCTCGCGCAGCGCGAGCAGGCGTGAGGCGCCGGGGAACCCCGCGTTCGCCATCGCCCGGATTTCCGGCCGACCGATCGACACGAACGCCGTCTCGGTGGCCGAGAGCAGCGCATTCAGCAACAGACAGAGCGTGATGATGGTGATTTCCGCCATGGGGTCCCCGCCCATCCGATCGCCGCAGGATCGGGGGCGCTCAAGATTTCAACTGAAGTGCGAAGAATTTCGCGGCTACAGCCCATCATAACGCAGCCCCGACCCTGGAACCGGCGCCCGGGCGGCCTTGGAAAAGCGGCATTGGCGTTGCTTGGTAGTTCGGTGAGCGGTATCCCCGGAGCCGCGCCGGCGTGTCGAATTCACGGCGCCGGAAGGAGGTTCGATGGTCTCGATCAGTCGGATTCTCTGTCCAGTCGATTTCTCGGAGTACTCACGCCACGCCGTCCAGTACGCGACTCGGCTCGCCGAGTGGTACGAGTCGGAGGTCGACCTCGTGCACGTGATCGCGTCGGTCGCCCCGACGGCCGTCATGGCCGAGTATCCGTCCACACTCAGTCTCACCGCCGTCGACCGTGAGCGCGTCGTTGAGGACGTCCAGCGAATGGCCACGCCGCTCGCCGACGCGGGCATCACGTTCGCCGCGACCGTCGAGGACGGCGACACGGTGGAGCGCGTTCTCCACCACGCCAAGGCGCGCGACTGCGATCTGATCGTCATGGGCACCCACGGCAGCGGAGGATTCGAACGGCTGCTACTCGGTTCGATCAGCGAGAAGGTGCTGCGCCAGGCACCGTGCCCTGTCTTGACCATCCCGCCACACGACGCCACCGAACCGCAGCCTCACACCATCGTCTTCCGCAACATCCTCTGCCCGGTCGACTTCTCGAAGCCGTCGATGCGGGCGCTCTCGCACGCGCTCTCGCTGGCCGAAGAGGCGGATGGCAAGCTGACGGCCGTTCACATCCTCGAGTGGTTCGCGGATCCCGAGCCGCCTGACTCCGAGGAGATGAGCGTGCCCGAGTGTCGTCGAGTCGTGGAGAGTGACGCGCGCGCGCGCCTGGCACGTGCGATCCCGGCGGAGGCCCGCCAATGGTGTGAGGCTGACGAAGTGTTGACGTCGGGCAAGCCGCATCGCGAGATCCTTCGCCTGGCCGAGGCGCAGTCTGCCGACGTCATCGTGATGGGGGTTCACGGGCGCGGAGCGCTCGACATGATGATGTTCGGATCGGTGACGAACCACGTCGTGCGTGCTGCGACGTGTCCGGTGCTGACGGTGCCAAATGGTTCGGATGGGTCGTGACCGGGTCGGGGGTCACCGGCTCCTGTGCGAAGGGCGCGGGGGCAGGTCTGGATGCGGTGGAGGATCGCCCGAACGGCGCTTCAGAGGGTTGAGCACGGCCGGCGTACCGGCGCCCCACGCAGCCTCGGGATCGACTGATAGAACACTCGGTCGTCGCGAGTGATGTGCTCCCGAAGCCGCGCTAGCAGCGCGTCGGCCAGCGACCCGAGGTCTGGCGAACTCGGGTGCGACTCGGCCAGCGAGGCCAACAGATCGAGGTCCTCGGCCAGGCGGGCGTGCTCGATCGCGAACTGGGCGACGGTCGCCGGCTCGAGCAGGGTATCCGCCGCCTGCGGCCAGCACTCCTCCACGGCCCCGTGAAAGACCACGGCGACGCCGATATCGAGGACCGCGGCCGGGGACGCGCCGACCCCCATCCGCTCGACGCGACGACGGAGCGCGTCGTGGGTGATGGCCAGTCGCTCGAAAAACTGCCGATCGGCGGCCCCAACAGGCATGACGGAAGCTTACGAGCGGGCCTCTCAGCCACCTATGATCCAGATCATCCAGCCGCGTACGTCAGTTCAGGGAGAGCATCTCAAGCGCCTTCCGATCGACCAGGACGAATCCGTCCTTCCCTGTCCGCACGATCTCTTCCTTGCCCCAGCGGCTCATGATGCGGATGCAGGTCTCGATCGTCGTTCCGGTCATATCGGCGAGTTCCTGCCGGGAGAGCACCAGCGGCACGAACGTGCCGCCCCGCTCCTCGCGGCCCAAGTCATTCCCGAGCTTGAGAAACAGCCTGGCGAGTCTCGGTTCGACCCGGCCGCCGGTCAGCTCGGCCAGCCGATTCGCCAGCTCCACGAGCCGGTGCGTCATGCCCAGCATCAGTCCGCGCACGAGCGACGGATGCGCCTCAATGAGCCGGAAGAAGGCGTCGCGGGGAATCAGCAGACAGGAGGTATCTTCCAGCGCAACCGCTGACGCGGGGTACGGCCGAGACTCGTAGACCGCGACTGCACCGAACGGGTCGCCGACGCCGAAAATCTCCAGGATCACGTCCTTGCCCGACGGCGTCATCTTGAAGATTTTTACGCGGCCCGCGGCAATCGTGTAGAAGAAGTCCGACGGCGCCCCTTCTTCGAAGATCCTCTCGCCACGCTCGTAGCTCCGCACCCTGGCGACCTTGGCCAGGCGCTCCTGGTCCTCGGCGCCAAGTCGCCAGTACACCGGCATCGCTCGAAGCAGTTCCGCACTCGTCTGCTGCACGGCGGCATCATACTGGATTCCCGACAGGCTGGATGATTGTCGTCATACACCGACATGATTTCCCGGATGCATACCGATACGAGGTGACTCATATGCCGTCTTCATCATCCCTGAACCTGTCATTCATCGCGCTCGTCGCCCTACCGATCGCCCCTACTGCCGGGCCCCCTGGCCGCCCAGCCGACGAACACGTCGTCGACTTCTGACGCGTCGCCGGCCCAGGCGGCGACCGCGCCCGCGTCCTCCACAACGTCCGCCTACGTCCGCAACTGGACGCGCATCGAAGGCTGGGATTACTTCGCGCCGAAACCCGAGGGCGGGGATCCGACCTACGCTCACATCTCGAACCGCCTTCAGGTCGGTGTCGAGCATCGCAGCCGACGATTCGACGTCACCGGCACGCTGCAGTACGTCCAGTTCGGCGGTTTGCCGAGTGATTCGAGCGGGCCCGGGCCGTACGGGACCTGCGCCGCCTACTTCGGTCATAGCGGTGACACGTCGAGCAACCAGGTGTACCTGCGCTACCTCAATGTCCGGCTGAAGGACCTCGGACCGGTCAGCCTGCAGGTGGGCCGAATGGGCTACACCAGCGGCACCGAATCACCGTCGGGCAACGGCAAGATTGAAGCCCTCAAGAACATGCGCGTCGCCTCGCGCATCATCGGCGAGTTCGAGTGGTCGATCTACCAGCGAGGCTACGACGGTATCCGCGCCGACAGCGACCAGCCGGCCTGGCACGCCACGGCGATTGCGTTCCGGCCGACGCAGGGCGGATTCGAGGAACAGACGGGCACGCATATGTCCGACCTCGATCTGTTTGGCGTCAACGTCAGCGCCAAGCCCGACGCCGTCCTCCCCAACTCCGAGGTGCAGCTCTTCGCCTATCGCTACGACGATCGCCGGGAGGTGACTGGCCGCCCCGATAACTCTGGCCGGTCCGCCACCCGCGTCGGCGTGAAGGTCAACACTTTCGGCGGCGCCCTGATCGGCGCCTACCCCACCTCGACCGGCGAGATCGGCACCCTGCTCTGGCTGACGGGGCAGACCGGCTCCTGGTACGGCCAGGATCACGGCGCATTCGCAGTGGCGGCCGAGGCTGGCTATCAGTGGAGCGAGGCGCCGTGGCGGCCCTGGCTCCGCGGCGGCGTCTTCCGCGGAACGGGTGACGACGATCCCGACGACGACCGGCACGGCACGTTCTTCCAGATGCTGCCAACCGTCCGGAAGTACTCGCTGTCGGCCAGCTACGACCTGATGAACTCGGCCGACGTGTTCGCCCAGGTGGTCCTCAGGCCGACCCCGCCGCTCAACATCCGGCTCGACGTCCACCGGATCACGCTGACCGAAGGCCCCGATCGCTGGTACTTCGGCAGCGGCGCCACGCAGAACATGGGCACGATCTTCGGCTTCGGCGCGCGCCCGTCGGGCGGCGAGACCGACTTCGGCACGGTGGTGGAAGGCTCGGCCGGCTACACGATCAACCCGCACTGGTCGATCAACGGCTACGTCGGCCTCATCAACGGTGGCGCGGTCGTCGCGGAATCGTTCGACGGCGACAACCTGACGTTCGCGTATTTCGAGCAGGGCCTGCGCTTCTGAGGCAGGCCACCGAGGCGGGTGGCGCCGGACCGCCCCCCCCCCGCGGGCGCGGAGGCCAAGCCCGAGGCCAGCGCCGATGGGCGCAGGTTGAGCACCCGTGGGGGAAGGCCGGCGACAGGACCCGCTAACGGGGGGTGCGCTAGAAACGGAACAGCCGCGTGAACTTCACGACGAAACCGCGGTTCTGCAACATCGGGAAGCCGCGCTCGTCCGTATTCCGGCCCTCGCTGTAGACCACGAACAGGTCGCTGCCTGGCTGGTACTCCCACCTGAACCTGATGTTCGTGCTGAACGCGTCCGAGCCCGAATTGTACTGCAGCAGCGCCGAGAAGAACGACCGCGGCGAGATCGTGTAGTTGAAGCGCCCGCTGACCAGCTTCGAGACGAAGCTGCCCTGGGGCAGATCGACCCAGTCGATCGCGATGCGGGGTTCGATCGAGACGATCGGCGACAGCTCGACCCGCCCGAAGTATCTCGCCTGCGTCCGCGTGCCCCCGAAGAAGCTGCCTTTAATGAACCCGAGCCAGCCGTTGATCGGGCGCTGCGGCCCGAGATTGTAGTTGCTGAGAAACGAGTCGGACGAATAGGGCCCGACCGGCAGCACGATGCCATCGGCAATCTCGAACGGCTCCGACAGGAACTCGAAGTCCCGCTCGTACCAAAGCCACCACTCGTCGCCGCGCTGGAACTCCGCGGCCCAGAAATAGCGCAGTTCGCGCGACTCGAGTCGCCCGTCCATCGTCTCGATGTAATCGAAGCTCAGTTCGTTCCTGAACTTCCGGACTGACGGCATGTCGGGTCGCGGCGTGAATTGCACCTGCATGTAGTTGCGCCGAAAATTCCGCCGGCGCAGGAAGCCGACCTCCGGATTGAAGCCCTCCCCGACCACGAGGTGCTCGTACTCGATGCCGTAACGGTCGCCCAGGTTTTCGAGGCGTCCCCGGTAGCTGTAATCCTCGCCGTCGCGCCCCTGGGTCAGGCTGCGGGCCCAGAAGCCGGTCAGGCTCAGGTTCTGGAAGAACGCCAGGCTGGCGTCGGCGCCGAAGACCTGATTCGAGCCCGAGCGGTGGGTGCCGATGATGCCAACGGCACTGCGCGCAAAGACGTCTCGCCTGATCCGCACGACTGAAAAATTGGTCGACTCGACGCCCAGGTCTGGCTCGTCACCGGTCCGGATGGCGAGCGCGCCGACCGTGTAGTCCCCGGCGCGCCCGGTCACCCGACCGCCGACGTTGAGCGGAATCTCGTGCCCGCCGTCGAGCCCGATCCGCCGGCTGAAGAAGACGACCGGTGCATTGCTGGGCCGCCCCCAGATGACGCGCTCGGGGCCGCCGAACTCGAAGAGCCCCTGCCCCTCCAGGAAGAACTCCCTCTTCTCGGGGAAAAAGAGATTGAATCGCGTCAGGTTCACCTGTTCGTCGTCTGCCTCGACCTGGGCGAAGTCGGTGTTGTACGTGAAGTCGGCCGTCAGGCCCTTCGTCAGGTTGTACTTGGCATCGAGTCCGCCCTCGGCGTCGAAGTCGTTGGTCAGGTCGGGTGTCACGGTGACATCAGTCGAGACCGACGAGATACCGTACGGCTTGATCTCGAGCGTGCGCGAACCTGTCTGCAGCCGCAGGTCGACGAGCGTCCCGGCCGACGACATCCGGTAGATCCCTTCCTCGCCGTACGACGCCGGGACCGGATTGACGAACGAGTGCTCGTTCTTCCACCTGACGAAGCGATGCAGGTTGATCCCCCACACCTGGTCGCCCTGGCCGCGAAAGCGGAGCGACTTGAACGGGATGACCATCTCGAGAGTCCAGCCGTTCTCGAATTCGCCGGTCCGGACGTCCCAGACGGTGTTCCAGTCGAAGTTGGCGTTGCGCTCGTCGGTAATCAAGCCGTCTCGGAGCGCGCCAAGCGCGTTGGTCTGGAAGAAGAAGCCGTTCCGACGGTCGTGAAACGTGTCGAGCACGACCGCGAAGCTCTCGTTGTCACGGATGTTCCGGTGGTCGCGGCGCAGCTCGTTGGCCACCATCCGCTCGGGTGCGCTGTCCCATAGCCGGGCCGAGACGTAGAGATTGTCGTCGTCGTAGAGGATCCACGCCTCGGTTGGCTCCGTCGCCGCCGCACCTTCGATCGGTTCCTGCTGCACGAAGTTGCCCGCCGGCTCGACCTCCTCGTAGGTCGGCTCGTCGAGCCGTCCGTCGACGACCAGAGCCTCGGCCAGAGGAATGGCGCGCAACGTGACATTGCCCTCGGCGTCTCGCTGCTCGAGGGTCAGCGGAGCCAGCGGAGTCGCTGCCGCCGCCACGGGGCTCCGCGTATCGAGCAGGAGGCCGCCGACGAAGGTGGCGGTGACGACGATCAGGACGGTCGGAACGCTACTCACTGCCTTGGAATCATGATGTGCGCGAATGCCGTCCCGGCGTTCATCAGCCACGGGCGGTTGAAGCTACGCTCCTCAACGATGCCGAGCGACTCGCCGGTGGCAAACGGCACGAACACCACGGTGTTCAGCAACGCGTTGTCGAGACTCGGCCCCCGCAGGTTGTAGTTCACCGCGACGGCGGGCCACTCGAGGCTGCCGGACGCGATCTCCTCAGTAATCATCGCATCGACTTCGCCCGGCGCGTGCCCCTCGGCCGCGAGCTGGTACCAGCGCCGGGCATACGCATCGTGGGACTCCGGATAACACCAGACGGCGACGCCGCGGACGTCGGGATCGTCGGCCCGGCAGAAGATGCCGTTGGTCCCCTCGCGCAGCGTCACCTGCTCGCCGTCCTCGAACCTCACGACAGCAGCGCCTCGTCCACGAGTTGCGTGGCCGGGTCCTGGGCGGCCAGTCCGGCCGAAATCGACATGAACGCGATCAGCACAGGTGCGGTCCACTTCCAGGTGATGGTCAATGCTGCCTCCTCCTCCTTGGCCCCCCGCCGATTGCCTCATCTCAGACTACCGTCCGACGGTCGGCGGGCCGTTCGGTCGCCGCCGGTGTCGTGCGCAACCGCTCCTGGATCAAGCCGCCCAGCGTCCCGACAACCTGGCGGATCCGGTCCTCGTTCAGGGTCCCGAAGCAGAGCCTGAGATGTCGGCCAGGCTCAGGCTCGACCTGAAACACCTCACCAGGACTATAAGCAACGCCCGGCCACTGTGCGAGGCGGCGGCGGCGAAGGGCGTCATCCTCGGGCCAGGCGACTGCTTCGGTCGGCCCTCGCACCTGAGAATCGGGTTCGGGGCCTGCACCGAGGGTTTCGACGACGCACTCGCATTGACCGCCGAGGCCGTGCGAGAATCGCTGGCCGTGGCCTCGTAGCGACATGACTGCCTACCGGTACCTGCATCTCGACGTTTTCACGAACCGCCGGTTCGCCGGGAACCAACTCGCCGTGTTCCCCGCGGCGGCAGGCCTCGACCCGTCGGTCATGCAGCAGATCGCGGCCGAGATGGCCTACTCGGAGACGACGTTCATCCTGCCAGCCGAGGCGGGCGGCGACGCAAGGATGCGGATCTTCACCCCGGCGGTCGAGCTGCCGATCGCGGGCCACCCGACCGTCGGCAGTATTTACGCCCTGGCGCACGACGGCGTCATCCAGGTCGGTCAAGAGAGATTCATGTTCGAACTTGGCGTCGGGCCAACGCCGGTCACGCTCGAGTGGGATGGCTCGCGGCTCGAGTCGGCCTGGATGCGGCAGCAGCCGCCCCGATTCGGCGCGCCGGTGACACGTCGTGATGGGCTCGGTGAGGCGCTCGGCATCGATGCCGCCGAGATCGTGGACGCCCTCCCGGTCCAGCCGGTCTCGTGCGGCGTCGAGTTCCTGATGGTGCCGGTCGCGACCCGATCGGCGCTCGACGGCGCCCGATCGGACACCAGCGCGCTTGACGGCTACTTCGCCACGGCCGACCTCTCCACCCTGCCGGTGTACCTCTTCACGACCGAGCGCGGCGACGACGACGCAGTGGCCTACAGCCGGATGTTCGCGCCGTCGTTCGGGATCGCCGAGGATCCGGCCACCGGTTCGGCGAGCGGGCCGCTGGGAGCCTACCTTGTCGAGCACGCCGTCGTCCCCGCGGACCAGTCCGACCGGATGCTCAACCTCCAAGGGGTCAAGATGGGCCGGCCGAGCGAGATCTGGATGTCGATCGAGCGCACCGCCGGCGGCACGATGGAGGTGCGGGTCGGCGGTAGCGCGATCATGGTGTCGGAAGGCACCCTAACGGCATGAGGCGTTCATGATGACCAATTGGCGGGCGCAACGACCGGCGGACGGCGAGCATGCACCGTTCTACACCGGCTACCTGGCGAAGCTTCCGGACGGTGACATCCTCGACACCTTGAGCGCTCAGCGCGCGAACGTCATCGAGACGTTGAGCGCGATTCCACCCGACAAGCGGCGTTATCGCTACGCGCCCGACAAGTGGTCGGTCATGGAGATGCTGCGCCACATGATCGACACCGAGTGGGTCTTCTCGTACCGGGCGCTGTGGATTGCGCGTGCCGACCAGAGTCCACTGCCCGACATGGATCAAGCGGCGTTCGTCGCCAACACCGACGTCAGCAACCAACATCTCGACGAATGGATCGAGGAGTTCGGGGATCTGCGCAGCGCGAGCCTGAGGCTGTTCGGCAGCTTCGACGAGGAGGTCTTCTCGCGTGTCGGCACGTCGTCGGGTAACCGGACCACCGTGCGCGCGCTGATCTGGATCTCGGCTGGCCACGTCGCACACCATCTCGACGTCCTCCGCGAGCGGTATCTCTAGCAGGTATGAATATGATCGACTTGCGTAGTGACACGGTGACGAAGCCGACGGCCGCCATGCGCGAGGCCATGGCCGCGGCCGACGTCGGCGACGACGTCTACCGGGACGACCCGACCGTCCTCGCCCTCGAGCGGCGGACCGCCGACCTCCTCGGCAAGGACGACGCCGTCTACATGCCGACCGGCACGATGACAAACCAGGTCGCGATCCGGACACACACGGAGCCGGGCGATCAGATCCTGATCGACGCAAACGCCCACGTGGCGCGCGCGGAGGCCGGCGGGCCAGCTGCGCTGTCTGGCGTGATGACGAAGGGATTACCGGGCATCCACGGCGTATTCACCGCCGAGGACGTTCACGCCGCCGCGATGCCGGTGCATCCGTTCACGCCGGCAACGCTGCTGCCGCCCACGAAGCTGCTCTGCATCGAGAACACGCACAACGGCGGCGGCGGAACGATCTGGCCGCTCGACGCGGTCGAAGCGGTGTGCGCGGCGGGACGGCAGCACGGGCTCCGGCTGCACATGGATGGTGCGCGGCTCTGGCACGCCTCGGTGGCGACCGGCGTCTCGGAGCGAGAGTACGCCGCGCCGTTCGACACGGTGAGCGTCTGCTTCTCGAAGGGCCTGGGTGCGCCGGTCGGGTCGGCGCTGGCGGGGTCGTCCGAGTTGGTCGCGCGCGCCCGGCGGTTCAAGGCGATGTTCGGCGGCGGGTTCCGGCAGGCCGGCGTCGTAGCGGCCGGCGCACTGCACGCGCTGGAGCATCATCGCGCGGGCCTGGCGGCAGATCACTCGAAGGCGACCGCCTTCGCTGGGGGGCTGAGCCGCATCACCGGGATCGGGATCGATCTGGCGCGGGTCCAGACCAACATCGTCCGCTTCACGCTGGCGGCGATGCCCTCCGGCGCGTTCGTCGAGCGGTGCCATGACGCCGGCCTCCACCTGCTGACCACAGGCGCAGACGGCGTTCGCGCGGTGCCCCACGCCGACATCTCGGAGGCTCAGATTCAGAAGGCGCTGGCGATCGTCGGGGCGGTCGTCTCGGAACAGGCCGCCTAGCGGGCCCGCCGCGAAGCTCATGCGTCGATCGTCCGGCCGCGCTTGACGAGGTGCCGCTTGATCTCGTCGTGATACGCGAAGATGGCGGGCGTCCCACCCGAGTGGATGAAGACGAGCCGCTGGCCCGACACCCAGCGTCCGGCGGCGTGATCGGCCAGCAGTCCTGAGAACACCTTCCCCGAGTAGACCGGGTCGAGCAGGATCCCCTCGATCTCGGCCATCAACATCAGCGCGTCGAGACAGCCCTCAGTCGCGTCGCCGTACTCACGGCCGATGAATTCGTCGCGAATCTCGTGAGCGCCTCGCGGACGGGCCCGATCGCGCTCGAGCAGTTCACACAGCCCCGCCCACCACTTCTCGAGGTTCTCGCGGCACTTCTCCAGGCGCGCGTTGACGCTCACGCCGACGACCGGACAGTCGAGGCCCCGCTCGCGCAGTGACAGGAGCATCGACGTGAAGATGCCCCCCGTCCCGAACGGCGTGTAGACCGCGTCGGGCTGGATCCCGTCGGCCTCGAGCTGGTCCGCCAGTTCCAGGCCAGCCCGGACGTAGCCGAGGCAGCTCGTCGGCGTCGTGCCGCTGACGGGGATGTAGTAGGGACGCTCGCCGCCTGCTCGCAATTCGTCACAAAGCGCCAGGACATGCCGCTCCAGATCCCAGTGGTCCTCGGTGTCGACGAACCGGACGTCGGCTCCCATCAGGTAGACCGTCAGCAGGTTGGCCTGGAACGCCTGGAACCGGTCGCGGCTGAGGACCACCGCCGACTTCAGGCCGAGCTTCCTCGCCGCCGCGGTGGTCAGCCGCGCATGGTTGCTCTGTGTGCTGCCGCAGGTCACGAGAATCGTCGCGTCCTCGGCGACTGCCTTGGCCGTTTCGTATTCCAGCTTGCGCGGCTTGTCGCCGCCCAGCGCCAGGTCGGTCAGGTCCTCTCGCTTGATGAAGAGATCCAGATTGAGGCGCTCGCTCAGATGGGGCAGGCGCACGAGCGGTGTCGGCGTCCGAATCAGATCCTGGCGGGGATGCCGGGCGAGGGCCTGGGCGATCGAAGATTCAGTCATCGGTTTGTTCGGAACACCGGATTATAGATGAAGTGCACAACGAATCGGCGCGGACCTCCACGGTAGGATCGACGGCAACCCAGCCAGGACCCGCCGGAGTAGCCGAACCGGCAGGCCGCGGCGGGTCGGCCCTGCGTCCGACCGAAGGAGGAACAGCATGTGCGCACCGAGCGTAATCGAGACGGTCAAGCGAACCGTGTCGCGACGGCAGGTTCTGGGTGCGATGAGCGCCGCCCCGCTGGGCGCGGCGTGCGGGGGCGCGCCCGCCGAGACGCCGCCTGAGGCTCAACCCGAAACGGGCCGGCCACGGCCCTACGACCAGCTCTTCGACTTGACGCATGTCCTGACGATGTCGATGCCGGTCTACCCGGGCCTGACCTGCCCGCAGATGACCCAGACCTCGAGCCTCGAGGAGAACGGCGTCTACAACAACGACCTGACGTTCGGCGAGCACACCGGCACGCATCTCGATGCGCCGATGCACTTCGCCGAGGGTGGGATGACGACCGATCAGATCCCGGCGGAGAACTTCTTTGCACCGCTGGCGGTCATTTCGATCGCCTCCCGCGCGGCCGACGACCCAGATACTGGCGTCACGGTCGACGACATCCTGGCCTGGGAGGCGGCGCACGGCCCGCTGCCGCCCGGTGCGTTCGTCGCGATGCTCTCCGGGTGGGGCGACCGCATCGGCGACCCCGACGCGTTCGCGAACCTCGACGACGACGGCGTCATGCATGCGCCGGGCTATACCGGCGAAGCTGCGGCGTTCCTCTGTGAGGAGCGTGACATCGTCGGCGCCGGCGTGGACGGATTCAGCCTCGACCTGGGCACTGCCCAGGAGTATCCAGCCATCGCACGTTCCTGCCGGCCGGAAAGTACGGTGTCGAGTTGATGGCCAACCTCGAGACCGTGCCCGCCGCCGGTGCGACGCTCGTCGGCGGCGCTCCGAAGCACGAGCGCGGTTCGGGCGGCCCCGCGCGGGTCTTTGCCGTCGTCTAGGACGGCGGATTACACCTCTCCGACCCAGTCGGCGACGACCGCGCCCGCGCCGTACGCGGCGCCGGCCACGGCCACGCCGAGCAGCAGCATCTCGAGTCCGCTCAACCACCAGCTGTCGGTCGTCACCATTGCTCTCGACGCGCCGACCCCGAAGAGAACGACCAGCGTCATCCCGCAGGAGACTTCGAACCGGCCGAGCGCGAAGTCCGACATGACGTAGGGGACCAGGGGAACGGCGCCGACGATGACGAACGCCGCGAACGTCGCCAATCCATGCCAGATCGGTCGAGCTTCCTCTTCCGGCCGATTCTGCGCGACGAGCGCGCTCTCGTGCGATCGGATGCTCAGGTAGTTTCCGACACCCATTGAGAGCCCGTCGGCGAAGAGGTTCGCCACGCCGACGACCAGCACCGCCTTCAGCGACAGCGCGCCGCCGGTGACGCCGGCCACGACTGCGAAGGTCGTGATGATGCCGTCGAGCGCGCCGTAGACCAGATCGCGGATGTAGTGCTGCGCGATCTCGACGGCGCTCTCGGGATCTCGATGCAGGGATGGTGGACGTGAGTTGGCAGTCATGATCTGTGCACCTGTCGCGTTAGGGTGACGATGACGACGCGTCGCTCGTCGCCGCCGTGAACGCCCTCGACGGGCGCCCCCAGAATGCATGGCTCGCGACGACCCAACCATTGACGCCGCTCAGCGCGACGCCGACCAGCAGCGCCGCGGCGCTGGCTGCGATCAGCGGCATGACATTGACATAGAATCCGGCGGCGAGCCCCGGCACGCCGACGAGCCATCCGAGAAACGCGCCGCGCTGCGCAGGGCGTGACGGCATGTCGTGCGGCGACCGGACCGGACCAGTCCAACCGGAATCGGCGAATGCCCAGTACCAGGCGTGCAAGGGCAGCAGCCGCGACTCCATCCCGACGATCAGCTGTCCCAGGAAGCCGAGCAGGGCGAAGACGCCGTAGACGCTCGCCAGGCGCAGCATCGCCGCCGATGGCGGGGCGATCGACAGCACGAGGCCGCAGCCCGCACTCAGGCCGAGGTACGCGACTGCGAGCAGCGCGTGGACCGACCCGAATTCGGGTGACGGACGCGCCGGCGGCGCCGGGCGCCGATGACGTCGCATCCAGATCACCTGCGACAGGAAGACACCGATGCCGGCGAGGGTCGCTCCGGCTGATGCCCTGACGACCGCTCCGGCACCGGTCGCGAGCCCCACGAACAGGCCCAGCGCGCCGGCTTCGAGCAGGATCGCGCTGGCGACGATCGGCGCGCCGGTCGGCATCGCGGCCGGCAGCACCATCGGAAAGAGCCGGTAGCCGACGCCGACGGCCACCATCGTCGCCCATCCGATTCCGGCCAGGTGCGCATGCGCCAGCGCGTGGCGCAGCGCGTCGCCGGGCACCAGATCGACGACGCCAAGCTTGTCGATGCCGATCGTGAGACCGAACAGGGCGGCGAGCAGCACGTTGGCGAACGCGAGGACGACGTGGGCCTTGACCGCAGTCGGCACCGGCGCCGTCCAGAGGCTCCGGACGACGCGCCCGCCGACCCACGCGAAGCCCGCCATCACGAGCACCGCCGAGTACGCCATCCCGCTCAGTTCGTCGATCCAGAAGTGCGAGACGATCCCGGAGACACCGACCACCGATGCCCCCCAGGCCCACGTGTCGCCTCGGCCGGCCGGTAGCGGCGCCCGCAGCGCGAGCGGGCCGACGATGTAGAGCGCGCCGAGAATCGACAGGCTGATCCATCCGAGCGTGACGAGGTGCACGACCGCCAGCATCCGGGGGTGGTAGTAGAAGCCGGCCACGCTACGTGGATCGACGGCCACGACGGCGACGGCCAACGCCAGACAGAGGTGCGCGGCGCCGAAGTACAACCACGGCAGCCTGCGCGGTGGCAGCAGGTCGGGGGATGCAACGGACGGGAAGGACTGCGGATCGCCGATCACCGGGACGTCTCACGCCGATCGTACCGGCGTCCGCCATGAAATACCAGCGCCGCCGGGCGCGTCAAAGCCTTACATCGAGCATATTCCGCGTCGTTGGTGGGGCCGACGAGGCGACCGGCCGATCTGATACGCTGCCTGATACAGCAGTTTTCTTGCTTCAGATGACCACGGGAGAACGGTCGAGGATGGGGAACGTACGCCTGCGAGCCTGGGCGATCGTGGCATTGGCGGTCGGAACCGCGTCGAGCGGCTTGGCCCAGACGCACCTCGGATCGATTCGGGGGACGGTGCTCGACCCGACGGGCGCGACCGTCGCCGACGCGGCATTGACGCTCGTCCACGTTGCGACCGGCGCGGGCCGCGAGACGACGACCGGCGCCAGCGGTGCCTTCGTCCTGACGCAGCTCCCGCCCGGTGACTACCGGATCGACACCGCGCGCGACGGCTACAAGACCCACGTCAGCCAGACGACGCTGCAGGTCAGCCAGCAACTCAGCCTGGAGGTGCGGCTCGAAATCGGGGCGATCAGCGAGCGAGTCGTGGTGACGACCGACGCGCTCATCGACCGTGAGTCGGTGGTGCTGGCGACCGTCATCGACAACGCCCAGGTCGTGCAACTCCCACTCGACGGCCGGAACTTCCTCGAGCTGGCCTTGCTCGCGCCCGGCACGTCGCCGGCGGCGAAGGGGTCGGCCGCGTCGGTCCGTGGCGACTTTGCCATGAGCGTCAACGGCGCACGCGAGGATGCCAACGCGTTCCTGCTCGACGGCGCCTACAACGTCGACCCAAAGCTGAACACCTCGTCGGTGCGACCGCCGGTCGACGCGATCAAGGAGTTTCGGGTCCTGACCAGCACCTACGACGCCTCGTTCGGTCGCCACGCCGGCGGCCAGGTCAACGTGACGACGATGGCCGGCACGAACCGTTTCTCCGGAACGGCTTACGAGTTCTTCCGCGCGGAGGCACTGAACGCCACCAACGTCTTCGCGCCAGCCGACCAGCCGGCACCCGATTATCGACGCAACCAGTTCGGCCTCTCCCTCGGCGGCCCGATCGTCGAGAACCGGACGTTCTTCTTCGCCGACTACGAGGGACTGCGACTCGACGAAGGGATCACGCGGATCGCCAACGTCCCCACCGCAGCCGAGCGACAGGGCGACTTCTCGGCGAGCCTGCTGGCGCCGCCGACGAACCCGTTCACCGGACAGCGCTTCCCGGGTGACACGATCCCCGCGCCGTTCGTGGACCCGATCGGGGCGGCGATCGCCGACCTCTACCCGCTGCCGAATCGCAACGTGGCGTTCGAGAATCACGTCGCCTCGCCCACGCTGCGCGACCGCAACGATCACGTCGACGTCCGCGTCGATCACACGATCGGGTCCAATGCGACGCTCACCGCCCGCTACAGCCTGGGCGACCGCCGGCTGTTCGAGCCGTTCTCCGGTCCGGGTTTCGCGGCCGTGCCCGGCTTCGGGTCCGACGTCGAACGCCGCGCGCAGAATCTCGTAATCGGACTCACACAGGTCGTCTCACCGAGCCTCGTCAACGACCTCCGTGTCGCCTACAACCGCGTCTCCGCCGGTGTGTTTCACGAGAACCTCGGCGACAGCCTGAATACCGCCGTCGGATTGCCCGAACTGTCGAGCAACCCGCGCGATTTCGGCCTGGGCTTCATCACGGTCACGGGCTACTCGGCGCTCGGCGACGAGTTCAACAACCCGCAGCGGAGTACGACGAACACGCTGCAACTGCTCGACTCGCTGACCTACGTGCGCGGGCGACATCTGTTGAAATTCGGCGTCGACGTGCTCTTCACGCGGCAGGAGGCGTTCCGCGACGTCCAGTCGCGCGGCTTCCTCACGTTTTCGAGCCAGCCGATCTTCACTGGCAACGGGCTGGCCGACCTGCTGCTCGGCCTGCCGCTCGCCACCGGCGGCGCGCGGCTCGACAACCCGCAGCGGCTGCGTACCGAAAGCGTCAATCTGTTCGTGCAGGACGAGGTGAGACTCCACGACGATCTGACACTGTCGGCCGGTCTGCGGTACGAAGTGATCTCGCCTCCGGTCGATGTCGACGATCGGGCCAACGTCTTCGACCCGGTGTCAGGGTCGATCGTGCAGGTGGGCACCTCGGGCGTGCCCCGAAGCGGCTACGCGACCGACACCAACAACGTCGCGCCTCGGATCGGCCTGGCCTGGGCACCCGGCGGGAGCAGCGACACCGTCATTCGAGGCGGTTACGGCATCTACTACAACCAGTCGGCGCTGGCGCCGGGCGAGGGACTCTACTTCAATCCGCCGTTCTTCGACTTCAACCTGTACTTCCCGCTGCCCGGCCTGCCGCTGACGCTGGCCAACCCGTTCCCCGAGCAGTTCCCGCTGCCGACGCCGCCCTCGGCGCTGGCGTTCAACGCCGCGCTGAAGACGCCGTGGCTTGAGCAGTGGAGCGTCGGCGTGCAGCGGCAGTTCGGCGGCCGGCGAGCGATCGAGATCGCCTACGTCGGCTCGAGAGGACACGACCTGCTGACGGCGCGCGACATCAACCAGCCTGAGCCGAGCCCCGTGCCGTTCAATCTGCGGCCCGATCCGAGGTTTGGCGATATCGTCTCACTCGAATCGAGCGCACGCTCGCGCTACGACGCGCTGCAGGTGACGGCCCAGCAACGGATGAGCAGTGGCTTCACACTGCACGCGGCTTACACGCTCGGCAAGTCGACAGATGACGCGTCGGATTTCTTCACGAGCGCCGGCGACCCGAACTTCCCGCAGGACAGCAACAATCCCGGGGCGGAGCACGGCCGATCGAGCTTCGACGTCCGCCACCGGTTCACGGCGAGCTTCGCCTACGCGCTGCCGTTCGGCGCCGGCCAACGCTGGGCGTCGGACGGGTGGGCCGCGCAGGTTCTTGGCGACTGTACGGTCGCCGGCATCTTCACGGCCGAGAGCGGCGCGCCGTTCACCGTGGCGCTGCTGCCGGAGATCGACAACAGCAATACCGGGCGCGCCGCGCTCGGCTTTGGCGCCAACGACCGGCCGAACCTGTCGGGCAACGCGACGCTGGCGAATCCATCGGCCGGGGCATGGTTCGACACCGAGGCCTTCGCGTTCCCGGCGTTCGGCAGCTTCGGCAACGCCGGACGCAACATCCTGGATGGGCCCGGCTACCAGAACCTGAATCTGGCCGTCCTCAAGCTGGCGTCGCTGAGTGAGGGAGTGAACCTGCAGTTCAGGCTCGAGGCGTTCAACGTCCTGAACCGGGTGAATCTGGGATTGCCTGACGCGTTTCTCGGCTCGCCGACCTTCGGCCGCATCCTCACGGCCGGCCCCGCCAGACGGCTGCAGCTCGGCGTGAAGCTAATCTATTAGAAAGCGGGCTTCGCCTGCGGCTCGCCCCGACAGCCCCTGGCCCGCTCGCTTCGGGGGCCACGACATCGTCCAGCCTGCAGGTAGTGGCAAGGACTGCCCTACGCTATCTATTCATTGAGCAGCGCTTGGATCTGCCCGTCGAACGCCGCGAACGGCTGGGCGCCGACGATGATGTTGCCCTCCACCGTATCGCCCGAGGCGCGGCCGACGATAAAGCTCGGCGTGCCGGTGAGGCCGAGCGCGCTCGCGGCGGCCATATCGGCCTGGACGACGTCGCGGTACTTCCCGCTCCCAAGGCACGCCTCGAAGCCGGCGCGGTCGAGGCCCAGACCCGAAGCGTAGTCGACCAGCGAGGCGTCACCCAGCGCGTTGATGTTTCCGAACATCACCTCGCGCATCTCCCAGTACTGCCCCTGCTCGTCGGCGCACCGGGCGGCGTAGGCCGCCCGCTCGGCGTTTGCGTGCATCGGTAGCGGCAGGTCGCGGCTGACCAGCCTGACCTGTCCGGTGTCGATGTACTTCGCCTTCAGCTCGGCGAAGGTCGTCGTCGCAAACCGGCTGCAAAACGGACACTGGTAGTCGGTGAACTCGACCACCGTGACCGGCGCATCGACGCTGCCGAGCGAGTGGGCACCGGCGATCGAGACCTCGGCCGACTGCGGCTGCGGCGCCGGCGCGGCCTGCGGCGCCGGGCGCGCGCCGCCCTGCCCCTCCAGCAGCCTCCGGATCTCTTGCAGCTCGTGCAGGATCTCCTCCGCCTGGCCTTGGCCTATCACCGAGGATTCCCGACGGTTACAGCCACTCGCGGCGAGCGCGCCGATGGCAACAACCACGCCAATCGTGACTATCTTTTGCATCAGTCTGGTTCCTCGACGTTGATCCTATCAAGCCCGGAGCCAAAAGCGAGACCAGCCGGCGGTACGGGCCCTGTTTCTCGGTGTCGATCGAGCGACTGAACGCTCCGGTGGCCGGCGGCGTCCTTCACCTTGACGGTCAAAACGTGTGCATATTAAGGTCGAAGGGTTCCGGCACCTCCAATCCTTGAATCAGATGACCAAGCTCACGCTTCACCGATTCGGTCTCGCCGCCCTCCTGGCCGCCACGACCGCACTCTCGGCAGGCACCGCCGCTGGCGACGACTGGCCCGACTGGCGCGGCCCGAACCGCGACGGCACCTCCTCGGAGACCGGCCTACCCACGAGTTGGTCGCCCGACGGCGAGAACCTCGCCTGGCGGGTGCCGTACGGCGGGCGCTCGGCGCCGATCGTTCTCGGCGGCCAGGTGTACATCCAGAACGGCGTCGGCGCCGACGAATCGCTCCAGGAGCGCCTGATGGCGTTCGACGCCGGCAGCGGCGACCTGCTCTGGGAACATCGCTTCAACGTCTACCTCAGCGACGTGCCACCGCATCGCGTCGGCTGGGCCTCGCCCACGGGCGATCCGGCAAGCGGACATCTATATGTCTACGGCGCGGGCGGGACGCTGCTGTCGCTGACCGCGTCGGGTGAACTTCGCTGGCAGCGTTCGCTCAACGAGGAGTTCGGCCTCATCACGACCCATGGCGGACGAACAGTGTCGCCGGTCCTGGACGGCGACCTCGTGATCGTCAGCGGGCTCTCGTCGGGCTGGGGCAACCAGGCAATCGGCCGCCATCGGTTCATGGCGTTCGACAAGAACAGCGGCGAGACGGTCTGGGTGAGCACGCCGGGTGGCCGAGCCTTCGACACGACCTACTCGACGCCGGTCATCACGGACGTGAACGGCACCCGCCTACTCATCGCGGGCGGCGGCGACGGGGCTGTGCACGCGATGCAGCCCCAGACCGGTCTGCCGGTCTGGAAGTTCGCGATGAGCAAGCGCGGCATCAATGCAGGCGTCGTCTTCGCCGACAACCGGGTGTTCGTGAGCCACAGCGAGGAGAACCTCGGGACGAGCGAGATGGGCCTGCTGGCCGCCGTCGACGCCACCGGCACGGGCGACCTCGACGCCGGCGACGTCGCCTGGCAGGTCACCGGGTTCCAGGGCGGCTACGCCTCGCCGGTCGTCGACGGCGACCGGATCTACCAGGTCGACAACAGCGCGAACCTCGCGGCGTTCGACCTGGCGTCGGGCGCCAGGCGCTGGGAGATGAACCTCGGCACGATCCAGCGAGCGGCGCCGGTGCTGGGCGACGGCAAACTCTACGTCGGCTCGGTCACCGGGCGCTTCTTCATTTTCGAGCCCGGCCGTGACGGCGCCGAGATCCTGTCGGAGGTGCAGCTCGGCACGGTCGAGGATCCGGAGGAACTAATCGCCTCCCCTGCGATTGCCGACGGCCGCGTCTACGTCGTCACCGACCAGGCACTCTACGCCATCGGCCCGGAAGAGCCGCGGCCGAACGCCGGCCAGACGCCATCCGCCGCACTGCCCACGTCGACCGGCCCGGTGAGCCAGGTGCGGCTGTCGCCCACCGAATTGGTCGTCGAACCTGGAGAGACCGTGTCGCTCCGCGCGGATCTGTTCGATGCCCGGGGTCGACAGGTACCGGACGGCGCGGTGACCTGGGCGCTCGACGGCCTCGAGGGCACGATTACATCCGGCGGCGAGTTCATCGCCGACGCCGCCGCCAACATGCAAGCCGGTTCGGTGACCGCATCGGCCAATGGCGTGACCAGCAGCGCCCGGCTCCGGGTGATTCCGCCGCTGCCGCACGAGTACGACTTCGAGGCGGATGCGCCGAGCAGTTCCCCGGCGCACTGGATTGCGTCGACCGGCAAGTTCGAGGTGCGAGACGAGGCCGGCAGCCGCGTCCTGGTCAAGAAGTCGGACAATCCGTTCACGCGGCGCGCGCGCGTCTACATCGGCGATTCCGGCCTGTCCGACTACACGGTCGAGGCCGACATCTGGGCTATCCGGAGCCGTCGCCAGATGGGCGATGCCGGCGTCAACGCCCAGCGCCACACGCTGGTGCTGATGGGCAACCACCAGCGGCTGGAACTCCAGACCTGGCAGCCAGAGACGGTGCGGACGGTTACGATGCCGTTCGCCTGGGAGCCGGACACCTGGTACCGGTTCAAGCTGAGCGTCGAGGATCTCCACGACGGCCAGGTGCGCGCGCGCGGGAAGGTCTGGCCGCGGGACGAGGCCGAGCCCGCCGACTGGGCGCTCGAAGTGATCGACCCGAACCCCCATCCGCAGGGCAGCCCAGGCATCTACGCAAATGCGCCGTTCGAGATCTTCTTCGACAACGTGCGGGTGTACTAAACGATGCGTGGCGCGGGGCTTCAGCCCCGCGAACGGTTCGGCGACGACGACAGCAGGAACGAATGGGAAAGCAGGAACATTGATGCGACGGCGATCCAGCAGCTTGTGCGTCTTGGCCGCCATGGCGCTCGCGCTCGTGGCGGCGAGTTCGTCCATGCGGGCGCAGCAGGGGCCCTCGCCGATGGGGGGCGACTGGCCGATGTGGGGCGGCACGCCCGACCGGAACATGGTGTCGGACATGACCGGCCTGCCGGCCGACTGGGACGTCGACAGTGGCCGCAACATCCGCTGGGTGGCCGAACTCGGCTCGCAGACCTATGGCAACCCGGTCGTCGCCGAGGGCGTCGTGCTGGTCGGGACGAACAACGAGGCGGTCAAGGACCCGCGTCAGCAGGGCGACATGGGCATCCTCATGGCGTTCCGCGAGTCGGACGGCGAGTTTCTCTGGCAGCACGCCAACGCGAAGCTCATCGCGGGCCGGGTGCACGACTGGCCCTACCAGGGCGTCTGCTCGTCGCCGCTGATCGAAGATGGCGTCGCCTACTACGTCTCGAACCGTGGCGAGGTCGTCGCGCTCGACCTCGAGGGCTTCCGCGACGGGGAAAACGACGGCTGGGTGCAGGACGAGTCGTCCCAGAACGAGATCGACGCCGACGTCATCTGGCGGTTCGACATGCTCGAGGAAGTCGGGGCGTTTCCGCACAACATGTCGAACTCGTCGCCGGTCACGCACGGCGAGTTGATCTACGTGAGCACGGCGAACGGGCAAGACGAGAGTCACGTCAACATCCAGTCACCCTTCGCCCCGGCGATCATCGCGCTGAACAAGACGACGGGCGAACTGATCTGGGAGGACAACTCGGTCGACGACCGGATCCTCCACGGCCAGTGGGCGTCGCCGACGGTGGGCACGATCGGCGGGGTCGACCAAGTCATCATGGGCCAGGGCGACGGCTGGATCCGCGGCTACGAGGCGACCACCGGCGAGAAACTCTGGGAGTTCGACACGAACCCGAAGGACTCGGTCTGGCCGCGCACCCGCAACGAGCTGATCGCCACCGCGGTCGTCTACGATGACCTCGTCTACATCGCCAACGGACAGGACCCCGAGCACGGCGAAGGGGTCGGCAACATGTACGCGATCGACGCGACGAAGCGCGACGATATCACCGAGACCGGGCGCGTCTGGTCCTACACCGACATCCGCCGTTCGATCTCGACCCCCGCGATTCACGAGGGGCTGATCTACCAGCCGGACTTCAGCGGCTTCCTCCACTGCATCGACGCCAAGACCGGCGAGGTCTACTGGGTGCACGACACGTTCGCCGCGATCTGGGGCTCGCCGCTCGTCGTCGACGGCCGAGTCTATCTGGGCGACGAAGACGGCGACGTGGTCGTGCTGAAGACCGGCTCGGAACTCGAGGTCATTGCCGAGATGAACCTCGGCAGCGCCGTCTACGGAACGCCCGTGCCGGCCAACGGCGCGCTCTTCCTCAACTCCCGCAACCGCCTGTTCGCGCTCGCCGCGGACTGAGCTCAGCGAGCCGCGTGACGCCGTTCGACTTTCAGCTGCGTGCGCGGGTCGTCTTCGGCGCCGGGACGATCGACCGACTGGCCGAACTGGGCGGCGAGTTCGGATTCCGCCGGACCTTGCTCGTCGCCGACCCGGGTCTGGTCGAAGCCGGCCACGTCGCCCGCGTCACGACCCTACTCGACGCGGCGGGCATCGCGGTCTTCCCCTTCCACGACTTCGACCCGGACCCCGACACCGATGCGATCGAAACGGCGAGGGCCTTCGCCGCGCCTCACGCAGTCGACTCGATCGTCGGCCTCGGCGGCGGCAGTTCGATGGACTGCGCGAAGGGCGCCAATTTCCTGCTTACCAACGGCGGCCGGATGCACGACTACCGCGGCTTCGGCAAGACAACGCGCCCGATGCTGCCGTCGATCGGCGTGCCGACCACGGCCGGGACTGGCAGCGAAGCCCAGGTCTGGGCGGTCATCGCCGACGCCGCTACCCATATGAAGATGACGTGCGGCGCGCCCCAGTCGGCCTTCCGCGCGGCGCTGTTGGATCCCGAACTCACGCTGTCGCAGCCGGCCGCGGTCACGGCTGTGACCGGCTTCGATGCGATCGCCCACGCGGTGGAGAGCTACGTGACCAGCCGGCGCACCCCGATGTCGACCTGCTTCGCCCGCGAAGCCTGGCGCCTGCTGACCGGCGCCTACCCGGGTGTGCTGGCCGACCCGACCGATGGCGAGGCACGATCGGCGATGCTGCTGGGCGCTCACTACGCTGGAATGGCGATCGATCAGTCGATGCTCGGCGCGGCCCACGCTTGCGCCAACCCGCTGACCGCCCATCATGGCGTCACGCACGGCCGCGCGCTCGCCGTCCTGCTGCCCCACGTCGTCCGGTGGAACGCCACTGAGGTCGCGCCGCTCTACGCGGAGTTGCTGACGGTCGTCGACCGGCCGACCTCCGCCCAGGACGCGGGCGCCGCGCTGGCCGGGTATATTCAGGAACTGGCGGCGGCCGACCTGCCGACCTCGCTCGGTGATGTCGGGGTGGCCGAACCCGACGTGGCCGCACTCGCCCGCGAAGCCGCCGAGCAGATGACCGGGCGGTT
This sequence comes from Acidobacteriota bacterium, assembly GCA_002730525.1. Classification (GTDB taxonomy): domain Bacteria; phylum Acidobacteriota; class Vicinamibacteria; order Vicinamibacterales; family UBA823; genus UBA2161. Next base: position 60,624 of record PCAK01000040.1, on the reverse strand, counting down.
CAACCCGCGACCGTTCGACGCCGGGGCTGCGGAGGAGATCTATCGATGCGCGCAGTGACCCTCGTCATCATGCTCACCCTGGCGACCGTAGGTGGCCAGCCGGCAAGCGCCCTCGCTCAAACGGCCGACGCGTGGCCGCAGTTCCGTGGCAACCCGTCGCTGACCGGCGTCATCACGTCGAGTGTGCCCGACGACCCGGCACTGCTCTGGACATTCGACACGGGCGATACCGTCGACTCGTCCGCCGCGATTGCCGACGGCGTCGTCTACGTCGGCACCTACGCCGGAGACCTGATAGCGCTAAACCTCGATGACGGCTCGCTGCGCTGGCGCTACCTGGCCTCCGAGTACGGCATCGGTGAATCGTCGCCGGCCGTCTCCGACGGCGTCGTCTACGTCGGCGACCTGTTCGGCGTGCTGCACGCCGTCGACGCCGACACCGGCGAGGCCCGCTGGACGTTTGCGACCGAGAGCGAGATCAAGTCGTCGCCAGTCATCGTCGATGACGTCGTGTTGATCGGCTCGTACGACGGCTATCTGTACGGGGTCGCGCGAGAGGACGGCAACGAGATCTGGAGGGTGGAGACCAGTAGCTACGTGCACGCCACGCCGGCCGTCTCCGACGGGGTGGCATTCTTCGGCGGCTGCGACGAGCAGTTCCGCGGCGTCCGCGTGCGCGACGGCGAAGAGATCTTCAGCGTCTCGTCGGGCGCCTACACCGCGGCGTCGCCGGCGATTGCCGGCACAACCGCCTACTACGGCACGTTCAACAACGAAGTACTGGCGCTCGATCTGGCTGGGCGGGAAGTACGGTGGCGCTACGCGCATCCAACGCGGCAGTTCCCATTCTACTCGTCGCCGGCATTCCGCGCGGGGCTCGTCGTCCTCGGCGGGCGCGACCGGATGGTGCACGCGCTCGACGCCACGACCGGCGAGGCCAGGTGGATCTTCACGGCGCGCGGACGGATCGATTCGTCGCCCGCTATCGTCAGCGACCGTGTCTACATCGGGTCGAACGACGGGCGCCTCTACGGCCTCGGTTTGGCCGACGGCGCGAAGGAGTGGGAGTACGAGATCGGATCGGCCATCACGGCATCGGTTGCTGTCGCCGCCGGGCGCATCGTTGTCGGCGCGCAAGACGGGCTAATCTACTGCTTCGGGTGACGCTCGGCGGCGGCCCGGTTTTCGTTGACTTCACCCCACCCCGGGTGTATCCGTGTACCGAGAAGGGCGGCGCGGTCGGTCCGTGCCGCCAATACGGAGAGGAGGCGCAGATGTCTCCACCGGGCCACCGGCACCCCCGGTAGCGTTCGCGCTGCGAACGCCAAGCGAGGCCCTCCCCCGGGGGGGGGGCTGAGACTCGACGGCATCAGGATGAGGTCGCGCCGGCACGCTCCCGGCCAGCGGCCGTGAGGCCGGCCATGGGCTCGACGGCCCGCACGACGGTGCCGTTCAGTCGAATATCGAGCAGTATCGGGCGGCGTGGTCGCGAGGCCACGCCGCCCTTTTTGTTGGGTGCCTGCACCGAGCGGCGAGCTTGCGCGCCAGGAAGCCGAAAAAGCCATTGACCACCGGCGCAATTTGGCAGTAAGTTATATCGTTAGTACAATTCAATGCAGTCGGTGGTTGGCCGGCGAAGTGCGTCCACTCTGGAGGAAAGCAAGCCTATGGATGTCGATCGCAGGAAGTTCTTGGCGTCGGTCGGGGGGATCGCCGCATTCGAGTTGTTGTCGCCGGAGGATCGAGCCGAGGCGATCGAGCACTACATGTCGGGGGAACTCGACAACTGGTACATCGACGAGTTCGGTGAGACGGCGGCACTGGCGCCGATCCGCCCGAACTGGTACCAGCAGGGCGGCGGTCAGCAGGACCAGGATGGGCCGCGCCCGGCCCGCGGCACCGGCCGCGTCTTCCAGCCGCGCGAGGAGCCGCTCGCCGAGATGCCGGCAAAGCCGACGTTGATCGACTTCTACCGGTATCGCTTCGCGCCGGCCCAGCACGTCATCCGGAGCGCGACGCATGCACTCAAGGAAGGGCATCCGGAGCGGACGGTCATGGCCTGCCTGCTACACGACGTCTCCCAAGCCCTCTGCCGGTCTGACCACGGCTACTGGGGCGGGGCGCTGTTCGCGCCGTACGTCGACGAGCGGATCAGCTGGGGGGTCAAGTACCACCAGGCGCTGCGGTTCTTCCCTGATCCGGCGGTCGGCTACGAGTATCCGGAGTTCTATAACCGGATCTGGGGCAAGGACTACGTCCCCGACGACTACATCACGGCCGACTACAAGTTCGCGCGCAACCATTCCTGGTACATGGAAGCCCGGATGGTCACGATGAACGACGAGTACGGATTCGACCAGACCGTTCCGGTCTCGCTCGAACCGTTCATCGACATCATCGGCCGCCAGTGGAAGGACCCGGTGGAAGGCCTGGGCTACGACAACAGCTCGTCGGCGTTCATGTGGCGGACGCTCATCGATCCGACGCGACCGCTCTAACACCGCAACAGTTCGGGTACAAAGGAAAGGCCGGAGCACCTGCCCCGGCCTTTCCTTTGTACGTCCTTCGGCCTCTACAGCAAGCCGGCCCCGCGGGCCCAGCGGTACTTCGCGCCGAGGACGTTCACGGGCAGCTGCGTCGTGTAGGGATACGACGGAATGCCGCGGTCGTAGAGGTACTCCGCTGCCTCCTCGACCTCGACGTCGCCGACGAGCGACGCGACGATCGGCTTGTTGATCCCCTTGGTGCGCGCTTCCTCGACGACCTCCGACGCGAGCTTCGCAAAGATCATCGGCGGCGTGATGATCGTGTGCCAGTACCCGAGGATGAGCGCGTGCACCCGGTCGTCCTCCAGCCCGAGCTTGATCGTGTTCCGGTAGGTCGTCGGTGGCTCGCCGCCCGTGATGTCGACGGGATTGCCGGCCGCGCCGAACGGCGGGATGAACTTCCGGAACGCCGCATCCAGATCGTCGGGCATACGCATCAGCTGCAGACCGTTGTCGATGCACGCGTCCGAGAGCAGCACGCCAGAGCCACCCGCGCCGGTGATGATGATGATGTTCTCGCCCTTGGGTGTCGGCAGAATCGGCAAGCCGCGCGCGAACTGCAACATGTCGTTCAACGTCTGGGCCCGGATGACGCCCGACTGCCGCAGCACGTCGTCATAGACCTTGTCGTTGCCGGCCAGGGCGCCAGTGTGAGACGCGGCGGCCCGAGCGCCCAGCGCCGTCCGGCCGGCCTTCAGCACGACCACCGGCTTCTTCTTCGACACGCGCTGAGCCACGTCGGCGAAGGCGCGCCCATCCTTCAGGTCCTCGACGTGCATCGCAATGACCTGCGTGTTGTCATCCTTCTCGAAGAAGGTCAGCAGATCGTCCTCGTCGATGTCCGACTTGTTGCCGAGCCCGACGATCGCCGAGACACCCATCTTTGCCGATCGGCTGAACCCGATGATCGCCATCCCGACCCCACCGCTCTGCGACGAGAGCGCCGCCTGCCCTTTCACATCGTAAGGCGTGCAGAACGTCGCACAGAGGTTCTCGTGCGTGTAGTAGAACCCGTAGATGTTCGGCCCCATGACGCGGACGTTGTACTTCCGAGCCACACCGATCATCTGCTGCTGCAGTTCCGTCTCGCCGACCTCGGCGAAGCCAGACGGAATCATGACGGCACCGGCGATCCCCTTCTGGCCGACCTCTTGCAGGGCGCCGGCCACGAACTTCGCGGGAATCGCAAAGACGGCGATGTCGATGGCACCGTCGACGTCCTTGACGCTCTTGTAGCACTTGCGTCCGAGGATCTCGTCGGCCTTCGGGTTGATCGGGTAGATGTCACCCTGATATCCCCCGTTGATCAGGTTCTTCATCACCGAGTTGCCGATCTTCCCGTCCTCGCTCGACGCGCCGATGACCGCGACCGACTTGGGCCGCATGATGCGGACCATCGACTTTAGGATCTCTTCCTGCGAAGGACGGGGCCGGGGTTCGGGCAGCTCCTGCGCCAGCAGGACCCGCACGTCGACAGCGGCGACGGCGTCCTTCGTCGCGAGGACGGGGTTCAAGTCCAGCTCGTGAATCTCGGGGAAGTCCGCGGTGAGGGCCGAGACGTTCTCGATGAGGCCGGCAAGCGCCTCACGGTTCACCGGGTCGGCACCCCGCACGCCCTTCAGCACCTCGGCGGCTTGGATGCCGTCGATCATCGACAGCGCATCGTCGCGACTGGCAGGCGCCAGCCGGAACGTCACGTCCTTGAGCACCTCGACCAGAACCCCCCCGAGCCCGAACGCCACGAGCTTGCCGAAGCTGGGGTCGGTCACGGCACCGACGATCACTTCCTGGGCAGCCGGCAACATCTGCTGCACCTGCACGCCCGCGATGTCGGCGTCCGACTTGTAGGCGCGTGCGCTCTTGACGATCGCCTCGTAGCCCTGGGCGACCTCTTTCGCGGTCGCCAGCCCGGTCAACACACCGCCGGCCTCGGTCTTGTGCAGGATGTCCTTCGAGACGATCTTGAGCACCACGGGATAGCCGATGTCGGCGACCAGGGTCGCCGCCCCTGCGCTCGAGGTCGCCAGGCCCTCCTTCGGCACCGGAATGCCGTAGGCGTCGCATACTTGCTTACTCTCGGTCGACGTCAGCGACGCGCGTCCGGCCGCGCGCGCTCCATCCAACACTGCCTTGACTGCCGCTCGATCGTGACTCATCTGTCAGTCCTCACGCCTCTGGCCGTACCTGACTAAATGGCGCCCGCCTCCCGGGCCGCCGCCATGTCCGCGCCGTTGTATCCGACGACGTCCTTGAGAATCTCTTCGGTGTGCTCGCCGAGCGCGGGCGACGTCTCCACCTCGACGGGCGAGTCCGACAACTGGAGCGGGCAGCCCACCGTCTGGAAGGTGCCACGCCCGGCATGCTCGACATCGACAATCATGCCGCGCGCCTTCAGAGACTCGTCCTCGATCAGCTCCTTCATGCTCATGATCGGACCGCACGGCACATTGACATCGTTCAGCATCCGCATCACCTCGAGCTTGTCGTGTTGCTGAGTCCAGTGCTCGACGATGTCGAAGCATTCGTCGAGGTGTGACAAGCGGGCCTTCGGTGTCGCGAACGCCGGGTCCTCGATGAGTTCCTCGCGTCCCGCCAGCTTCATGAGCGGTTCCCAACTCGGCGGCTGGATGATGACGTAGCTATAGTCGTTCGCTCCGCCGCCCTTGCACCTGAGCGCCTTGCCGGGCTGGCCGCCGCCCGACGCATTGCCCGAGCGCGGCACCGTGTCGCCGAACGTCTCGTTCGGGTACTCGCCTAGCGGCCCGTGCGTCAGCCGCTGCTGATCGCGCATCTTCACCCGACAAAGATTCAAGACGCAGTCCTGCATCGCCACCTCGACCCGCTGGCCTCGGCCGGTCTTCTCGCGCTGGATAATCGCCGCCAGCAGCGCCGCCACGAGGTGCATCCCCGTGCCCGAATCGCCGATCTGGGCGCCAGTGCTCGTGGGGACGCCGTCCTCGAAGCCGGTCGTGCTCATCGACCCGCCCATCGCCTGCGCCACCGTCTCGTAGGCTTTGCAATCGACGTAGGGGCCCGGACCGAACCCCTTCCCCGAGGCGTAGATGATCCGCGGGTTGATCTCGTGGATTGTCTCCCAGGTAAACCCCTGACGCGCGAGCGCGCCGGGCGCGAAGTTCTCGACCAGGATGTCGGACGCCGCGATCAACTTGCGGAAGATCGCCTTGCCCTGATCGGTCTTCGTGTTGAGCGTGATGCTCCGCTTGTTGCAGTTGAGCATCGTGAAGTAGAGGCTGTCGGTATCGGGGATGTCACGCAGCTGCGACCGCGTGATGTCGCCCCGTCCGGGAAGCTCCACCTTGATGACGTCGGCCCCGAGCCACGCCAGGATCTGGGTGGCCGACGGCCCCATCTGGACATGCGTCATGTCCAGGATGCGAAGTCCTTCGAGCGCTTTACTCATTGGCCTCACTCACCTACTTGTACATGGTCTGATTGCGGGTGCCCGGCGCCCACTCTTCCCGGTCGACCCAGATGTTGACGAGCGCGGAGGTGCCGCCGCGCACGGCCTCGCGCGCCCGGTCGAGCGCCGGTCGGATCTCCTTGGGCTCCCGAACGACCTCGCCGTATCCGCCCAGCATCTCCGCGAACTTCTCGAAGTCGACGTCGCCCAGCAGGTTGCCGACGTTTCCGCGCTCGGCACCGTACTTGTTGATCTGACCGCAGCGAATCTGGTTCATCGCCGAGTTGTTGCCGATGACGCCCAGAATCGGCAGCTTGAAGCGCTGGCAGGTCTCTAGATCCCAGCCGGTCAGCGTGAACGCGCCGTCGCCGAAGTAGCAGAGGACCTCCTTCTCCGGGTGCGCGTACTTCGCGGCCATCGCGAATGGCACCCCGACGCCCAGTGTGCCGAGCGGCCCGGGGTCCATCCAGTGGCCGGGCTGGTGCGGCTGCACCGCCTGGGCCGAGATCGTGACGACGTCGCCGCCGTCACCGATGTAGATGGTGTCGTCGGTCAGGAACTCGTTCAGTTCGTAGGCGACCCGGTACGGATTGATGGGCACGTTCTCCGAGGTAAAGGCCGGAATCAGCTTCTCGTAGGCAACCTTCTCTGCCGCCCGCAGTTCGTCGAGCCAGGCCTGCCGCTTCGTGGCGCCGTTGTCGGTCGTGCCGGTCGTCGCCACCAGCACGTCGGAGAGGACCCGGCCGATGTCGCCCACGAGGCCGAGCGAGATGTCCCGGTTCTTGCCGACGGTGCGGTAGTCCATGTCGATCTGGGCGACGGTCGCGTCGGCGCGCAGGCGGCGGCCGTAGCCCATACGGAAGTCGAACGGTGTCCCGACGATGACGATGACGTCGGCCTTGTCGAACGCTATCCGGCGGGTCCGGTGGAAGTGGTGCGGGTCGCCTGGCGGGAATGTGCCGCGACCCGACCCGTTCATGTAGGCCGGGATGTTGAGGGTGCGCGCGAACTCCCGCGCCTTCTCGCTGGCACGGCTGGTCCAGGTCTGGGTCCCGAACAGGATGCACGGCCGCTCCGCTTGCACCAGGAGGTCGGCCAGGCGCTGCACGTCATCGGGATCGGCCGACAGTTTCGTCGACGCCCGGTAGCGGCCGGCCGCCGGAATGCGCGCCTTGTCCAGATCGACCTTGGCGTCGAGCACGTCGCGCGGAATCTCGAGGAACGATGGACCCGGCGCGCCGTTGAAACACTCGCGGAACGCCATCGATACCATGTCGGCGACGCGCGCGGTGGACGGCACCGTCGCCGCGAACTTCGTGATCGGCGAGAGGATGTCGACGTGCGGCAGATCCTGCAGCGAACCCATCTTGTGCTGGGTCAGCGAGCCCTGGCCGCCGATCATCAGCATCGGGCTCTCCGCGCGAAACGCGTTGGCGATGCCGGTGATGGCGTCGGTCGTGCCCGGGCCTGCTGTCACGACCGCGCAGCCCGGCTTGCCGGTCTGCCGCGAGTAGCCGTCGGCCGCATGCGCCGCCACCTGCTCGTGACGGACGTCGATGATCTCGATGCCTTCATCGAGGCACCCGTCGTAGATATCGATGATGTGGCCGCCGCAGAGGGTGAAGATGACCTCGACACCCTCGGCTTTCAGCGCCTTGGCGACCAGGTGCCCTCCCGAAATCTGCGTCGGCGCCGCCTCGGCCTCGACCGGCTTCGTCGTGGGTGCTGCGGTTGGTGACATGGTGCTTCTCCGTCTTTTCCGAATGAGTAGGAAGGAATGAAGATCCAAAGGGTCAGTCCAGAAACGTCACGTGCTGCTCGACGTGGGTCGCGAGGTTCAGGCTGTGCTCGCGCCCCAGCCGCTCCGCCAGATCGGTGTCGCGGCTCTCGAGCGCTTCGATGATGTGCATATGGTCGATAATCGACTGACGCGCCCGGTCGCGGTCGCCGATGGTCTGCATCCGGATCGATCGCATGTGGACGAACAGGTTCTCGGCCATCCGATTCAGCAAGTCGCACCGGCTCAGTTGCAACAGCGCCTGGTGGAAGGAGATGTTGGTGGCCGAGTACTCGTCGATCCGCGCCTTCACCTGACCACCGTCGAACGTGGCGAACATCCGCCGCAGCGTCGAGAGCTCTTCGTCGGTTGCATGCTCGGTGATCAGGCGGGCGGCCATGCTCTCGAGCGCCGCCCACACCGTGATCATCTCGAGAATCTCTTGCTTCGTCTTACGGACGATGAACGCACCCTTCCTTGGCACGGTCCGGATGAAGCCCTCCTGCTCCAGTCGCGCGAGCGCCTCGCGGATCGGCGTCCGGCTCACGCCCAGCGCCTCGCCGAGCTGGCGCTCGTCGAGCCGCGGCTCCTCGGCCTGGGCGTAGATGTTCATCGAGCAGATCGCCTCCTTGAGCCGGAGATAGATCCGGCTCTTGAGGGCGTCGCTGGCGTCGAGCGGCTCGAGCTTGAGCACGGTGGCAGGCATGGAGGCTGTGCGATAGACGGCCAAGAACCGGGCCGTTTCAAGTGGCATACAATATACCACGAATCCAAAATGCGCAAATCCCTCCGGCAGTAAGTAAGCTTCTCCTGTGAAACTGAGATGTCGCGCCGCCCTGACCGTGTGGCTCTGCCTCGGTGCTGTCGGGGCCGCAAATGCCGCGCAGGACGTCTGCCGTGACGCACCGCTCGCCGTCCAGGTCCTCGGATCGGGCGGGCCCTTCCCGCGCGACGGGCGCGCCTCATCGAGTTACCTGATCTGGATCGACGGGCGCGCGCGCCTGCTGGTCGATGCCGGAGGCGGAGCGTCCGTCCGGTTCGGCGAAGCCGGCGCGCGGATCGAAGATCTCTCGCTCCTGGCCATCAGCCATTTCCATCCCGACCACGTCTCCGACGTGCCGGCGCTGCTCTGGGTGAGCCAACTCTTCCGGACCGCGTCGCTCCCGTTCGCCGGACCGTCTGGCAACAACGCCTTCCCAGCGGTCGATACGTTTCTCGACCGTCTCTTCGGCGATACCGCCGGCGCGTTTCCTGTCCTGTCCCGCACGGTCGGCGGCGGGAACTCGGGCGTGGCGCGGCCCGAGCCGACCGTCGTCTTCGCCTCGCCGGCGTTGTCGGTCACGGCGCAAGGGGTTCCGCACACGAACGCACCCACCGTGGCCTATCGCGCCGAGGTCGGGGAGGCGAGTGTCGTCTTCAGCAGCGACCAGACCGGTGCCGATCCTCGATTCATCGAGTTCGCGCGCGACGCGACGGTCCTGGTGATGCATCTCGCGGTCGCCGAGGCCACCGACGGACCGATTCACGCGCGGCCGAGCGTCGTCGGCCAGATCGCCCGCGACGCCGGCGTCGGCACGCTCATCCTCAGTCACTTCATGGGCGTCGAGCCGGAGCACCCAGGCCACGAAGGCTTCAGCCTGGCCGACCAGGCGGCCAACGTCGCGATCGTCCGCCGGGCGTTCGAGGGCGACCTCGTCCTTGCCGACGACCTGCTGTGTCTGCCGATCGACTGACGACCGGACGCTTTCCATGAGCGAGTCGGCCGAATCGACGTTCACCGTCCGCCGGGCCACGATGACCGATCTCGACACGATCGCCGGCTTCGCCGCGGCTGAGGCCGCGAACGCGGAAGGCCGCACGCTCGATGCCGACACGCTCAGGCGCGGTGTCCTCGCCGGTCTCGAGGACCCGTCGGTGGCAACCTACTGGGTCGTCGAAACGGCCGGCGGCGAGGTAGTCGGCAACGCGTCGGTGACGCGCGAGTGGAGCAACTGGAACGCCGCCAATTACTGGTGGGTGCAGAGCATGTTCGTGACACCCGCCTACCGGGGCCGACGGCTCGCCCGGTTGCTGCTCGCGACGATCGAGGACGCCGCCCGCGCCGCGGGCGCGGCCGACCTCCGCCTGTACGTGCACGAGGAGAACACGAAGGCAATCCGCGCGTACGCGCGCACGGGATTCACCGATTCGCCGTATCAGATCATGTCAAAGCGGGTGACGCCGGAGGACTGAAGGTAGGAACCAGGGCCGGCCATGAGGCGACAGGCTCTGGAATGACGAAGGAGACCCATCGAATGGCAGTAAACGGCATCGGCGGCGCCATCTGTCTGCTCGCGGTCGCGCCCTGGCTCGCAGTCAGCGCGGCGGCGCAGGACGCGGCGATCGACGAGGCGGTCGACCGCTACGCCGAGCAGATTATCGAGATCCGGCATCAGATCCACCAGAACCCCGAACTTGGCAATCGCGAGTTCGAGACCGCGGCGCTCGTCGCCGAACACCTGCGTGAACTGGACTTCGACGAGGTCTCCGTCGACGTGGCCCACACCGGTGTCGTCGCGATCCTCCGGGGCGGTCTGCCGGGCGATGTCGTGGCGGTCCGGGCTGACATGGATGCGCTACCGGTCACCGAGGACACGTCATACCCGTTCGCGTCCACGGTGCGAACGGAGTACCTGGGCCAGCAGGTGGGCGTGATGCACGCGTGCGGTCACGACGTCCACACCGCGGTCCAACTGGGTGTCGCGTCCGTCCTGGCGTCGATGCGCGACCGGATCCCCGGCACGATCAAGTTCATCTTTCAGCCGGCCGAGGAGGGTCCGCCGCCAGGCGAAGAGGGCGGGGCCGCATTGATGGTGCAGGGGGGCGTCCTGGCGAACCCGCGGCCGTCGGCCGTCTTCGGCCTGCACACCCTGGCGTCGATGGAGGTCGGGCGGCTGGGTTTCAAGGCCGGGCCGATGCTAGCGGCCGTGGACCACTTCAAGATTCGCGTGACGGGTCAGCAGGCCCATGGCGCCTACCCGCACCTCGGTATCGACCCGATCGTGATGGCGTCGCAGATCGTGACGGCGTTCCAGACGATCCGGTCACGCAACCTCTCGCCGCTCGAACCGAGCGTGGTGACCGTCGGGCTGATGCAGGGCGGCACGCGTTTCAATATCATTCCCGCTGAGGTGTGGATGGAGGGCACGGTTCGGACCTACGACCCGGGCGCGCGTGACACGATCGAGCGGCGAATGAGCGAGATCTTGGAGGGCATTACGATCGCCGGCGGCGGCAGCTACGCACTGGAGTACGACCGGGGCTCGCCGGCCACGATCAACGATGCCGAATTGACCGCGCAGATGGCGCCGACGCTCGAGCGGGTCGTCGGCCCCGACAACGTCGACATCGTCGAGCCGGTCATGGGCGGCGAGGACTTCTCGTTCTTCGCCAACGAAGTACCCGGCTTCTTCTTCCGCCTCGGCATGGTGCGGCCCGGCACCGAGTCGGGCGGACACCACACGCCGACCTTTCAGGCCGACGACGCCTCGGTGCCGGTCGGTATCCGGGCGATGTCGAATCTACTGCTCGATTACCTGGTCTCAAGACAATAGCGCCGAAGGAGAGACGATGACGACCGTATCCAAACCGCCCCGGGTCGACCGCGACACCCTGCGTCAGGCGATTCAGGGCGAGTACGAGATCGTGGCGTTTCTCGACATCCCGATCGACGAATCGCGGTGGGATGCGATCGTCGAGTACTGTTCGTTCGACTGGATGAAGGCCAACGCGACCAAGAGCGTACCACTCGGCGGCGCCTTCTGGGACGCCGGGGCGCAGGTCTTCATTCACAAGGGCGTCAACGGCCGATGGAAGGAGACGCTCACGGCGGACGAATCGGCCGAGTACGAGGCCCGCGCCGAGCAGGAACTCGGCGCCGAGTGCGCCCGCTGGATCGCCACCGGCGAGCCGCCGGCCTGACCCCGGCGATCCATGGCCTTCCCCGATCTCCGCGCGTTCATCGAGCAACTGCGGCGGAACCGCGACCTCATCGAGGTCGCCGCGCCGGTCGATGCCCGCCTCGAGGCCGCGGAGATCCACCGCCGCGTCATCGCCGCGGGCGGGCCCGCGCTGCTCTTCACCAACGTCGAAGGCGCCGACTTCCCGCTCGTCACCAACCTCTTCGGTACCGCGCACCGTGCCGAGCTCGCCTTCGGTGAGCGGCCCCAGCGATTGATCCGGCGGATCGTCGAACTGGTCGAGACGATGCTGCCCCCGACGCCGGCCAAGCTGTGGGGCGCCAGAGATGTAGGCCTCGAACTGATGAAGGTAGGCCTGAGGCGGGGCCGAGGCGGACCGGTGACCGAGGTCGTGACCGACGACGTCCACCTCGATCGGCTGCCGGCCCTGACGACGTGGTCCGAGGACGGCGGGCCATTCATCACCTTGCCACTCGTCTTCACCCAGCACCCGGACGGCCGGGGCCACAACCTCGGGATGTACCGGCTGCACGTCCACGACCAGCGGTCGACCGGGATGCACTGGCAGATCGGCAAGGGCGGCGGTTTTCACTACCACGTCGCGGAAGCGCGCGGTGACGCGCTCCCGGCCACGGTATTTCTCGGCGGCCCGCCCGCGTTGATGCTCTCGGCGATCGCGCCGCTGCCCGAAAACGTGCCCGAGTTGATGCTGGCTTCCCTGATCGCGGGCGAGCGGCTTCGCCTTGCCGACGGCCCCTGGCCGCACGCGCTGATCGCCAACGCGGAGTTCGCGCTGATCGGCGAGGTGCCGCCACGCGAGCGGCGGCCCGAAGGCCCCTTCGGGGATCACTACGGCTACTACTCGCTGCAGCACGACTACCCCGTCTTCCACGCGCGGACGATGGCGCGCCGGCGCGACGCCATCTACCCGGCGACCGTCGTCGGCAAGCCTCGACAGGAGGACTTCTTCATCGGCGATCTCCTGCAAGACCTGCTGTCACCGCTCTTCCCCGTCGTGATGCCGGCGGTGGAACAACTCTGGTCGTACGGCGAGACCGGCTATCATTCGCTCGCGGCGACGGTCGTGAAGCAGCGCTACCCGCGCGAAGCGATGGCCAGCGCGTTCCGGATCCTCGGAGAAGGCCAGCTCTCGTTGACGAAGTTCCTGCTCGTCACCGATCGCCCGGTTGATCTGCGGAACTTCCCGGCCACGCTCGAGCACGTCCTCGCGCGCACTAACCCCGAGACCGACCTCTACGTCTTCTCGAACCTGTCGATGGACACGCTCGACTACACCGGACCGGAGGTCAACCTCGGGTCGAAGGGTGTCTGGCTCGGACTCGGTGACGCGGTCCGCGACCTGCCCCGCACGTTCACGGCTGCGGCGGTGCCGCCCGGCGTCTCGGACGTGCAGGTCTTCTGTGGCGGGTGCCTCGTCGTCGGCGTGCCGCCGCGCGAGACCGAGCCCGACGTCGCCGGTCGAATCGCCGCGGATCCGGCGTTCGCGCCGTGGCCGATGATTGTCCTGTCCGATGAACCGGCGCGTGCCGTGAGAAGCCCGACCAACTTCCTCTGGACGACGTTCACCCGGTTCGAACCGGCGGCGGACGTTCACGCCGCGGCGACCCGCGTCGTCCGGAACCATCTCGCCTACACGGCACCGGTCGTGATCGACGCGCGGCTGAAGAGTGGCTTCCCCGCGGAACTCACCTGCCGTGAGGATGTCGCCGCGAAGGTCGACGCTCGCTGGAAGGAGTACTTCCCCGCGGGCGGCGTCGAGATGGGCGACGCCGAACGGAGCCACCTGGACTGAGCTTCGCGACATGCGGCGCCAGGTCAGCCTCTACCTCCCCGAGCCGGCGCGAGCGACCATCGACGCCGTCAGGCAGCGCGTCGATCCGATCCAGTACGGCCTGATTCCGGCCCACATCACGCTTTGCCGAGACGACGACGTGACAGACTGGGCGGTGGTCGAACGTCGACTCGCCGAGCTCGGGCGAGTGGCGGTGACGCTCGAGTTCGGCCCGACGCGTGCGTTCGACGGCGGTGGCCTGCTGCTGCCCGTCATCACCGCCACCATGGAGTTCGACGACCTGCGGGCACGCCTCCTGGCCGGAGCGGGCCAACTGCCTCGCCCCCTCGCGCCGCACATCACGCTCCGGCATCCGCGCAATGTCGCACGCCTGACCACACCGATCGATCACGACGACGCCGGCTTCTCGTATCCGGCCCCCATTCACTTCACGCAGGCCTCGCTCATCGAGCAGGCCGACGGCGATCCGTGGCGCGTGATCGCAGTGTATCCTGGGTGACGGTAGCCTCGTCATGCGCAACCGTGAATCGACGTGGCCCCAGGAACGATTGCCGTGACCGACACGCACGTTCACGCGCACGCGTATGACCGCGCTTTCAAGGTCGGCATCGCCGTCAACGGCCTGTACGTCCTGATCGAAGCGGGCTGCGGCTTCGCCTTCAACTCCGTGGCGCTCATCTCCGACGCCGGTCACAACATGAGCGACGTGCTCGCGTTGGGGTTGGCCTGGGGCGCCACCTTCCTCTCGCACAGCCGCCCGACCGAGCGGCGGACCTACGGCATGAAGCGTGCGACGGTGCTGGCCTCCCTGGTGAGTGCCGTCATGCTCTGCGTCGCGCTCGGCGCGGTGATCTGGGAATCGCTCGCCCGGCTGGCCGAACCGGCGTCGACGAACGGCCGGACGATCATCCTGGTCGCTGGGGCTGGTGTGATCATCAATCTGGTGACCGCCATCATGTTCATGTCAGGCCGTCACCACGACCTCAACATCAAGAGCGCGTTTCTGCACATGGCAGCCGACGCAGCCGTCTCGCTTGGGGTCGTGGTCGCGGGCCTCATCATCGTCTCGACCGGCTGGCTGTGGGTCGACCCGATCGTTGCGCTGGCCGTCGCCGCGATCATTTTCATTTCTGGGCTTGGGCTCCTGCGCGAGTCACTCGATCTCGCGATGGACGCCGTGCCTGACCATGTCGACGTGGGCGCGGTGCGCGCCTATCTCGACGGGTTGCCCGGCGTTGACGACGTCCACCACCTGCACATCTGGGCGATGAGCACGACCGAAACAGCGCTGACAGTGCACCTCGTCATGCAGTCCGCCCAAGCCGACGACGAACTGCTCCAGTCGGTGTCGGACACACTCGAGCGCCGGTTCGGCATCCAGCACCCGACCATTCAGATCGAGGATGGCAACTCGAAGACGCGCTGCGTCTATACGCCCGCGACAACTGCATCCTAGCGCCGCTGGCACCGCGCTCACACGGAGGCCGCTGCACGACGCCGCGGCACGGCAGTACGAGTCGGCGATCCTGCAGGCCGCGCCCGACGGTGTCAGTATCTACGAGTGCGTCGGCTTCTCGGCGTTCGGCGACATCACGGAGTTCAAGCCGCGGCCGGGGTTCGGCGTCGCGGACTAGCTGCGCGGAGGATTCTTGCCAACGGCTGTGTTGAATGCCTTGCTCGTCGGCGTCGGGGGGTTCCTCGGTGCGATGCTGAGGTACGGCGTGACCGGTCTCGTGCATCGCCAGATGCCCACGACGTCGTTCCCCTACGGCACGCTCGTCGTCAGCCTGACCGCTTGAGGAGTCCAGCATGCTCGCAAAGCACGGCAAGCTCTCTTGCGCATCTTCATCGGCGAACAGGATACGCACGGCGGCAGGCCGCTCCACGAGTGGATCGTGCGCCAGGCACGGGAGCATGGCCTGGCCGGCGCCACCGTTCTCAGGGGACTGGAAGGCTTCGGCGCGAGCAGCCGGCTGCACAGCGCAAAGATCCTCCGAATGTCGAACGACTTGCCGCTCGTGGTCGAAATCATCGACACCGAAGAGAAGATCGAGGCCTTCCTGCCCCTCATCGACGACGCGGTGACCGAGGGCTTGGCCACCATCGAGCGCGTCGACGTCCACTGGTATCGCTCGGGCGAAAAGTCCTGACGCCGATGCCTGGACAGTCCGACGGGTGGCGCCTGCTGTCTCGCATCTTCGAGCGGCAATGGCTGCACCTGCTGCTGCTCATTGGGCTGCTCGGCGCGATGGCGCCAGCGCTGCGGGCGGATCCGGTTCGCCTCGGCACCCTGGGCGGCCTGGGCACACCCGTCTGGATCGCGCTGGCCATCATCGTCGCCGTCTCCCACCAGTGCTACGTCTGGTTCTGCTGGCGGATGCAACTGCACGGGCAGCTATTCACGCGCCTCTACGGCGACCGGGGCTTTCCGATGTACGGCGCTGGGTTCGCCGCCCTGGCGCTCGCGCGGCTGGCCACGGTGGTCGCGGTCGCGGCGTCCAATCGCGACACGCTGCCCTGGGACCCGACGATGCTACGCCTGCTGGCCGTCGCGGCCGCCGTCCCGGTCGTCTACCTCTTCCACTCCATCCAGCGCTACTTCACGTTCCGCCGCGCGCTCGGCATCGACCACTTCGATCCGTCGTATCGTTCCCGGCCGCTAGTACGACAAGGGATATTCCGATACACGCGAAACGCGATGTACGTCTTCGGGTTCCTGATGGCGTGGATTCCAGGTCTGTGGTTCGGGTCGGCCGCCGGGCTCGTCGTAGCCCTCTTCAGCCACGCGTATATCTGGGTCCATTACATCGCGACGGAGCGCCCCGACATGCGGCGGATCTACTCGCAATCCGCGTGATATTCTCGATGCCCCCGGCCCGTCGCGGGCCGCTCGTACAGGCTATGTGAAGGAGTCAATCCAGTGAGTATGACCAAAACGTTGAGCCGGTTTCCCTGGCGAGGTGCCGTCGTCCTGATCGCCTTGACCGCCGTCGTCGGGCTCGCGCCCGCGGTCGCGCAGGGGCAATCGATCTCATCACCCGAGGAGTTCTTCGGTTTCCAGATGGGCGCCGACCGGAAACTGGCGCGCTGGAACAAGCTCGTCGAGTACTACGAGCTGCTGGGGCGCGAGAGCGACCGCCTCGAGGTCGTGAACATGGGGCCGACCACACTCGGCGACCCGTTCCTGGTGCTCTTCATCTCGTCGCCGGCGAATCTTGCCCGGCTCGATGAACTGCGGCAGCTGAACGCCACGTTGAGCGATCCGCGGGGCGCGTCCGAGCAGGAGATCGAGCTGGCGATCGCAAACGGCAAGGCGGTCGTCGTCCAGTCGATGGGACTTCATTCGACCGAGGTCGGGGCGAGCCAGATGGCTGCCGAGTTGATGTACGACCTGGTGACCCGGACCGACGATGAGGTGGCCCGGATCCTCGACGAGACAGTCGCCATCATGATCCCGAGCTTCAACCCCGACGGCCAGAACATCGTGACCGATTGGTACAACGAGTTCGTCGGGACGGAGTACGAGGGCATCAGCCCGCCAGAGCTGTACCACCACTTCATCGGCCACGACAATAATCGCGACGCGTTCCAGCAGAACACGGTCGAGTCGCAGTACGGCGCGACGGTCATCTTCCGCGACTGGATCCCGCAGGCCTACGTCGACCACCACCAGATGGGCGCCTACGGCGCGCGGATCTACGTGCCGCCCTACGCCGAGCCGATCCGTCCGGCCGGCGACCCGCTGGTCTGGCGCGAGATGAGCTGGTTCGGCGCCCACATCGCCTACAAGGAAGAGGAGGCCGGGATCTCCGGCGTCGTCAACGCGGCCATCTATTCGGGCTGGGGGCATTTCGGCTTTCACTGGATCACGCCGTTCCACAACATTGCCGGGATGCTGACCGAGTCGGCGAGCGCCAGACTGGCCACGCCACTCTTCGTGCATCCCGATCAACTGAACGGCTCGCGCGGCCTGCCCGAGTACGAGATGCAGACCACCTTCCCGAACCCGTGGGAAGGCGGCTGGTGGCGCGTCCGCGACATCGTCGAACAGCAGAAGATCGCCGCGATCGCCACGCTCGACATCGCCGCGCGGCACCGCGCCACCGTGCTACGCAACGCCTACCTGAAGGCCTCTCGACAGATCGAACGCGGCGCGGCGATGTCGCCCGCGGCGTTCGTCATCCCGGCCGATCAGCACGATCCGCTCACCGCCACGAAGATGGTGAACAAGCTGCGCCTGCAAGGGATCGAGGTGCAGCGCGCCGGCGCGAAATTTACGCACGAGGGTCGCGTCTACGGCGCCGGCACCTTCGTCGTCTCGATGGCCCAGCCGAAGATGGGTGTCATCCGGTGGCTACTCGGCCGGACCTTCTACCCCGACAACACCTACACGCGGAACCGGGACGGCAGCCCGATGCGCCCCTACGACATGTCGACCGACACGATGGCCGAGTTCATGGGCGTCAGGGTCGACCCGATCGAATCGAACGTCGAGTCAGGCCTTGCGGTCGTCCGGGAGGCGATCGCGCCGGCCGGGCAAGTCGCCAGCGGCCGCAACGGCTACGTACTCGACGGGCGGCTGAACGATAGCTTCAAGGCGGTGAACCTCTTGCTCGCGGCGAACGTTGACGTGCGCCGGGTGACCGGCACCGTCGAGCGCGCCCAGCCGGGCGACTTCGTCGTTCCGTCATCAGCCGACGACGCGATCGTCTCCCGGATCGCCAGCGCCACCGGCGTTGACTTCACGGCGCTGGACGCCGACGCGAGCGGCGTCAGCCAGCCGCAACGGCGGACCCGCATCGGGATGTATCAGCGGTACTACGGCGGGAACATGGACGAGGGCTGGACCCGCTGGCTGCTCGAGGACTTCGAATTCCCGTACGACACGCTGATGGATGCCGCCGTCACGGGCGGCACGCTGAACGACGACTACGACGTCATCGTTCTGCCCGCCGACAGCGTCGCGCGGATGACCGGCGACCAACCGGAGAATGGCCCCAGCCGAGGCGGGAGCCCGGAGGATTATCCACCCGCCTTCCGGAGCGGATTTGGAGACGAGGGCGTCACCGCGCTCGAGGCCTTCGTCGAGAACGGCGGCACGCTCGTCACGTTCGCGCAGGCGGGTGACCTGGCGATCGAGAAGTTCGACCTGCCGGTCCGCAACGCCGTGGCCGGACTGTCGTCCACGGAGTTCTGGTCGCCCGGCTCGACGCTGCGCGTCGACATCGATCGCGACCATCCGTTGGCCTACGGGATGCCGGCCAAGGGCCTCGCGGCGTTCCTCGGCGGCAACCAGGTCTACGAGGTCGTCGCCACGCCACGCAACGACCGGGTCGAGCGGATCGTGACATTCATCGACCGCGACATCCTTGAGTCCGGCTGGCTGCTCGGCGAGGACGTCATCGCCGAGAAGGCCGCGATGGTCTCGGTCACGCACGGCGAGGGGCGCGTCGTGCTGATCGGCTTCAGGGCGCAGCACCGCGCCCAGACCCACGGGACCTTCAAATTGGTGTTCAACGCGCTCATGGGCGCCGGGGTGCCCGGCGCGGCAGGCAGCGCCGCAACCGACAGCGGAGGCCGACCATGACGCAGGCCGAACAGGACAAGCGGATCGACTACATCGAGTTCGCGGTCGAGGACATCGCCGCCGCGAAGACGTTCTATTCGAGCGTCTTCGGATGGGAGTTCACCGACTACGCCCCGACTACACCTCCTTCTTCGACGGCCGGCTTGCCGGGGGCTTCACCAAGGCGTCGGACGGGAGTTCCGGCATCACGGGTGGTGGGCCGCTCGTCGTGCTGTACGCCGCAGACCTGGCTGCCTGCAAGGCGGCCGTCGAGGCCCACGGTGGCAGCATCGTGAAGGAGACGTTCGAGTTCCCTGGCGGTAAGCGGTTCCACTTCACCGATCCGAGCGGCTACGAGCTGGCGATCTGGTCGGAGAAGTAGCGCGAAAAGAGGCACGGCCCAGTTTCGGAGAACGATCCATGGCGACCCGAACACATCTCACCTCGCTCGCACTCGCGTGCTTCGTGGCCGCGGCCACCGCCGCCCACGCCCAGGAGGGCCCGAAGATCTTCATCTCGGTCGACATGGAGGGCATCGGCGGCATCGGGACCGGCCGGATGACGAGCGCCGGCGGCAAGGACTACGCACTCGGCCGCGAGCTGATGACCGAGGAGGTCAACGTGGTGGTCGCGGCGATCCTGGACCGCGGGCCGGCCGAGATCGTCGTGAACGACTCGCACGGTGACATGCAGAATCTGCTGCACACGCGGCTGGACCCGCGGGTGACCTACATCCAGGGCAACCTCAAACCGCTCGGGATGGTGCAGGGCCTCGATGCCTCGTTCGACGGGGCGATCTTTCTCGGCTATCACGCGCGCGCCGGCACCGCGAGCGGCTTCCTCGCCCACACCGGAACGGGTTCGGTGAAGGGCCTCTGGCTCAACGACACCGAGGTCGGCGAGGGTGGGCTGAACGCCTACTACGCCGGCAGCCATGGGGTGCCGGTCATCCTCGCCGCCGGCGACCTGACGTTCACCGAGCAATTCGGCGCGCTGGTGCAGACCCGCACGGTCGCGACGAAGGAAGCCGTCGGATCGTCAGTGGCGAAACTCGAGCATCCCGACGCGGTGCGCGCGCGCCTGCGGGATGCCACGCGCGCCGCGCTCGATGATCTGGCCAACGCCACGCCGCTCGACACGGCCGGCCCGGTCACGCTCCGGATGCGGTCGGCCACGACGACTCGCGCCGACATCCTCCAGGCGATCCCCGACATGCGGCGGATCGACGGCACGACGGTCGAGTACGACGCCCGCGACATGACCGAGGCTTACGCGCTCATCCGGCTGATGTATCGCTACGTCAGCTGGTAGCTCGGCCTTCTTCCACAGCGGCGCCTCTCCTGTCACATCGGGCTATCCTGTTCCATGCTCGCCCGCGGCCTACTAGCCCTACTCCTCACGCCCTACGTCGGCTGGCTGGTCTTCGCCTATCACTACCACTTCCTCGACGGCGTGAATCTGGCGCTGCACGAGGGCGGCCACCTCATGTTCGCGGCGTTCGGCCAGACGCTGCAGGTCCTCGGTGGCACGATCGGCCAGCTCTTCTTCCCCATCGCCTGCGCGGCGAGCTTCGCGCATCGGAAGCAGATCTTCGAGGCCGCCGTCTGCGGCGTCTGGGCGGCGCCCGGGCCCAGGCGCTCCCACTGGTCGGCGGACATCTGCACGACTGGAACTACCTGTTGTCAGAAGCCGGCTTGCTGGGTTGGAGCGAGCCGTTCGGCTCGGCACTGCACCTGCTGGCCAGTCTCGCCGCCGTGGCATCGCTACTCGTAGCGATGGCCCACGTGAAGCCTAGCAAGGCCTGAAAGAAAGATGCCGTCATGACAACACTCGAGAACAAGATAGCGGTCGTCGCGGGCGCGACACGCGGAGCCGGACGCGGGATCGCCCGCGCACTCGGAGAAGCGGGGGGCACGGTGTATTGCAGCGGTCGAAGCGTTCTCGGACACCCGACGACGCCAGGACGAGACGAAACCATCGACGAAACCGCCGAGCTCGTCACGGCCGCCGGCGGGCGCGCGTCGAAGCGATCTTGAACGCTTGAGGGGGCGTCGCGCAGCCGTTCTAGTCGCGACGGTTCTCGAACTGCAGCGGAACGTCGAGCTTGGCTTCATTGAGCAGGCCCATGACCTGCTGGAGATCATCGCGCTTCTTCCCCGTCACGCGCAGCTTGTCGCCCTGAATTGCGACCTGCACCTTGATCTTCGTCGCCTTCACGCGCTTGACGATATCGCGTGCCGTCTCCGACTCGATGCCGGAGCGCACGGCGATCGACTGGCGGGCCTCGCCGACGTTCACCTGCGGCTCGTCGCGCTTCAGGCAGCGGATGTCGATCCGCCGGCCGACGAGTCGCTTCGTTAGGATCTCGTACATCTGGTGGAGCTGAAATTCGTCGGGCGCCTTCATTACAACCTGTTCTTCCTCGAGGCCGAACGTGGCGTTTGTCCCCTTGAAATCGAAACGGGTCGCCAACTCGCGGTTCGCCTGGTCGACGGCGTTCCTGACTTCCTGCCGATCCACTTCTGAAACGACGTCGAACGATGGCATCTTTCCCTCCGGTGAGGCGCGCAAGGTGTTCCCGAAACCCAAGCTCCCGTGGCAGTATGTCACCTAATGCGGCTGCCCATCGCCCTGACGTTGCTCTCCTCGCTCACGGCCTGCGCCGGGCCTCCGGAGCCAGCCGCCGCGCCGGCCACCGAACCGGCCGTTGCGGCCGCACCCGTGGAACTCATCCGCCACACCGTCGAGTCAGACAGACATCCGATGGCGCTCTGGGAGAAGCGGGCGGGCGATCCTGAGGGCGCGATCCTTCTCGTTCACGGCCGGACCTGGAGCGCGCGCCCCGACTTCGACCTCCAGGTGCCCGGGGAGGACCTGTCGTTGATGGATGGCCTGGTGGCGGAAGGCTTCGCTGTCTACGGCCTGGATCTCCGCGGCTACGGCGAGACACCGCGCGACGACACGGGTTGGAATACGCCGATGGTCGCGGCGAACGACGCCGCCAACGTGCTGGCCTGGATCACCGAACGTCACGGCGGTGAACCCCCAGTGCTTTTCGGATGGTCGCTCGGCTCGATGGTCGCGCTCCTGACCGCCCAGCAGCGGGCCGACCTGATGCGCGCCGTTGTACTCTTCGGCTTTCCGGTCGCGCTCGATGAAGAGATACCGGCCGACCCAGGCGCCGACGCTCCACCGCGCGAGCCAACAACTGCCGAAGCCGCCGCCAGCGACTTCGTCACGCCCGATTCGATCAGCCAAGTCGCGATCGACGCCTACGTCGAGGCCGCGCTGGCTGCGGACCCGGTCCGGATGGACTGGCGGAACCAAGACCAGTGGAACGCACTGACGCCCGAGGACGTCAACGTACCGACGCTGGTCATTCAAGGCGAGACCGATCCGCTCGCGCCGACCGATCGGCAGGCCACGCTCTTCACCCGCCTCGGCACCGCCGACAAGCAGTGGGTGGTCGTCGCCGGAGGCGATCACGCAGCCTTTCTCGAGACGCCGCGGGCGTACTTCATCGACGCGCTCGTGAATTTCCTCCGACGGCCGCGACCCGCCGGCTAATGCGCTACGAAGAATTCGCCATCGACCCGCGGCTGGTGCCTTACATCCAGGTGATTTGGCGGCTGGACGTCGACAAACCGGCGGAGTTCGGCCCGCCCGAACGGATCATGCCCGACGGATTTGGTGGCGCACGAACACATCGCCTACCTCGATATTGATTCGTAGGCGACGTTGGCGCGGGGCTCGTCCGTGTCAGGTGGCGCGGGGCCCCCGCGTCGCACTGGGCTCGCTGGTTGTCCTCCTTGGTCTCCCGCTCATGGTCGGGGCCTGGAGGCTCTTTCGCGAGACGGGCCAGGATCCCAGGCCCTAGCTCGCCACTCCCGAAATTGTCAGCAGCGGTGTCTACCGCTTCACGCGCAATCCGATGTATGTGAGCTTCGCGCTCGGCCAGTCAGCGCTCGGCATCGGCTTGGGGAATCTCTGGCTTCTGTTGCTGGTGCCCGTCGCCTGCGCCGTCGTCCAGATCGCGGCCATTCGTCACGAAGAGGCCTACCTCGAGCGAAAGTTCGGCGACTCCTATCGCGACTACAAGAAGTCCGTGCGTCGCTGGCTCTGAGCTCGACCCGAAGCGCCTGGGATCGGCGCCTAGCCCGACTGGCCCGCCACCTCGAGCAGCACCCCTGAGGAACAGAACGATGAGCACCGCCGAGACGAGCATCATCGAACGACGACTCGAACTGACCGCCCCGCCCGAACGCGTCTGGCGCGCCATCACCGACCCGCAGGAGATTGCGCAGTGGTTCGGCCAGGGAGCCGAGCTGGAGCTGCGCGCGGGCGGGCCGGGCTACTTCGAGTGGGACTCGCACGGCCGGTTCGCCGTTCGGGTGGAGGCGTTCGAACCGCCCACTCGACTGGTCTGGCGATGGATGCACGAAGCCGGCGCCCCGTTCGACGAAGGCGCATCGACACTGGTGGAGTGGGCGCTGACTCCTCGCGGCGGCGGCGGCACGATTCTCGACGTGCGAGAATCGGACTTCAAGACCGAGGGCTGGGCGGCCGAACTGGCCGAGCTGGTCGCGTTCCTCGGCGATTGATCGTGGCGGATCGGCTTCGGGAGTCGCTATAATCCCCGCCTCGGTGGCGTAGAGCCGCTGGCTGGGAGGCCACAGATGTCGCAGTCGAGATCGTTCACGCTTCGCACCATCTTCACAACGGCGGCCGTCGTCGCCGTCTTCGTGCTCGACGGCGGCTCGCTCGCCCAGGCTCAGGGCGATCCGACACTGACGGAGGTTTGGGAACCCGAACCATCGATGGTGATCCCGGGCGCGTCCGGCGGCGCGCCGTCGGACGCCGTCGTGCTTTTCGACGGCACCGACCTTTCGGCCTGGGAGTCACAGAACGGCAGTGAGGCGGCGTGGGTCGTCGACGCGGACGCGGGCATCTTCACGGTCGATCCCGACGCCGGCGATATCGTCACGAAGCAGGGGTTTGGCGACGTCCAACTGCACGTCGAGTGGCGCACCCCCGCGGTCGTGCGCGGGCGCAGCCAGAATCGGGGGAACAGCGGCGTCTACCTGCAGAGCCTGTACGAAGTGCAGGTTCTCGACTCGTACGAGAACCCGACCTATGTGAACGGCCAGGCCGGCGCGATCTACAAGCAGCACATCCCGCTCGTCAACGCCTCACGCGCGCCTGGTACCTGGCAGACCTACGACATCATCTTCATGGCGCCGCGCTTCGGTGCCGATGGCTCGGTCGAGCGGCCGGCGACGATGACCGTGCTCCACAACGGCATCCTCATCCAGAACCACGCCGTGCTTACAGGGGCGAGCGCCAACGTCGGTGAGGCGACGTACGAGGCGCACGGCCCGCTGCCGCTCCTGCTCCAGGACCACGACCACCCGGTCAGCTATCGCAACATCTGGTTGCGAGAGCTGTAGAGCGACGGATGAACAGCTTGAGAGTCGGCGGCCTGGGCTTGCTCGTGGCACTGGCTGCGGCGTCGTGCGCGAGGCCGACGCGTCTTGCTCCGCCCGAGCCGCCGCCGGTCTCGCTGATGCAGCGAGTCATCCCAGCCCCTGTGTCGATCGAACCCGCGGACGGCGAGTTCGTCCTCGGGCCCGAGACCGCCATCGTCGTCACGCCGAACGACGCCGACGCACTAGCGATCGGCCGGTTCCTGTCAGCCCTGATCGGGACTGCGGCCGGGTCGGAGGCGCCACGAGTCGTCGCCGGCAGCGAGACGATCCCTGAAGGCAGCATCCACATCAACCTGCGTGCAGTGGCCGAGACCGGCGACGAGGGCTACGAGCTCGAGGTAGCCCCGGGCGGCATCACCATCGCCGCCGGGCACCCGGCCGGCCTGTTCTACGGCATCCAGACGCTTCGCCAGTTGCTGCCCCCGCATCTCGAGCACGAGGCTACCCGACCCGACCCCGCGCGATCGATCGGAGTGCCGGCCGGAGCGATCCGGGACAGCCCGCGCTTCGAGTGGCGCGGCGCGATGCTCGACGTCTCGCGACACTTCTTCTCGGTCGAGGACGTAAAGCGCTACGTCGACCTCCTCGCGCTCTACAAGATGAACCGGCTGCATCTCCATCTGGCCGACGACCAGGGGTGGCGGATCGAAATCATGTCGTGGCCCAGACTGGCCACGCACGGCGGCAGCACGGAGGTCGGCGGTGGACCCGGCGGACACTACACGCAGGCCGAGTACGCCGACCT
Source organism: Acidobacteriota bacterium (assembly GCA_002730525.1). Taxonomy (GTDB): domain Bacteria; phylum Acidobacteriota; class Vicinamibacteria; order Vicinamibacterales; family UBA823; genus UBA2161. The sequence goes on along the minus strand of PCAK01000040.1, from coordinate 35,311 downwards.
CGTCGCGTACGCCCAGCGGCGGTTCGTGACGATCGTGCCCGAAATTGACATGCCGGGTCACACGAACGCGGCGCTCGCCTCGTATCCCGAACTGAACTGCGACAGTGTCGCGCCACCGCTCTACACCGGCACGCGAGTCGGCTTCAGCACGCTCTGCGTGGACAAGGACGTCACGTATCGCTTCATCGACGACGTCGTGCGAGAGATCGCCGCGCTGACGCCCGGGCGATACATCCACATCGGCGGCGATGAAGTGGAGAGGCTGAGCGAAGAGGAATACGGGGCGTTCGTGGAGCGCGCGCAGCAGATCGTGCAGGCCCACCGAAAGCAGGTGATCGGCTGGGACGAGATCGCCCATGCCCGCCTGACGCCCGGCACCGTGGTCCAGCAGTGGCGGCCGGACGCTTCACCCCAACCGGCGATCGCGCAAGGCGCGCGAATCATTGTCTCGTCGGCCGACCGGACGTACCTCGACATGAAGTACCAGGCCGACTCCGCGCTGGGCCTCCGGTGGGCCGGATTGATCGACGTTCGCACCGCCTACACATGGGACCCGGCCACGCTCTACGACGGCGTCCCCGAGTCGTCGATCCTGGGCGTGGAGGCGCCGATCTGGTCCGAGACGCTCGCGAGGCTGTCCGAGGTCGAGTTCATGGCCTTTCCGCGGCTGCCCGCGATCGCGGAGATCGGCTGGTCGGCTCCGGACGGACGGAACTACGACGAGTTCAGCCGGCGGCTCGGCGCGCAGGCGCCGCGCTGGTCGGCGCTCGGCGTCAACTACTACCGCGCGCCCGAAATTCCTTGGGAACGGTAGGGGGGTGGCCGAGAGCCAGCAGGCGGACCGGCGTCAGCCCGCTCAGCGCCGGCGCCAGGGTCGACACGCCGAGGGTCTTCAGCATCTGCCGGCGGCCAAAGGTTCGATCCTGAGCCATCCGCTGGACTCCCTGTTTTCAGTGCCGAAACGCGGTTCAGTATAAACCTGCCCCACCCGAGCTCTATGGCGAAATACAGGCGAACATCTGGGTGATTTCCGCGTGGAGTCGGCCCGTGGACTCATGTTAAGCTGCGGTGTCCACAAGAGGCCGTTTCGGCGGACCGGGGGCGTGGATGCGCTCCGGCGGGCCGCCGTGGGGAAGACGCGGAGGACGAAGTGGCTGACTACAAATACATTGGCAAGGATTATCAGACTCCGGACATCGTCGCGAAGGTGACGGGCCAGGCGAAGTATGCCGAGGACTTCCGCGCCGAGGGCATGGTGTTCGCGAAACTGCTGCTGAGCCCGATGCCGCACGCCCGCATCACGCGCATCGACGCGAGCGAAGCGCTGGCGATGGACGGCGTCGAGGGGATCCTCACCGAAGACGACATGCCACCGCTGCAGCGGGAAGGCGTCCAGGAGCGCGCGCTCAACTCGACCGAGCCGCTCTACGAGGGTCAGCCGATTCTCGCGGTTGCCGCGGTCGACGAGACGACGGCCGCCGACGCCATCGAAAAGATTCAGATCGACTACGAACCGCTTCCGTTCGCTATCGACCCACTCGCGAGCCTGCGGCCGGGCAGCTCGAACGCGCGGCTGGACGGCAACGCCTTCACCGGCCGCGAGGTTGCGACGATCAAGTGGCCCGAGGAGGTCTGGGCCGCGGCGGAGCCCGGCCAGTTGCCGATGGGCGAAGCCGGCGAAGAATGGGAACACGGCGACGTCGAGACAGCCTTGGCCGAAGCCGACCTCGTGCTCGACGAGACGAGCGTCCAGGCCACCACCTCGCATCAACCGCTCGAGACGCGAACCGCGATGGCCTACTGGCAGAATGGCAAGTGCTACATGCACTGCTCGACGCAGAGCACGGTGCGCAGTCACGCGCCGGCCGCCAACTGGATCGGCATCGATCCCGAAGACCTGGTCCTCATCGCCGAGTACGCGGGCGGCGGGTTCGGCAGCAAGATTCCGGGTTCGATTTTCGAGGCGATCCCGGCGCTGATGTCACGGAAGATCGGCAAGCCGGTCATGATGCGGATCAACCGGCAGGAAGAAAACTACATCGGCCGCGCCCGCCCCGGCTACCAGTCGCGGGTTAAGGCCGGGTTCACCTCCGACGGCCGCCTCACCGCGCTGGACGTGTTCATCGTCCAGGAGAACGGCCCCTACAATCGGCAGGGTGACTTCCTGACGACCGGGCGGTTGGCATCGCTCGTCCACCAGCCGGAGAACATTCGGTTCCGCGGCGTGAGTGTCATCACGAACACCCCGCCGCACGCGTCGCAGCGCGGGCCGGGTGGCGTTCAGGAGGTCGCGCTAATCGAGCCGATCATGTCGAAGGCCGCGCGCCAGCTCGGCATCGACCAAGTCGAGTTCCGGCGGATCAACTCACCGAGCGGTGCGGCCGAGTACGGCCCCGCGAACGACGAGGGCAGCCGCCGCAACGTGACGAGCGCCAATGTCAGCGAGGCGCTCGACATGGGCGCTGAGATCTTCAACTGGGAGGAGCGGCGGCAGCGCAGCGGTCAGCGGAACGGCACGAAGGTGACCGGTGTCGGCGTCGCCGTCAGTTCGTATGTCGGCGGCAGCCTCGGCTACGACGGCTTGTTCGTCATCAAGCCCGACGGCAAGCTGTACGTGACCTCCGGTCCGGGCAACCTCGGCACGCACTCGGTCTTCGACACGACCCGGGCGGCCTGCGAGGTGCTGGACTTCCCGTTCGAAAACGTGGAGGTGGCCTGGGGCGACACCAGCAGGAACCTACCCTGGAGCGCGAGCCAGGGTGGCAGTCAGACAACCCACGCCCACACCCGGGCGAACTGGGCGGCCGGGCTCGACGCCAAGCGGAAGCTTCAGGAAATCGCAGCGCGCGATCTCGGCGGATCGGCCGACGACTACGACGTCGCGGACGGTCGGGTCTTCCACCGATCCAATCGCTCGCGGTATCTGACGTTCGCGCGCGCGGCCGAGCGGGCGATCCAGCTCGGCGGCACCTACGACGGCCACGAGTTGCCCGAGGACATCAATCCCTTCACGGTCACGTCGGCGACCAATCTGGCTGGCCAGGGGCTGATGGGCATCGCGCGTGACAACTTCGGGCGCGACGGCGACACCTACACGTTCGTCATCGGCTTCGCTGAGGTCGAGGTCGACGTCGAGACCGGCCATGTCCGCATCGTCGACTACACGGCGACGGCCGATTGCGGCGTCATTCTCCACCCGCGCAGCCTGGGCGGCCAGATTCACGGCGGTTCCGTGCAGGGATTCGGTCACGCACTGAAGCAGAAGTGGGTCTTCGACCAGCACTGGGGCCTGTCGGTGGCGAAGCGGTTCTACTCCAACAAGCCGCCGACGCTCCTGGATGTTCCGCTCAACATGCAGTGGGGCGCCCTCGACATTCCCGATCCGCAGACACCGGTCGGATCGAAGGGGATCGGCGAGCCGCCGCAGGGTGCGGGCGCGGGCGCGATTGTCTGCGCCGTCGCCGATGCCATCGGCGACGAGCATATGCGCCGGACGCCGGTGACGCCGGACATGATTCTGAGTTCGCTGGAAGAAGGGCCCGACGGTCAGCTCACGGCCCATCTCGGCTAGCCAGCGCCCGATCGGAATACGCAAAGGGGGACGGCGACGCCGTCCCCCTTGTTCTGTACGCCGTACCTGACCTCACCATGCCTCGCGCCACGGTCGCCGTCCTCCGCACGCAGCCGTCGACGGTGATCGACGACTACCATCGTCTGCTGAACCTGGCCGGGTATCGCCAGATCGTCGACCCCGCGGTCGACACCGCGCTCAAGGTCAACATCTCCTGGCACTTCTTCTTCCCCGGCAGCTCAACGACGCCGTGGCAACTCGACGGCGTGATCCGCGCGATGAAGCAGGACGGCTACGATCCGGCGCGAATCCATGCCTGCCACAATCGAACGGTCGTCATCGACGCGCACCTGGGTGAACGCGAGAACAAGCAACTCCCGGTCGTCGAGGCGCACGGGCTCCGGAACATCCACCTGTACGAGGGTGAAGAGTGGGTGCACGTCCGGGATGCGGTGGGAGATCTCGCGGACAAGTTCCTCTGCCTGAACGACGTCTACCCTCAGGGCTTTCTGATTCCGAAGCGGTTCATCGGCGAGAACATCATCCACCTACCGACCGTGAAGACCCACGTCTTCACGACGACGACCGGCGCCATGAAGAACGCGTTCGGTGGCTTGCTGAACGAGCGGCGCCACTGGACCCATCCGGTGATCCACGAAACGCTCGTGGATCTCCTGATGATCCAGCAGAAGATCCACCGCGGCGTCTTCGCGGTCATGGACGGCACATTCGCCGGCGACGGCCCCGGGCCCAGATGCATGACGCCCCACGTCAAGAACGTCATCCTGGCCGGCAGTGACCAGGTGGCAATCGACGCCGTGGCGGCCAAGCTCATGGGCTTCGACCCGCTGTCGATCAAGTACATCCGCCTGGCGCACGACGCCGGGCTCGGATGCGGCGACCCGCGGGAGATCGCTATCGTCGGCGACGCGTCAGCCGGCGCGGAAGCGTGGAACTTCGTCGGCCCCTTCAAGAAGATGACCTTCGCCTCGCGGATGCAGCACAAGATCTACTGGGGTCCATTGCGCCGGCCGTTGGAATGGTCGCTCAAGACCGTGCTGGCGCCGTGGGCATACCTGGCCAGCGTGATGTACCACGACAGCTTCTGGTATCCGTTGAAGGGCCGCGCCGTCATGCGTGAGGCATTGAACAGCGACTGGGGCCGTTTGTTCCGGGGGTGGGAACGTGCCAGCTCCGACGGACAGGGCTATCAGGTGAAGAACGGAATCTCCGGTGGGCTGCGGCGCACCGGCCTGCGCGCGCTGCTCACCTCGATCGGCATCCTCATCACCTGCCTCAAGGAAGCACCCGAGTTCGCCAACCGCCGGCGGCGCCTCGCCGAAGCGCCTGCGCGAGGGCGGGCCGAACGGCCCTGACCTGCCTCGGCGAAGCGCATCGCGCCTACTGCCCCTGGTTGTCGGAGAGTTCGGACGCCCCGCCCTTCACGTAGGTGTCGAACCAGTCGAGCCACCGCGCCCAGAGATCCAGGTAGTTCTCCTTCGCGCGCGGGCCGTGCGACTCGAACGGATAGACGTAGAGCGCCGCGGTCTTCCCGAGCCCGGTAAGCGCCTGCATCATCCGCTCCGACTGGATCAGGAAGGTGCCGGAGTTGTTGTCCTGCTCGCCGTGGTACATCAGCAGCGGCGAGTGGATCTGATCGGCGTAGAAGTACGGCGAGATTTCCAGGTAGGTGGTCGGCGCGTCCCAGATGAACCGGCGCTCGCCCTGGAAGGCCATCGGCGTCAAGGTCCGGTTGTAGGCGCCGTCGCCCGCGATCCCAGCCTTGAAGTACGGCGTGTGGGCCAGCAGGTTGGCCGTCGTGAACGCGCCGTAGCTGTGGCCGCCGTGGCCGATCCGGTCGACGTCGACGTAGCCCATCTGATCGACTTTCCGGATGGCCGCATACATCGTTTCGGTCGTGTCGGCGACGAAATGGTCGTTGAATCGGCCGTCGGTGCCGAGAATCGGAATGTCGGGGTAGACGACGGCGTAGCCCTGCGTCAGCCAGATGTCCGACCAACGCAGGAAGCTGAGCGGCGTGAACGCGTTGTGGTTGCGGGCCCTGATTGCTCCGCGCACGTACTCCTCGGGCGAGGCGTACTCCCGCGGATAGGTCCAGAAGATGGCGGGCACGCGCTGCCCCGGGCGATAGTCGGTCGGCAGCGAGATCCGGCTCTGCACGACCAGCCCGTCCCGGCGCGTGAAGTCGAAGTCGATCCGCCGAGCCGCGGTGATCTCCGCATACGGGTCGGCGTTCCCGGTCAGGTTCTCCCACGCGCCCTCGGCGCTCCAGAGGTAGCTGTCAGGGACCGCGGTCTTCGTCTCGCGGCTGACGATCATTCGGCTGAAATCGTCGTCTAGCGGCACCAGCGGCTGATCGAACGCGTCGACCGAGCCCTCGAACACGCGAGTTGCCGCCCCGCTCGCCAGGTCGACGCGATCGACGAACGGCTGGGGCGTGAACGACTCCCGATAGCCTGGCCCCTCAAGGTAGGCTGACGCGCCGTCGGTCGAAGTGATGACCGACGCGACGCCGTTGCCGTCCTGGCGCGTCAACAGCTCGCCGGGCAGTTCCAGCACGTCGTCCGGGTCGTAGGCGGCCAGGACCAGTTCAGCCGACCCGGCCGGCAGACCGTAGGCGACGATTCGCCGGTCACCGTCCTCGGCGATCTCGGCAAACGCATGCTCCCCATCGGCGGCGAATCCAAGCCCACTGTAGCGGCCGCTGGTCGAGGCGACGACCGTTGCATCGTCGACGTCGAACGGCGCCGCCACCGTCAGGATCCGATCCTGGCGGTCACTGTCAGCATCGTCGATATCGTCACCCGGCTTTGGCCCCGGGGCGAGCCACGCCAGACCACTATCAGGCCGCCACACCACCTCACGCGGCAGGTCGGCATCGGGGCGGTTGTCGCGTCCGGAAGGCTCGTGCAGCGGCACCTGACGTATCGTCGAGACGACCGACCCGTCGAGATCGAGAACCTCCAGGTCGCGGCCAAAGCTGCTGTAGCCGACGATGAACGAGAACGGTTCGACCAGTCGCTCGCGCAGGATGCGCCGCCCATCTGGCGACAGCGCGATCGACATGTACATCGCAGGCTCGCCGATCGGCTCCGGCTCCTGGCCCGAGCGCAGCCGTACCAGCTGGGCCGTCGTGTAGTGGCGGAACAGGTCGGCGTCGTGCTCCGTCCGAAGCAGGAACGGCAGCGTCCGGGTCGGCGTCGCCTCCTCGCGCGAACGCCGGACGACCGGCCCAGTCGGAACGGCGCCTGCATCGGGCTCGAGCCCACGCGACGCCGGCACCGTCAGCGCCAACACCGAGCCGTCAGACATCCACTGGATCATCCGCGACGGCACGCTCGGCACGCCGAACCCGGCGCGTGCGGCCAAGGTCGCCATCACGCGCGCGTCGCTCAACGGCTCGGCTGCGCCGGTCGCCACGTCGGCGGTCCAGACCTGGGTACCGTCCGCCAGGTGCGCCAGGAACGCGAGCCGTCGCCCGTCCGGCGACCAGATCGCGTCGCTGAGGTAGATCCCATCCGGCACATCCAGGTCGATCGACCAGGTCCGGCGATCGGCCAGCGAGTAGACGTCATAGCCGCGGATTCCGTACGTGGCGAGCCGCCACTCGCGGTCGACCTCCGGCATCAATTCGAGCATTCCCAGCCTGAGCGTCCGCCGCGACAGCGACTCGAGGCTCGACAGCTCGTCGGATCGAGGAATTAGAAAATGCGTACCGCCCGGGCTCAACCGGTCGAGTGTCGCGAGGTTCTTGTCGCGCTCGAACAGGTCCTGGACCGACGGCGGCGGCAGGACGTAGCTGTCGGAGGGGTCGACCTGGGCGCTGGCCGATGGTGTCACCACCGCCGCGGCGAGGAGCAGCACGGCCAAGGCGGACCTGAGATGGCGCCGCGGCGTCTGCGGCTTCTGTGGCTTCCGTCTAGTGGCTGTCGTCATGGTCACGCCCATCCGAGCTGCTTCAGGCTGAAGCCATCGTTCCAGATCTTCGTCATGTGGCGGATCTTGTCGCCGTCGAACTGCATGACGTACACGTAGTCCGCCTCTACTTGTTTTCCGGTTGGCGGCACCGGACCGCCTTCACCCGTGTGAGTGCCATGGAACACGGCATAGGCGGCCACGTTATTGCGATCTTCGTCCACGGCCAGCGACCGCACCTCGTACCGGCCATCGGGTACGGGTGTGAACAAGCCCTTCATCCACTCGGTGTAGGCCTGCAAGGTGTCGACATCAGCGAGAGCATCGGCCTGGGCCGAGAACGTCGCGCCGGCGTGGCAGTGCTGCTGGCAGGCCTCCCAGCCTTTTCCTGTTTCACAGGCATCGAGGAACTGTTCAGCCGTTTCCTTGATCGCACTCATCGGGGATGCTCCTTTCGCGGCCCGGCTTCCACCGCTCCGCTGGGCTAATAGACGTGAGGATACAGGTTGTAGAACATTTGCGTGACGACGGCGCGGAGGCCGCCAATCGAGAGTGTGAGGATGCGCCGCCCGGTCCGAGGCACCGGGCGACGCAGCAGGTCAACTAGCTCGGCATCATGACGTGCGCGGTCAACGTCCCCGCACCCATGATCCACGCACCGCCTTCTCTAGGGTTCTCTGGCAGGCCGGTCGATTCAGTGGTGGCGCCCGGCACTGCGATCATGAGGTGGTGCGGTCGAGCCTCTTCCCGGCTTGCGCCGTTGACGCTCCACCACATCGATCCGTACTCGGGGCTCACGCGGGTCCCTGCTTCTTCCATCTCCTTGAGCATCGCTTCCGACGTCTCGCGGTCGCCGGTCGACTCGGCTTGCAGGTTCTGCGCGATGCGGTCGAAGTTGGCGATGCTGGTGCACTGCACCGCGAACGGTGCCCGCAGCGGGAAGCCGGACAGTTCGTAGCAGACCAAACGGTTGGTCCCCTGCCTCAGCGTCTCGTACGTGAAGTCCGCGTTCCACTTGACGACGGTCGCCTGGTCCCGCTGCCGGCTGGGCGCCGCGATCAGGGCGGTGTCGACATCGGCCTGCGAGGCACCCGGCTCGAGCGGTGGGGGCGGTGCGGGGGTGCGGCCGCGTTGCGCGAAGGTGGCGGTCGATACCGCCAAGAGGACGGCGACGAATAGTGCAATCCGCTTCATCTGAGCCTCCTTGCTGTCTATCGAGGCGCGGCGTTTTCCGCGCCGTTCGCGACGCTGCTCCCCGCTTCGCTGGAGGCCCCAGCCCTGTTCAGCGTTGCAGGAAGGGGCAAGCGTCGCGCCACCGATCGTACTGCCGACGAACCTGCTACTGCTCCCGCACCATCGGATACTCGATGCCGAGCTGCTCGAGATAGGTGTCGTACCGCGTCGGGTCGAAGTAGTACTCGCTCATCTCTTCTCTGAACTCCTCCATGATCTCGGCGTTCAGGTGCGTCGCCGGTCGATCGTCGGCGCTGATGAACGGAATGTATTGCTGCTCCGCCGTCTGCACGTCGGTGAAGTAGGCTCGGGCCGCCTCGATCTTCTCGGGCTGCAGCAGGAAATCGAGCGCGGTCATCGCCATCACCTTGGCGCCGGCCGTCGAGCCCTTGTGCGCGATCGGCGTGGCCATCGCCACGGCGCTCGACCAGTGGTGACCACCGCCGCCGGTGCGGAAGTTCGCGGGGAACCGCAGGGTCACGGTCGGCACCTGCCACGAGATGTCGCCGATGTCGTCGGACCCGCCGCCGGTCCGCACACCCTCCGGCGGCCCGCCCAGTTCGCCCAGCTCGGTCGCCAGGCCGGTCGGCTCGTCGACGCCCATCTCCGTCTGTAGCGCCCGGGCCAGTGTCTGATCCGCCTCGCTCCATTCCGGCAGGCCGACGGTCGTGATGTTCTCGTACATCGTCTCGGCGATGACCTTGTTGAAATGGCGGGGCCAGGCCGACCCGAGAATCCGCCACTCGACATCGGTGTTGGTCATCTTCGCCGCGGCCTCGGCCGAGGTGTTGCCAATCTCGAACAGTTCCTTGATGTGCTCGTAGTCCAGCTCGCGGAAGTAGTACCAGACCGATGCAATCGAGGGCACGACGTTGGGCTGGTCACCGCCGTCGGTGATGACGTAGTGCGTCCGCTGCGACAACCGCAGATGCTCGCGCCGGTAGTTCATCGCCGAGGTCATCAGTTCGACCGCATCGAGCGCACTGCGTCCCGACCACGGCGATCCCGCAGAATGGGCCGACTCGCCGTGAAACGTGTACTCCACCGAGACCAAGCCGTTGCCACTGCCCTCGCCCCAGCTCACGCCCATGTTGCTGCCGACGTGCGTGAAGATCATGATGTCGACGTCCTGAAACAGGTTGCCGCGCACGAAGTAGGCCTTCGAGCCGAGCTGCTCTTCGGCGACGCCGGGCCACAACATGATCGTGCCGGCGATGTTCTCGCGCTCCATCAGCTTCTTGAGGACCAGCGCCGCGGTGACGTTCACCGCCTGGCCCGAGTTGTGGCCCTCACCGTGGCCTGGCGCACCCTCGATGATCGGATCGTGGTAAGCCACGCCAGGTTTTTGTGAGGCCTTCGGAATGCCGTCGATGTCGCTGCCGAACGCAATCACCGGCTTCCCCGATCCCCAGGTCGCGATCCAAGCGGTCGGCATCTCGGCGACACCCCGCTCCACCTGGAAGCCGTTCTCCTCCAGGATGCCGGTCACATGGCGAGAAGTCTCGTGCTCCTGGAATCCCAGCTCGCCGAAGCTGAAGATCTGGTCGACGGTCTGCTGCGTGAACGTCCGCAGCGCCTCGACCTCGGCGACCGCCTCCTGCTTCAGCGCTTCGAGTCGTTCCGATTGCGCCCACGACGGGCCGGCTGACACGAACGCAGTGAGCGTGACGATGGACATGACGCGAATGATGGACATGGCAGTGCTCCCCTTCCAGGCGCGCTGATGCTCGACCGCACGCACCTCCTCAGCCGATCATTTGTCTGACGAGACTCCCCACGACGTCCCGCGCCTGCACGACGATGATCGTCAGCACCGTGAAGACGACGAAACTGAACCAGCTGAACCAGATTTCCATTTTCGACGGATAGAATCGGCGATCCGTCTTCGGAATGATCGTGACGCAGTAATAGACGTTCAGGAAGAACACCACCGGCGCGATGAAGAAGGCCAGCGCGGAGGCGATCAGGACCAGGAGCACCGGCCGCGGCACGCCGTAGACGATCACGACGGACGTAACCAGCGAGAACAGCATCGTGGCCCGATAGATATTGTATTCCGAATACCATCGACGGCGATGCTCGTCCGTCAGGTCCTCGCGAGCCACACCCTGCAGCGACGCGGTGGACCGGAACATGTTCCGGCAACAGGCGCCGACCACCCGCGGCCATCCGTCGAAGTAGTTGAAGGCGGTGGAGAACGTCGCGGCGAATGCACCGAGGATGAAGACGACCATCATCCACGGGCCGATGCTCTCCGTGAAGATTCTGGCGATCTCCCCCATCACATCGTTACCGGCCACCTCGCTCGGATACATCCAGACCGCGGCCAGGAGGAGGAAGATGCACGCCAGGAAGAACGACCCGACGTGGCCGAGGCGGAAGTCCCACAGCCCGATCTGGAACCAACGGTGGCAGTACTCGACGCCGCGCTCTGGAATCACGGACGTGTCAACGGCCAGATCAGCCTTCGAACTCGAAAAGGGGTCGAACGGCTTCGCCAGCCCCGCCCGCTCCAGTTCGGGGCGCAGTCGGCCCATGCCCACACGCTTGGCCTTGCCCCATTCCGAGGCCTGGAGCGACACGTCAATCCCGGTCGGCAGCAAGCCGAGGAACGCCGCGATAATCAGCCACGACCCCTCGGGCGTCTCGAAGATCACGAAATGCTCGATCGCGTCGAGCCCCGCCGGACGGAACAGGAAGACGAAGAATGCCGACAGCACCAGCATCCCCGCCAGCAACTTGGTGGCGGTCTCCACCGCGCCGTAGTTGCCGCGCAGAATCACCGCGACCGACAGGACGCCCAGGACCAGACCGTAGACCCAGGCGTCGAACGGCAATCCGAAGTTCGTCGTGAACAGGAAGTAGGCCACCGCCGCCGTGGCGGTGAGCCGGCCTGCCTGGCCGATTGCCGACTGGATGATCGTCGTGACCATGACGTACCAGAGCGGCCACTTCTTCCAGGCCGTGCCGTAGGCTTCGATGAGACTCTTGCCGGTGGCGTTCGTGAAGCGGAACGCCATCTCGAACCCGTAGTACTTGAAGATGTAGGCGATCGGAATGCACCAGAGCAGGGCGAACTCGAAGCGCCCGCCCGCCGCGGGCGCCGTCACCAGGTGGCTCGTCCCGACGCCGGTCATCATCAGGATGAGGCCCGGGCCGAAGTGCCGCAGCATCCCCTTCCAGGACGTGTTCGGGAGATCCAGCCCGCCGACTTCCCGGTCCAGTCGCGCCGCCTGATCGTCGGTCATCCCCGCGTCCCTTCCGTCGTTCACTCGCTCCCGCGATTCTGGACGAACTGCCATCCGAACCGGCCCTTGATGCACAGGTGACCGTGGGTCACCGAGTGGTCCATCGGTGAGGTGACCTTCACGATCTCGTTGTCCTGGACGTGCAACTCGAGATTGCAGCCCACGCCGCAGTACGGGCAGACCGTGCGGGTCATGGTCTGCTTCGCCTCGTCCCAGGTGCCGGCTTCCCGGAGGTCGTGCTCGCTCTTGAACACCAGCGCGCCGGTGGGGCAGACGCCGATGCAGTTCCCGCAGTAAACGCAGGCCGACTGATCCAGTTTCCGGTCGAACTCGGTGGAGATCCTGGCATCGAAACCGCGCCCGGCGACCGCGATGGCAAAGGTGTTCTGCGCATCGTCGCCGCAGGCCTCGACGCACTTATAACAGAGGATGCACTTCGAATAGTCGCGGACGTACATCTCGTCGTGGATCTTGATCGGCTGTGCGACCGTTTCCGCTGTTGCGCCGTCAGACGCATGGTGATGCCCAGAATCACGGCCGTCGCGCTCATCCGCCGCGGCCGGCGCCGCCGCTGGGCCGAACCTGGCGGTGTCGACCTCGTAACGGTCCACCCACCGTCTGACGTCTCCGCTCGCAAGGGAAAGATCGACCGACGACGCCAGCAATTCGAGGACCAGTTTCCGGCTGTGACGGACGCGCGGCGAGTCGGTCTGGACGACGTCGCCGGGCTGGGCCGCTCGAGAGCACGAGGGCACCAGCGTCCGAGAGCCCTCCAGCTCCACAACGCAGACGCGGCAGGCGTTCACCGGCGTCAGCGTCTCCAGGTAGCACAGCGTCGGCGTATCGACGCCTTTGGTGCGGCAGGCATCCAGGAGCGTCGCGCCCTCCGGCACCTGCACCACCTCGCCGTCGACCGTCACGTCGATCATCGGCGTTCCAGCGGTCCGGCTACTCACGTTCCGTTCCTTCGAACACGCCCATCGAGACGGCCGACTGCACCGCGTTGGCCGCCGTGTGGCCCAGGCCGCAGATCGACGCATCGCGCATCACGCGCGCCAGCTCGTCCAGCAGATCCGCCTCGGCCGCAGGCGAAGGCCGCGCGCCGTCGCGCGCCAGCCGCCGCAATAGCTCTTCTTGACGTACCGTGCCGACGCGACAGGGCACGCACTGCCCGCACGACTCATCCCTGAAGAAGGCGGCGATGCGCAGCACGATGTCGCGCATGTCGGCCGACTCGTCGAACGCCATGACGACGCCCGACCCCAGCGACGCTCCGATCGCACGCGTGCCTTCGAATGTCAGCGGCGTGTCGAGATGCTCCGGCGACACGAACGTGCCCGCGGCGCCGCCCAGCAGGACGGTGGCTAGCCCCCCCCCGTCGCGAACTCCGCCCGCCAGATCGATCAGTCCGCCCAGCGTCGTGCCGAACGCCACCTCGTAGAGCCCGGGCCGTTCGACCGAGCCCGAGACGCAGAAGAGCTTCGAGCCGGTCGACTGCTCCGTCCCCACGCCGGCAAAGGCCGCGCCGCCCTCGAGCACGATATCGAGCACGTTGGCCAGCGTTTCGACATTGTTGATGACCGTCGGCTTTCCGAAGAGGCCCTTCTCCACCGGAAACGGCGGCTTATTCCGCGGCTCTCCGCGAAACCCCTCGATCGAATTGAACAGCGCCGTTTCCTCGCCGCAGATGTAGGCGCCGGCGCCGCGGCGCAGTTCGATGTCGAAGGCGAACCCCTTGCCCATCACGTCGGCCCCGAGCAGGCCGTCGGCTCGGCACTGGCGGATGGCGCCCTCGAGGCGAGCGGTGGCGAGCGGATACTCACCGCGCACGTAGAGATAGCCGTGCGCGGCGGAGACGGCGAACCCGGCGACCGTCATCGACTCGACGGTCGCGAACGGGTCTTCCTCCATCAACACGCGGTCCTTGAACGTACCGGGCTCTGACTCATCGGCATTGCAGACGACGTAGCGGGGCGTCTCCGCCGTCTTCGCGACCGCATCCCACTTGCGGCCGGTCGGAAACGCCGCGCCGCCACGGCCTTGCAGTTCCGAGGCCGAGACCTCGGCGATGACCTGGGCCGGCCCCATCTGGACCGCTCGCGCGAGCGCGTCGTAGCCACCCGCCGCACGATAAGCCGACAGGCTCGTCGGATCGGCGACACCGACCCGCCGCAGCAGCCGTAGCTCGGGCTCACGCGTCCCCGACGTCTGCGGCGTGGAACCCACGGCCGGAGCCGGCACCGTCGCGCCGTTCAGAATCTGCTCGATCTCATCGATGGTGGCCGGTGCGATCGTGTCGTCGTCCGCGCTCTCCGAACCCGCCAACTGGAACAGCGCCGCCGGGGACCGCTCGCAGAGCCCGAGGCACGGGCTGCGCAGCCACGTCGCCTGCCCGTCGGCCGAGGACGTCCCGGGCGGCCCGATCGTTCGCTCCAGCGTCGCGCAGATCGCGTCGGCCCCGGCCAGCTTGCAGGCGATGTCGTCGCAGACGTGCGCCACACGCGGCGCCCGCGCCACGGTGGAGAACATCGCGTAGAAGCTGGCGACGCCGTAGGCCTCCGCCGGTGGCACGATCAACCGGCAGCAGATCTCATTGAGGGCACCCTGCGAAATCCATCCGACCGCCTTCTGCACCGCGTGCAGTGCGGGCAGCAGCAGATGACGCCGCGCCTTGGCCTCGTTGAGGCCTTCGCGCGCGACCCGATCGGCGTTTGACGCCTCGGACGACGAGTCGAAGACGGAGGCGACAGCGGCGCGTTCTTCCGGGCTCGCTTCGGCCGGCAACAGTTTCAGATCCATCCGCGCTCGCTCATCCACCGACGCCGACCGCCGCCTCGAGCTTCTCGATGCGTATCGCCGCGGCCTTGAATTCGGCCGTTCCAGATCTCTGGTCCCACGCCGGGTTCGTCAACTTGTTGGTCTCGACCTCGTCCGGGAAGTGAAAGGTCGTGAACGTCAGGCCGGGCCGTAGATTGTCGACGTAGCGCACGGTCATCTCGATCGCGCTCCGCCGTGACTGCACTCGCACCCGCTCGCCGTCGGCGATGCCCCACCGCCGGCCGTCGGCCTCGCAGATATCGAGCGTCTCGGGCCGGCGGATCGGTGAGGCGAAGCCGCCGCTCTGCACGCCCGTGTTGTAGGAATCCAGCCGGCGCCCAGTCGTCAGGCGGACCGGGTACTCGTCGGTCAGTCCGTCGGCTGGCGGCACATCTTCGACGACCGAGAAAGGCGCCACTCGCCCCTCGATCGGGCGCTTCCAGAGCCGGCCGTGCAGATAGGTGCTGCCGGGATGATCCTCGTCGGGGCACGGCCACTGGATGCCGCCGAGCGCCTCGAGCCGCGCGTAGCTCATGCCGCCATGCATCGGCGACAGGCCGCGCAGCTCGTCCCAGATCTCCTCGGCCGCCGGCTGACCCCAGTCGTGGCCGAAGCGTTTCGCCAGCTCGCACAGGATGTCGACGTCGTCTCGAGCCTCGCCCGGAGGGTCGAGCGCCTTGCGGACGCGCTGCACCCGTCGTTCGCTGCTCGTCACCGTGCCCTCGGCCTCGGCCCAGCCCGCCGCCGCCGGTAGCACGACATCGGCCAATTCGGCGGTCTTGGTCAGAAAGATGTCTTGCACGATGAGGTGGTCCAGCCCCTGCAGCATGCGATTGGTGTGGTCCGCGTCGGCTTCCGACTGTGCGGGGTTCTCCCCGATGACGTAGAGCCCACGCAGATCGCGCCGCTCCATCGCCTCGAACATCTGCGTCAGGTGCCATCCGTTCTTCGGCGGAATCGTGCAGTCCCACGCGCGCTCGAACTTCGCCCGCAGCTCGTCGTCTTCGACGTCCTGGAATCCCGGCAGTTTGTTCGGCAGCGCGCCCATGTCGCCTCCGCCCTGCACGTTGTTCTGGCCGCGCAGCGGATTCATGCCGGAACCCGGCCGCCCGACGTGGCCGGTCAGCAGCGCGAGATTGATCAGCGCCAGGACGTTGTCGACCGCGTTGTGGTGTTCGGTGATGCCGAGCGTCCAGCAAAGCTGCGCGCTCTTCGCCCCGGCGTAGGCATGGGCCAGAGAGCGGATCGCGTCACGCGGGACGCCCGTGATCCGCTCGGCACGTTCGAGTGTGTAGGGCTCGACCGCCGCGCGGTACTCGTCGAACCCGCTCGTGGCCTGGTCGACGAACTCCTGATTGACCAACCCCGCGGCGATGATCTCGCGGCCGACGGCATTGGCCAGCGCGATGTCGGTACCGACGTCGAGCCCCAACCAAACGTCGGCCCACCGGGCTGAACTGGTCCGACGCGGATCGACGGCGTAGAGCCGCGCGCCACTGTGCAGCGCCTTGAGCAGATGATGGAAGAAGATCGGGTGAGTCTCGCGGGCGTTGGAGCCCCACAGGATGACCACATCGGTACGGTGCAGGTCGGTGTACGAACTGGTGCCGCCACCCGCGCCCAAGACCGTCGCCAGACCGACGACGCTGGGCGCGTGTCACGTACGGTTGCAGCTGTCGATGTTGTTGCTGCCGATGACGGACCGGGCGAACTTCTGTGCCATGAAGTTCATCTCGTTCGTCGTCTTCGAGCAGCTAAACATCCCCACCGCCGACCCGCCGTGCGCGTCGACGACCTGTTTGAGGCCGGTCGCCGCCCGCTCCAGCGCCTCGTCCCAGCTCGCCGGCCGCAGCGATCCGTTCTCGCGGACCATCGGCGTCGTCAAACGGTCGTAGGGCTTGCCCATCACGATCTCCTCTGCCTTGTCAGGTGTCGCAGCCGGGGAGTTTATCACGCCGCCCCGGCGCCTCCCGCGCGCGAGAGAGACATGGAGAGTCGGTGCTATACTGCCCTACCGCGCGCGCTGCCTCATCACGATCATGGCGCTTCTGATGCCCGGCCCGGGACACTCGGCGTCGTCGATCCGCCGACGAGACCTTCGAGCACTCCTCATCGTCGCGCTCGCCGCAGCGGTCTTTGCGTGCGGCGCACCCGCGCACCGGGTCGAGCCGGAGCGTATCGTTCTGGTCACCATCGACACGCTGCGCGCCGACCACCTGCCGTTCTTCGGCTATCCGATCGACACGGCGCCGTTTCTCACGTCGCTGGCCGATCGTTCGATCAGCTTCACTAAGGCCTTTTCACACTCGGCGACGACCGGCCCCGCACACTCGTCGTTGTTCACGTCGCTGTACCCGCTGCAGCACCGTGTGCAGGACAACGGTCAGCGCCTCGACGATGGATTCGTGACGATCTCCGAAGTGCTCGCGGACCGCGGATACGAGACCGCGGCGTTCGTCAGCGGCCGCGCGCTCTTCGGCGAGTCGAACATCGCCCAGGGCTTCGAGACCTACAACACGCCGCGCGTGAATGCGCCCCGCCGCTACCGGCCGGCCAAGCGCACCACCGACGCGGTCATCAGGTGGCTGGAAACCGGCGCCGCCGATGGCAAGTTCTTCCTCTGGGTGCACTACTTCGACCCGCACCGCCCGCAGCGGCCACCGCGTGCGTACGTCGAAGCCCTGAGGCCGAGCCCCGGCGACGAGATGGATCGCTTCGAAGCGTTCCTGGTCGACGAACACAGATCGGAGTGGCACCGCAGCCAGATGCTCCGGCGGATCATCAGCTACGACGCCGAGATCAGGTTCGTCGACACACAGCTCGAACGGTTGTACTCGACATTCGGCGACCTCGGCCTCGGGTCGAACGCGCTGTGGGTCGTGACCGCCGACCACGGCCAGGGCCTGGGTAATCACGAATGGTTCGGACATCACCGCTACATCTACAACGAACAGATCCACGTGCCGCTGATCTTCCACTTCTCGGACGCGGACGCGCGCCCGGCCGCGCCCCGCGCGATTGACGATCAGCTGGTCGAGCACGTCGACGTGCCGGTGACGATCCTCGACCTGCTGGGCACGTCGCTCAACGGTCAGCGCGGAACGATTCAGGGCCGGTCGCTCTTGCCGCTGCTGTCCGGTGATTTCACGGGAACGCACCGACCGTTCGCGTTCAGCGAGCGTCGCCGCGTCATTCCCACGGCCCGCAACCGGCTCACCCACGAGCCGGGCGAGCGCTACGCGCTCCAGGACCTCACCTACAAGTACTTGTGGTACAGCGAGGGCCCGGATGAGCTCTACGACATCGCCGCGGACCCCTATGAAACGCGCAACCTCATCGACGAGGCGCCGCAGGAGCGGGCCCGTATGAAGCAGACGATCGAGCGAATCGTCGCCGCACTCGACTCAGACGAGGAAGCTGAAATCGTGGACGAGGCAACGCTCGAGCAACTTCGATCACTTGGCTACGTACGCTGAGCGGGAGCCCCCCCCCATGCCGACTGTGATCCGCGCACTACTCATCGTGACGCTTACCGTCGTTCCGACGGCACACCTCCACGCGCAGCAGGGCTACGAACCGAGTCCGGCCAACCTCGAAGCCCGGGAATGGTTCCAGGACGCGAAGTTCGGCCTGTTCGTCCACTGGGGCATCTACAGCGTACTCGGCGCGGGCGAATGGGTGATGCAGACCCGTCCCATCCAGGCCGCGCACTACGAGCGGCTCGCCGATCAGTTCAACCCGACCGAGTTCGACGCCAAGGCCTGGGTGGCGCTCGTCAAAGCGGCGGGCATGCGGTACATCACGATCACATCGAAGCACCACGACGGCTTCGCGATGTTCGACTCGAGCCTGACCGACTGGGACATTGTCGACCGCACGCCCTACGGCCGAGACGTGCTGGCCGAACTGGCCGAGGCGTGCCGGGCCGAGGGCGTGAAGCTGTTCTTCTATCACTCGCAGCTGGACTGGCGGCACACCGACTACTACCCGCGCGGCCGAACCGGGCGCGATGCCGCGCGACCCGAGGCCGGAGACTGGAACACCTACATCGACTTCATGAACGGGCAGCTTCGAGAGTTGCTGACCAACTACGGTGAGATCGGCGGCATCTGGTTCGACGGCATGTGGGATCAGCCTGAGGCGCCGTGGCGCATCGACGAGACCTACGCGCTCATCCACGAACTGCAGCCGCAGACGCTGATCGGCTCGAATCATCATCGGCTGCCGTTTCCCGGTGAAGACTTCCAGATGTTCGAGAAGGACCTGCCTGGCGCGAACACCGCCGGGTTCAACACCACCGAGATCGGCGCGCTGCCGATCGAGACGGCCGAAACGATCAACAACTCGTGGGGCTTCAACATCACCGACCACGCGTACAAGAGCCGAGCGGACCTGATTCGCTATCTCGTCGGCGCCGCGGGCCGGGACGCGAACTTCCTGCTCAATGTCGGTCCGATGCCGAACGGCCGGATTCAGTCGGAGTTCGAGGAGCGTCTGCGCGCGATGGGGCGCTGGCTCGAAGACTACGGTGAGTCGATCTACGGCACGCGCGGCGGGCCGATCGCGCCCGGGCCGTGGGGTGTCACGACGCAGAACGCCGACACGGTCTTCGCCCACATCCTGGACTGGGACGGCCGGGTCCTCGCCCTGCCGCCGATCGGTCGGGAGGTCGTCGGCGCCAGGCTGGTGCGGACTGGCGAGGCGATCGACGTGAACGTCGTCGACGCCGCGTTGCTCCTCTCGCTCCCGCCCAGGCCCGCGGACCTGGTCGACGAGGTGGTCGCGCTCGAGATCCGCTGAGCCGGGAGGGCGCACTCCATGACACTCGATGACGGCCTCGTCGCGTTCGTCAAAGACGGCCTGACCCGCGGCGTGCCGCGATCGCAGATCGAGGATGCCCTCCGGAGGGCCGGCTGGCCCCCGGACCAGATCACCGCCGCGCTTTCGAATTTCGCTGAGGTCGACTTCCCCATTCCGGTTCCACGACCCAGGCCCTACCTGTCCGCGCGCGAGGCGTTCATGTATCTCGTGCTGTTCAGCACGCTGTACATCAGCAGTTTCAACCTCGGCCACCTGCTGTTCCTGTTCATAGACCGCGCGCTGCCGGATCCAACCACACCGATCCCAACGGAGGTGTTCTGGGAAGGCGTCCGCTGGTCGGTCTCGTTCCTCATCGTCGCGTTCCCAGTGTTCACCTGCGTGTCGTGGCTGACGAGCCGGGCGACCCAGGCGGACCCGAGCAAGCATGCCTCGAAGATCCGTCGCTGGCTCACCTACCTCACGCTCTTCTTGGCCGGGGGCGTCCTGGTCGGCGACGTGACCGCGCTGGTCTACAACCTGCTTGGCGGTGAGTTGACGGTGCGGTTTGTCCTCAAGGTCGCGGTCGTCGGCGGCATCGCGGGCGGCGTCTACGGCTACTACCTGCGGGATCTCAGGTTCGACGAGCGAGAGGGGACTGGGTGAGAATCTCCGGCGGTCAGATCGCGATCGGCGCCTCCGCCGTCGCGGTCGTCGCCGCGGTGGTCGGCGGACTGTTGGTCCTTGGCTCGCCGGGCCTGGAACGTGCCCGGCGCTTGGACGACCGGCGCGTGCGGGACCTCCGCGAGATCGCGCGCGCCATGGATCTCCACTGGACGCGGAACGAGCGGCTCCCAGCGTCGCTGGAGGAGCTGTCGCAGGGCTCGCGCTCGCCGTTGGACACCGCCGATCCCGAAACCGCGCAGCCCTACGACTATCGCGTCACAGGCGCGGACACCTACGAGCTGTGCGCAAACTTCGAACTGGACTCGGAAGAGACGCCCGAGCCTCCCGGCCCCTACTTCTGGTCGCACGGCGCGGGACGACAGTGCTACCAGTTGGAAGCCGAGGAAGTCGAACTGTAGGAGCCGCTCGGCTCGGCAGGCAGCCGGCTACTCCGGCAGCTCTTCACCCTGCGGCTCGGGCAGCCAGAAGCTCGCGGTGAAACCCGCCGCGTAGACGAGTAGTCCAACGGCGGCAGCGGCGTACGCCAGCTGCTCGGTCGGGTTCTCGCCCGGCATGACATTGGTCAGTTGCGTCGTCACCACGGCGAACGACGTGCCGATCATCCGTCCACCGATATTCGCCGCGAAGCTCTCTCCGGTGCCGCGCAGGTGCGTCGGAAACACGCGCGGGAGGTAGTTGCCCCAGAAGCTGAACTGGGCAACGGTGCAGACGCCGGCCAGGAAGAGGCCGAACTGCAGCACGGGCAGGCTCGTTGTCGTGGCAAACAGGAAGACGAGCGGCACGACGAACAGCCCTGGCGTCTGGAACAGCCGCAGTAACCGTCGCCGCGCCACGATCCGAACCGCGAAGAACGCCAGCAGCAGCCGGCCCGTCAGACCACCCATCTCCTGAAGGAACTGGACCGTCCCCACGGCCTGCTCCTGCTGCGTCCGCGCCAGGTCCGCGATCCCCTCGAGGCCGGGCACGATCCGCGGCGCCTGCTGCAGCGCACCGAACGCGGCGCCGTAAGCGCAGGCGAACATGATCGTCGTCACGATGGTCGTGCGCCGGAACTCCGGTCGGAACAACTCGGCGATGCTGGGCCGCTTCAGCGTCCCGGCCATCTTCTTCGCATACCAGGTCGGAGACTCCGGCAGGAACGGCCGGATGACGATGAGCGGCAGCGCGGGGACCACACCTGACATCAGCGTGTAGCGCCAAGGTTCGTGGCCGCCCCGAATCTCGGGCAGCGACTCGGCGTAGGTCACGATGAAGAAATAGGCGCCGCTGACCAGCAGCCCTCCGATCGACGAGAACGCCTGCGTGTAGCCCAGCACGGCCTCGCGCCGCTTCGGTACCGGAAACAACTCGGCGAGCCAGGCGACCGCCGCCACGAACTCCACCACGACGCCGATGAACGTCGTGCAACGCAGCACGAGCAGCATCTCGATCGACGTCGAGAACCCCGCCGCCAGCGCCGATCCGGCGTACAGCAGGATGCTCCAGACCAGCACGCGCCGACGGCCGAACAGGTCGGTCAGGTAGCCGCCCAGCAGACCGAATCCGCCTCCCGCGACGGCCGGGACGAAGAACAGCAAGCCCACCCAGAGATTGAAGTCAGGCGTGCCCGGCGCGGCGCCGATCAACTCGAGTAAGGCCGGCCGCACGATGAGCGGCAGCATCAGCAGCTCGTACACGTCGAAGGCGAAGCCGAGCGCGGCAACACCGCAGATGACCCACTGAACGGGCGTGAGGCGAGCGGCAGGCTGTGACATCGTCGGATCCGGAACACTACACTACAATGGGGCGCCGCGGCGGGCTCGGGTCGCAACGGCGCATTCTTCCCAGGAGGAGCAAACTCATGACGTGGCTGCTGTTCGTGCTCGGTGCCGTTCTTTCGTGGGGCGTGTATGGCGTCGCGTTGCATACCGGTCAGGTACAACTCGGAAACCCCCTGAAGGCGTTGCTGTGCGTCGGCGTCGCCTACTTCCTCATCGGCGTCGTCGTCCCCATCGTCGCGCTCTCCTCCCAGGGCGGCCTCACCGGCTTCTCGGCGGCCGGCACGACCTGGGCCACCGGCGCCGGCGCGCTCGGCGCGCTCGGTGCGGTGTGCATCATCTGGGCCTTCCGCACCGGCGGCATCCCACTGTACGTCATGCCATTGGTCTTCGGCGGCGCACCCCTCGTCAACGTGCTCACGTCGATGGTGCTGCATCCGCCGCGCACCGCACCCCACCCGCTCGTCTACGTCGGCTTCGTCATGGCCTCGGTCGGCGCGGGAATGGTGCTGTACTTCAGACCGCAGGGGTAGACGAGGGGTCGGGGCGGCGAGCCATCATCCGTCTGTTTGACGTTGTCGGCGCTGGGCTACTCCGTCTTGAGGGCTGGCAGCAGCGGCGAGCGGGCCATCACCCGGGTCGCCGCGAGCGACGCCAGCGCCCCGGTCAGCGCCACGGTGGCCAGTAACCAGCCGATCGATGCGTAGGGCAACCGCTGCCCGCGCTCGAGCCAGGCCGGCGCAATGGCGACCAGCGCGCAGACGGTGCCGATGCCGAGGCCCAGGGTCAGCAACAGGAGGTTCTCGGCCAGGACCATCCACGTCAGGTGCCGCCGCTCGTAGCCCACGGCGCGCAGCAGTGCCAGCTCGCGGCGCCGCTCGAGGACGTTGCGCAGCAGCACGGCGCCGAGCCCGAACGTGCCGAGCAGGAGCCCGAGTGCGCCGAGCGTCTGGAACGTGGCGAGATACGTGTTCTCGACCCGATGGAAGGCCGCGAGGCGCTCGGCCGTCGAGGCGACGTCGAACCCGAAGTCGGCAAGCCGGTCCTCGAGGAGGGCGGCGGCCTCGGCCGCGCGATCCTCGCCGACGTCGACCATGAAGAACCGGAAGCCTTCTTCCTCGGGGAACACTCGCCGGAAATGCGTCTCCGAGACGATCAGCTCGCGTTGCAGCACGCTATCGGCCAGCGCGGCGACGATCCGCAGCGTGACCTCGCGCTCGCTGCCACGGTTCATGACGGTCTCGTCGCCAACCGCCAGGTGCATCGCATAGGTGAGCGAGTTGGCGTCCGCCAGGGCGGGCACGACGCCGTCCGGCAACTGCCGGCGCAGGAGCCGCCAGGGGTTCTCCAGTTCGTCCGACGTCTCGGCGAGGGTCGCACCGAAGCTGAACCGGTTCTCCCGGATGAACCGGTCGGAAACAGCGACCACGCGCGGATCGGCCGGCCGGTACAGATTCAAGCAGCTGGCATCGTCGCCGGCGCGAACCCGGAACCGCTCGATCGCCGCGCTCTCCAGGATGTCGAGCCCGGTACCGTCGCCCGTCACGCCGATGCGCGCCAGCCCCTCGGCCTCGGAAAGATCGTCACCGAGCGGCAGCAGCGAGTCGGCCAGCAGCGCGTAGCCTCCAGTGCCTGACGCACGGTCGGTTGAGTCGCCCTCACCCCGACGGAAGGCATCGACCGCCACGATGATGAAGGCCGCGAAGGCGATCAACGCGATGCAGAGCACGCTGCGCCCCGGCCGATAACTGGAGTTCCGGAGGCCGAGCTGGACGACGGCCCAGAACTTCGCCTGGGTGATCGAACCTGGCGCGCTTCGGCGCAACCAGAACCAGACCGCGCCCAGCGACGACGTCAGGAGCAACATGCCCGCCCCGAAGAACCCCGCGGTCGCATTGATGGCGTCGGCCCTCGCCGCCACGACGAGCCCGAGGCCACCCGCCGCGAGCGCCGGCGGCCCGAGCCAGCCCGGCAGGTGGACCCACACCGACCCGACCCCCTCGCGCGCGTCGCGCGACGTCTCCGGGAGTGCGCCGGTCAGCTGACTTCGCGGTGACGCCGTCCGCAGCGTGCGGAGGCTGAGGGCTATTGTGGCCACCGCCGCCAGCACGCCAGCCGTCGCGCCGATCCCGACGGTCGCCGGGGCCAGATGCAGCGTGAGCAGCGTCGTGCCGACCGCATCGACCCACCAGGTGCGGAGTCCGTACATGATGACCCGCGCGTAGCCGATGGCACCGGCCGTCCCGATCAACCCGCCGGCCACGCCGAGCACGATCGCCTCGCCCCAGAACAGCGCACGGATCGTCGTGAGCGGAAAGCCGAACGCTTGAAGCGCGCCGATCTCCCGGACGCGCTGCTCGACGCCCAGCCGGAAGAACAGGCTCGCCAGCAGGAGCGCCGAGACGACGATGAAGAAGCTGAAGTAGGTGAAGTACTCCCCGAAATCGGTCGCCCCGACCGACGCGCCCAGCGCGAGCGCGCGGACCGGCGTCACGCCAATACCGGTGGCGACCGGGTCGAGTCGAGCCGCCAGCGCCGTGCGCAGGGCGGCTTCGCGGGATTCAAGGTCTGGCACGGCACCACCGTCAACGTCAGCATCGGCGAGGAGCCGGACCGACGTGAGCTGGCCGTATCGCGATTGCCAGAGGGTCTGGCCCGCCCCGAGCTCAATGAACCCTTTTGGCGTCGTCCGGTAGCGGTTCCAGTACGCCTCGTCGCGCGGGCCGATGGCGCCGAGATTGATCGGAAACGGCGGGTCCCAATCGACAATCGTCTCCGCGTCGGTGATGCCCTCGTAGGACGGGGCGAGATCGCTATCCGCCGCGGGCCCGTCGATGGACAGCACGCCGTAGAGCTGAAACGCGGTCTCCTGCGTGACGAGCCGGCCGGCGTCTTCCCAGACGTAGTACTCGGCGTTGATGATGTCGCCTTGGCGCGCCCCGAGATCCTGGGCGGCCCACTCGTTCAAGAGAATCGGCGGGTACTCGAGCGCTTCGGGCCAGAGCCCCGACCGGCGCTGGGCACGTGACGACAGCGCCGAGAATGCCGGGAAGTCAACACCGGTCACGAGCGAGTACGGCACCTCGCGCGGCCCCAGACTCAGGCGATTGATGAGATAGGTCAGAACCGGCCGCGGCTCGAGGCCCAGTGGCTCGGCCGCTTCGCGCACCGCCTCCGCGACCACGTCGCCGACCATGCCGCTCCCCGACTCGACGACCAGCGCCTCGCGTTCAGGCAGCGTTCGAATGGTCAGAGCGAGATCGTCGAGCGTGGCCGTGTCCCGCAACGCGCGCTCGACGGCGGCGACGCGGCTCCCGCCGTCGTCGCCATCCACCGGCGCGGCTGCAGTCGAGAGCAGGACCGTGTTGACCTTGCCGTCGATCTCCAGCGCCTCCTGCAGCCTCGACAACTCGACGAAAACAGCCCGCACTGCCCCCTGACTCTGCCGCAGCGAGAACTCGCCCAGCGCGGACGGCGCCAGGATCGACGCCACGGTCAGCCGAACCGTCCGACCGACATCGTCCCGCCGGCCGTGCAACGACCCGAGCGGCACGTCGGTCGGACGCTCCACCCGGACGAGGAGCGCGGCACCCGGCTCGACCGCCATCTCGCGTGCCAGCGCCTCGCCGAGCAGCAGCTCGTTGCGACCCGGTGGCGCCTGCGACGCGCGCCGATGAAACGCCCAGAACCGTTCATCGACGCCGTAGACCTGGACCCCCGTCGCGCGGCGTCCGCTGGCCGGCTCGGTCACGAAGCCGTTCAGCGTAATGAGCGGCGCCGCCCCGTCGAACTCGCCGGCGACCGCCGGCGTCGCCAGCAGGTCGTCGGCCAGCGCGTCGCGAAAGAAGACCGGCGTCGTCACGACCGTGTCCGTCAGGCCGAGACGACCCAGCGCCAGGTCGCGGAGCGAGCCCCGCACGGACCCGCCCACGAGCAGGGCGCCCGCGAGCACCGCGACGGCCACGCCGCCGCCGGCGACGACGGTGAGATTGACGCCCCGGTAGTGAATCAGGCTCCTCAGGACGAACCAGCTGCGGCTCACGAGGCCATCCTGCGCGGCGCGAGCCGCTGCTCGTTCAGCTCGAGCCGGCGGCCAAACCGATCGGCGAGCGTCGGGCTGTGGGTGACGACGACCAGCACCGACTTCTGCTCGCGGTGCAGCGTCAGGAGCAGCGACGCGACGGCCTCGGCCGATTCGCGATCGAGGTTCCCAGTCGGCTCGTCGCACAGCACGAGCGGCGGCTGCCGGATGAGCGCCCGCGCGATGGCGACACGCTGCTTCTCGCCGCCCGACAGTTCGGCCGGTCGATGGTCGAGCCGGTCGCTCAGGCCGACGCGTCCGAGCAGGTCGAGGGCGCGCGCGCGACCATCGGCCAGCGGCTCCCCAACGAGCGTCGGCAGCAGGACGTTCTCGACCACCGTGCACTGCGGCAGCAGCAGGTGGTCCTGGAAGACGAACCCCACAGCGCGATTCCGAAACGCCGCCAGCGCCTTCGGATCGAGCGCGAACGGATCGTCGCCGTCGATGGTCAGCCGCCCCGACGACGGCGGCTCGAGCGCGCCGATGATGTAAAGGAGGGTGCTCTTGCCGCTGCCCGACGGGCCCATGATCGACGCCGACTCGCCGCGCTGAAGCGACAAGCTGACGTCGCGGAGCACCGGCAGCTCCCCGCGGGGCGTGGGATAGGCCTTCGACAGATTCGAGATCTCGAGCAAGCTGCGGTTCCCCGGGCCGCCTTCAGGATACGGCAGCCAGGCCGGCCGACGCGACCACTTCGCCAAAAAATTCGATCGCCCGGTCGGCCATCCGGGCCGCGCTGTAGTGCTTCCGCACGCCGTAGGCGCCCTGCCGGCGGAGCTGCTCGGCCCGGTCGGGCTCACGGTGCAGCCCGGCCAGCTCGTCTGCCAGGCGATCGGCGTCGTGGGGCTCGAACGTGATCCCGCCGCCGGTGCGCTCGAGGATCTCGGGAAACGCCCCGTGCCGCGGCTGGACGACCGGCACGCCGCACGCCATCGCCTCGAGGACGAAGATGCCCTTGGGATCGGGATAGGTGCTGGGCACCGAGAACACGTCGAGGCCGCTCAGAAATTCGATCTTCCGTGCGCGGTCGATCACGCCCCGGTAGGCAAACGCGCCCTCGAGCCCCCAGGACGACAGCTTCGCCTCGACTTCGGCGAGGTATCCGCGGTGCTCCGGCGCCAGGTAGCCGGCCACCTCGAGTCGTGCGCCACGTACGCCAAGCCGTTCGCGCAGCGCCCGAAACGCATCGGCCAGCACGTGGAGCCCCTTCCCGGGCGCGACCCGCGCGAAGTAGCCGACCGTCAATGTGGCGCCGCCTGCCGGCGTTTGGCGGCGCTCGGGGTAGCCATCGAGGTTGATGCCGAGCGGCAGCACGCTGAGCCGTTCGGTCGGAATAGCGAGATAGTCGGCCATGAAGTCAACGTAGTACTCGCTCACGGGCAGGAACCGGTCGACATCAGGAACCTTCGCGCGGATGATGTCGAGGGCGGCGGCGCGCTGCATCCTGGGCAGCCCTTCAAGGAATTGATCCTCACCCTGGAGCGTGCAGCAGACCGGACGGCCGAGCGCGGCGCGGAGCGGCGCGGCCAGGCCGATCAGCAGCGAGTTCGGCAGGACGATGATGTCCGGCCGAGGCTGCGTCTTCAACCAGTCGATGAGCTTGCGCAGCTCCTTGTGCTGGTGGCCGTCCTCCCCGCGCAGCACCGAGAGCGTCAGGTCGCCGAGTTGTGCCGGATCGACGCTGACGGCTCGGCTGGTGGCCGCGCGGATGACCGACGGCGCGTCCCACAGCCGATCGAGAAAGCGCGGGGTCCGTCGGAACAGCGGCGAGAGTTCCTGCAGAAAGACGCTAATGCCGCCGTAGAAGACGTGCGGGTCGCTGACGTTGCGTTCGTCGGTGCGCGTCGGGGTGTAGAGCGGCAGGAGGAGAACGTCGTGACCGCGTGCGATCAGCTCGGCGGCCAGGGCGTTGTCGCGGAGACAACTCCCGCAGTACATGTCGGCCGCACCAGCCGTGATGGAGAGGATTCGCATCTCGAAAGGGGCAGCCCCCTTTTCCGACCCTCATGGGCTTCGCCCTACGGGCTCGCCCACGCAGGACTGAAGTCCTGCGCTACGCATGCCTTACCTACGCCATCTGGAAGGCGCGGGCGCGGAACAGGAAGTCGACGATGTTGCCCTCGTGCGGTTGCAGCCAGTTCAGCTGCGTCGTCGGGATCGGTCCGAGGTTCAACCGATCGATGTTGGTCGCCTCCATCAGTGACCGGCGGAACGGCTCGTCCTTGGTGATGCCGGTCGCGACCAGCGTCGAGCCGATTGACCCGAGCATCTCGGCTTGCGGGCATTCCACGACCGTCACGAACGGGAACATGTACTCCTTCGCCGCCGCCGCCGAGGTGGCGGCGCAGCTGAGGACGGTCGGTCGCAGATAGCCGTAGCGCTCGTGGCTCGTCAGGCGGCCACCGTCGTGGTACTTGGCCGTCGCATCCTCGACGCCGTCCTCCGCGAGCGCGCTGTCGATATCGCCCGAGATCGCCTCAGCCTGCCCGGGTACAGTGAACGCCGCAAGCTCGGCCTTCGGGTCGTCGGGCGGCAGTGGCGCGATCGGCCCGAGTCGCACGGCCAGCGCCGCCGCAATCTCCTTCGTATGGCGCGACGCCCAGATGCCCGAACAGTTGATGCAGCTGCGCCCGCTGTTGACCAGGACCGAATGCACCATGAGGTCGAGGTGCTGCTCCCAGTCGTCCACCTGGTCGTCGCCGATCAGGATCTTGCTGAACCCGGGGCCGTGCACCTGCACCGCCGGGTTCCCGCGGTAGCGATCGACCGTCGCCGTGCCGCCAAAGATGAAGCTCTTCGGACAGTGCGCGACCACCGCGGCGCCGACCTCGGCCTCGCCCGGATAGAGCGCGATCGCCTGCTTTGGCACGCCGGCCTGGAAGAAGGCCTGGCTCAGCCGCCACGGCGTCCACGGTTCCTGCGGGCCCGGCTTCAATACCAGCCCCACCTGCAAAGGCACGACCGGCAGCCAGAGGCTGTGCACGCCGGATGAGTTCGAGGGCAGCACCATGCCGAGCACCGGCGCAATCGCCTGGTAGCTGCGCAGCACGCCGTCCTCGTCGCCGAAGCCCTTCGTGAAGATGTCGAGGTCGAGGCGACGGGTCAGCGCATCCAGGATCTTGTCGAGCTGTCCCAGGACGCCGCCCAGCTTCTCCAGGTTCATCCGGCAGAGCTGCTCGGGCAGCCCAGTCGTCGCCGACTGCTGCCGGACGAAATCGTCGGGCGACTGCGACGCATCCCCGATCGGCAGATCGGCGGTCTGGAACAGCTCGCCCGCCCGCTTGACCATCTTGACGAGTTCGGCGCAGGGAATCTCACGGAGCGCGTCGCGGGCACGCTGCGCCTTGCGGAGGTCTCGCGCGACCAGGCCGCCGTTGGCCTGGCTCACCTCGGCCAGCGGTTCGCCCGTGGCGAAGTGCGCGACCTGGTTCACCTCGAGGCTCTGGTACGGCTCGCCCCATCTGAGCACGGGAAAGTGAATCATGTCAGTAGACCCCAACCGTCGTCACCGACGCCAGCCGGCCGAATGGTCTCACCCCGCTCACGCCGTCCCAGGGGTACTTCTCGTAGGGCCGCTCACGCTCACCCTCGTCGCGCTCGAGGAACCGCGGCAGGAACAACTCCTTCGTGAGCGTCGTGATCATCACACGACCGGTCGCGCCGTAATCGACGACAGTGTCAGGGGCGTCGGGATCGACGACCTGAACGACCGCGCGCGGCTGCGGCGCGTAGTACGTAATCTTGTAGCCGTTCTCCGGCGTGCTCGGCGC
The DNA here is from genome assembly GCA_002730525.1 of Acidobacteriota bacterium. Classification (GTDB taxonomy): domain Bacteria; phylum Acidobacteriota; class Vicinamibacteria; order Vicinamibacterales; family UBA823; genus UBA2161. Next base: position 5,414 of record PCAK01000040.1, on the reverse strand, counting down.
GCTCGCGGCCAGGCCCATCAACGTGTTGCCGTAGGTCGGCGTCATGTAAACGCCATCGAGCAGTTCCTCGTGCGCGAACCGGTTCCACTGCGGCGTGAACTCGGTACCGCCCGAGAAGACGCCGGTGATCCCCGCTCCCTTGATGGATGTCCCGTCGCTCTCGAGTCGGTCAGCCAGCCCCTCGAGCAGTTTCGGCGTCGTGAACAGGCACTTGATGTCGTGGCCGGCGCCGAGCAGCGTCACGGCCTGGTCAATGACGTGGGTCTGATACGCCTTGAGGTGATCCATCCAGCCTTTCTTGATCAGCTTGATCACCCAGCGTGGATCGAGGTCGACGCAGAAGCAGATGCCGCCGCGATGCTGTGCGAGGTACTCGACGGCGAGCCGCAACCGCCGGGGGCCAGTCGGTCCGAGCATCAGCCAGTTCGACCCGGGCGGGAACTTGTCGTCGGGCAGCGTCTTCGAGAAGAGCTCGTAGTCGAGCCGGAAGTCGTCGATGCTGATCCGGCTCTTCGGCACACCGGTCGTGCCGCCGGTCTCGAAGACGTAGACGGGCCGGTCGGCATAGGCCTTCGGCACCCAACGGCGCACCGGGCCACCACGGAGCAACTCGTCCTCGAAGTGGCCGAACTTCCTCAGGTCGTCGAACGACTCCACCTCGCGCCGCGGATCCCAGTCGGCCTGTTCCGCCCACTCGAGCCAGTAGGGACATCCTGTCGCCGGATCGAAGTGCCACGCGACAACCTCCCGCACCCAGGCGTCGAGGTCATCACGGGCTTGCTGTTCCGCGTCTGCCATCTCTCCCACCATCCTATATTAGTGGCCTCGGCCTGACCCGAGGGCCGGTGCACCCGGTGGTGTAGACTGACCGCGCGCGGCAGGTGTTTACCCCCAGAGCAACGATGAGTGGACGCGTCGAGCGGACCTGGATCAAGCGCGCCCGGCAGGCCGACATGGCGGCAGACGACGCTCCGTGAGAGTCCTCGCGCTCCTGACCGCCGCCTTCCCGCTCTGGGTGCTCCTCGCCAGCGCGATCGCGCTCTATCATCCGCCGTCGTTCACCTGGTTCTCAGGCCCCTTCATCACGATCGGCCTCGGCGTCATCATGCTCAGCATGGGGATGACGCTCGGCGTCGATGACTTCAAGCGGATCGCGCGACACCGGCGGCTCGTCGTCCCGGGAGTCGTGCTGCAGTACACGGTGATGCCCGCGCTCGGATGGAGCCTGGGGTACCTCTACGACCTCCCGACCGAGTTCGCGGTCGGCCTGGTGCTCGTCTCGTCGTGCCCGGGCGGCACCGCCTCGAACGTCATCTCGTTTCTCGCCAAGGCGGACGTCGCGCTGTCGGTCACGATGACCGCATTCTCGACACTGCTCGCCGTGGCAATGACGCCGACCTTGACGGCGCTGCTGGCCGGTAGCCGAGTCGACGTTCCGGCCGCCGGCCTGCTCCTGAGTACGGTGCAGGTCGTCATCCTGCCGGTCGTCCTCGGCGTCAGCCTCAACCGCTACGCACCGCGCCTGACGCGCGCCGTCCTGCCAGTGGCGCCACTGGTCGCGGTGGCGACCATCGTCCTCATCGTCGCGTCGATCATTGGGGCGGGAAAACAGGAAATCCTTGAGGCCGGCGTGCGCCTGCTGTTCGCCGTGTTCACGCTGCACCTCGGCGGCTTCGGCCTCGGCTACGCCGCCGGCCGACTCCTGCTGAGCGAGGAGCGCGCCGCGCGAACCGTCTCTATAGAGGTCGGCATGCAGAACTCCGGCCTCGGCGTCGTCCTCGCGCGGCAGAACTTCGCCAGCCCGCTCGTCGCCATCCCGTGCGCGATCTCGTCTGTCTGCCATTCGTTGATCGGCAGCCTCGCCGCGGCGTTCTGGCGGCGAACCCGCGAGTGCCCGTAGAAGCGTCCGCGATCGATTTCTGAGCCCCCGCCGGCGATCTCTCGACTCGAGCGCGCGCAGTTATGACGAATGTCATAGGGTTGCCAGTGTGCTTGAAGTAGAAACATCCTACGGCTCGGACGGGGTCAGGAGGCTTCATGTCAATCGCGCACACTCGGCTTCTCCACCTTTCGCTGGCGCTCTTCGCCCTCTCGTTCATGGTCGCCTGCGGCCCACCACTCGACACCGACCCGGGTGTGATCGCCCTTTCCCTGGAACCTTCCGAACACCCGTCGACCTCGCCGGAACTCCTGGCGCTCGGCGAGACCACGTACGAGAAAGAATGCGTCGCCTGCCACGGACCAGACGGCGACGGATTGGGTGAGGCTGCGTATCTGCTCTATCCGCGACCGCGCGATTTCACGACAGGACGATTCCGATTGATCTCGACGTGGGACGGCGTCCCTACCGATGACGATCTGTTCCGGACGATGTCGCGCGGCATGCCAGGGTCCGCGATGCCGTCGTGGGCTCATCTGCCTGAAGAAACCCGCTGGGGGCTGGTGCACTACGTCAAGACCTTCCTGGAGCGGCCGATCACGGTCAGTGAGCCGACCGAGCCGGCGTCGTTCGGTAACCCCGGCACAGGCATCATTGCGATTCCACCCGAGCCGGAATTTACGCCAGAGGCCGAAGCTCAAGCACGCGAACTCTACGGAAAAGGTTGTGCACCGTGCCACGGTGAGACCGGGAAGGGCGACGGCGCGCAGGAGCAGATCGACTCGAAGGGCTTGCCGACGCGACCACGCGATCTGACGCTCGGCGTCTACAAGGGCGACCCCTCGCCCGAACAGGTCTACCGCCGCCTGGTCGCCGGGCTACCGGGCTCGCCGATGCCGCAAAGTGGGTATCTCCACGGTGACGACGCATGGCATCTCGTGCACCTTGTCCGGTCGATGTCGAGCGACGAGCAACGCGCCAAGGTGGAGATGAAGAAGTTCCGGATCGTCGCGACTCGCGTCGCGGAACTCCCGGACCACCCTGACTCGGGCGTGTGGCGGAGTTCACCGGCCGTGAGCCTCCATCTCATGCCGCTCTGGTGGCGTGCGGAACGGCCCGAGGAGATCACCGTCAAGGCGGTGCATGACGGCCAACGTGTCGCGATGCTGTTGAACTGGTCGGACACGACTGAGGATGCCACGGCCATTCGACCTCAGGATTTCCGCGATGCCTCGGCGATTCAGTTCGCTCTGAATGAAGACCCGCCATTCTTCGCCATGGGTCAACTGGGTGACCACGTGAACATCTGGATGTGGAAGTCCGAACGTCAGGCCGATCTGGAGCCGGCCTTCCAGGACCTGGAGAAGGTCTATCCCAACATCGGCATCGATTCCTATCCCAACCTCCTGCGCTCGCCGGTCGAGCAGCCGATGCGCAACGCCTTGACCCTGGAATCGGATCCACGATTCGTCACCGCCTGGGGCGCCGGCAACATCGTCGCGGATCCCACGCGGAACAGCGCCGCGGAGGACCTGACCGCCGAGGGATTCGGCACCTTGCTGGCTCGTCCGCCGTTCGATCAGGCGGTCTCGGCCACCGGCGAGTACGCGACCGGATCGTATCGCGTGCAGTTCACCCGGGACCTCGATACCGGCAAGAACGAAGCTGTGAGGCTCAGACCTGGATCACGAACGGCCGTCGGCTTCGCGGTGTGGAACGGTAGCGCCGGCGACCGGGATGGGAAGAAGTCGATCACGATCTGGCAGGAACTGTTCATCGAGCCATAGACAAGCGCGCGCGACCGAGTTCTTCCACCCATCTCGACGGCAGTTAGCGGACCGGAGAACAACGCCATGAGCAAAGACAAGCACCCGCTTTCCGATCCTGTCCCAGGCGAACCGAAGCCGGGCGGCGTACCGCGCCGCTTGTTCCTGCAATGGATGGGCATCGGCACCGCTGGGTCCGTGCTGGGCCTCGAGGCGGCGTGCACCTTCCTCGAACCGACCGATGACGGGAATCCGCTGGGGCGTTCCGTGTCGAGGGACTGGGAAGCGATCTACCACGACCAATATCGGTACGACTCGATGTTCGACTGGGTGTGCTCGCCCAACGACACCCACGCGTGTCGTATCCGAGCCTACGTCCGCAACGGCATCGTCGTGCGAACCGGCTCGACCTACGACTATCAGGACTACGCCGACCTCTACGGCAACCACGCAACGGCAAACTGGAATCCCCGCCAGTGCGCGAAGGGCTACACCTTTCATCGAGTCCTCTACGGACCGTACCGCTTGCGCCACCCGATCGTCCGGCGAGGCTGGAAGGCGTGGGCCGAGGCGGGATTCCCCGAACTCACGCCGGAGCTTCGGTCGACCTATCTGTTCGACCGGCGCGGCGACGACGAGTTCATCCAGATCTCGTGGGAGGAGGCGTTTCAGAACATCGCCGGAGCGCTCCAGTCCATCGCCCGCACCTACTCTGGAGACGAGGGTGCCGAACGGCTGCGCGCGCAGGGATATCAGCCGGAAATGGTCGATGCCATGGGCGGCGCCGGCACCCGAACGGTCAAGATGCGAGGCGGCATGGGCCTCCTTGGCGTGCTGGGCAAGTACGGCATGTACCGGCTGAACAACTCGCTGGCCCTGCTCGACGCCCAGGTTCGGGGGGTCGGACCGGACGAGGCGAGGGCGGGGCGGAATTTCTCGAACTACACCTGGCACGGCGACCAAGCGCCCGGTCATCCATGGGTGCATGGCCTGCAGACGTCGGACTGTGACTTCAACGACCTCAGGTTCTCGAAGCTCATCATCATGGATGGGAAGAATCTGGTCGAGAACAAGCTACCCGATTCGCACTGGTTCATCGAGTGCATGGAGCGGGGCGGCAAGATCGTCGTCATCGCGCCGGAGTACAGCCCCCCTGCGACGAAGGCCGACTACTGGATCCCGATCCGCCCTCAGACTGACGCAGCGCTGTTTCTGGGCATCACGCGCCTGCTCATGGAGCGCCGGCAGTACGACGAGGACTTCGTCAAGCGGTTCACGGACTTTCCCCTGCTCGTCCGCACCGACACGTTAAGACGGCTGCGCGCGAGCGAAGTCTTCGCCGACTATCAGACCTCGTTGGCGGCGGACGGGCCGTCCATGACGGTCCAGGGGCTCACCGCGGAACAGCACGAGCAGCTAGGCGATTACGTCATCTGGGACGAGCAGGCCGATGAACCGCGGGCACTCACACGCGACGACGTCGGTGAGACGATGAGCCAGAAGGGCCTGTCGCCGGCGCTGGAGGGGCGCTTCCAGGTCACGCTGGCCGACGGTCAATCCATCGAGTGCATCACGCTGTGGACGATGTACGAGACCCACCTGCGCGACTACGACTTGGACTCGGTCGTCGAGATTACCTCCGCGCCCAGGGAACTGATCGAGCAACTCGCCGACGACATCGCCACGATCGCTCCGGTGGCGATCCACCAGGGCGAGGGGATCAACCACTGGTTCCACGCCACCGAAATGAACCGGGCCGCGTATCTGCC